>JAGNBF010000047.1:0-22632 GCA_018004935.1 Chloroflexota bacterium | reverse complement strand
AGGGTGGTGATGATGAAGGCGGGCAAGAGAAAGAGCATCCCGGCCAGGACGGTAGCGGTGAGGATAACCGGCTGGGCCAGGGTGGGGGGCAATTTTTTGAGCAGAACAGAGTAAATCGCCCACAAAATGACCGCCAACACCATCCACAAATCACCCTGGTTGAATTGGAAGGCCAGGAGATGGGCCAGTTTTCCCTGCATGATGAGGAATAGTGCGCCGATGAGAGAGAGAAGGATGCCCAGGATTTGCGGCCGCGTCAACCGTTCCCGCCATAACACCCAGGACAGGGCCACAATGACAACCGGCGTCAGGGAGAAAAACAGGGTGGAGTTGATGGCTGTCGTCGTCTGTAAAGCCAGATAGAGGCAGGTCTGGAAGATGGTCACACCGGTCAACCCCAACGCCAGGAACAGGCGACCGTTAGCCCTGACCAGCGGCCATTGCGCCACGAGGGCACGGTAGGTGAGGGGGAGCAAAATCACCAACGCCACCAGCCAGCGCCCAAAGTTGATCCCCACCGGGGAAATGTCGCCGCGCAACGCCCGCCCGGTAATGGCATTCCCGGCCCAAAACAGGGATGCCCCCGCCAGCATCACATACGGCAACCAGGTGGTACGAGGGGAATGGGTCAACTCACGACTGGCCTGGGTCATAAGAGGGAATTTATAACACGGATAAGAATCAGTTTGGGGGTTTGCTGTAGGGCGATTTGGTAAATCGCCCTGTGGACGATTTACCAAATCGTCCTACAGCTTCCCTATTCGTGTTATCGCTTTTTAGACACGCTCAATAATCGTGGCAATGCCCATGCCGCCGCCGACACAGAGGGTGATGAGGCCGGTTTCCAGGTCACAACGTTCCAGTTCATCCAGGACTGTGCCCAGAAGCATGGCCCCGGTTGCGCCGAGGGGGTGGCCCATAGCAATGGCGCCACCGTTGACGTTGACGTTCTCCAGGCTGTCAATCCCCATCTCACGGACAAAACGCAGGACAACGGCGGCAAACGCTTCGTTGACCTCGAACAAATCAATGTCTTTCACGTCCATCCCGGCCAGTTTGAGGGCTTTTTTGGAGGCGGGGGCCGGGCCAACCAGCATGATGGTGGGTTCGGTGCCGACGAGCGCGGCCGCACACACCTTCGCTCGTGGTTTCAGCCCCATTGCCTCACCCTTTTCTTTTGTGCCAATGAGCACTGCGGCCGCGCCATCCACAATCCCCGACGAATTACCCGGCGTGTGCATATGGTTGATCCGCTCCAGATGGGGATACCGTTGCAGGGCCACCGCATCAAACCCCATCTCCCCCATCATCTGAAACGACGGGGAAAGATTGCCCAACGCGGCCATTGTCGTGTTGGGGCGGATAAATTCGTCTGTGTCCAGAATCATTAAGCCATTTTGATCACGTACCGGCACGAGGGAACGGTGGAAATAGCCGTTTTCGGTGGCGTGGGTGGCGCGTTGTTGCGATTGCAGGGCAAAGCGGTCTACATCCTCACGGCTAAACCCTTCCAGTGTCGCCACCAGATCGGCACTGATGCCTTGGGGCACGAAGCTGGTTTTGCCATTCACCGCCGGGTCCATGATCCAGGCGCCGCCGTCGGAACCCATGGGCACACGGGACATAGACTCGACGCCACCAGCTACGACCAGGTTTTCCCAGCCGGAGCGCACCTTCATGGCCGCCATGTTGACCGCTTCCAGGCCAGAGGCGCAGAACCGGTTAAGCTGGACGCCGGGGGTGTCTACGTGCCAATCGGCATACAGAGCCGCCGTCCGGGCAATATCCGCCCCCTGTTCCCCGATGGGGGAAACGACACCCAACACGATGTCGTCCACTTGTGAGGTGTCGAGGTTGTGGCGGCATTGCAACTCTTTGAGCAACCCGGCAATGAGGCTGATGGGGGTGACTTCATACAGCGAGCCACTGCTCTTGCCGCGGCCGCGGGGCGTGCGAATGGCATCAAAAATATAAGCGTCTTGGGTCATGGGGTACCTCCAGGTGTGAGTGCAGAGGGCAGAGGACTGAGGATTGAGTGAGTCAGTCAACTTAATTGTAGAAAGCATTATGCAGTGCGTCAAACGCAGGTTTGTCTTAAATTCGCCCCTGTATGAACAGTAAATACATCCCCGCCAGGTAAACCAGTATCATCAAAACGGCATCTACTTCAATGTAAAAAATGCGCCGTTCGATGCGGGCCAGATTGCCAATGAGAGCCATGATCATCAAAAGCAGGCCTAGCAGACCGACCAGGGCAAAACTTGGGTCAATATCGCCCAGAAAACGGCCTTCGGTATAGAAAAAGTCAGCCAGCCCCAGGCCGAGCATGTTGAAAATATTGGAGCCAAACAAGTTGCCGATGGCCAGATCATATGCGCCTAAGCGCACGGCGGCGATGGCGGCGAGCAGTTCGGGCAGGGAAGTGACCAGACTAAGCAAAGCCGTGCCCACAAATGTTGTCCCCAGGCCGGTGATTTCGGCAATATCGGCGGTGGCTTTGACCAGTTCGGGAACAATAAACATGAGGACGAGGGCCGCGGCCGCGAACCCCAGCACCCCTTTTCGCAACGAAGGAAAATCCGCCCCCGGCACAACCTCTTCCGTGGCACTCGGCCGCGAGGCCAACTTCCCTTCCTGCTGGATCAGCCACAAACCACCAAAATAAAGGGCAATCAGGAGCAAACTATCTACCCCCACCCAGCCCAATACCGGCACGGGCACATCTAGCAGAACAAAAATAATCGCCACGACCATCAGCAAGGCCCCTAAGGCCATTGTCAGGGTGTGGGTGATGGCGGCACGACGTAACAGGGGAACCTGGAAACTGAACATGTCTACCAGGGCCAGCAGGAGCATGTTGACCATGTTGCTACCGAAAAAGTTACCCGCCGCCAGGTCAGGTAATCCCTGACTGAAGGAAGTGATGGAAGCAATCATCTCTGGCAGAGAGGTGGCTCCGGCCAGAAATATTGTCCCAACCAACAGGCCACCCAGTTTGGTGCGGACGGAAATCACGTCGCCATATTCGGCCAGTTTGACCGCGGCCGCGACGACAATCGCAGAGCTGATAAGAAAGATGATCCAGGGCATGTGAATTCAAGTGAACAGTGAACAGTGAACAGTTTACTGCTTACTGTTTACTCTCCTCTAATTAGGTTTTCCCCAGGTTTGGGCGACGGGAAGGGCAAAGGCGATGCCGGTGTTGGGTTCGTTGAGGCTACCGAGAAGGGCTTCGGTGGCGGTGATGATGGCCTGGGCCAGGGCTAAATCGGGGATGATGGTGAACAGGGTGTGATGACCGGTTTGTCCACTGCCAAACAAGGCCCCAAAACCAGCAAAAGCTGAACTGGCTTCCTGGCGCGTTAGAACCCGGTGTAGGCCGGTACTTTCGAGAATGGTGATACCCGGCGCACCGGCTTTTTCCCAGGTGGCTAACACCTCATTCAGTCGGGCGGGATTGTCCAAAACGAGAAAGAGCATGTACATCAAGCAGTCTCCTTTGATTCGCGAGCAGGGAGCGGGGAGTAGCGAACAGTACTTGGATTGCGGCCGCATGCGCTACCGTACCCATCAAAATGGCGGCAACCAGATAGGACAGGTGACGTGTCGCCGCAACGATAGCATTATGTTCGGTGGGGGTCAATAGAATCGTACGGGCGACGCTCATGTTATGCCTATCCGTGCTTAATCGAGAAAATCTTTATCGTATGTTATCGTCTACGGGCAATCCACAACTTGTCAGTCTCAATGCGTTGTTACACAGTTTCGGTTTACGACTGGCTGTAGAAGTGAACCCGGCGTAATAGCCACCAACCAATTATGAGGGATGAATGATGAAAGATGAAAAGGGGAAACGCGGCCGCGCCCCGTGTTCCATCTAGTGGATGAAAACAAACAAAACCCCACCCCAAAAAGACCTGACAGGTTTGCGGAAAACCTGTCAGGTCTGATCAAAATCCGTGTTCCTTCCTATCCGTGTTTTACCCCACCCCATTTACTCTTTACTCAACCCCAACAGCCGCACCAACCGCTTCCGCCCCTGCTCAATCTGGAACGCTTTCGCCCGCCATGTGCCCACAATCCCATACGGCACAAACAGCACCAACCCCACATACATCAACCCCAGCAAGAAACTGGCCTTATCCCCAAACTGTTTGTCCAGGAAATACTCCAACAAGCGGAAAATCGCCGCCCCAATCAACGCCCCACTGAGCGTCCCCACCCCACCCATCAAAATGATGAGCAGAGCCGCCACCGTCCAGCCCAACGAAGCGATGTTCGGGCTGACAATGGGTTGGTGAATGGCATGGAGAAATCCGGCAAAGGCGGCTGTCAGCGACGACAACACCAACGCCGCCATCTTAAAATAGAAGGTGTTGTACCCCAACATCAGGGCGCGATTCTCATTTTCGCGGATGGCGATACAGACCCGCCCTGTGGGTGAATCCACAAACCGTTTGTAAATGAGATAAATGAATAACGTGCAGGCCAACGTCAGGAAATAAAGGCGCAGGCGTTCCGTCGAGGTGTTAAGAAATTCCGGCGGCGTGATGCCCTGCAACCCCACATCCGCCCCCGTCCACTCCGCCAGTTCGCTCGATTGCACCACAATGCTGAACATCGAAGCCACACCCAACGTCACCAGGGCAAACGTCACCCCTTTCACCCGGGGCAGAACCAGCCCCACAATCAGGGCCTGCACCACCGCCACCACCACCAGACCGATCAGGGTTTGACCCAGGCCATACTCCAGGCTTTTGAAGGCAATGCCGGTGTAATAAGCTCCGGCGGCAAAAAACATGGCATGACCAAAGGAGAGCAACCCGGTGATACCCAGGATTAAATCGTAGCTGATGGCATAAATCGCCAAAATAAACACTTCGATCATCAAGCCCTGGATGAAGCGGGAATTGCCGGTTTCATTGGCGACCAGCGAGGCGAAGGATTGCCCGTCCAGCAGGGCGACAATAAACGGGAGTAGCCCCATCAAAAGCAGGACGATGAGAAGACCCCCATGCTGTCGCCACCAGGCCGGAGCTTGCTGTTTTTGGTTAGAAGAAGAAAGGGTTGCTTGTGTCATTTGGGCTGGTTGTGGCTCTTTTCCGACCCTGCCACCGTGGGTCAAGCGATTGATTTACTGGAGTGGGGCATTTTTTAATCTAACCATTGGTTATTGGTGTATTGGTGTATTGGTGTATTCGTTATTACCATTGGTCAAACCAGTTTTGCCAAAATCCTGTTGATTTATTCGGCATGGTTCAAAATTTGTAGGGCGATTTGGTAAATCGCCCTACAAATTTTGAACCGTACCATTTATTCATTGCGGCCAAACAGTCCCTGCGGCAGAACGAGCAGGATGATCACCATGAGCAAAACGACGGAAGCGGGCACGAGCGGGGGGGATGGCTTGAATGGTTCTTCCAGGAAGGGCAGGTTGATGCCGATCTGGCCGTATTTGATGATGAACTGTTGGATTAAACCGACGAGAATGGCCCCCGCGGCCGCGCCCGGAAAACTCGTCAGTCCACCAATCGCCAGGGCAATCAGGGCCAGGAGCAAATACTGGGTCCCCATCCCATTCGACAACCCCACCGACGGGGCGGCCAACACCCCACCCAACGACGCCAACGCCACCCCCATCGCAAACACGAAGGTGAACACCTGGCGCACATTGATCCCCAACGCTTCCACCATCTCACTGTCCTGCACCCCCGCCCGGATAATCATGCCGATGCGGGTGCGTTGCAGGAGTAACCAGACCACCAGCAACACAACCAGCCCCACCAGGATGATAAAAACTTCGTTGTAGGTGCGGATGCGGCCATCAAAAAGCAAAATCGTGGAGCAGTTGTAGGTGAGCAAATCACCCAGGTTCGTAGCGGGGCAAAAATCGCCCGTTCCGGTGAATAGCTCCGCTTTGGGCATGATAAATTCTGGCCGACCCCAGATAGAGCGCACCACTTCGATGACGATAAAACTTACCCCCAGGGTCAACATCAACTGGTAAATGGGTCGGTCGTACAGGGGGCGAATGAGCACGCTCTCAAAAATTCCGCCGATGACAAAGCCGATGATGGTCGCTACGGCCATGGCCAGGAAGAAGCGGGCGGTTGTGCCCATGTCTAACAGGGTGGTGGTCAGGCTGTCGTTGGCGAAGTAAACGACCAATCCGGCCACGATGAGAAGCGCGGCCGCAACGATTGGCCCTTTGTTCAGGCGTGGATTGAGCAGTCCGGCCTGGTTTTTCTGGGCGAACCCCACCAGGGAGAGGGCCAGCAGGGAACTGCCGATGAGTGTGCCGAGGATCGCGGCCGCGGCCGCGCCCGTACTCACCAGTTCCGGTTCTGGCAGTTCCAAACGGCCTTGATCTAACGCCAGGGCATAAGTACCAGGAGCCTCAGCAAACACGCCCAGGTTCCAGCCGGTGATGGGGAACTTAGTAAAGGTAAAGAAGAGGATGACGAGGGCGATAAGCAATGCGGCCGCGGGCCATACCTGCTTCATCTGCTCCGACACCTTCAACCGGGCCAACAATACTCGCCACACAGGGGTCAAGGCAAAACCCGCCACGACCAGAAACAGGGGAGCCAACACATCCACAAACGTATCCGGCCGCACAAACACCGTCCAGCCCATATACGCCCCCAACATAAACATTTCCCCGTGCGCCAGGTTCAGCACATCCATCAACCCAAAGATGAGCGACAACCCCGACGCCACCAGAAACGTCACCATCCCCACCGACAGGCCGCGCAAAATAGTAATGACCCAATCCTGCGGCTCTTCCATCCCCTGGATCGCCGAAATAAACAAAAGGGCCAACACCGCCAACACCACAATCCGCGTCCGGTTCTTCTTCAAAGTAGCCATAAATTCATTTCCCTAACCCGGTATGAGTGAACAGTGGACAGTGAACAGTGAACAGTGAACAGTGAACAGTGGACAGTCATCAGTGAGTGATAAATTCACAATTCATTGACCATTGACCATTAACCATTAGCCATTAACCATTAACCACTGACCATCAACCACTGACCATTTTCCCATCACCCCTACGCCGCGCCCAAATACCGCTGAATCGTCGCCTTATCCTGCACCAAATCCGCCATCAGGCCATGCCGTACCGAATGGCCTTCATCAATGATGACGTAATGCTCCGCCAGTTGGCTGGCAACCAGGAAATTCTGCTCCACCAGCACCACCGTCGTCTCCGCCGAAAGCTGTTTAATCGCCGCCATCATCTGCTCGATGATGACCGGGGCCAACCCTTCACTGGGTTCATCAATCAGCAGAAGTTTGTTATCCGGCACGAGTGCCCGCGCCACCGCCAACATCTGCTGTTGCCCCCCGGACAGGTTCGTGCCGGGCAATTTGATCAGCCGCTTGAGATCGGGGAACAGTTCAAAAATAAATGCCTCTTTGCGGGCCAAATCCCCCTTTTTCCGTTCGGCAATGCGCAAATTTTCTAACACGCTCAGGTCACGGAAAATCGCCCGGTGCTCCGGCACAAAACCAATGCCCATGGCGGCAATGTCAAAACTGCGCTGGCCTTGAATTTCCTGACCCGCAAAAATAATCTGACCTTCACGGGGGGGTGTCAGTCCCAAAATAGTTTTCAGGGTGGTGGTTTTGCCTGCCCCATTACGCCCCAGGAGCGCGACAATGCTCCCTTTGGGCACAGTCACATTCACCCCTTCCAAAATATGAAACTGGCCGATGAAGGTGTGAATGTTGCGAACTTCGAGAAGATTGTTGTTTGTCATCTTGTCACATGGGGGAGTTTAGAGTTCAGAGGTAGAGCAAGAGGAGAATCTGTTTTTCTGTCCTCTAACTCTTTCTCTCGCTCTAGCCTCAACACCTTCAACCGGCTACTTTGTCTTCCAAATGGTACAACTGCCCCAAATAGGCTGTTTGCACCGTTTCGTTGGCGGCGATTTCGGCGGGTGTACCTTCGGCCAGAACCGCGCCGTGGTGCATCACGGTAATCCTATCGGAGAAGCTCATCACCACGTTCATGTTATGTTCGACCAGCATGACCGTCTTGTTCCCCGCCAGTTGAATATTCTGAATGAGGGCCATCAGTTCCGGCACTTGCTCCGAGGCCATCCCGGCGGTGGGTTCATCCAGCAGGAGCAGTTCGGGGTCGGGGGCCAGAATCATGCCCAGTTCCAGTTTGCGTTGTGCGCCGTGGGGCAAGGTGCGGGCGGGCAATAACGCCTGCTCCTGCAACCCCACCTGCTGAATGACCGTCCAGGCTCGTTCTTCATATTGTTTGAAGGCGCGATGGGATTGGAAAAAGCGGAAGCTGTGGTTGCCTAAAGCCTGGCAGGAGAGGCGGATGTTTTCCAGCACCGTCAGGTTGGGGAAGATGTTGGTAATCTGGAAGGAGCGGCCAATGCCCAGGTGGGCGGTCTTGTGGAGCGGAATGTGGGTGATATTCTGCCCTTTGAAGTAGACGGAGCCGCTGGTAGGGCGAATGTTGCCGCTCAACAGGTTGAAGAAGGTCGTTTTGCCTGCGCCGTTGGGGCCGATGATCGAGTGTAAGGTTTTGGCCTTGACCTCGATGCTGACATCGGCGACGGCCACCAGTGAGCCGAACTCACGGCGCAGGTTTTCGGTTCTGAGAATAATATCGTCGGCCATCACCGCTCCTCTGAAAATAGCCACTGATATGAAGAAACACGGATGGGAAGAAACACGGATAAAGGGTGAAAATAATCTGCGTAATCTGCGGATAAATTTTCATCACCTCTGGTGAACCCCGTTCATGTTGTCTCCTCAGAAAATGTAGGGCGATTTGGCAAATCGCCCTACATCGGGTTGCTAAGTAATCGTCCCAAAATAAGTTCCAGCCAGACCTGACAGGTTTTCGGAAACCTGTCAGGTCTTAACCGGAAAGTTATTTAGGACTTACGGGGTTGCTCGAACCGGTCTCCTGACCGTGCTCGGTGTGGCGCGGTGGGGACACCGGCCACAGCGCGTAAGTCCTATATTGTTAGAACCTCACAAACTGTTACTCGCCGCTGAGACTGCCGACGGGCAAGTCACCACAACGGTCTTGCAAACCTTCGGGCAGGAGACAGGGCACATCGGGCCGGTTGGTGGAGACGTATTCGTAGAAGCGGGCTTCGGGGTCGTCCACGTTGAGCAGGGTCACGATGTACATGTCCTGGATGGCGACATGGTCTTCGGGACGGATGTTGATCGTGCCCTTCGGCCCTTCAAACTCCATCCCTTCCATGACAGCGATGAGCGCGGCCGCGTCCGCCGCCCCACCCGTCGCCTTCAACGCTTCCACCAGCATAATCGCCGCATTCATCCCGTCCGCATCAAACAGGTCCGGGGGAACACTGAAGCGGGCCATCGTTTGTTCCACTAACCAATCATTAATCGGGTTGTCGGGCAGGGTGTAATGGTACAGGATACCACTGGTCGAGCCAACGGCGTTGGCAAAGAAGGCGGGCAGAGCCACATTGTCAATAAAGGACGAGGCCAGCGGAATTTCATCTACGGCCCCAGAGTCTACATACGCCTGGTAGAGCGGGATGAACCCACCACCAGCCCAGGTCACCAGGAACGCTTCCGCGCCATCGTCCGCGGCCGCGAGCACCTGATCCATGTAGGCGGTGAAGTCAGTGGTGTCGGCGGGGGCGAAGATGTCATCGGCTACGAATTCGCCACCGTAGAGGGTACAGGCATCACGGAACGCCTGCGCCCCACCGTAACCAAAGGAGTAGTCGGGGGCAATCTGGACAAACGAGGTGTATTGGGTGGTCAGGTATTGGCAGATGTTGACCGCGTCCTGGTAATTGTTACGGCTGGTGCGGAAGGAGAACTCGTTGAAGGTCGCGCCAGTGAGGTCGTTCGCGGCCGCGGGGGCGGCAATGTGAATGACTTCGTTGTCGCGGGCCAGTTCTTGCAGGGTGGCGGTCGCGCCGGAGCTAACCGTACCGACCAGAATATCTACACCCACCACTTCGATCAACTCACGCCCCACGGTGGCGGTGATTTCCGGGTTGCTTTGGTCGTCGCGGACATACACCTGGATTTCGCATTCGTCCGCCATGTAGCTGGTGTAACCATCCCCTTCAACCCCTTCACTGCCGGTGGCATATTCCATCCCCAGGGGGAAGGAGCGGAGCATGTGCGCCCCGTAAATCGCCAATGGGCCGGTGGCATCGGTGATGAGACCCACTTTGATAGGTTCTTCGCAAGAGAGGCCAGCGGCTTCTGGTTCGGGGGTGGGGGCCACGGTGGCCTCTTCGATAGTGCCTAAACTCCCGATGGGCAGATCACCACAACGATCCTGCAACCCTTCGGGCAAGAGGCAGGGCACATTGGGCCGGTTGGTGGAGACGTACTCAAAGAACTTGGCTTCGGGGTCGTCAATGTTGGTCAGGGTAGCGATGTACATGTCCTGGATGGCGACATGGTCTTCGGGGCGGATGTTGATCGTGCCTTTCGGCCCTTCAAACTCCATCCCTTCCATCGCCCCAATCATGGTGGAAGCGGTGGTATCGCCACCGGTGGCTTTCAGGGCTTCGGTGAGCAGGATCGCCGCGTTCATCCCATCGGCATCGAACAAATCCGGGGGCACACTGAAGCGAGCCATTGTCTGTTCGACAAGCCAATCGTTGACCGGGTTGTCGGGCAGGGTGTAATGGTAGAGGATACCACTGGTGGAGCCAATGGCATTGGCAAAGAAGGCGGGCATGGCGACGTTGTCAATGAAGCTGGCGGCTAACGGAATTTCATCTACCGCACCGGAGTCAATGTACGCCTGGTAAAGCGGGATGAACCCACCACCAGCCCATGTTACCAGGAACGCTTCCGCGCCATCGTCCGCGGCCGCGAGCACCTGATCCATGTAGGCGGTGAAGTCAGTCGTATCGGCGGGGGCGAAGATGTCGTCGCCCACAAATTCGCCACCGAACAGGGTACAGGCATCACGGAACGCCTGCGCCCCACCGTACCCGAAGGAGTAGTCGGGGGCAATCTGGACGAAGGAGCTGTATTGGGTGGTCAGGTATTGGCAGATGTTGACCGCGTCCTGGTAATTGTTGCGGCTGGTGCGGAAAGAGTATTCGTTGAAGGTCGCGCCGGTGAGGTCGTTCGCGGCCGCGGGGGCGGCAATGTGAATCACTTCGTTGTCACGGGCCAGCTCTTGCAGGGTGGCTGTCGCGCCGGAGCTAACCGTACCTACGATGATGTCCACACCAACCACTTCGATCAGTTCGCGGCCCACGGTGGCGGTGATTTCCGGGTTGCTCTGGTCGTCACGAATGTACACCTGGATTTCGCATTCATCCAATGTATAGCTGGTGTAACCATCCCCTTCGACACCTTCACTGCCGGTGGCATATTCCATCCCCAACGGGAAGGAGCGGAGCATGTGCGCTCCGTAAATCGCCAATGGGCCGGTTTCGTCGGTGATGAGGCCAACTTTGACCGGTTCAGCGCAAGAGACACCGGCGACTTCTTCGACAACGGCGGTCGCTTCTTCAACGGGTTCCTCAACCGGTTCTTCGGTCGGTTCGTCAGCTACGTTGTTGTTTTCTTCAGCGGCAGTGGTGGCTTCGGGGGCTTCGGTGGCGTTTTCATTGCCACCACCACAGGCCACCAATACCAGCATCAAGGCGGCTATCAGGGCTAACAGGGTTAATAACTTTCTTTTTTTCATCGTTCATCTCCTCATTTTTTGAAAATGACTTATCAGAGTTCCCGGACGGGATCAGGCCTTGTCCTCTTTGACAAAGGCGATAACAGCGGCCGCGGCCGCGTCCGGGGCTTCAAACGGGTAAAAATGGCCCACCTCAGGCAGAAGGGTGATCTGACTGTGGGGAATCTGCCGGGCCAATAGTCCGGCATTGCCGGGGGGAACCACCTTGTCTACCGCCCCAAACATAATCAAGGTTGGGGCGGTAATCTGCGGCAGTTTGTTCTCAAAACAGGCTTCGGGGGACATCAGCCCCAGCCCGATGGCTAACTGCGCCTGATACCCGGCAATATCCAGGGGGTGCGTGGCCCGGTAGTTGATCCAGGTTTCGATAAACTCAGCCTGAGTTTCGGCAAATTGGGGGGCAGTGCTGACCAGAATGCCGTTGCGGAGCCGGGTGAGGGGGTCGCTCTTGGTGTCCATCAGGATAACCAGGGCTTCCTGGGTGACGGGAATGTGGTTGGGGCCACCGAAGTTGGTGGCGGAAAGAATCAGTTTGCTCACCATTTCGGGGTGGCTGAGGGCAAAAGCCTGGGCAATGAAGCCGCCCATCGAGTGCCCCATGATGACCGCCTGAGAGATACCGAGAGCGTGTAGGAGCGCGGCCGCGTCGTCAGCCAACAGTTGGGCCGTATACGGGCCAGCCGGTTTATCCGTTCCCCCCGCCCCCCGGTTGTCATAGCTGATCACCAGAAAATGCTCCGCTAGATAAGGAACCATCTGATGCCACATCCAACGGTCATACCCCAACCCCGCAATCAACAACAACGGCTCCCCGTCGCCGTGGCATTCATATTCGATATTGATACCGTTCGCTTGAATGGTTGGCATGTTTCTCCTTTTTGGTGGTCAGTCGTTAGTTATTGGTGTATTGGTGTATTGGTGTGTTGGTGTGTTGGTGTGTTGGTGTATTGGTGTATTGGTGTATTGGTCTATTGGTGTATTGGTCTATTGGTTCACCATTCACCATTTACAATTCACCATTCACCATTCAACATCTCCCCTCATTAGCCATTGACCATTGGCAATTAACCATTGACCATTTAAGTTCCCAGAATTCCTCTGGGTTCCTTCCCTCACTCCCCCAACACCTGCTTCCGCAACTCCGCCTTGATCACCTTGCCATAGGGGGAATAAGGCAGGGCGTCTACAAACACGACCCGTTTGGGGACTTTGTAGCTGGCAAGGCGGCCGCGGCAAAACTGGCGCAATTCATCCCCTTCGATGGTTTGCCCTTTGGCCCGAACCACCGCCATCACCCCCACCTCACCCCATTTCTCATCCGGCTCCCCAATGAGAGCCGCTTCCGAAACCGCCGGATGTTCCACAAAAATGGCCTCGACCTCAGCGGCGTACACATTCTCGCCGCCACTGATGATCATGTCCTTAAACCGCCCGGCGATGGTGAAGAAACCATCTTCATCCTGGCGAGCCATGTCGCCGGTGTAGAACCAGCCCTCGCGCAACGCTTTGGCGGTAGCGTCCGGGTTGCGCCAGTAACCGGTACACACATGCGGCCCCTTGATGAGCAGTTCGCCCGTCTGACCCACCAGCACATCCTGGCCGTTTTCATTCACCAGCCGCATCTGGCTGTGGAAAATCGGTTTGCCCACCGAGCCAGTTTTGGGGGCGGATTCGGCGTCGGTCATGCTGAAGCAGTTGGGGCCAACTTCGGTAAGGCCGTACCCCTGGCGGAAAATGACCCCTTTGGCCTCACGCCAGGCGTTCATCAGGGAAGGGGGGCAGGGTGCGCCGCCGCTGATGAAAAAATGGACATGGCTGAAATCGGCCTGGGCAAAGGCGGGGGAGTTGAGCCACATCTGGAAGAGGGTAGGCACGCCCAGAATGACGGTGCATTTTTCGGCCAGGATGGTGCGTAAGGTTTCGACTTCATCAAATTGTTTGCCGAGAACGATGCGGCCGCCGACGTACAAAAGGGGTGTCAGGAAGGCAAACAGCCCCCCGGCATGGAACATGGGGGTAAACACGGGGGAGACATCCTGCTCAGTCAGTCCCCAACTGACGACGGTGTTGATGCAGTTCCACAGCACCTGCCGGTGGGGAATCATGGCCCCTTTGGGACGGCCGGTTGTGCCTGAGGTGTAGAGGATGCAGTGGGTGGTTTCGCCGTCTAACCCGGCGGGGCGGGTGGGTTCGGCGGGGCTGGCCTGGGCGATTTCGTCTTCGTAGCAGTGCGCTCCCGCGATGGCGGCCCCGTCTACGCTGACGAGGTGAGGGATGGAGAGTTGCGGCCGCATCTCCGCCAGTACATGCACAAATTCCGGCCCACAGAGTAACACCCGCGCTTCACAATCGTTCAGGATGTACACCAACTCATTCGCCACCAGCCGCCAGTTCAACGGCGCAAAAATCGCCCCGATTTTGGCTAACCCGTAGAACAAATCCAGGTAAACGATACTGTTGTGAGCCAAAATCGAAACCCGATCCCCGGCCTGAACGCCCAGCTTGTCGCGCAGATAATTCGCCGCCCGGTTAGCCCGCTCGTTGAGTTGGGCGTAGGTGTAGCGGGTGCGGGTAGCCTGTTCCAGTAACGCTTCCCGTTCTGGTGTTAATCGTGCCCGATTGGTGAGGAGATCGGCGATGTGCATAAGATACCTTTTGGTGTATTGGTGTATTCGTTATTGGTGTATTGGTGTATTGGGGGGAGGGGGTGTCACCTTGTCACCCTGTCAGCCCGCTTCGCCCCATTGCACGATACCGGCGGCCCAGACGTAGCCGATACCGGCGGCGACAATGGCCATGAGGTCGCCGTCTTTGAGGCGGCCTTGCCGGATGCCTTCTTTGATGCCGAACATGGTGTCTTGTTCGCCGGTATGCCCGAATTCGCTCAGGTAAACGGATTGCGCTTCGCTCAGGCCCAGGCGGGCTAACATCTCCTGATGGCCGGATGGTTTGATGAGCACCATGTTGAGGAAGTCGAGGTCGGCCTGGGTGTAGGGGGTGTTGTCGGGTTTGCGGCCGCTTTTCCGCAACGCTTCCGTCACACATTTCACCCAGTTGTCCATCGAGACGGCATTCAGCCGATCCTTCATCGCTTCCGGCTCGACCAGATCAAAGTAAAACAACCCTTCAGCCACCGCTTCCGGCGTGGGGAATTGCACCGTCCCACTGGCAGGCACAATGACGTGTTTGCTCATAGAGCCATCGGCGATGAGGTGTGAGCCGAGGACATGGTTGCGCGGCCAATTCTTGCGGAGCAACATCGCCCCACCCCCGGCCCCGATGTTCCAGAGGAAGCTGGTGCGCGGGTTCTGGAAGTTGATGAAGTCGGAGACACGATACCCCCCGGCAATCAACACGGTGTTAATTTCGGGGTCGGCGATCATCATATCTTTCGCCATTTTCATCGCCCCGACGGTGGTGGCACAGCGGGTGTGAACGTCCATGGCCCAGGCGTTGGTGGCCCCAATTTCATAGGCCAGGTGAATGCCGGATGTCCAGAGCAGATACTCACGCCATTCTTCGGTGGTGCAGAGGACAACATCTATCTCTTTGGGGTCAATGTCGGTTTGGGCCAGGCAGTCGAGGGCGGCTTTGATGCCCATTTCGTTGGGGTGATCGTCGGGGGTGCCGATGTATTTTTTGTGGATGCCGAGTTTGTCGCGCACGACCCACTCCGGGTAGCCGGTCAGGGTGGCTACATCGGCCGAGGTGAGGAATTTCTCCGGGGAATGGGTGCCAACGGCGACAATGCCGACGGAATCAGGATGGCTCATGGGTACTCTTTGTCGGGCGATTTGGTAAATCGCCCGACGGACGATTTACCAAATCGTCCGTCGGACGATTTACCAAATCGTCCTACATCTGGGAAATGGCGTCTACAATCGCGGCCGCGTTCTCACCAAATAACATGGTGATATGGTTGCCGGGTACAACAACATATTGGCACTGGGCTATCAGGGCGACGGTGGCTTCGGCCATGTCGCGGGGCAGGATGGGTGGCGTGCCGGGCGGACCGAATGGTTCCAGGGCATTGATGAGCAAGGTGGGCTGATGAATCGCCGCCAGATGCTCCAGCCAGGGTTCAACAAACTCCATGTCAATCGCTTCCGCCACCGCTGTAGCCGAGGCTAATGCCTGCACCGTGCCATCGGCGTTGATCTGCACATCGGAGCGGTAATAACTGGCAATGGCCTCATCCCACAAGCCATTCAGGTAGGGCATCTTTGCCATCGCCGCCATGTAACTGTCCAGCGAGGGCAATTTCTGGTTCAGGCGATCTAACGAGGCTTTGACCAGAACACGAGTGCGTTCGGCAACGAGCAGGTGGGATGAGTCCAGGATTACCAGTTGGTGAATACGTTCCGGGAATTGGGCGGCCATGTAAAAAGCGACTAAGCCGCCGTAGGAGTGACCACACAGGACACATTGCTCAATGTGGAGATGGTCGAGCAGGCCGATGACATCGGCAGAGTGGTCGGCCATGCTGTAACCGGTGGCGGGTTTGTCGGTGCGGCCGCGGCCGCGTAAATCTGGCGCGATGACATGAAAATGGGCGTTCAGCCCGGCCGCAATCAGCCCATCAAACAGGTGGGCATTGGCCGTGAGGCCGGGCAACAACACCAAAGCCGGGCCAGGGCCGGGGTATTCGAGATAATGCAGTTGGATACCATTGACAGGAGCAAAGGTTGCCACGTTATCTTTTCCTCCCTTTGTGGCAGGGAGAGTAACATGGGGGAGTAACAGGAAAGTAACAAACGGAAGGGGGGAAGGGTTAATGGGGAATGGTAAATGGTTAATGGTCAATGGGGAACGCCCCACAATAACCAATAACTGCCCACTGTCCACTGTTCACTGTCCACTAGTTACCGCCTACACCGGCCAGAATCCGTTCATACAGCTTCTTCGTCTCTGGGGCGGGGGGGATGTTCCAGCGGTTTTGTAGGGCTTCGACACAGCGGGCGTAGGTGGCTAAAACCTGGGTGCGTTGCCCCAGCCCGTCGTAGGCGATGAGCAACAGGCGGTAAGCGGCTTCCCAACCATTGTCACGGGCGAGGATGGCCTGGCAAATGGTGATGGCTTCGTCCCAGGCTTGTTGGTTGATGAGGCTTTGGGCCAGTTTTTCGCTGGTGTGGAGATAGAGGAGCGATAGGCGTTCTTGCTCTTCCAGGCACCATTCTTCGTAGGGGTATGCCTGGAGATAGTCTCCGTGGTAGAGGGCGAGGGCTTGCCGGTAGAGGGGAATCGCGGCCGCAGGGTTATGCCGGTGAATTTGATCTCCTTCACTGATGAGGCGGGTAAATGCGGCCGCGTCTAGCCAGAGATCTGCTTCGTGGCGTAGGCCATAACGCATCTCCTTGCGTAGGATAAAAGCCGAAGGGGTATGCGGTTTTCGTTCTGGTTCTAACACTGTGCACAATGTACTATGAGCGATCTTAAAATCACGGGCAGCGTCTTCCGGGTCTTGCTCTGGCCAGAGAATATCGCAGATTTGTTCCCGGTGGAGCAGTTCGCCCCGGTGGGTGAGTAATAAGAGGAATAATTGGATGGCCTTTTTACGTTGCCACGCCTGAGAAGTGAGTTCTTCGCGGCCGCGCCAGACCCGAAATTTGCCCAGTGTTTGAATGCGGAGCTGATAACCGGGGTGTATTTCCAGTCCCGCCAGCCCCATTTGGGTTAACAAACTCTGGGCATAACCACTTTGTAGCTGTTGATCGCGGGCCAATAATAACAGGGGGACAAATCGGCGTGTATCTAGCGGGCCAAGCAGGGTGGGATGCAAAAACAGATAATCATACCCATGCTCCTGGCACAAGAGAAGCAGATGGCTTAGATCCCTTTTCAGCCGGGTACTGTCGTTTTGGAATTGCCACACCAGACATTGCCACAGAAGGCTAACCGCTTCACCATAGGTATCACCGCATTCGCGGAAGGCGGTTTGGGTTTGATTGAGCCAGGCGGTAGCCTCATTGGGTTGTCCGGCCAGGGCATAACCCGCCCCCATGACGGTGCGGATGCTGGCTTCAATCCATTCATCCCCGGCCGCTCGGGCAATTGCGATGCCTTCATTGGCTAATTGTAAAGCTGTGGCCAGGTCGCCGCTAAATCCGTACACCTGGCATAAACCCCAACAGGCTTCAACCTTCAGACGGGGGACATCCAGGGTTTCGCTGAACTGAATGGCTACCTGGAAGTAGTGAGTTGCCCGGTGATAACCCTGTTCATTTTTTAGCAGGAGCCAGGCATGACCCTGCCGCATCATCCCCACGGCGGTGATGAATTCTGATTGCAGAGCCTGTCCCCGTTCTGTTCCTTCGATGGCGGTCTGCATAGCGGCGGCCTGTTCCCCCTGGAATGATAAAACGAGGGAAAGGAGCAACAGGGTTTCGCGGTGGGCCCGCGGCCGCAAAACGGGTTCTTGCCGCTCTTTTTGGGCCTGGGCTTCTAGGAGCTGGCGGGCTTCAGCCAGACGGCCGGTGCGTAACAAGATACGCACCGGCAATTCAGCCTGACCTGGCCCTTCCTGGCGTAACTCTCGGGCTTGCGCCTGGTACTGTTTGGCTTCTTCCAGCCGCCCCTGGTTGAGGAGATTTTCGGCTAACAGTTCGCTAAGGCGGGCACGGCTTTCGCGATCATCTTGCCGATCCGAAAGACGTAGGGCTTCCTGGAGCAGTTGCTCGGCCTGATTGGGGTTGACGGTATCCAGATAAATGCGGGCCTGCCCCCGTAATGCCTGACTAAGGCCAATGGTATCTCCCAAGAGGCGGCTGTGTTGTTCGGCTTGTTGATACCAGTTCAGGGCTTCATCAAAGCGGCTATGCAGGCGGGCGATGTCGCCCAAATAGACCAATAGTGCCGGGTGATTGGCGAGGACGACAGGGGGAATGGAGCCGATCCAACTGGCTAAGCTATCGAGGCGACCGGTACGAACCATTTCTCGGCCCAGGGATTGCAGGTACGCGGCCGCGTCCTCATATGCCGATGCCGCTAACCAGTGGTACATTGTTTCTAGCTCTAACCCTTGCGCCTGAAAGTATGCGGCCGCGTGCCGGTGCCCGTTCTGTTGCATCTCTGGGGTTAATTGTTGTGAGAGTAATTCCCGAAACAGGTGATGATAGCGGAGATGCCCTTCTCCCAGGTCAACCACAAAGAGACCATTTTCCAGGAGATAATTGAGGATGGTCTGGCTATCCTGGGCCTGGCGTAAAAAGTCACAACTGGCGGCCGTCATCTGGCGCAAAATAGCGGTTAGTGTCAAGAAGGACTGAATGGGGGCGGGTTGTTGGCTCAGCACTTCTTGCACCAAGTAAGCGAAGAGATTGCTGGTTGTGCCAGCCAGTTGGGCGACGGCAACGGCAAAAGGTGCTCCACCATCTTTCTGCAAATTTTTCCAGACCAGATGCAAGGCAATGGGCCAACCTTCAACCCTCTCAATCAGTAAACCAGCTTGTTCAAAAGTTAGCGAGTGACCAAAACGGGTGCGAAACAGATCATCAATTTCTGTGGGGGTAAAGGCTAATTCGTCCTGCCCGATTTCCAGCAATTCTCCTTTGACGCGCCAGGTAAGCAGGTTAGGTAAAGGTAAAGGCGAACGAGTTCCCAGAATGATATGCAGATTGTGCGGGGTCAGTTGGATGAGCCGATCTAAAATGCGGCTGGGTTCGGGGGCCTGGTTAAGGTAGTGGGCGTCATCTAAAACGAGCAAACAAGGGGGTAGGGTAGCCAGGATGGGTGTGCATTCGTTGATGAGTGTATCTACGATGGTGGTCCAGGAAACAGTGGTGCGGTTGCTGGTCCAGGCTTCCAGGGCGGCGAAGGGGGCGGCGGATAAGGCAGGCAACGCGGCCGCGAAGCCATGTAATAAATGGGCCAGGAATCGTTGGGGATCGCGATCCTCGGCGTCGAGTCGGTACCAGATGAGGGGGTAGGGTTGTTCGGCCAGGGCGGCCAGGGCCGTGCTTTTGCCGTAGCCAGTCCCCGCCTGCACAATGGTCAGGCGGTAATCGCAAGCCTCCAGGAGCCTCTGGGTCAGACGGGGACGATGAAGGGTGTGTTTTTGCGGCCGCAGGGGAGTCAGTTTCGTGCGAACTATCAGGTTAGTCTGGTACATGCCATCTTATTTTAACATCGTTCTGAATCGTGGTGTCGTATCTCCTCAAAATGGGTGTGCGTCACTTTTGTGGATACGAAGTGGCACAGTCGGGAGACCGGCCACAGCAAAAGTTGGCCTGGCATTTTAGCCCATAGGGAAGGGGGGAAACCCAACCGCGCCGAAAATGTTCCCCGCCCCTGGCGGCGGAGTTAGGGGTGGGAGTGGCCTTGGATAAACCCAACACGACGATAAAGGGAGACGGCGACAGGGCGAAAAAATGTCAGATTATGCCCTTTGACAGTATATCTGACTTAAACCATGTCCAAAAACAAAACCTGGCCAGTCTTCCCAGACCGGCCAGGTTTTGAAAGCCAGATCAGCGAATGGTCACCATTCTTATTTCAGGTGGGCGTGCAAGGCGTTGTTGAATGCTTCAGGCTGTTCGATGTGGGGACTGTGTCCGGCATCGGCAATCACAATTTCTTGATACTGACCACCATTGGCTTGATATTTGTCCAACACGGCACGGGTCTGGGAGACCATTGGCTGAGGAGGATAGACCTCAGCCCCCGGCCACCCCGGCACAAATCCGAGTTGGCCCAGGGTACCAAAATCAAAGAAAGAGGTATCAGAGACGATCTGATCAGAGTCGCCGCGAATCCAAAGGATGGCCGGTTTGGTGGGCAGATCGGCAAGGGCACTGGTGTTGAACACTTGGGGACCCGTGGCGTTGATCGGGCCATAGACACCGGGGCACACCCCGGGCCAGTTAGTCGAGAGGTTAAAGTCGCCAGGGTAGCGATCCACGCCGATTTTTTCGGTCAGCAAGGAACTCAAGAAATCCTCTTCACGCGTGGCACGGAAGGGGGGTTTGTAATAGAAGGTGTTGATAACGTTGCGGGGGGAGTTGGGATCCTCACCACTGCGGTCTTGATCTTGAATCCGTTTGACAAATTCGGGGTTGACCACACCCCCGCCAGATCCGGCGAAGTCGTCGTAACAGGGAGTGCCTTCAATGCCTTTGGTACCACCAAATCCATAAGGGCTGACAGGATTGACCAGGGTGAGAGAAGCCACCAGTTCAGGGTAGTCCAGGGTGAATTGCATGGCAACGCCTCCACCTAATGACCATCCTACCAGATGGCCGGGGCGGTTGCCCAAAGCATCAGAGAGGGATTTGAGATCATCTGACCAATCTTTGGCCCCACGGGTAGCATCCACAAGGAGATCTTCGGTGTCGCCATAACCGCGCAGGTCGGGCGCGATGCCTTGATACGCCGCAGGCAGAGCGAGCATGATTTCTTCCCAGAAGGTGGCGGATGAGGCATTACCGTGGATAAAAACCACAGGCGTGCCGTTATCTGGACCGCTAAATAGAACATGGGTATTTAAGCGTTGGGTAGAGATCATCTTGGAAGTGATTCCGGGCAGGGTGGAAACGGTGGGCATATGTCCTCCAATGTGAAGAGTGTGAACAGTAAATGGTGAACAGTCAGGCAGAGGGGCCGTTCGTTTTCGTGTGTTCTTACGAATGGGCTAGCGGTTCTGATTGTGACTGAATGATGACACAGTTGGGTGAACAAGAAAAGAGGAGTTTGCGGCCGCATCAATTGATGCGGCCGCGAATTTGCTCACGTTCTTGGCTACAATGCAGGGTATAACGTAAGCGGTTAAGACGATAAACCTTCGTAGTTACACAGTGGTTACATGCTGTTGGCTTAAATCCGGTAAGATGAGGGTAAGCGTTCACCCTTCTGAAGGTTTGTTCCACGGGTCAACACCTTTCTCGAAACCTTGGGAAGGCTTTCTCACCAGAGGGACTGAATGCTTACATGAGGACGACAAACGCGGCCGCGACTCTGGCAATGGCCTGTATCTCTCAGGTTCCCTTTCCCAAAATTGGGTAACGCCTTCATTGACCCTATCCCCCCTGCCGATTCCCGAGGGAAGGGGGGAATTCCCATGGGGCATTTTTCGTGGCGAATGCCACGAAAAATGCCCCTTAGAAAAGTTCCCCGCCCTTGGGGGTGGGGTTGGGGGTGGGGAAAATCCGAATATGCAATCACCCTGACCTACCAGGGGATGCGCTACTTCCACCAGGGTTGTTTAGGTTACAATTGGTCGTGGGCAAACTTCAGGCAACGTTCAAATTGACTTTGTGGGTATATATTGAATACCGGTTGACTGTGTCCGACTGGCTGATTGCAGTCAGGTTACTTTCACGGGAGATACAACAATGAGTGAGTCGGCAACGAAAGAAGTTTCTGGCGGGGATGAGTGGTTGAAGGAGTTGGAAAAGCTCCACGAAGCAGATAAGGCGGTGCAGGACGCGGCCGCGGCTCAGGTCCAATTAGCGGAACAGCGTAAGCAACGGGCCGCCCAATTGATGCAGGATTGCCGTGCCCATGAGTTACTGCGCCAGGTGCAAAAGGCGTTGTTAGGGGGAAAGGGGGTATTGCGTTTCTACACTAACAGCGGTGGTTATGATCAAGCCGTGGCGCTTCTCTGGCAAGGGCCAATTTCCCAGGCCGAGAAACCCGTGAAAGACGAAAAGGCGGATGGTTTACTCCTGGTGGGTACGCGGGAAGGGCAGTTATGGGTTAATGAAATGCCCGTTGCCGCACCAACAGCCCCGGCACTTAAACAGGCCTTGTTAGAAGCATGCCGGGAACTGGTTGCATCGGCCTCTGGTATGAAAACCCCCTAGTACAACTTTACACAACTACTTAGCCGATTTAGTCGGAAGACCCATCCCCCCTACCCCCCTTCCCCAGGAAGGGAGGAACTGAATGGCGCGGTTTTTCGGGGCGAAAGCCCCGAAAAACCGCGCTCAGAAAAGTTCCCCGCCCCCGGGGGCGGGGTT
>JAGNBF010000145.1:10689-14972 GCA_018004935.1 Chloroflexota bacterium | reverse complement strand
CCGCTCTAGGGCGATTGCCTACGTGGCGTTCCCCCACCCCCACCCCCGCCCCCAGGGGCGGGGAGTTTTTTTAAGGCGGGCAAAATCGGGGGTGACACCCCCGATTTTGCCCGCCGAGTGGGTTCCTCTGGTTAATCATTCAACAATTCACGAATTCACCGATTAATTATTTTCTTCCTCTCAACTGAAATGAAACACACCCTTTGCCAAATCGCCCTACATTTTCGCAGGAGTTCCCCATGGGCCTACGGCGCACCAAAGGGAATGAAAATAACGCCACCATTTTCATCCCCATCTGTGTTTCTTCCTATCCGTGTTTCCACTATCCGTGGTTATTTTCGTAGGAGATACTATATGTTTTCTCAACTGCCCCATCATGTTACTGAATTTATGGATTGGCCAGCCGCGCAATTAGAACCATTTTATGAGGCGTTATTAGCGCGGCCGCTTACCGCCGACACCGTCGCCTCATGGTTGGCTGATTGGTCTCATCTCTCCGCTCTGTTAGATGAACGCCGTGCCCGCCTTTCTGTGAACAACACCTTAGATACCACAGACGCGGCCGCAGAACAGGCTTTGTACGCCTATTTGGAAGAGATAGAGCCATTCGCGGCCGCGCAAAATCAGCTACTCAAACAAAAATTGCTGGAGAGCGGGCTGGAGCCAGCCGGTATGACCATTCCCCTACAACAGATGCGGGCCGATGCTGATCGCTTCTGTGCGGCCAACCTGCCCTTGCTCACCACAGAGACCAAACTGGGCACAAATTACAACAAAATTATTGGCGCTCAAACAGTAGAGTGGCAGGGAGAAGAGCATACGCTCACCCAACTCCGACCCCTTTTTAACACGCCCAACCGGGACACACGGGAGCAGATGTGGCATTTGGTGACTAAACGGCAACTAGCTGACCGGGAAGCCATTAACCACAATTGGATCGAATTGCTCCAGCTACGCCACCAGATAGCGACACAAGCCGGGTTTCCCGATTATCGTGCCTACAGTTGGCAGGACAAATATCGTTTTGCCTATACCCCGGAAGACGCCCTGACTTTTCTTCAGGCCATTGAAACGGCGGTTGTCCCTGCGGCCGCGCGTGTTTATGCCCGTTATCAACAAAAATTAGGTGTAACCAGTCTGCGTCCCTGGGACATCAGTGGGGATGCCTATCTGCTGGCCTTTAATGATGAACGGGTTTTTCAGGATGGAATAGAACTGGCGACCAAAGCGTCGGCCGTGCTCAATCATGTTGATCCGGTATTGGGGAGCCATTTTGACCTGATGCGCCAGGAACATTTGCTCGATTTGGATAACCGTAAGGGCAAGGCCCCCGGGGGTTATTGCACCAATTATCCGGTGAGCCAACGGCCCTTCATTTTTATGAATTCGGTGGGGGTGGAAGGGGATGTGCGAACGATGTTGCATGAGGCCGGTCATGCGTTCCATGATTTTGAAATGATTGCTCTACCGTATGTCTGGCAACGAAATATTGGCATGGAAATTGCTGAAGTGGCGTCTATGTCTATGGAATTGCTCAGTTTTCCTTACTTAACCCAGACATTGGGTGGTTATTTTGATGATGAGGCGGTGAAGCATTACAAACAGACACAACTGGAACAGATACTCCTGTTCTGGCCTTACATGGCCGTGGTTGATGGGTTCCAGCATTGGGTTTATACCAACCCGGCCGCGGCCGCAAATCCAGCCAATT
This sequence comes from Chloroflexota bacterium, assembly GCA_018004935.1. Lineage (GTDB taxonomy): Bacteria > Chloroflexota > Anaerolineae > Promineifilales > Promineifilaceae > Trichofilum. The sequence goes on along the minus strand of JAGNBF010000145.1, from coordinate 13,261 downwards.
GTGATGCGGCCTGGTGCGATTTGTGGGATCGTTATCTGCCTGCCATTGATTTCACCGGTCTGGAAGAAGCCAAAAAGACAGGTTGGCATCGTAAACAACATATTCACCGTGCCCCGTTTTATTACATCGAATATGGTTTAGCCCAGGTGGGAGCGGTTCATGTCTGGCGCAATGCCTTAGGGGATCAAGCTCAGGCTGTGCGTGATTACCGGCAGGCTCTGTCGTTAGGTTGCACCAAACCATTGCCAGACCTGTTCGCGGCCGCGGGCGCCACCTTCAGCTTCACCGCCCCCGCCATGCAAGAGGTCGTCAACTTGTTGGAGTCACAGTTGGCGAAGATTTAGGGACGGTGGACAGTGAACAGTAAACAGTGAGCAGCCAGCAGTGACTTATCATTCACAATTCACCATTTACAATTCGCCGTTCACAATTTTTTCTCCTTAATCCGTGTCCATCCGTGAAAATCCGTGTCCGAAAAGAGGTTTTCCATGCAATACACCAATCTCGGCCGCTCCGGTCTCAAAGTTTCCCGCATCTGCCTGGGCATGATGAGCTTTGGCAGTTCCCAATGGCGCGATTACATCCTCGACGAGCCAGAAAGCCGCCCTATCATCCAACGGGCGGTCGAACTGGGCATTAACTTCTTCGACACCGCCGATATGTACTCGTTAGGCATCAGTGAAGAAGTGAGCGGCCGCGCCCTGCGTGATTTTGCCAACCGGCAAGAGATCGTCGTGGCCACGAAGGTCTATTTCCCCATCGGCAAAGGGCCAAACGGGGGTGGTCTGTCACGCAAACATATCCTGGAAGGCATTGACAACTCCCTGCGCCGGTTGGGAATGGATTACGTTGACCTGTACCAGATTCACCGTTGGGATTACACCGTCCCCATTGAGGAGACGATGGAAGCTTTGCATGATGTGGTCAAAGCGGGCAAAGCGTTGTACATCGGCGCGTCCAGCATGTTCGCCTGGCAATTTGCCAAAGCCCAACACACCGCCGAAAAACATGGCTGGACGAAGTTTATCTCTATGCAGAACCACATGAATGCTGTTTATCGGGAAGAAGAGCGCGAAATGTTGCCGCTGTGCCTGGATCAGGGGGTGGGGGTAATTCCCTGGAGTCCCCTGGCGCGAGGTTTTCTGGCCGGGAACCGCACCCGTGAAGGCTGGGGGGAGACAACACGGGCCAGGAGTGACGGCATGGCTCAGGATTATTATTATGCGGACAGCGATTTTGCGGTGGTAGACCGGGTGAGGGCGGTAGCCCAGGAGCATGGCGTCAAACCGGCGCAGATCGCGTTGGCCTGGCTGTTGCACAAGTCGGGAGTGACGGCCCCGATTGTGGGGTGTAGCAAGATGTCCCAGTTGGAAGACGCGGCCGCGTCGGTCAACATCACTCTCACGCCAGAACAGATCAAACGGATTGAAGAGCCATATCAACCCCACACAATATTAGGCCATGCGTAAGGGCAGTGAACGGTGAGCAGTGGACTAGCTACGCGGCGGTTTCACCAACAATAACCAATAACCAAGAACCATCCCATGAAAGAAGCCACCTTTAAGCAACAACTTTTTATCGAAGCTCCGCTGGAAGCCTGTTTTCGTTATTTGTCAGACATAAACAAACAGACCCAACTACACCCGCTGATTATCGAAGTGCGCGAGTTGGAACGCGGCCGCACGGCCCAGGGCCATCCTTTTTCCGTCTGGGAAGTCACTGACCGCCTTTCCATGTTGGGGTTTACCTTCAAAATCAAGTACCAGACCCACATGACCCTGACAGATACACCCAGCATCGTACATGAGGCGCGGCAATCAATGGGGGTTTTGGTCTCGGTGCAGATGACGTTTCAGCCACAGGGGGCGGGGACCTTGGTGCAGGAGTCGGTGACGGTGCGGGCACCGGGGTTGCTGTTTGGCTACACGGCGCGACAGGCACAGGCGGCCCATGAGAAAATGTTGGCAAACTTGAAGACCCTGTTGGAAGAGGGAAAGTGATAGAGCGGATTGAGGGGTGTTTCGCGGCCGCGGACCTCACCATCACCCGCAAAGCCACCCTGGCTACCTACCCCGGCTGTACCCACTGGCATCTCAAACTGGGCCAACAACCCGGCACCCTCGAAGCCACCTACTGGCCTCAGGAAAACCGCTTCTGGTTCAAAGTCGCCCGCAACCGCTCCGCCCCCTGGATTGAGACGGTACTTCCCTCTCTGCAAACTTGTATGGCGTCAATTACCACTCTCTCAGTAACGTTGTAACCGCAATATCTTCATCTACATCCGGCCAACGAATGCCAACACCTCTGGCGATCAACCGCCAGTTGGCGCGTTGCTCTACACTGGCCGAACGCAGACGCGGAAACCATTCAAGGGGAACCAAAACCGTCCGCCCATCAGCCAGCCGTACAAACAGCGAATCCTCATCGAACCAGACATGAACGGCTAAAACTTCTGGGTGAGGCCCGATTTTATGTGCGCCTACCTTAATTGTCATTATACGTTGTTCGTTGTTGCCTATCCCGCTATAGATGTTCAGAAAATCATTTGGGGTTGGTTGGTAATAACGGCTTT
>JAGNBF010000145.1:0-10589 GCA_018004935.1 Chloroflexota bacterium | reverse complement strand
CCTCAATCCTACTACAAAGGAGTCCCACGTGAATCTCAACGAATATCAGGCCAAGCGGCTCTTCAGCCAGCACGGGGTTCCCATCCCCAAAGGCAAAGTCGCTACCACCCCCACCGAAGCCCGTGACATCGCCCGCGAATTGGGCGGTAAAGTAGTCATCAAAGCATTAGTACTGACCGGCGGCCGCGGCAAAGCCGGTGGTGTCAAACTCGCCCAAACCCCCGACCAGGCCGAAGAAGTCGCCAGCCAGATTCTCGGCTTAAACATCAAAGGGTTTACCGTCCACAAAGTGCTGGTGGACGAACAAGCCCCTGGCATCAATCAGGAAATTTATCTGGCTGTGTTGATTGACCGGGCCGCCGGTCTGCCCATGCTCATGGCCTCGGCCGCCGGGGGGATGGACATCGAACAAGTAGCCAGAGAAACCCCGGAGAAGCTCCACAAAATTCACATTGACCCGTTTTTGGGCCTGCGTGGCTACCAGACGACCCAGGTCGCGGCCGCGATGCAACTCCCCCAAGAGTTATGGCGCGAATTCCACAACATCGCCACCGGCTTGTATAACTGTTTCCAGGCCAACGACGCCTCACTGGTCGAGGTCAACCCCCTGGTCATTACCGGCCAAAACAAACTCATGGCCCTGGATGGTAAAGTCACCGTAGACGACAACGGCCTCATTCGCCACCCAGAACTGGCCGAACTACGTGACCTGGACGAAGAAACCCCCGCCGAACGAGAAGCCCGCGTCGCCGGTCTCAACTTTATTCAACTGGATGGCAACATTGGCTGTATGGTCAATGGGGCCGGTCTGGCTATGGCCTCGATGGACATCATCAAGCTGTTTGGCGGCGAACCGGCCAACTTCCTGGACATCGGCGGTGGGGCGCGGGCCGACAAAGTGGCGACGGCCCTGCGACTCATCCTCTCCGACCCCAAAGTGAAGGCCATTTTGTTCAACATCTTCGGTGGTATCACCCGTGGCGATGAGGTAGCGAAGGGGATTTTGGAAGCCCTGGAGCAGGTGAAGACGAATGTGCCGATGGTGGTGCGGCTGGTAGGCACAAACGCGGCTGAGGGGATGGCCTTGTTAGCCGATGCCAACATGCTGACCGCCACCACTCTATCCGAAGCGGCTAAAAAAGCGGTTGCGGCCGCGCAGAACTAAAAAGTCTATTAGTTTATTAGTCTATTGGTTTATTAGTCTATTAAGTCTTCTCTCTGACACACCAATACACCAATATACCAATACACTAATAACTTTCGGAAACAACCATGAGTATTCTAGCCAACAAAGATACAAAAGTAATCGTCCAGGGTATGACCGGCCGAGAAGGGCTGTTCCATACCGAGCAAATGATCCAATACGGCACGCAGGTCGTCGGTGGGGTGACGCCGGGCAAGGGCGGTCAATGGAATATGGGTGTGCCCATTTTCAACACGGTACACAACGCCCGCCAGGCCACCGGGGCTAATGCCACCGTCATCTTCGTTCCCCCCCGCTTTGCCGCCGATGCCATTCTGGAAGCGGCCGATGCCGGTATCGAACTGGTTGTCTGCATCACCGAAGGCATCCCGGTGTTGGACATGATCCGGGTAAAAAATTACCTCAAGAACAAACCCACCCGGCTCATCGGCCCCAACTGCCCCGGCCTCATCACCCCCGGGCAGGCCAAACTGGGTATTATCTCCGGCTCCATCGTCACCCCCGGCCCCATTGGTGTGGTGTCAAAAAGTGGTACGCTGACCTATGAAGTGGTCTATGCCCTGACCATTCGTGGCATCGGCCAGACCACTTGTGTGGGTATCGGCGGCGACCCCATTCACGGCACGAACTTCATTGATGTCCTGCAACTGTTCGAGGAAGACCCGGACACGGAGCAGGTGATTATGATTGGTGAAATTGGGGGGGATGCGGAAGAGAAAGCGGCCGCGTACATTTCCCAGTACATGACCAAACCGGTGATTGGCTTTATTGCCGGGCGCACCGCCCCGCCCGGACGGCGCATGGGCCATGCTGGAGCCATCATCGAAGGGGGTAGTGGCACGGCTGAGGCCAAAGAAGCGGCGATGCGTGCCGCCGGTGTCCGTATGGCCGAACATCCTGATCAGATTGTAGAGCTACTGGTTTAAGCGCGAACCCTCGGGATCGAAGATTAAATAAGTTAGGAGTTAGGGGGTTGCTCGAGCCGGTCTCCTGACCGTGCCACTCTTAGTAAGCAGGTTATTTAATTATCCTTCTTCGGGGTCATCGGCTCCCTGGGGGAAAGAGGAACCCAATAGAAGGGCCAAAGGATGTGCACAGCACTTCCTTTGGCCCTTTTTATATCTGGCCACGGTCAGGTGGTTTAGGGGCGTCTGCCCCAAACCACACCAAGAAAAATTTCCCGCCCCTGGAGTTAGGGGTGGGGGTTTGCGGAAGGAGTATACGTATCTAACCACCGCTGGGCGATAGTCGTGAGGGTTCCGTCTTCATCCAGGTGGGCCAGACTGGTGTTGAGCTGTTCTAACAGCAGATCATCCTCAACCCGAACGACAAGGGCATAGGGTTCGACGGTGACGGGGATGGGAGCTAAATGAAGGGCATTTTCTTGAGGAGCCAGAAGCAGGCGAGCGTTGATGTGATCCAGCAAGGCGGCTGAAGTGGTTGCGGCCGCGGCCGCAACCACTTCAGATGGTGTGTTAAAAGGTACAATCTCTAACCCGGCTACCTTTCTCGCCCAGGTCAATCCCACCACATGCCCCTCAGAACCCAACTCTACAGCCAGCGTGCTCTCGGCTAGATCGGACATGGCGGTAATGGTTGACCCATCCGGTACGATGAGCATTTGTCCGGCGTTGAAGTAGGGGTCACTGTAGGCAAAATCACGGGCACGGGTTTCATCTATCACCAGGGCGGAGATGAGTACATCGGTCTGACCGGCTCCCAGTGCATCGTATAACCCATCATAGCCAAAGTAGGCAAATTGCACCTGTAGTCCCAGATCAGCGGCCAGGGCGTGGGCCAGGTCTACGTCAAAACCATATAAATCACTATCGGTGGCGACGGCAAAAGGGGGGTAAGTGGGATCCAGCCCCACTCGCAAGATGCCTGTTTGTTCGATGGTGTGCCAGGTGTCTGTGTTGCGGCCGCAACTCATCAATAACAAACAGAAACAGAAGGGGATAAGCCGGTAGAGAAAGTATGACAAGGGGGAAGTGGTGAATTCGGGCAAATAATCAGGTCTCAATTCAGCAATTCTCAATTTAGCCGTAAGCGTTCAGTTATCCCGCCCGGCGGTCAAACCGCCGGGCTAAACCTACGGAGCTTTGCGGGCTAAAAGCCCAGGCCAGCGGCCTTTGTAACCACAGCCCGGTCGTTTACGACCGGGCGGATCTGGCGCATGAATAGATATGACTGAACGTTTACATTTAGCTAACGGTTATAGGGCTTCCCTCACCCCTGACCCCGTTCCCCACCCCGGGGAACTTTTTCTCATGTCATATTTCGCGGGCGTCCGCTCGCGAAATATGACACGAATGGGGTTTCTCCCTTCCCGCTGGGATCGCAGGGGGATGGATCTTTCAGAGTTATAGGGTTCTTGTTATGTGGTCAGCCAGAGGGCTGGTTCCAGCCGTTTTTCCAGGGTGGCGAAGAAGGTGAGGTAATCACTGACAGTGATGATACCCACCAATGTGCCATTATCCAACACCGGAAAGGCGCCAAATTTATAAGTGGCTAACATTTCCGCGACTTTATAGGCGGACATTTCGGGGGTAACGGTCATGGGATTGGGGGTCATGCAGGTTTCGGCGGTAAATCGCTCGATATTTTCTTTGCGATGGGCCATGTTCTGCACAACAACGGGGGAATTTACGGCGAGGCGCACATCTCGGTCTGTGATGATGCCCACGAGTTCGCCGTTATCTACAACGGGTAGCTGACGTACTCCTTCACGTTGCATCAGGTATATGACCTGGCGCAAGGGGGTGTCAGGGGGAATGGTAAGGGGAGTGACGGTCATCAGGTCGTTTACGGTTAACATGGGAAACTCCCGAAAGGTAAGATGTGATTATAGACCTTAAGCTTAGTCGTTAGTTGAGTATAGTGTACAGGAGAATGCACCAATTTTGCCAGGGAAAATGTCACCTTTGCCGGGTGATGTTTGACGGTTTGTATCTATACCCGCAGGAGGCATAATTTGACATTTTTCGCCTTGTCGCCGTGTCGCTTTCTCGCCGCGTCGGGTGTATCAGAGATCATCCCCACCCCTGACCCTGCCCCCAAACCGCGCCGGTAGGTTTCTCGGGGATGGGTCTTCAGCCTTAACCTATCCAGTCTGCGGCCGCAAATAAAATGTCACTTTATGACTGTGGTAAGTAATCGTTTGGAAATAAGATAGGTGGCGCGGCCAGGAGACCGGCTCGAGCAACCCTGTAAGTCCTAACTTGACTGCACCTGGGCACGAAGTTGCCCACAACCGGCGTTGATTTCGATGCCCCGGCGCTGGCGCACGGTGTTGGGCAGACCATAATCGGTGAGGATATGTTGGAATTGCCGGATCGCGGCCGCGTTGCCTGGTTGCCCCCCATAACCGGCTGTTGGGTTTAGGGGAATGAGGTTGATGTGGGCGTTGATGCCCTGAACCAATTGCCCTACGGCGTGGGCCTGCTCTGGGGTGTCATTTTCGCCGCTGATGAGTGCCCATTCGAAGAAGATGCGTTTGCCCTGCCGCGTTACGTAATAACGACAGGCTTCTATCAGGTCGGCCAGGGGCCATTTGCGGGCTGGGGGAACCAATGCGGATCGTTTTTCGTCGGTGGCGGCATGCAGGCTGACAGCCAGGTGGAAGGGGCGATTTTCGTCGGCCAGACGGCGGATGCCGGGGATAACGCCTACGGTGCTGAGGGTGATATGTCGGGGAGCGATTGCCAGCCCTTTGTGATCCATGAGGGTGTCTAGTGCGGCCATGGTGTTGTCGTAATTGTGCAGGGGTTCACCCATGCCCATCAGGACGATGTTGCGCAGGGTTTCGCCTCTGGTTTGCAGGATGCGTTGGCTATGAATGACCTGGGCGATGATTTCGCCGGGGGTGAGATGGCGTATGAAGCCCATTTGTCCGGTGGCGCAAAAGACACAGCCCATGGCGCAACCGGCCTGGGTGCTGATGCAGGTGGTGTAGCGGCCGCGATAGGGCATTAGTACCGTTTCGATGGTTTGTCCATCGGTCAGGCTGAGGAGATATTTTTGGGTGCCATCCAGGCTGGAGGTTGCGGCCGCGATGGGCAGGGGGGCGAGGTGGGTCGCGGCCGCGAGTTGGCGCACTAACACTGGTTTCACGTCCTGAATATCCGCCCAAGTGGGGGCTAATTGCCGGTAGAGGGCGCTCCACACCTGTCCGGCATGGTAATCGCTGTAGCCCCAATCCGCCAGCAATTCACGCAATTGTGTCCGGCTCAGGTCGTAGGGAGAAGGTAAGGAAATAGACATTAGATTGACGATTGAGGGGTTGGGTTTATTGGCTGATAGTGGTGCTGGTGTTAGCCGGTATGTTGACCGGGTCAGGGATGGTGGTGAAGTTCCAGGTGTAGGTTTGGCCGTTGGTGGTGATACTGGCGGTGTAGGAAAACCCTTCCTGAAGGGGTTGTTGCGGGATCATCACCAGGGCATCGCGGCTGTTGAGTACGGCCCGTCCCAGGGATTGGCCGCCGGGGTCGCCGGGGAAACTGTAGTTGGTTTCATCGTACACGCAAACGGTTAGAGGTGTGGATCCTTGCATTAAGCTGTAGGCGGTGATGGTGGGGGTAATACTACCTGTGCCCAGTTGCAGTATGATGGGGCCACCGGTGGGGGTGGTGTAGCCACAGCCTAGCACAGGGTTGGGGTATTCGCCGCCGGTGTAGCTAAGGAGCCATAGCTGACCGCCATTTTTGGGGTAGAGGATGGGAAAGGTGGTGCCGCCAGGGATGGTGCCGCGGCCGCGTAAAACATCTAATGTCGCCCCTGATTGCCACCCTCCATCGGCTTCGTGGTAATGGCCGAAGCCGGTGGTGTTTAGTTTGGGGTCCAGGATGCCTACGGCATGGAAGGGGCCAACCATCCAGAGGTTGATCATGCCAAAATCGCTGAAGGAACTGGAACTGCTAACGGCGACATTGCCATTTTCTGCGGCCGCGTCTCCTTCGGGGGTGTACCACTGGTTGCTGGGATCTTCATCATGGCCAATGAAGTCATTTTTGACCATGTACCGGCCATGTAAATAACCGCCATTGGACCAACTACTATTTTCGGCTACGGGGCTGAGATTGGCCTGGGTGCGGAACAGGTTCACGTAATCTAGCCAATCACTGGGGGTGGGGATGCCGGTGGGTGTGGCTGTGGGTGTGGCTGTGGCTGTGGGTGTGGTGGTGGCGGTGGGGTCTTCTGGCCGTAGGGCGATGGGCATGTAAGCCTGGGGTGTTTCGTTGGCGTTACCCGCTCGCCAGGGGGTGTCGTTATTACCCGTTACGAAGAGGGTGAGGATTAACCAGAAGATGACTGGTGTGGACAGGAGAACAATCACGGGACGTGTTTTTTGCATTATTGACTCCTACGAAAATGTAGGGCGATTTTGTAAATCGCCCGGTGGACGATTTACAAAATCGTCCTACAGGTTTTCATCCCTCTTGGTGCGCCGTAGGCCCATGGGGAACTCCTACGAAAATAGCCACGGATAATGGGAACACGGATAGGAATGAACATGGATGAGGATGAAAATGGTGGCGTTGTTTTCATTCATCTTGGTGTGTTGTAGGCTCATGGAGAACTCATCCTGAGAAAATAGCCACTGATAGTGGAAACACGGATGGGAAAAAACACGGTAGGCTTTGCTGTGTCGCTGTGTCGCTGTGTCGCCCAGGATAGTGAGTTATTGTTGCAGAGCGGGCAGAAAGGTCTGGCTGATTTGCAACAAAGGGAATGGCTCCGCGGCCGCGCCGATAACCTCAATTTCGCTCAGAGCGGCAACCTGGCTCCAATACCATCGGCCACTGGTATTGTTCACGGTCAGGCGTAATGTGTCAATAACCAATGGGGAAGCCAGGGTAATTTCTGTACCTCCGGTAGTCAGGGGTTCGATGCGCCCGATGTTGTGTGTTTGTACTAAAGAGCCGTTGTGATAAAGCTGTAAGGTCGCATTCTCCACGTAATAATCGCCAAACTGGGCCGGATCACCAAAACCGCCCCAATCGCCGCCGTTGGGGGGTGGGCCGACGAGTAAAATGGTGGTGATGCGGACAGCGCTGGGCCAGTTGAGTTCGACCCATTGCCCATTGGCGGCATCGAGTTGGGAGAGCCAGCCGGTTTCTGTGTCCATATATGGTTCTTCCGGGGGGAGTGGGCCACCGGGAGGCAGGGGAACCCAGCCGCGCCGGTCTATCACGCGGGCGGGGCTGAAGGGCTGGTACTCGTTGTTTTCTTCGTGGTACGTGCTGGCGGTCGCGGCCGCGTAGGGAGCCACATTCGTCCAACCTTGCTCCGCCTGGGTTTGCACATCGGCCAGCGAGCCACTGACATGCCCCATGTGGCAACCGGTACAGGTGACGGTTTCCCCTGGTCGTGCCCAGGCACTGCCCTGGGCAAACGAGGTGTAACCCCGGTTCCAACTGCGTACTGTCCGGCCATTGGCGTCGCGCAGAACGATGAATCCCATGACATCGGCGGGTACGGTGGCGGTGAAAGCTCCGGCAGAGGTGACGGGTACTTCATCCCAGAGAACGGCGTGCAGTTCGTTGTCGGCGCGGAAGGGGGCACAAGGTTGAGGCCAATCATCGTAACAATAGGCCCCGGTGAACTGGTTGGCGTCTAGCCACACCTGGGCCGTGCTGATGCTTCCCGGCGGCGGGGAATTATTGACGAAGGGGGAATGGAGTGACGGGTTGGCGTAGACGTTGGGGTTGTGAATGGTGGCGGTTTCGATGTCGTTTAGCCCCATCAGGCTGAAGGGGTATTCGGGCAGGGTGTTGGGGATGTTGCCGTAGCGGGGATCGTCGTTGGCGATGTCTGTAAAGGTGTCGGGCAGGGCCGTCCAGCCGGTGCGGACGACGATTGGTTTGGCGTCCATGATGTCAGCCGTGGCCAGGCCGATGCTCCCCAGGTTGATGCTGACCAGGGTTTTGTTACTGCCGTCCAGGTTCATGGTGTAGAGCCGGTAACGCTGGTCTGATCCCTGGAGGGAAATGGAGTAACTGCCTTCGGTGTAGGTTCCGCTGGTGGGTAGCGTGGCGTCGGTGCTGGATTGGGAGTAGAGGATGGTTCCGTCGGGTAGACCCCAGGGGTGGATGGCGTAGGGGCCAGCGAAGTTGCCCTGGTTCCAGGCTTGATCGTAGGTGAGGCCAGCGATGGCGTCGGTGGTGTTGGCGTACATCATCTCCAGGCCGGGCAGGGCGACGCGGATGCCGGTGTTGAAGGTGGAGTGGACCATGCTGTTGTCGGGTTGCATGACGTAGGCCAGGTAGAGCTGATTGTTGACGAGGATGGGGGCGGGTTGCGCGGCCGCGTAGGTGTCACTCGTGCCCGAATCATCCGTCAGGTTCCAGGTGTAACGGGGTGTCCAGGCCACCCGTTTGAACTCCGTCCCATCCGGGTTGAGCGTCATCAGATGCCAGGTGTTGGGGCCAAGTCGCACCGCAAAACCTTCGGGCATAACCGCATGGGCGGGGTTGAATGGTTCATCCGGGTTGGCCAGGATAATGGTGCCATCGGGCAGGGTGGTGTTGACCTCAGCGTTGTCAATGCGGTTGTAGAGGGATTGATCGCTGGGCTGGTTGAACTGATTCCACCAGCGGGAGACCAGAATGCGGCCATCGGGCAAGGGGGTGGGGTGGAGCGAGCTGGCTCGTTCGGTGGTGATGCGGTGCAGGTTGGAGCCGTTGCCGTTGATGATGTAGACGTTGAAGGTGCGGCGGCCATCGTAGTGGGAACGGGTGGGATACCGGGATGAGTTGAAGACGATGCGCCCATCGGCCAGGTAGGCCGGGAAGAGGTCGTCGTAATGGTCGTAGGTTTCGGCGTTGCCGAATTGGCTGGCGTTGGGAATTTGCACGGTCGAATCGGAAAAGGTGAGTTGGTGGAAGCCGGAGCCGTTGACGTTGATTTCGTAGAGTCGCCAGCCGTAGTTGGCCGAATCGGGGTCGAGGCTTTTGGTTCCGGCAAAGACGATTTTGGTTCCGGTGAAGTTGACATCGGGGGATTGGATGTCTATGAGGCCGGGGGTGTTGTAGAGGACGAGGGTTCCATCGGCCTGTCGTAGGACGAGGCGGCTGTAGGGGGCGAATTTTTCGATGCCTGTACCGAATTGTCCGGCGGGACCTACTTCATCGGAGAAGATGGAGTCTTGGGTGGCTAGATGGCTCCGGGCGATGAAGACGACGGCGGGTAGGGCGAGGTTGTCGGTGGGTGGTTTGAGGCCGTAGGTGAGGGAAGCAAAACTGGTGAGGATGAGGAAGGGTAGGATGAAGCGCACAATGGAACGGTAATGAATCATAAGTTGCTCCTTGAGAATAGTTTGTCAGCCGGTCAGCCGGTCAGCTTGTCAGCCGGTCAGCCGGTCAGCCGGTCAGCTTGTCAGCTTGTCGGTTTGTGTTGGTAGGTGGTTTTCTGGTGAGGATAGATATGGGATTGGGTGGGAGTTCTTGGAGTTCCCCTGAGTTTCTAGAGTTCCTACTGTTCCTGGAGTTCCTATCCGTCACCACGGCTATCGTCTACAGTTTGTGTCTGAATGTCAACACGTTATGGTCATGGGGGTGCGTGTCATTTTTGTGGAAACAGAGTGGCACGGTCAGGAGACCGGCCACAGCAATTCTCTGGTCATCCACAGATTTGACGCACACCCTGGTCATGGGACGTTAGCGTAGGGGTTGGAATTCGTCTACCTGCCAGAGGGTTTCCTCGTCGAGGATGGTGGGGTGATTGTAGCTGATGCGGTTGGGGAAATGGTAGGTGGGATCGAAGGTGATTTCGGTGTAGCGACCTTCGTCAATCTCGGCTAGAGAGCGGGCCTGGGTAAATAGACCGGCGATGGTGAAGGTTTGGGGATCGAAGTCGGTTACGTTGCAGGTGCCGGATTGGATGGGGGTGGGGGAGCAGGTGGCGGTGGCTTCGCCGATTTTGCCGAAGCGGATGGTGATGGTGTGGGTCTGGAGTTGCCAGAAGGAGATGGTGGTAACGACAAGGCGGTAGTCGCCGAGGCCCATCTCTTGCCATTGCTGGGCGGCGTTGTCCAGGTCGGTGAGTAAGGTGGTGGTTTGGGCGGGAGGAAGGGTGGGTATGGGTGTGGGTGTGGGGGAGAAGGGGGTCGCGGCCGCGTTTGTCTCCGCGCCTGATAGAACTGTCTCTGGCGGTGGGGGGAAATCGTTGTATTCAGGGGTGCAGGCCATCAGCCCTAAAACCAGGAAAAGCAGGCGTAACCATTGTTTTATCATGTCAGGTCTCCTGTGAAAATAGCCACTGATAGTGGAAACACGGATAGGAAGAAACACGGATAGGAATGAAAAATGGTGGTGTTATTTTCATCCATCTTGGTGCGCTGTAGGCTCATGGGGAACGCCTACGAAAATAGCTACTGATTAAGAAA
>JAGNBF010000144.1 GCA_018004935.1 Chloroflexota bacterium | reverse complement strand
GAATAGAGGTACTTTCTCGCCACTCAAACGATTCAGGGCCGGAAATCCCGACCGTTTACTCGGTTTTGCCAAACTGTTATACTGTCAAAGGGCATAATCTGACATTTTTTCGCCCTGTCGCCGTCTCCCTTTATCGTCGTGTTGGGTTTCCCCCCTTCCCTCTGGGATCGATGGGGGATGGGTCTTCAGTCCAAACCTACCAATCTGTTGCCGCTAACAAAATGTCACTTTATGACCGTGGTAAGTATACTTCCGCCGCCCTTCCCCCAGGAAATTATGGATGGGTGGAATACAAGTCAACCCCCCTTTCCCCAGCAAAACCAATAGGCACTCTTTTTGGAGGGCTTACGGGAATTGTTACTCACTTGATGGCACAACAATGAGGCATACGTTGTCCAGGGACAACGTATGCCTCATTGTTGTGCCATTGTAATCATCCAATTGATTTTCCCTCTTCCCAATGGGCAGAGAATGGGTTCATTGGGGGAAGCGGACAATCGCCCTACCAAAGCGATCCGGGTGTAACCAAAGTTAATTGGATATGTCGCTAATCGGAACGCCCATCCCTCTCACCTCTTTCCCGGCGGAAAGGGAAAACCCTATTTGTTTCGTTTTTTTGAAGGCGTACGCCTTCAAAAAAACGAAACTTTATCGAATTCCCCGTCTCCGGGCATGGGGTTAGGAATGAGGAAAAGCAGTCACTGGTGGAGGCAAGGGCTAAGAAATTGAACTTTGGAAAGAACCTGTCAAAGCGACAAGAACATTTGACCTGACCTTATGCCAATGATATGATGTCGTTTGGTTGGGGTATCGCACTCCAAGAATCTGATATACACCATCCAAAATAAGATATCTCCTAAATTCGCGAGGCGTTTATATGGGTGCATTTAAGCAAAGAGGTGGATCGTGGCTTTTCCCCAACGTCTCAAGGGTAGAACAGTAAAGAAATTAGATAAACTAGCTCGCTCACAGGTCATGAATCGCACTGAATTTTTGGCCTGGCTGATGCAAGAAGCCATTGAGCGGGGCTTTACACCGCTATGTGGCGGTGAGGGTTATCGTGGTGTCACGACAACCGGCAAAGTCACCTACGTGGAAAAGAGATGGATTATTTGTTAGCGGGTGCAGAAAGCATTATGAATCCAAGCGAACAAGAAGCCTACGAGCAGGCAGGTGGACTAGCACGAGAAAGATTCTGGCACCCTGCTAGACAATTGTTAGAAAGTAAGCGTTCAGTTATCTCGCCCGATGGTCAAACCACCGGACTAAACGTACAAAGCCCTACGGGCTAAAACACCAGGCCAGCGGCCTCTGCCATAATAGCCCGGTCGTAAAACCACCGGACGAGCTTGACGAATAAATTAACACGACTGAACGGTTACGGGGGAAAAAACCGGATTTCACATGACGAATATCGCTATTTAGGAGGAAACATGTATGACAGTGTATATTGGAATAGTTAATCAAAAAGGGGGGGTGGGCAAAACAACTTCCGCCGTAAATTTTGCCGCTATTGCCGCCCGTTTTTTAGGTAGTGGTCGTGTGGTTCTCATTGATGCCGATTCTCAAGCGAATGCAACACTTACTTTTTTAGGCCCAAAGATCGCATTTGCGGAACGGGAGGCAGGTGTTTATACGCTACTCGATGTATTGGAAAAACGGTGCTCTCTGGCGGAGGCGGCACACCCAGTGGAACTACCTGATGTAGGGACACTTCCTGCGGTAACCTTAGATGTTATCCCTTCGCGGATTGAAATTGCTGATAGAGAAACGGACCTTAATACGGGTTACAACCTGTTTACGTTTCGCGACGCGGCCGCGTCGTTACAAGGTCGTTATCGAGTTGTCTTTATTGATTGTCCCCCCAATGTTGGTGGAGTAACCCGTAACGTTCTGCTAATGTGTACACATCTGGTTGTCCCTGTCATTCCAGGTATGTATGAGTTTTCCGGTTTGCGCTCGTTACTAGCTACCGTGGAAAATGCCCGCCGTCTCAATCCTTCACTGCGTATCATCGGCATCCTGCCAACACGAGTCAAGCGACATAAATTCGCTGAGGAAGTAATAGAAGCCTTGGAGCAATTCTTTCATGAAGTTCTCCATGATGATGGTCTGCTCATGCCTCAAATACCGGATCGGGTAGCGTTAGAACGGAATAAAGATATTGTCTCGGCGGAACCTGCGAGCGACGCCGCCCAGCAATATATCGCGGCAACCCAAGAGTTACTGGTGCGAGCCGGTGTATTGGAGGCTGTATGAGTAAAAAACGCCAACCAACATCTGGTATTGCTGCCATTATGAATTACCAGGGAAACTGGGGAGGAGCAGAGATAAAACCTGATGAGATCCAGGCCGAAAAACTGCCCCTCGATCCCAATCGCCCACGACAGCAATTAGCTACGATGTCCATCCGCCCGGATCCGGAGCAACCACGCCAGTTAATGCCGCCAGCGTTGTATGAGCAAATGTGGACAGGGAGTGCCCCCACTTTTGTGTTGCGCCAATGGCTTGACCTGGCCAACCAAGAGACAACCAGCCCTGCACAAAAACGGGCTGTTACCGAATTAAAAGAATTAGCTCGGACAATTGCCGCACAAGGGCTGATTCATCCCATTGTGGTCCGTGACTTACCCGACGAACTGAAATCCAAAGCCGCCCGTGGCGTGGAAAAACTGGTCGTTGCCGGTGAACGTCGCTGGTGGGCACATGTTTTACTTGTCCTACAAGGTGGGTTTGTCGCAGGCGAACAGGCTCCCGACCAAATAGATGTCACTTATCTCGCACCTAATGTACGTGTCCGAGCGGTGCAGTTGATTGAGAATATCTTCCGCAGTGATTTAAATGCGCTAGAACGGGCCGAAGGGCTAATTGCTCTGCGAGAAGAATTAACACAAATGGAAGGCGAGACGGTTCCCTGGACACAAGTAGAAAGCTTACTGGGTATTGATCGACCTTATCGTTGGCGTATTGAGCAAGTATTGACTTTATCCCCTCAAGCCCAAGAAATTGTCCGTTGGCATGGTCTGGCCGAAAAAGCGATTCGGCCAGTGGCTACCAAATTGAAAGAGCGTCCAGAACTGCAAATCATGGCTCTCCGACGCCTGGTAGACTGGCAAGAAGCTGGTGAGGAGTCGGGAAACAAACGTCTGGCCGATTATGTGGAAACACTATTAAAAGGTAAAGCTGAGCCAAATAATGCTCCGATTGAAGTCAATCAGATTAAACGTTCGTTTCAGCAGAAAGTCGGGGCAATTTTGCAAGTCATTAATGCACTGGATGATGAGGCCCTCATGCAAATGGCAGAGTGGATTCGTCAAGACATAAAGGTACGGCAGTCCCTTAATGCATTGCGTGAAAAACTTGATCGTGTTTTGGATTGACAATTATTGCGGCTCTGAACAGCAAACCGAAACCGTGGAAATAAAATCCGCAGACAACCTTTAGGGGTTAATTTCTGTCTGGTGGAACTCCCGGGTTTCCCATAATTTCAGATCAATGGTAAGCAGCTTTGGCGCTATCAGCAAAAGGTGCTCATTCCAGATGGGTTAAACAGTGACGACGCCCCACGGCTAAAACGCCAGGCCGACGGCCTTTGTCACGATAGCCCGGTCGTAAAACAACCGGGCAGGCGGGCAGATGAATTTATACTTACCCCGGTTATAAAGTGACATTTTGTGGACGACTACAGGTTGGGGCTGAAGACCCATCCCCCGGCGATCTCAGGGGGAAGGGGAGGAACCCACCGGCGCGGTTAGGGGTGGGGTTTGTCCCAGATACACACAACGCGGCGATAAAACGACACGGCGACACGGCGAAAAATGTCAGATTATGCCCGTTGACGGTATAATTCTTGTTCCTTACGATGAGGGGACACACACGATTGGTCGCTCTGGTCTCCTGAGTGTGTTTGTTGCGGTAGGGTGGGGCACTGGATATAGCACACTAGTTCTAATGGACACGGATTTCCAGTGCACCTGTTTTAGGGATTTGATTAAAAAATAACCGTTGATTCGCGTAGTGATGAGAATTGACATATACCGCTGATCACACATAAATACGTTGTTGTCGGATAGGTAATGGGGGAGAAGGGCATTGTAGGGGAAAGCGATGAGAAGGCGGCTGTAAAGCCTTAGGATGGCCCTGAAAAGCAAAAGATGTGCTCGGAGCATAAAACCGTCATGGGTTGAACATAGCCTCTTGTTTAAGACCAACTGCGGGCGTTGTGGTGTTATAGGAAGGGAATAGATTGGAACTTACGGGGATGCTTGAGCCGGTCTCCTGATCATGCTCGTGATGGTATGGGGAGACAGTGGTCACGGCACGTCAGTTCTGGGTAAGCGTCCAACAATAACCTGGGTGGTGTGGTCAGAAGACCGGACACAGTAAACTGCTAAGCTAAAAACGAACGATTACTAATGCTCTTCGCGGCCGCGTTACTCAGCCCGTGTTCGTTATTTTTGCCTAAGTAGACTTGAGTTGCTTCCCCGGAGCAGGGTCATCACATACCTTATTTCGCTGTATCAACCGCCCGACGTCGGGCAATTTCGTCCCGCACAACCGGAGCAATTTTCGTGCCTAACAATTCAATTGCTCGCATCATTTTCTCATGGGCAATAGTGCCAATGCCCAGTTGAAGCAATAATCGTTGATGACCAAACAGATTATGCTGGAAAAGAATCTTCTCGATAATCTCATCCGGGTTGCCAATAAAATCTGAGCCGCGCAAAGAACGTGCCGTTTCAAATTGTTGGCGGGTAATCGGAGGCCAACCCCGTTCGCGCCCGATTTTGTTCATCATCATCTGATACGAAGGGAAGTAATCATCTGCCGCCCGCTGAGAATCGTCGCCAATGAACCCATGGGAATTAATGCTAAGAGAGAGTTGTGTCGCATCGTGCCCTGTATGACGCGCCGCCTCCCGATATAAGTCTACAAATGGCTTGAAGCGTTCCGGCAAGCCACCAATGATGGCCAACGCCATCGGTAAACCCAGTGTGGCGGCTCGTACCACTGATTCTGGTGTTCCACCTACGGCAATCCAGACGGGGATTTTTTCCTGGAACGGACGGGGATAGACACCCAGGTTTTGCAGGGGCGGACGGAATTTGCCTTGCCAGGTTACATACTCTGATTCGCGCAGTTTTAGTAACAGATCAAGTTTCTCAGAAAATAAGGCGTCGTAGTCTTTCAGGTCATAACCGAATAAGGGGAATGACTCAATAAAGGAGCCACGTCCAGCCATAATTTCGGCTCGGCCCTCAGAAAGCAAATCTAAGGTGGCAAAATCCTGAAACACCCGGATCGGGTCATCGGAGCTGAGAACGGTAACTGCGGTACTGAGGCGAATAGATTGGGTGCGAGCCGCGGCCGCACCCAAAATCACCAGCGGTGCCGAGGAAACAAAATCGGGGCGGTGATGTTCACCGAGCGCAAAGACATCCAGACCTACCTGATCAGCCAGTTCAATGGTCTCGATGAGATTACGGAGCCGTTGGGCCGGGCTGATCATCTTCCCCGTCCCTGGATCAGGGGTTAATTCAGCAAAAGAATAAAGGCCAATTTCAAAAGCAGGTGGGTGAGGGGTGTTGATATTGTTTATCATCCACAAAGTTTAGCTCATTTTGGGGTGTTTGGGTGCACCTTCTGGATTTGTAACGATGTAACGCTTTACCGACAAATGTCGCTGACTTGTATGATGTTTATCACTCGGAATTAGCGGGATAAAACAGATATAGTCACGGTCGTGATGCCTGAAATTTTCCACGCTCAATCACCACGCATTGGTATTCTGTTATGTAACACTGGTACACCCGCCGCTCCCACGGCCCAAGCCTTACGTCCTTATTTGCGCCAATTCTTAACGGATCGGCGCATTATCGAATGGTCTCGTTGGTTCTGGCTCCCCTTACTACATGGCATTATCCTAAATACCCGTCCGGCCCGTTCGGCCCGGCTTTATCAGCGTATCTGGACAGCGGCGGGATCTCCGTTGTTGCAGATGATGCAGGCACAGGCCGAAGGAATCCGCGGCCGCGTTCATACCCGCACTGCCCAAGATATTTCCGTTGTCCTGGGGATGCGTTACGGTGAGCCATCTATTGCGACGGGCCTGCGTCAACTGCGTGATCAGGGTGCCCGGCGCATTCTCATTTTTCCCCTTTTCCCTCAATACTCCGCCACCACCACCGCTTCTATGTTTGATGCCGTCTTCGACGAACTGAAGCAGTGGCGCTGGGTGCCAGAAATTCGCACCATCGCCCATTATCACGATCACCCTGCCTACATCGCCGCCCTGGCAAACTCGGTTCGCACCACCTGGGCAGAAAAAGGGCCGCCAGAGCAGTTACTCTTCTCCTTCCACGGCATTCCCCAGAGTTACTTCCTGAAAGGTGATCCCTACTACTGTGAATGCCAGAAAACGAGCCGCCTGGTAGCGGAAAATCTGGGACTGAGTGAAGCCCAGTGGCAAGTGACCTTCCAATCACGCTTTGGGCCGGAAGAATGGCTGAGGCCGTATACAGATGTCACCCTGGCCGAACTAGGGCAGAAAAAGATGGAAGGCTTGCAGGTGTTGTGCCCCGGATTTTCTGCCGATTGTCTGGAAACGGTGGATGAGATTGATCATGAAGGGCGGAAAGCATATGAAGAGGCTGGCGGCCGCGACTTTCATTACATCCCCGCTCTCAACGCCCAACCGGATCATTTAGACTTATTGGCCGATATTGCCTGCCAACATCTCCAGGGCTGGTTTGACCAGCTCCCGTTTACCCCGCCTGATCCCACTCGCATTGCCACCCGGCGGTCCCAGTTTGGAGTATAAAACCATGAATCATTCACTAAAGCCCCGCGTGGCCATTATCGGCGGGGGGATTACGGGCCTGAGTGCCGCCTGGGAACTGCAAAAGAATACCCAGGTAGATATAACCTTACTCGAAGCAACTGCTCACTGGGGGGGCAAAATTGTCACCGACCTCGTACCGACCCCTGATGGGGGGCAATTTCTCATCGAAGGGGGGCCAGATTCCTTTGTTTCCCGTAAACCAGAATTGTGGGCATTGGCTCAGGAGTTGGGGTTGGGGGAACAGGTGGTTAATCCCGGCAGTGAAACCCGGCATATGTACATTTTGGAACGCGGCCGCCCCGTGGCCGTGCCTCTCTCACCGGTTGCTTTTCTGCGCTCCGACATTTTGTCTATACGGGGTAAATTGCGCTTGCTGGCCGAGCCGTTTGCCCCTGCCCGACGCAATGATGAAGATGAATCGCTCCATGCGTTTGCTTCGCGTCGTCTGGGAACGGAAGCGGCGTCACGGTTTATTGGTCCGATTCTGTCGGGTATTTACAACAGTGATGCGACCCGGCAAAGTATTTTGACCGCCTCACCGGTGATGCGGGAGATGGAAAAGGCGCATGGTGGATTGGTGCGGGGGGCGTTGGCCCGCGGCCGCGCCAAAGCCCAGGCTCGACGAGAAGCTCAACACAATGGTCATGACCTGCCGCCCTCGTTTTTTACCTTTAACCGGGGAGCACAGGCAATCGTAGACACCCTGGTTCACAAGTTAAACGGCGATTTACGCCTGAATGCGCCAGTGTCTGGCCTGGAAAAACAGGGTGAGGCGTACCGGATCACCTTCGCTAATGGGGAAACTTTAGTGGCGCAGGCGGTCATTTTGGCCGTTCCTGCGAATCAGGCGGCACAACTTTTACGCGTTGTAGGCTCCGCGGCCGCGAACCAACTCACCTACATTGAGCAAAACCATATTGGCACAATTACTCTGGCCTATCGTACCCGTGACCTCAATTTGCCCTTCCCCTTGCAGGGGCTGATGATTCCTCGCCGGGAACAACGCGCCATTGATGCCATCACCTGCCCTTCAGCCAAGCTCCGTACCCGTGCCCCGGAAGCCTATACCCTCATCCGGGCCTTTTTTGGCGGTAGTCGCCCGCAACTGGCGGAAATGCCCGAGATAGAACTCGTTCGCACCGTGCGGAGTGAGTTGCACAACTTATTGGGTATTACCGCCGATCCTATCACTTATCGCACCTACCAATGGCTACACAGTTTCCCCCAGACGGATGTGGGCCACCTGAACCGGGTAGAGGCGATTGAAGCCACCTTGCCCACGGGCATTTATCTGGCGGGGAATTCCTATCGGGGGATGGGGGTGCCAGATTGTGTACGCCAGGGCATCGCGGCCGCGCATCAGGCGCTAAAGATGATTTTGTCCCCCATTGTGAACGTCTAAAAATAAATTGGGTGGCGCGGTCAGGCGACCAGTCACAGCAAAAAGGGAAGTTATTCTTAGACGGTTACATAGTACCTTGGCAATATTTCGGGGCAAACGAGACCTGGCCTGTCGAAGGCCACCATTCAGCCTTCTGAAGGTTTGTACCCCTGGTAAATACCTTTATGGAAACCTTTGGAAGGTTCATTCTCTCAGGAAACTGAACGCTTACTGTCGAAGGCCCTGGTTTTCCGAAATATTGACCTTTTGAGGAGTAAAAAATGAAGAATTTTCTGCGTTATCTGAATTACATCCGGCTGGCCGCCTTCCCTTTTGGTTATGGTATTACTGGTGTTTTGGTGAGTGGCACGCTTAACCGGGTGATGATTGCCGATCTGCGTTTTTCGGCCACCCTGGTGGCTCTCTTTTTAGCCGCGCCGCAACTCATTTCCCCCCTGCGTGTCTGGTTAGGTCATCACAGCGATAGCCATACCATTCTCGGTCGCCGCCGCGAGCCGTATATTGTGCTGGGCGCATTGATCACCGGATTGGGATTGTTTACCGCTGTCTCCCTCATCACCAGTGGTACTTCCACCTTGATTTTCGCCGGTATCCTTCTGGCTTTTGTCATTTATGGATTAGGGCGGAATCTAGCCCATAATTCCTTTGAGGCATTATTGGCAGAGACATTCAGCAAACCGCAACGTTCCCGCGCTATGACGTTGTATGAGGTGGCTACCCTCATGGGGGCGGTGATGGGGGGTGGTGGTCTGGGGCGTGCCCTGGAAGATTATGATCCGGCTCGCCTGACGGGGGTCGTGTTGGCGGTGATTGTTGTGGTGTTTGGGTTAGCCCTGTTGGCCGCTGTAGGACAGGAATCCCGCACCCCGGTCATGCTCGCGGCCGCGACCCAGGCCCGCCAGATGCCTTTTCGCCAGGTATTACGCCAATTCGTCTTGAACGATCCCCAGGTGCGGCTCTTCTTTACTATCGTTCTTTTCACCTTCATTGGAACATTAGCCCAAGATATTTTGCTCGAACCTTATGGGGCATTAGTTTTGGGCATGCGGGTAGGGGAAACCACCCGCCTGACCATGTTTTGGGGATTAGGGGTCATGTTCTCCATGCTCGTTTCCGGTACATTGCTCGTCAATTGGTTGGGTTATCAACGCATTCTGCGTATCGGGATTGGTATGAGTATGGTTGTGTTTATGGGTATTATTGCCCTGGGAATGGTCTCTCCCACCCTGTTGGGTAATGGCTCTACTTTTAATCTGCTCACTCTGATCATGGGCGTAGGTACGGGATTGGCAGGAGCGGGTATGCTCACGGGCATTATTACCTTCACCACGCCTACCCGTGCCGGGTTGCTCATGGGTGTGTGGGGCATGGCTAACCTGCTGGGACGGGCCGTCGGAACGATCCTCGGCGGGGTTGTCGTAGATGTGATGCAATCAGTGATAAATAGCGCCTTTGCCGCCTACGCGACGGTATTTGGGCTGGAAGTAATTTTGTTGAGCGTTGCTCTCTGGCTCACCTACCAGCTCAACCCTGAAGCCTCTCGAGCTAGCGCTGAGCAACAG
This sequence comes from Chloroflexota bacterium, assembly GCA_018004935.1. Lineage (GTDB taxonomy): Bacteria > Chloroflexota > Anaerolineae > Promineifilales > Promineifilaceae > Trichofilum. The sequence continues at coordinate 5,307 of JAGNBF010000144.1, read as the reverse complement.
TTGGTCGTCACACCCTGACAGGCCGCCAGAGAAAGAATGTTGGATATAGATGACTCCCCGCTATTGTATTTCCCTCTTCCTTCTTGTTGATTAAATTTTTAATCGGGTAATGGTGAGTCCACTGAAAAAAGGTCAAAACAGTTAAAAGCCCGGTTTCTTTTTCTCTGGAAGCGACGGTTAAATTAGTCAGAAACCGGGCTTTTTGCAGTAGACTCAATGGTAATCGTTTAGTTGTGACAATGCTTCGGTCAGGCCCGCCCGGACGTAAAACGACCGGGCTATGGTTACAAAGGCCGCTGGCCTGGGGTTTTAGCCCGTAGGGCTTCGTAAGTGGTTTGACCACCGGGCGGGATAACTGAACGCTTACGGGTAATGAGTTAATTTGCCCATTCCCCTACGATTCCTGGGGAGGGGGGGAAATACCAGGAGTACCGGTTATCGAGCGCGGCCGCGCTCGATAACCGGTACATGAGAAAGTTCCTAGGGGTAGGGGAAACCCAAGTAGGCCATTGTGCTCTAATGGGGCAGAACAAGGCCGACGGGTGATCCAGATGAAAACGGCCACGTTCAGGCAAGAAACCCAAACGCGGCCGCATCACAGTATCGGTAACTGACCAATACCACAATAGCTAATCAGCCACTTTAGTCCCCGGCCACCGCTGGCCGTACCGCACTCGCGGTTTCTACCGTCTCCGCCGCCAGCGGCCGCTTCAACACATAGAGCATCCCGGCTGTTACCGCCGTACCGACGATGATCGCCACGATGTACAGCCCCAGGTTGCTTACCGCGTTGGGGATGGGCAGAACGAACACACCACCATGGGGCACACGCAACTCCGCCCCAAACAGCATAGACAACGCCCCGGTCAAAGCCGACCCGATCATGATAGAAGGAATCACCCGGAACGGATCCCGCGCCGCAAATGGGATAGCCCCTTCGGTAATGAAAGAGATGCCTAGGACTGCGGCCGCTTTCCCTGCCTCATGCTCATCGGTGGTGAACCGGTTCTTGAACAAAACGGTCGCCAGGGCCAGACCCAACGGCGGGGTCATCCCGGCGGCCATCACGGCGGCCATTGGCGCGTAAATTTCACTGCCCAACAACCCCACGGAGAAGGCATAGGCCGCTTTGTTTACCGGGCCACCCATATCCAGGGCCATCATCGCCCCCAGGATAATGCCCAACAATACTTTACTGCCTTCCTGCATGTTCGTCAGCCAGGTCGCCAACCCTTCATTCAGGGCTTTGACTGGTGTTCCCACCACATAGAACATCAACAAACCGACGACGATAGAGCCAAGCAAGGGCAGAATCAGAACGGGCATCAAACCAGCCAACGAATTGGGTAATTTGATTGTCTTCTTCAACCAATCAACGGTGTAACCGGCGATAAACCCGGCCACGATACCACCCAAGAAGCCAGAACCGGTCTGCCCGGCGATAATGCCACCGATCATACCAGGGGCCAGACCCGGTCGGTCGGCGATGGAATAGGCGATGAACCCGGCCAAAATCGGAACCATCAGGCCGAAACCACCCTGCGCCCCAACAGTGAATAGATTGGCCCAGAAGGTTGTCCAGCCAGTGGCTTCAATGGCTTCACCGGTCATGCTCAAGGTGGCGTCGTAGGCGTAAATACCCCGAGCGGCGAAGGCAACCGCGATGAGCAACCCACCCGCCACCACGAAGGGAATCATGTACGAAACCCCGGTCATCAAATGTTTGTACGGACCGGTACGGGCGGCGGAACGCTCTTCTTTGGCCTGTTGTACCGATTGCACATAGTTGGCTTGCCCCGCTCCGCCCTTGACAGCCGCTTTTTCGACGGCGGCTTTAACCACAGCGACACCATCGGTAATGGCCGCTTTGGTCGAGGTTTCGTAAACACGTTTCCCGGCAAACCGGCTCATGTCTACTTTGGTATCAGCGGCGATGATGACCAAATCGGCGTCCTTGATGTCCTGGGCGGTCAGGGTGTTTTGCGACCCTACGGAGCCTTGTGTTTCTACCTTAACGGCATAACCCAAGGATTCCGCCCCTTTTTGTACCCCTTCGGCGGCCATAAATGTATGGGCGATACCGGTGGGACACGATGTCACAGCAACAATCTTTTTACTCATGTTTTTCCTCCTCAACACGGATTGAATATACGTTAGCAATAAGCGGTTAGCAGGGAGTAGTTATTGGTCATGGCTACTCACTGTTCACTGCTTACTGCTTACTATTAACTAACAGCCTCAGGATCTTCTCCACTGTCACCTTCTGCTGGTAGGTTTGTAGGGTAGGGGCAGATGGCAGGTGGGCCCCAACCTGGGAGATAGCACTGATGGAGAAGGCGGTGGCTAACCGGGCGCAATCGGCCAATGTGAGCTGGCCCATTTGCCCGGCTACCACGCCCGCCACCATCGCGTCCCCCGCACCGACGGTGGTTTTGATGGTCACGGCTGGCGGAACGGCTTGCACAATTTCGTCACAGGTGACGAAGTACGCACCATGTTCCCCCATGGAGACCACCACGATTTCTGTGTCATAGGTTAAAAGCTCCGCGGCCGCGTCCAGTACCTCACCTACACTCACCAACTCCCGCCCCACTAACTGCTCCAACTCATGAATGTTGGGCTTGACCAGGGTAGGACCGGCCAGAACTCCCTCATGCAATGCGTCACCACTGGTATCCAGGGCTACCCGTTTGCCTGCTCGTTTAATCTGGCTGATGAGTCGGGCGTAAATTGTGTCGGGTACGGTGGGGGGTAGTTTGCCCGCGAGCACAAACCAGTCACACTGCCGGGCCAGTTCATCTACGGTGTCATAAAGTTGACGAATCGCGGCCGCGTTCGGCACCAACCCCTGCATGTTAATATCCGTTGTCTGCTGGTTGGCCTCATCCACAATCTTGATATTCGTCCGGGTCAGCCCCGGAATACGAATGAAATGATCGGCGATCCCTTTGTGGGTAAAAAGCTGATCAAACAGGTGCGGGTTGTCCTGCCCCAAAAAACCTGTTGCCACTACCTCACAACCATAATCGGCCAGGAACGAGGCCACATTGACCCCCTTGCCCCCGGCGTTAAACTGCATCTGCTGGCTCCGGTTGACATGGTGGGGCTGAAACCCATCCACCCGCACCGTCTGATCAATGGCCGGATTAAGCGTAATCGTGGCGACTCTCATAAGGCTCGTACCTCTTGAGCATTACGGCAGGCCAACGCCTTCTGCGCCAACGCCTGCATCTCAGCAAACGATAAACTGCGAATTTGGGCCTTCACGGCGGCGATGCTGGGCACACTCACACTCAACTCCGAAACGCCCAACCCGGTGAGAATGACCGCCCCTTTGGGGTCCCCGGCAATACCGCCACAAACCCCCACCCAAACCCCTTCTTTTTGGGCCGCCTGCACCGTTTTAGCAATCATGCGGAGCACAGCCGGGTGCAGGGCATCGGCTTGTCTGGCTAACTGCGGGTGCAAGCGATCCATCGCCAGGGTGTATTGGGTCAAATCGTTGGTGCCGATGGAGAAAAAGGCGACTTCTTGGGCCAGTTGATCGGCCATGAGGACGGCGGACGGGACTTCGATCATGATGCCCAGCTCGATGGCGGGGGCGTTAAGCTCCTGGCGCACCTGTTCGGCGATGGTTTTGGCCTCGCGGTACTCGTCCAGGGTGGCGATCATGGGGAACATGATTTTGACGGGGCCATACGCGGCCGCGCGGTATATCGCTCGTAGTTGGGGCAGGAATAAATCGGGCCGGGCCAGGCACAGGCGAATGCCCCGAATTCCCAGGAAGGAGTTGTCCTCTTTGGGCAGATTCAGGTACGGCACTTCTTTGTCCCCGCCGATGTCCAACGTGCGGATGATCAACGGTTGGCCCCGGAGGGCCTGCACCATGTCCCGGTAGGCTACAAATTGTTCTTCCTCAGTGGGGAGGGTGGTGCGCTCCAGGAAGAGGAACTCCGTCCGCATCAACCCCACCCCTTCTGCACCCGCTTCCAACCCTTTGGGCACATCGGCGGCGCGATTAATGTTGGCCGCCACCTCGATCCGGTGGCCGTCGCTGGTTTGGGCCGGTTCAAAACGGTGCGCTTCGGCGGCGACCTGCTCCTGGTGTAATTTTTGTTGAATCTGGCGCACGGCGGCCATGTCGGCTTCGCCCGGTTGCAGATAAAGGTAGCCGTTGAACCCATCCAGGATGCAGGTTGTGCCGTCGGGGATGTCCAGCACCATCTCCCCGGCGGCCACGACAGCCGGAATGCCCAACGAGCGGGCGATAATGGCGGAATGGGATGTTGGCCCCCCGACAGCGGTGCAGAACCCTAAAATGGTGTCGGGGTCGAGGGCGGCGGTGTCGCTGGGGGTGAGGTCGTGGGCGATGAGGATGACGGGGGTGTCGGGGGTGAGGGACGCGGCCGCGGGCAGGCCCAAAAGGTGGCGCAAAACCCGTTGCCCTACGTCGCTGATATCTACGGCCCGACCCGCCAGCACCGGATCATCCAATTTTTGAATCTGGCCCACCCGTTCGTTGATCACCTGTTGCCAGGCCCAGGCGGCATTATGACCAGCGAAAATCAGGCTGACCGTCTGGCGGATGAGGCTGGTGTCGTTGAGGAACTCCTGGTGGGCGCGGAAAATAGCCGCTTTGCCCGACCCGAAGCGGGTTTTTACTTCTTCGTATAACAACGCCAACTCTTCTTGCGCCACCTGCAAGGCGTTCTGCAAGGCGTCCCCATCTTGCAGAGGATCACCGGGACCATCCGGGGCGATGATCTGCTTCTGGGTGTGTTGGCGGATTTTGCCCGTGGCCAGGCCGTTGGCGGCGGAGATGCCGTGCAGGGTGGCTTTGACCGTCTGTGGCGTCCATTCGATTGTGCCAGAGAGGGCAGGGGGGGTGGCCTCTTCTTCTTCATCGCCCAGTCCAGCGGAGATGGCGGTTTGTAAAGCCTGGAGCGCGGCCGCGGCCTGGTTGCCTTGCGCCGATACCCGAATTGCCGCGCCAAACTCGGCACCTAACTGCAAGAGGGAGATGAGGCTTTTGCCGTCGGCACTCTGTTGGCCGTGACGCACCAAAATGTCGGCGTCGAACTGGCGGGCCAAATCCACGAAGGCGGTGGCGGGGCGAGCGTGGAAGCCGGTTTTGTTGGGGATGGTGATGTCGAAAAAGTGGGGGTAGTCGGTGATGGGGGTGGGGGTGGGAGTGGGTTGCGGCCGCGAGCCGGTCAACGCTTCGATGATATCCGCTTTTTGGGCCGTTTGGGTGAGTTGGGCTACCTGCTCTTTGTTGCCCAATACCCGTGTCAGGCGGCGCAATAC
>JAGNBF010000005.1:125247-148814 GCA_018004935.1 Chloroflexota bacterium | reverse complement strand
GGGTCATATCGTACAAGTTTCACTCAATCAAGCTCATGAATTAGCTGCTTCTTTTATCGCGGCCTTTGCCTCTTTTCTCGCACGTGATGGAACTGTCGCTAATTTGCGCCAAATTTAGGTAGCTACTTGGCTCGTTCTGTCCCTGATGCTGGTTGGTTCGCCTATACCCCCCTCAGCGGCCCCGAATACTCTCCCAATATTGACCTGGATTATTGGCTGTTGGCCCTGGGTGTGGCCGAAGTTGCCGCAATTGCCGCCGGGGTAGAAATCATTATCGCCATTTTGCGCCTGCGTGCCCCCGGCATGTCGCTGGCCCGGATGCCCCTCTATGCCTGGGCCATGTTGGTAACCGCTTTTTCGATTCTGTTTGCTTTCACAGCCCTTATTGTGGCCAGTTTACTCCTGGAACTGGATCGCAAAATTGGTACCCAATTTTTTAACCCCCTGGCGGGAGGTAGCTCTCTATTGTGGCAACATCTGTTTTGGATTTTCGGCCACCCAGAGGTGTATATTCAATTTTTACCGGCTACAGGCATGATGGCCATGATTATTCCTACCTTTTCCCGGCAAAGAATTCAGGGCTATACCTTTGTGGCTGTAGCGATGGTAGCCACAGGTTTTATCAGTTTTGCTCTGTGGGTACATCATATGTTTGCCGTTGGTTTGCCACAGGTGAGCCTGGGTATTTTTTCGGCCGCCAGTGCACTTATTGCCATTCCTACCGGCGTCCAGATTTTTGCCTATATCACTACCATCCTCAGTGGACGACCGGTCTGGACAACCTCGTTTCTTTTTGCTGTGGGTTTCCTGGTGACTTTTGTGATCGGCGGTATTACGGGGGTAATGGTGGCGGCTGTCCCTTTTGACTGGCAGGCGCATGATTCTTATTTTGTGGTAGCCCATCTGCATTACGTTCTGATTGGGGGTGTTGTTTTCCCCATTTTTTCCGCCATTTATTATTGGATGCCCAAATTTAGCGGCAAACTGTTGAACGAACGGTTGGGTAAATGGAATTTCTGGCTGATGTTTGTCGGTTTTCATGTGACCTTCTTTCCTCAGCATATTGTGGGGCTGATGGGGATGCCGCGCCGCATGTACACTTACCCTGAGGCGTTTGGTTGGGATATTTATAACCTGATCTCTACGCTGGGTGCGTTTATGTTGGCCACGGGGGTGGCGGTGTTTTTGTTCAATTTATTTTACAGCCTGCGCCAGACGGAAGAGGTGGGACCGAATCCCTGGGGGGCCAGTTCGTTGGAATGGGCGGTGGATTCACCCCCCATCAATTTTGGTTTTGGTGTATTGCCGATTGTCCGCGGCCGCGATCCCCTGTGGGATCAAGATAATCTGACAGATGGGCCAGAGTCTGTGCGTAACCTCGTCCAGGATTTGGGCCGTTGGCCCACAAGCTGGCGTGCTGGTCTGGTTACCTCCACTGTGGACGGCAAACCGGAAGAAATATTCCGCCTGTCTGGGCCATCTCTCTGGCCTGCGGTGACGGGCACAGGGCTGGTCATCATTTTTGGCACGGAGATATTTAGCCTGCGGCCCGTCTCTTTGTTGGGCATGATCATTGTCATTATTGGCATTATCGGCTGGCATTGGCCGGGTAAAGTACGCACAAATTTGGCTGAAGAAGCCGCATTTGCCGAAAAACACGGGATTGCCGTGCATGCTTATGGTAGTGATGCGGTGAACCGGGGGGCTATGGGTCTGCTGATTTTGCTCCTGGCTACAGCACTGGGCTACTTTTTGCTTAGTTATTTCTATATTCGCATCGAAAACAGTGGCTGGCCACTGGGTAATTTACCTCTGCCGGTACTTACCTGGGTGGGTATGGCCACGGTTTGTCTGGTGGTGAATGCTGGTCTGATGTGGTGGACACGTCGCCAAATGCAGGAGAACCGTTTGCGCCATTTGCGCCTGGGACTGTTGGGGGGGATGGGGTGGCAAGCGGCCGCGGCCGCGTTTCTCATTTACGATTTGAGCCAACTCCCTTTCGATTGGCGGGTCAACGCTTACGGGTCCCTGTTTTGGATCATTGATGCCTATCTGCTTCTCTTACTCCTGATCGGCCTGGGCATGAACCTCTTTGTGCAATTTTGGGCCTGGCGTGGCCTGTACGCGGCCCAACGGCGCACGCCCATCGAAAACATTAGCAGTTACTGGCTGGCTCTCACCGGTATGTGGTTCATCACTGTGATCATTCTTTACCTGTATCCCTATTCAGCCTCTGGCTAAAGGGTAAGGTGGTTATCTATGGGATTTCCCTCACCCCTGACCTCGCCCTGTTGTCGTTTTAAAAATTAATCAGGTAATGGAATCCCCCCCACCCCTAACCCTGCCCCAGGGGCAGGGAACTTTTCTAAGGGGCATTTTTCGGGGCATTCGCCCCGAAAAATGCCCCATGGGAATTCCCCCATCCCCTCGGGAATCGGCAGGGGGGATGGGGTCAATGAATACGTTACCCGATTAAAAATTTAATGAACAAGGGGGCGGGGTCAGAAAACCGGCCACAGCCCAAAATATGGCGAAGTTACAGGTCAATGGACAAAAAGATAATGACAAACGTTATGGTTGAGAAAAAACAGGTAACTCCTGACCGGCAAAGAAAGTGGCTACTGCTCTTACCCCCCATTCTCTGGATGGGCTATTTCTTATTGGTTTATTTATTGAACGAAGCCAGTTGTAATCTGGATTTTTGGCGTATGGTTATAGGGGGGCGGCTCATACTCTATAGCCTGGTGGCCCTGGTTTTGACGTTGCTTGTCCTGTTGGCTTTGGGGTATCTGGGGTACCAGGGGTGGCAGTTAGCGCAGAAAGAAGCGGTGCCACCACCCGGTGTGACATCTCGAGTTAGCCAACAGGGGGATCGTTTTATGGGTCTGTCTACGGTGGCCCTTACCCTGTTTTTGGCCCTGTTAACTATCGGGTTGGCCCTCACATTTCTTGTCTTACCAGCCTGTTGAGGGGAGGCCAGAAGGTATTGAGAGGTGAAAATGACGCGGGGACACGCAAAGGGGACGACACGGCGAGTTGTTGTCCACGCTGAATATCTCATCATAACGGCCCGGTTTAGCCCTGACAGATTTCTGAAAATTTGTCAGGGCTGGCTCCTTTTGTTGTTCCTGACGGGCTGTGGTTTGATGGACAGTGGCTCACCCCGACAGATTGTACCTGAGGGAGATAGCGACCGCGGCCGCGACCTGCTCGATGCTTACGGTTGTGATGCCTGTCACACCATTCCCGGTGTGGCTGGTGCCATTGCTACCGTGGGACCACCCCTGGATGATTGGCCCCAACGGGCCTACATCGCGGGAGCGTTGATCAACACCCCGGAAAATTTGATCCAATGGATACGTGAACCCCAGGAGATTGAACCGGGAACGGTGATGCCGGATCTGGGGGTGAGTCAGGAAGAGGCCCGCGATATGGCCGCTTTTTTGTATAACCTGCGCTGAAGGAGGAGAGAACTTAGGAATGGGGAATGGGGAATGGTAAATGGTGAATGGTGAATCGTAAATCGTAAATGGTGAATGCCAGAGTGGTTACTACTCTCTATCACCATTACCCTCGGAGTCCCTGGTGTTAAGACGCTGGTTGCGCCGCTTACGCACAGATAAAAAAATCATTATCGGCCTGTTGGTGGGGGTCGCGGCCGCGTTTGCCCTCATGCAGTTCTGGCCGCTCAATCGGGACAATCCGACCATCGTTTCCGAGCCAGCCTGGGACAATACCCAGACGCAACAATTGACGGAGCGGGCTTGTTTTGATTGTCACAGCAACGAAACACACTGGCCCTGGTATACCGCCATTATCCCGGTAGGCAATATGATTGTGTCGGACGTGGAACGCGGCCGCGCTGTCCTCAACTTTTCTGATTGGGAACAAACCTGTTGCACCCTGGAACAAATAGATGATATGGCCACCATCATCAACACCGGCGACATGCCCTTGCCCTACTACCTCATTCTCCACCCCGAAGCCCGTCTATCCACCGTCGAGCAGGGCCAACTGGTCAACGGCCTCATCGAAACGATGAACGCCGCCCTGAGCGAATAACGAATCATTTGAAACACACCCTTTACCAAATCGCCCTACATTTTTAGAGGAGGTCACAATGATCGAATTAGGATATGCTCTTTCTAGTGAAGAACACAGCCCCAAAAATTTAATCCATAACGCCCGGCGGGCAGAAGAAACAGGGTTTACTTTTGCCCTCATCTCCGATCATTATCATCCCTGGACAAATAACCAGGGACACAGCCCCTTTGTATGGGCAGTGATCGGGGGGATTGCCCAGGCCACAGAACGGCTCAAACTGGGTACGGGGGTAACCTGCCCTACCATGCGGATTCACCCGGCGATTATTGCCCAAGCGGCCGCGACTGCTGAATGTCTCATGCCGGGTCGTTTTTTCCTGGGCGTAGGCACAGGCGAAAATCTCAACGAACATATCTTGGGTGATCGTTGGCCCCCCCACACAATTCGTCTGGATATGCTTATAGAAGCGATAGAACTGATGCGGGAGTTGTGGACAGGAGAAACGATTAGCTGGTGGGGCGATTATTATGTTGTAGAAGATGCCCGTATTTATTCATTACCCGACAAACCACCCCCCATTATGATAGCGGGCAGTGGGTCGAAAAGCATCGCGGCCGCGGGCAAAATTGGTGATGGTTTTATCGGCCTCACCCCCAAAAAGGAAACCATAGACAAATTCGCGGCCGCCGGAGGCCAGGATAAACCCCGTTATGGTCAATTATCTGTCTGTTGGGCCGAAAGTGAAGCCGAAGCCCGTCATATCGTCTACAAAATCTGGCCCACGGGTGGCCTGAAGGGGGAAATGAGCCAGGAATTACGCACCGTGGCCCACTTCGAGCAGGCCGTGAAAATGTTAAAAGAAGAAGATGTTGTCGGCGAGATGATCTGTGGCCCCGATGCCCTAAAGCATATCGAAGGCATTCAGCAGTTTATTGATGCCGGTTATGATCACATCTACATCCACCAAATTGGCCCCGATCAGGAAGGATTTTTCCGCTTCTATGCCCAAGAAGTCTTACCCGCCTTTCGCTAGGTGAATAGGAGACGCACGAGGGGCGAAAAACGTCATATCCCCGTATCACCTTATTAGGCCAACTTCCGCCCCATTGCGGACCGGTTGCTGACCCCACTGACCGGATAATGGTAAGAATTTTGGTTCTTTCGGAATTCGTGGGGTGCGGCTACATGTAGGGGCTGGCCTTGTGCCTGCCCCGCCGAGGGCAACCACAAGGGTTGCCCTACAGATGGTGTCAACTCCTGAAATCCCGAAGACGCCAAAATTATTTGCGAGTAAACCCATAGAATTTCATCCCTATGTCAGACTACTAACCACCCTCTTTGCGAAATAGGCATGAAAAAATTACTCACTCTTGCTGCCTGTTTATTTGTTCTAGTCAGTTGTATGCCTGCTGACAGGTCAGATGGTTCATCAGGGCCAATAATATCATCTACTGCTGTATCATTTCCTACTGTTACCCTGACATCAACACCCATAACTGCGGCCGCGCCTGTTATCACGCCCACACCAGAAAATACTGTTACTGCAACACCCAGCATTTCCAATCTGCCTCTTATAGTCACTGCTCCCACGGCTACGCCTACCTCTACCCCTTATGGTCTACCTGACCTGACAATTCCCTATACTTTCCACATTGACTATGATAATACCTGTCCTTGGGGTAGCCCTGGCACCATCACGGTCTGGGTCGAAAATGTTGGTACGAATCATGCCGGGCCATTTATTGCCGCGATTTTTCCGGAAGAGACCCAATTCGCTGGCCTATTGGTGGGAGAACAGGCTCCGTTGGTCTATCACTTTAGCAGTGGGCCGGTAGGAAGTATCTATGCCGAAGCAGATACACAAAATCAGGTTCTGGAAAGTGATGAGAATAATAACATTATGCAAATTATGATGCCCCCCCCTCCCCCTTGTGGTACACCTTTTTCCCGTTGAATGATCATAACCAAAGAGATTTTTGCCACGAGTTAGCCGAATTAGTACGAATGGGAAAATAAAAATTCGGGGCATGGTTCAGGTCAGCCTTACAAATTTGTAAGATGATTTGATAAATCGTCTCGTGGGCGATTTATCAAATCGCCCTACAAACTGTTAATCACTGTTTGCCGACTTTTGGGCCACGCCAATTTCGGTAACTATTTGGTTTGTTCCTGACGTTTGCTGTTTTCTTGAGAGGGTGAACAGCCTGAAAGGCTGTTCTACGGCTTGGGCCATTTTTCGAGTGTGCTTTTAGCGGTCAACGGTTTTTGCGTTTTTCCGTAATAATGCAGGCCTAGAATGGCTACCACGAAAGACCCATCCCCCCTACGCTCCCAGCGGGAAGCGAGAAACTCCATTCGGGTCATTTTTTGCACAAATCGCCGATTCCCGGTCGGGCAGACAGGAACGCGGGAAGCGAGAAACTCCATTCGGGTCATTTTTCGCGGGCGTCTGCCCGCGAAAAATGACCCGAGAAAAAGTTCCCCGCCCCTGGGGGCGGGGTTAGGGGTGGGGGAAACACTATACCGGTATTCATTTGGTAAATCTCAATAACCTTTGCTGTGGCCGGTGTCCCCACCGTGCCACCCATGTTATTCCCGAACGATGACTAATAACATATGAACCTGCTCCCGATCAGCGCCAATTCCGGCTGATACCCACCACCTTTTTGGCATTGTCCCACACCTCACCCGCCTGATTCTCCACCGCCGTTTTTTGCCGGGCCGGAACCTCTTCCAAGGCCGAAGCAATAAACGTTTCCCTGTCGGTGGCCGCCACATCGGCGACGGTCAGGTTGGCTAACTTGCGTCCCAGGGCCGACCGGGTACTGACACCACGCAAAGTACTGGCGGAGAGTTTGTCCGCGGCCGCGGGCGCATTAGCAAAATCCTCTACCAACCGCTCCGTTCCGCTGGCATCCAATGCCTCAGCCAGGGCGGCACGGGTGGTACGTAACTCATTCAGCCGCAACGTTACCCCTTCCAACGGCGTGACCGCCTCGGCCACACCATGAATTGTGGTATTGGGATTCACCCCGGAGAGGGCGTACAGTTCGCCCAGGGTAAACGAGGTCTTGAGTACAGGATCATACAGTTCGCGGCCGCCTTCTCGGGCCAAAAAACTGGCATACGTCTCGCCCGGTTGCACGGCAAAATGGGCCGGGATGTACACCGCCGAACGATCTGGCCGTTTGGCCGCCACCAGCACATTGGCCGAACTGACCCCCGCCGCCTCGGCCACTTTGTCTACCAGCACGTCGCCGCGAATGCCGTATATACGTTCCCGTTCGCACAGGAAGTAATAATTGCCAAAGGAAGCCACGTACCGCCGATGCCGGAAACAATCAATCGCCCCGATATTGCCATCGGCTCCCAGGACGACATCGGCCAGGATGACCCAGGGTTCGGGGGGGCAATCGGGGCAGGCGCGGGCCTGGGGTTCGCCGTTAGCGTTGGTGGGGCAGTTGATGGTGCCGCGTACGGAGGGTTGGGGCATGGGGTCGGCGTAACCGGCAGGTAGGCTGGTCAATAGTTTGATGGCAAAGCTGTCCCGGATACGGCTGTATTCGCATTCGGCCTCGTTGCAACCACAACCGTTAGACTGGACGCGTTGCGGCCGCGAATGACATTCCGCATATTTCACCGCCACATACAACCTCTGCCCCGCCTGCCGGTTAACGCGCACATCACTACACCAGGGATCAAGCGCGTCGCCGCACGGCGAAACGGCATTGCCATCCAACCCTTCGCGGCACACATCCACCGTCACCTCGCTGTCAATCATAATCTCATCACCATACGGCCCCAGGATATAGCCAGGCGCGACCACAAGCTCACAATCCCTCTGCCCCAGGCGCACTTCCGCCCCGCACACCACCCCCCAACCATGCAAAAACCGGTTATGGCGGCGCAACTTATCCCGAAAATAAATCTGATCCTGCGTCAAATCATCCGGCCCGATCAGTTGACGCGGAAAAAAGCGCGTCCGTTCCAATCCCACAGCCCCGTTCGGCTGGCATATAGTTAAATCATAGCTACGCATGAAGACCTCCCGTGGGAAAAGTAAGCAGTGGACAGTAGGCAGTTAACAGTAGACAGTAGACAGTAGACAGTGAACAGTGAGTAGTGAGTAGTGAGTAGTGAGTAGTGAGTAGTAAGCTGTAGGTCATCACACACCAACAACCAATAACCAATAACCAATAACTGTTTACTGTTCACTGTCCACTACTCCCTACTCCCTACCCCTGCTCTCTCATAAACTCAAACCAGCCCTGGAAGCGACCGCCTTCGTTGCCATCACCCGATTGGGGTAAGGTGGCTCCGGTGTCTACCAGCCGATCCCAGATGTCACGTTGGCCGAACACTTCTTGCTCTTCAATTCTCCAAATCGTGTCTAACAGGGGCACGGTCAGACGACTGCCCCGGAACTCGGCATCTAACGTGAGCGGGGGTGTGGCGGTGTCGGTGATGTTGCCACTTTGCGCCCGCATTTGCCCCAGGTAACGGGCCGGGGTGAAGGCATCTTCCAGGTCAAAAACGTAAATGGCGATGAAGCCGGTCAGCCCCATAAAATTGTCGGTGATGTCTACGAGTTGCGGCCGCAACCGACGCACAATAATTTCGCCCCGATCCAGCACCTGCCACAGGCGCAACCATTCATTGAGCAATTCCGGCTCCCGCAATTGCTCCTCACGCATCTCCCGGTCAAAAGCGATAGCCACCCGGGGTTGTTCGCGCCACGCCTCTAACCATTCAGGGTTCTCGATGAGATTCACGGCATTGGGGGGCCAGATGCCGGTGACCACAGGTGGTGTGGCGGTTGCCACCATTTCTGGGCAGACATCATCAATCCATAATTCCTGTCCCCCAATGGCGAAGGCATTGACGACCCCATTCACATTCAACGTTCCCCGGTTATCCGCGCCGGTGATAACCGTAACAGTCGTGCCCCCTATCGGTTGTCCGTCAAGGTCGGCGAAATTATCAATGTTGCGGAAATCGCCATTGATCTCCACGTTGAGGTTGCCGCCAAACTCGCCAAAACGCAGGGAAAGCGCAGGCCAGGAAGCCGGGAAGGCAAAGGCCAGATTGATGTTGTTTACTTGAACGTCTTGCCCCGTACCACCAGCCTGTCCCCCACTCTCGATGCGGGCAAAGCCGTTTTCGGTGGGTGTGCCGTTGCTAAAGATGAACGGTCTGCCGGTGATGGTGACGCCGGACGCCACGAAACTATCGCCCACCTGGTACGTTTCCCCTTCAGCTAAGGCGTCAAAATCCACACAGGTTAAGGGGGGTGGCTCTCCGGCCACGGCCAGAGCCATAAAGGTGACGGTTGCCCCAGAAGCGATGGTGGCTTCTAAGGTGTTGAGTCCCGCGGCCGCGCCCAGTGTCCATCTCGTCTCAGCCCGGCCATTGGCATCACTGGGCAGGGTGTCCGGCACAATCGTTCCCCCACCACCCCGCACCCGGAAGGTGACAACTTCATCTACTACCACCTGACCGTTGCCATCTACCACCTCAACCACCAGGGGGAGTGGTAACTCCGTGCCTGGTGTGGCCTGCTGGGCATCGCCGGAGACGTAACGCAACAGCAGGGTGCGGCAACATTGGTCTACCCGGTCGGCCAGGCAAACCATGAGTTCCCAGAGCAGACTGTTGCTGTAAACGGGGGTGCGATAGGTGCAACCATCCACTGTGAGCGGGTCGGTGGCTATAGCCGGTAGAGTAACGGTTCCCAGGATAACGCAGGTGTTATCCGGTTCGAGGCAGGGGCCGCTGAGGGTCTGGCACGCGGCCGCGTGGTGATCAAATTCGTCTGGTACTTCACCCGCCGGGAAGATGGCCGCACATTGTTCGTCACTGATTTGCCCCGGAACCTGGGCCGGTTCGCCTTCCCGCACCAGCAGGCGAAACCGCTCCCGAATGGTGCTGGGGGCACAATCCTGGCGCGTATCACAATCCCCCACCAGCACCGGAACCGGTTCGGTGGCGCATTCATGGTAGCCCAGGCAAAGTGTAACCACGCCTTCCCCCGGAATGGGGTCGCCCATGGGGCGGCCTTGTTCATCGGTGGGTTGGCGGGGGTTTTCCAGGCAGTAGGCAGTGGGCACGATAATCTCCCGCCCCAGGGCATCAATCGCCACCCCCGGCCGCACCCAGACCGATTGCCCATTATCGGCCACGACCAACTCCAGACCGCATAATACGCCACTACCCAACCCCAACCGGTTCAGCAACCACCGTTTGCGATTGAAGTACGACTGCTCCATCTGGAAATGCATCACATCGAGGAGTTTGCCGTAAAAATAATTATTCCGGGCTGGAGCCGCCAGTTGCCGGAGTGCTTCGATTTGTGTGTACCCATGATTTGCCATGAAAACCTCCTAAAAGATAGGGATGAGGGTTGGGGGGAAGCGAACGGTGAACAGTTATTGGTGTATTGGTTATTGGTCTGGCGTTCACCATTCACCATTCACCATTCACAATTTCTTCTCCTCTAGCCATTGACCATTGGCGATTGACCATTGACCATTTTTTAAGTTCCTCTAAGTTCCTCTAAGTTCCCCTGAGTTCCTACGAGTTCCCAGAGTTCCCACGAGTTCCCTACACCAACCCCGTTCCCACCCCAATGCGCGTACCTGCACCGAGCGCGGCCGCGTCGCTGTCTTTCTTTCCTGGCAACACCGTGTCATGCCCCAGTTGCATGACCGAGGTGAGGGCCAGGTCAGGGGGTGGGCCAGCGATAATCGTGTCTATGCCCAGGCGGGCCTGAAAACCGATGCGCATCCGGGCCTCAATTTGGCACAGGTGATAAACCGTATGCGCCGGTTTCTCCCGTTCCAACACCTGGCGCACCTGCTCCAGCGACGTGTTACTGTCGAATAAATCGGCCGCATACACCTGCACACAAAAACGGTGGGCCACGTCGCTAAACAGCGGCGACCCAAATTCCGCCTCGCTAATGAGGTGAGAGCGATCCAGCGTGGCGGTTGTGCCCACGACCGCCCCTTGGGCTTCGGCGGGAGCCAGCATCGTCTCAAAGCCCAGGTGGGAAAACTCACCCAACGTCCACAGGGCGGTTTGGGTAGCCGGTTCGCTGATGTGGGCGGTGGCCCCGGCGTATTGGCTGATGAACCAGCGCAAACTTTCGACTGTGCCCCGTCGTCCGTACTGGCGAAAGGCCTGGGCTAAAGTGGCCCGCCGTTTGGCCTCAGACCAGGTTTCGTCCAGGTGGAAGGCCAGCCAGCCGGACAACCAATCGAGCCAGGAGTCGGGGTTGGTGTCATCGGGCGCGGCCGCGGGGTCAAACAATAGCGGCAGGCTCTCCAGCACCGTTTCCTCTTCACCCAACAGGCTCTCCAACAAAGACAGCACCGGGTTGAGCCGGGCCATATTCGCAGGATCATTCTGGTGGACGCTGGGCAAATATTGCCCCCAGGTCTCGTGGTCATACACCAGCCGCATCTGCTCTAGCGTGGGCGAACTCTGGCTGTTACCCTGGAAAAGCACCGCCAGCCACACGTTACGCCCCGGCTCGTGCGCCAGAAGCACATCCAACCCATCTACGGGCGCGGATCGCCATTGGTTGAGGGGGGTAAGGGCGGGATTCGCGGCCGCAATCCCATTCATCGTCCCACAACTCATCGGCAAATTGGGGGGCGTGTTGCCGTTGCTGACCAGGCTAAAAAACTGAATGTGCCCCCCTTCCGGCAATTCCCCCAGCGTCACCTTCAGCCGATGCCACCGGGTCAGGTTGGAGCCAACCGTCAGCGGCCCGATCAATGCCGTGCCACAGAGGGCGTAAGCCTGGGCCGGTTGCAGTTGTTGTACCGTGCCGCCACTGCCGGGATGAATCAGCAAACGCCCCTGGCAATCAAAAGCCAGCCCGGCAACTGCGGCTGGCCCGCCCTGGGCGACTCCCATGAACACGCCTGCCTGATCAAACACGAGAACGCGGCCGCTGACCGCATCGGCCACGTAGAGAAAATCGTCGTCGGCCAGGGCATCCACCAGCAAGCCGACCTGCGCCGGAATGTTGGCCCACCGGGTGGTGGCTTCTT
This sequence comes from Chloroflexota bacterium, assembly GCA_018004935.1. Classification (GTDB taxonomy): domain Bacteria; phylum Chloroflexota; class Anaerolineae; order Promineifilales; family Promineifilaceae; genus Trichofilum. Next base: position 136,713 of record JAGNBF010000005.1, on the reverse strand, counting down.
CATCCCACACACCATCGCGCCGGTAAACCAGCACCCGGTTGTCGGCCCGGTCAATGATGAGGATGCGTTCCTCGCCTGCCACCTGGATGGTAGCCACGGCGGCGGGTTCCTGGGGCACGGCCGGTTGGTTTTGGATGGTGAGCCAGAAAGTGGGAAGAACGCGGCCGCGGCTGGTAAACTTCTGCACCCGCCGGTTGCCGTAATCCACCACATACACCGCCCCCACCTGATCCACCGCCACATCCCACGGTTCGTTAAACTGTCCTGGCTCATCACCCGGTTCCGGCGTGGCATACGGATCAACCTGTCCCCAGATGGCTCGTACCTGTTGTGTCGCCAGATCGATCACCTGGAGGCGATGGTTGTTGCTGTCGGCGATGTACAACAGGGGAGTTATTGGTGTATTGGTGTATTGATTAGAGTGGTAGATAGCCAGGCCGCGAGGGGTGTTGAGTTGGCCCGGGGCGGAACCGGGGCCGCGCAAACAGGACAAAGGGGCATTGGAACCATCGCAGGCATCTACGCGGATGATTCGGTGTCCGGCAGGGTCGGCCAGGTAGAGGTTGCCCTGGTCATCCACGCCGATCCCGGCTGGCCCGGTCAGTTGTTCGGCCACGGCCAGAGGCGGCCCGACTGTTTCCGCCAGCCCCGGAACCGGGGCCAGATGCAACACGCCCGCCGTGTTGACCAGCCCGCTTAAGGTCGCCTCGCGCCAGCGGTTTTGGTGATTAACGTAAAAATAGTTGCCGTTCGTGGTCACATTTCACCTGTTGTCGAGACCCCTGGGGTTACATCCACACCCCCATAACGCTTGTTCCCACGCTCCGCGTGGGAACACCACCCAGGACGCTCCGCGTCCAGCCCGACGCAGAGCGTCATGGTGCGCATTCCACGCAGAGCGTGGAATGAGGATGTCACCCCAATAACTAATACACCAATACACCAATACACCAATACACCAATACACCAATACACCAATACACCCATACACCCATACACCCATACACCCATAACCCACCCCCTTCACCCTTCCACCCCCAACCACACCACATGCCAGCCCAGGTCGCCCGGTTCACTTAACTGACTCAGGCGGAGCATAAACGCCTCGGTGAAGACGATGGGGGGGTTGAGAATGGTGTTGCCACCGACGACACCGGTGGGTAACAGAACAACCAGTTCAAAGGTCGCGGCCGCGGGGAGCAAAATTTGAGCGTAGCCATCTACCACACCTTGCCGCTCTTCGTTGTCGTCAATCAAGTTAAAATTCCGTTGGCCCATGACGTGCGCCTGGTAACGGGGGGTGGTGCGAAAACCGGCACTGGTGGTGGCTACCGTTGTTGCCACCCCATACGCCCCGAACGGGTCTTGGGCATCCGGCCACAGCCGCCAGGGGGTTTGCCCGGCCACTGTGCGCCCGGCGGCCACATACGGCTGTTGCGCGGGCAGAGCATCGCGCCGTTCGGCCGCCGAGACATCTTTGAGGAGCTGGCAGTTTTGCACCTGAATCGAAGCCACCACAATATCCAGGCCAATCTGGAAATCTTCGTCCGGGTCTAACCAGCGCACCAGGGGCTGTTCCGGTCGCCGCACCGCCCCGGATGTGCCACAAACGCCCTGGCGGATTTCCGACACGAGGTCGGCGTCTTCGGCGTAGCGCAGGGTGAGGTAGTAGGTGGCGGGGCCACTGCCATCGCTGGCTCCAGCGACGGCAGGGATGGGCAGTTCTTGTGTCTCGCTGAGGATGAGTTCGCGGCCGCGGCAATCCAACGCCACGCCCCCCTGCAAGCGCACGGCTTTCTCGCCCCGTTTGCCCGTCACCGCCAGGCCCAGGGCAATGCCCCAGTTGTGCAAACTGCGGTTATGCAACCAGCGCAACTCCCGGTGATACGTCTGGACATCAGCCAGATCATCGGCCATCAACCGCTGACCCTCGAAAAAAGAGGGGCGTTGCAAAGCGGGCAGATCGAGTGGGGGCATAGGTATCTCCTTGAGGGGGGGAGGGGTGTATTGGTGTATTGGTGTATTGGTATATTGGTTTATTGGTATATTGGTGTATTGATGTGTTGGTGTGTCTTTCACCATTCACCATTCACCATTCACCCTTCACCATTTACCATTCACCCTTCCCTTACTCCCTCATTAACCATTAGCCATTGGCTATTAACCATTGACCATTGCTTTTAAGTTCCTAGAGTTCCCACCCCCGCGGCCGCGTTGATAAAGGTAGGAAGGAACAAGAAATACGGAAAGGCCAGGGGCGGGGGTGGACAGCCGCCGGTGGGTTCCACGCCTACCCAGTTGACAAGGGCAGACAAAACATCTTCGCGCCCGGCGACGCGGCGCAGAAGGGCCAAAAGGGCAAAGTTCTCGCGCCTGAGCACAACACCTCCACGAGGTTGGGAGAGGGCGAAACGAATGTCCAAAATAAAACTTTGCCGCGACGCTGTGCGGATGGTGACGAATGGCCCCAACAGGCGGCGCAATAGTTCGGCGGTTTGTCCCCCCTGTTGGGCCAGGTCGAGCAAGATGGGGACGGTGATGCGGGCAAAGTAGAAGGGTGTCTGGTTAAAGCCACCAGCACTGGTGTTGATAGTCATCGTGAAGCTCAGTTCATTGCCATCTGGGTGGGGTAGGAGAGGTTGTTGCACCTGACCATCGGCGATATGCGGCCGCACCAACCCCTGCGCGTTCCGGCGTTCTGTAAAATCGGGCGGGCCGATGCGTGGCTCAGTTGGCTGAATGACAAAACGGGCCAGGGGAATCTCTTCGCCCAGGCGGAGCGGTTCCGGGGGGGCGGTGGTGGATGTAGGCGTGAAGCCAACCGCATCCCCGGCAAAACGCCAGCGCCACAGAGGACGCTCTTCGCCAGGATTGACGCCATCGGTACAAAGCACGCTGTCGGCGCGGCCGCGTTCGCCACTCTCATCGTAACGAATCACCAAATCGAACAGCCAGGCATTGACCTGACTACCGAGGGGGCGCGGGGGTGGGCCAATGAGCAAATCACGGGCGGAGAACAGTTCGCGGCCGCGGCAATCATAAGCAATCCCCGGACTGACCTTCACCACGTTGTTATTTTGCACCGTCACGGCCAAACCCAGGGCCACGCCCCAGGTGTTATGCAACGCCCGCACATGCAACCCACGCATCCGCGCCTCATACGCCACATCATCCCGCAAATCCCGCGCCGTCAACAACTGCCCATCAAAATAACGGATGCGTTGGCTGTCGGTTTGTTGCTTGCCTGCCATAATGTTCTCCTGGGGGAATAAAGGGGTGGGGGGTAAAGGGGTGGGGTGTATTGGTGTATTGGTGTATTGGTGTATTGGTGTATTGGTTATCGGTATGTGTCATTCACCATTCACCATTCACCATTCCCCATTTCATCACCATTGACCATTGACCATTAACCATTGACCATTTCTTCCCCATTCCCCATTCCCCGAGTTCCTACCCACTCCTCACCACCTCCACCTCATGACTCCCCGGCGTTGTCAACATCGTCGGGTTGAGGCAGAGATTGCCACATTGCGCCTCGCCCTCATCGGCGATCAGTTCCAGACTGAGGACGTGATCCACTCCGGCGACCTGATCGATCACCTGCAACACCTCGGAGCGGTAAACATCCCGGCCAAAGGGCCAGCCCCACCCTTCCGGACCGCCGCGCAAGGGGTCGAGAAAGGTGTTGAGGGCGGTGCGGATTTGTGTCTGTACCCGCACCAGGTCAGCCCCTACTTTGGCCCGCATGGTCGCCCGCACCGTCACCGTCAGGTAATCCGGCCCGACCACGACCAGCCGTGTGCCGACGATGCGTCGCCGGTTCAGGGTGCTAAAAATCGCCTCGAGCAATCCAGCGGTTGGTTCCGGGCGGGCCAGAGGCAAACCGGGCACAATAACCACCGTGACCGTGCCGGGAGCCTGGAAACAGGCAAATTGGGCATCCAGACCGCCCCAGGCTCTGGCTCGTTGCACCTGCGTTCCCGGCACATCCAGAGCCAGCCGTTCGTAATCGAGCAGAGTGGTGGCTCGTTCCGGGGCGGGCAAAGCCAACACCGTCGCCCGATCCAGTTGATCCAATGTGGTACAACCCGGCGGGCATAATTCCCACAGCCGTTCGTGTGCCCATACTTCCGCGGCCGCACGCCCGGCGGCATGATTGAGGGTTTCTGCGTCTGCGCCCCCGGTGGCGGGGTGGCGGTTGCTGATGGTCAGGATAGCCGCCAGGGGTGTGAGATCGCCCCCCCACAAAGCCTGGTTAAGCGCATCGTCTGCCCCCAGGAGTGACCACGCGGCCGCAGAGGCCACATTCCCCCCCGCACCCTGCGTGCTGTTGTACCGGGCCAGAACCGAAGCCGAAAAGGGCACGACGCGGCCGCGTTCCCCATCCCCAAACGTCACCCGGCCTGTGGTGCTGTCCAGCGTGGCGTGGGCCGCAGTGCGTGGTGAGGCGTCCAGATCGGGGCGGAGTTGCCAGGGTTCTAACCCGGTGGCAGTGGTTGTCCAGAGCGCGGCCGCGCCGTGAGCAATCGGGGCATTGGGTAACGTTACCCATTGGTGGGGCCGTTCTGTACCTTGCCCCACCCGGGCCAACGTCACCGTCAAAGAGCCGGGGGTGGTGGCGGTGGCCGGTTGGTAGGCCAGAACAAACAGTTCCGGCCCGGTTCCGCTGGGATCAACAGCCAGGGCGGTGAGGTGCGCGGCCGCGTCCAACACCATCTGCAATGATTGGGTTTGGCCGGGTACGGGTTCCTGTCCGGCAGGCGGTGTGACTCCGGCGGCAATCGTCAGGGTGGTGCGGGCCGGGCTGACCTGTTCGGCCAAAGTGGTGTTGAGGGCGACATCGGCCAGGGTGGGTGCGGTGTCGGGGCGTCCGGCGGCGAGGCGGCCGCGTAGATAAAAGTGAGCCTGAGCCACGACGCCGACTGGAGATGCGGCCATAACCCCAGGCAAGGTAAATTCAACCGGGCCATCCAGGGTGAAGCCGCGTGTGGTGTCACGAATTTCCCCCAGCGCCGGATCGAGCGGCCGCCACACCAGGCCATCAAAATAATCCCAGACGATGCGGGTGGCATGATGCTCCAGACCCAGATCGACCTCAGCCGGTGGGGGTGGCCCGGATTCCTCTGCGGCGGAACACCAGAGGTCGGGGCAGGGGGGAACGGGGGTGCAGGTGGTCTGCGGCCGCAAAGGCAGGCAATTTTCCTGTTGCGCCGCCCGCTCCTCTAACAACCGTTGCCGCTCGAGCGAGGAACTGCGGCCGCGCCACCAAAAATAGAGCGTGACCGTTTCGCCCACGGGCAAGGGTACAGCAAAGCCCAGGTAGAAGGCCGGTTGGGTGAGCGGATCGGTCGCGGCCGCGGGGTTGGCACCGAGCAGAGGGAAGGGCAGGCCATCTTGCCAGAGACGGGTCTGGTCGGTGAAGGTTTGCCCGTCGAACACCTGCACCGCCTGAATCGCCAGCGGCACAACGGACAGAGCCGCCAGGGTGCGGAAGCGGATCCCGGCCGAGGTGGTCACCGTCAAACCGGCGGGTAAGGGGGTGGCACTACTGCCGCCAGCCAGGGTAAAGGTCAGGGCCAGTTCGGCCGGGCGAGGGGGTTGGGGTAATTTGCCCACCAGCCCCAAAAACTTGAGCCGGTGGCGATCCGGCACACGATTAACCCGGTAAATATCCTGCTCCACCAGCCAGGCCAGCATTTCCAGCAAGGTAATGCCGGGATCGTGGATGTTGTGATCGGTCCAACGTGGGGCGTAGCGGGGAATCAGGGCGCGTCCCTCTTCGACCAGATCAGCCCAACGGCGGGTGTCAAGATTGGGTAGCGGTAAAGGCATGGAATACCTCGGAACTGTGGGAATTCGTGGGAACTCGGAAAATGGTGAATGGTGAATGGTGAATGAAAAATCAATACACCAATACACCAATACACCAATACACCAATACACTAATAACTGTCTACTGCCCACTACTCACTCCCCCCCTGCAACGTCAGCCGCAAATCTCCGGCTACGACGATGCGGTCGGGGGGTACGTCTACCCGTTCGCCGCGAGGGGTGTTGTTGAGGAGCAGGTGGAGGGTGGCGACGTAATCTACGCCGGGCACATTTTCTAACACGGCGGCTACATCCGACAGGTAAACATCCCGGCCAAAGGGCCAGCCTTGCCCTTCCGGGCCACCGGTCAGGGGGTGCAAAAAGGCGGCCAGAGCGGTGGTTACGGCGTCGAGCACTCGCCCGGCGGCGGTGAAATCACGCGGGGTGATGACCGCCTCGACCCCTACGGGCAGGTAATCCGGCCCGGTGACGAACAGTTGTCCACTCAGTCCGGCGGGCACGCGGCCGCTTAAAAATTGGGTAATCTGTCGCCGCAGGCCAAACGAGGGTTGTGGTTGGGGTTCCTGGCTGTGCGGCATGATGATCAACTTCACCCAGCCGGGTTCGGTGCGGCCGCTGGCGTGTGTAATCGGCAAAGCCCGCGCCACCGCCACGGCGGGTGAGGCTTCACGGGCCAACGCCTCATAATCGCTCAGGCTGATGGCCTGCTGGCGATGGCGTACCACCTGGGGGCCGCGTGTGTGCGCCAGGGCCACCGGTTCGCCATCGGCTCCCCCTTCGGCAGGGCGGGGGTTGCTCACCCCTTCGGCGACCACGCCGCTGAGGAGCTGGTTGATGGCTTCGGCAGGCACATTGCCGCTGACCGTGCCGCCGGAGCGGTATTGCCGGGCGCGGATGTTGTCGTTTCCGGCAGTAGGAATGCGTCCGTTGACGTTATCGCCAAAGATGACGCGGCCGCGACTGCGCTCCACCATGTAATGCCGGTTATCCGGGCCAGAGAAAAACAGGTTGGGACGGGGCAACCAGCGCACCCACACCTCGGTAATCTGCCCGGTGCGCCGGTCGGTGACGGTGCGGATGTCGGTGCTGGTCAGCCCCTGAGCCAGCAGTTCTTCCTGCAACATGGGCAACTCCACCGCCGCCCGGGGGCCAGATAGTTCGCGCACTTCGATGATTTCCCCTTTCAGCACGGGCGTCTGGCGGCAGAAAAAGACCTGATTGGCCCGGCCATCGCTACTGCCCAACGGTTCATTCTCGAAGGTACGTACCTGCGCCGCCCAGACAGCATTCAGGAAGAGGCCGTTCAGGGTGATGGAAGCCGGTTCGCCGTCGCTTTGCAGGCGGGCACGGAGCCAGGTACGCGGCCGCGCAAACCGGGCCAGTCCAGCTACGGCCACGGTGACACGGGTTTGGGCTTTTTTAAGCGGCCGCGACAGGGTGATGAGGTTGCGGTTGATGCCCGTCACCCGCACCATTTCGCCTGTTTCTGGCGCACCCAACACCAGCCGGTCGCCCACCTGGAAGCGGGCGGCCTGTTGCGCCGAGGCCACCTCGATTTGCGTACCGCTGGCCTGAATGGCTTCCGTACTGGGCAGGGGGCGGGTTCCCGGCCAGAGGGCGGCGACCATGCCGGGCAAAACCAGATGGGCGGTTTCATCCTGGACGGTAAGCGGGGACCAGGCCTTGCCGCTCCAAAATTCCCACTTGAGAACAGGGCCGGTGATGCGGCCGCTGACTTCCTGAACATCCAGATACAGGCTGATCAAATCGGCCGGGAGTGGTTTGTCGAACCCCAGGTACAGGGTCGGGGTGCGGTCGGCGACCAGGCTGAATGGCTCAAAGGAACTGCCCTGCCATTGGGCTTCCTCGGTGCGATCCAGCCATTGGAAATCGTTGTAGGTGATACACGCCTGGGGTGGCTCGGCAGGGGATTGGTAGAGATACCCTAGTTTGAGCCAGCTCAGAGCGGGGGGGGTTGTTTCTACCAGGACGATGCTGTTGGTGATAGTTTCTTGCTTCCATTTGATCTCACGAGTACGGCCAAAGGTGTTATTAAGCAAACGCAGGCGCAACCAGAACGCTTCTTTGTCATTGACCTTTACTTTTTCCAGATCATCGGGGATGGTAAACGCCAGTTCGCCACTATCCTCAACGAAGGTCACGAGATCATTTGAGGTTGGGGGAAGGGGTTGCCATTGACTCCCGTTCCAGTATTCCAGGCTTAACGTTTTGCTGAGCGTCGTCACCGTTCCCGTACCCGGGTTATTACCGATGGCCGTTTCTGTTTCTTGGGTTCTCAGCCGTAATTGCGCCCCTGGTTTGCCGAAGGCTTCGGCACTGCTGAAATAGAAGCTGGTTCCCGGCTGGGGCTGTTGGCCGAAGGGGTAGAAACTTTTTTCCAGGTCAAGTTTCAGGGCGTCTACATATCCGGCATCGGGCAGAAACCCCTCGATCTCTTCGCTAAACCGGAAGGTCTGACCGGCAAACCCGGACAAGGTGAAAGTTTGTTCAAAGGGAGCGTAGGCCGGGTGGATGATGATGAGTTTGTAGCGGCCGCTGACTAAATTACTCCAGCCGGTTGTGCCGGGGCTGAGTTGTTGTTGGGCGTGAAACCCGTTGGGGCCAAACAGTTCAACGACACCGGTCTGGGAGCCGCCCAGACCAAAAATGATGTTGACCTGTCCAGCCGGGGCGGAGATGGTGGTTGGAATAAGCCGTTTCAGGGGGTTGGTGATGGTGGTACGGAGGGTGATGGTGTTGATGAGGGGCAGGTTGAGGCCAGGGATGGGGGTGAGGGGTTGAGTCACGCGGCCGCGGACCCAATACGCTTCCAATCCATCAATCGTCGTCTGCTTCGTCTCGGCACAATCGGCCACCAGCCGGATGACACCACTGCGCGTCAGCCCATCCGTACCATCTACGCTGTCGTTCAGGCTGGCCTCGACCACCGGTTGGAATGGTTTAAATAGACGCCACACATCCCCATCCCAATATTCCCAGGTGAGGGGCAAAGGCTGGTTGCCGGGGCGGGCCAGTTCTACCTGGAGTTCTACCGAGGCCTGCCCGGAGAGGGCGAAGTAGGTATCATGCGCCAGATACAGTTCGTGGGGCACGGGTTGGAGCGGTTCAAACAGGTTGAACGGTTGCCCCCCCAACGCCGCCTGGCTGTGATCGGCGTAAGCATCTTTGCCCGGCCACAGGGTCACGACTTCGGCCAGTTGCGCCGAGGCCAGAGCGATAGCCTGCTCGGTTTCAAAAATGAGTGGTTCGTCCAACCCGACGACCGTGGCTCCCACCTGGGTGCGCACGGGCACACGCCCATCGCCCACCTGGGACATGGCTTTGAAGACGACGGGGGCGCGGGACGCCTGAGCGGGGATCAGGTTGATGCCCAATAGTTCGAGGAAGGCCAGTTTGTTTTTGTCCGGGGCCAGGTTGAGCCGCTCGGCCAGGGTGTGCAGGTAACGGGCATACGCCTGGATGAGTGCCCAACCGGGTTGGCCGTCGCGGGGATACCAGCCGGGGACGTAAGCGGGAAGATGATGCAGGAACGCGGCCGCGAACGCCTGCGCATTCCGATCATCTAACAAGGGCGTGTCGTTGGCACTCATCGCTCTTTGCCCTCCAGCAGGTAAAAGGGATAAACCAGGTTGTAGAAAATATTGGTCGCCCGCACCCGGTACGTCAGTTCAATATCCAACCGGCCCAGCGGGGGATTAGCCCGGACGTTGATTGTCAGATTGTCAATGCGTGGCTCCCAGGTGATGAGAGCCTGCTCTACCCGGTGTTTGACCAGCGCTTTGGTCGTGGCGCTGATCGGCTCGAAGGTGAGAGCCTGCAAGCCCGCGCCAAAATCCGGGCGCATCACTCGTTCGCCCTGGTTCGTGCCCAAAATCAGGCGAATGGCCTGGCGAATGTCTTCTTCATACGCCACCAGACCAATCTCGCCGCTGGCGTCAAACTGAAACGGAAAGGCCCAGCCTTGACCGAGAAATGCTTTGGGATCGGGTGTTGACATGGGTAGCCTCGTGATGCGTGAACGGTTATTGGTGTATTGGTGTATTGGTGTATTGGTGCTTCGTTCACCATTCACCATTCACCATTCACCATTTACCGTTCACCGTTCACCATTCACCATTCATAATTTCTTTCAAGTTCCTCTGAGTTCCTACGAGTCACCCGCCAATCAACACCGTCATCGCCCCGGTGATGATGGGTGCGCCACAGCCGGAGATGTCCCCCAGGCGCAGGGCGGGGCGGCCACCGATAAGAACGGTGACACTGCCCATGGGGAAGGGGGTGGGTGGGTGTGGCCCGGCGGCAGGTGGCAGGGCGCAGGTGTGCATGTCCCCCACAACGGCGGCAGGCAGACCACCAATCAGGACAGTAGGTACACCTGGCCCGGCGACTATGCCGGGATGGGCGGTGGCGTCGGTGACGCGGGCGGCTGGTTTCATGGATGAACCTTTGGTTGTTGGTATATTGGTGTATTGGTTATTAATTCACTAATGACCAATACACTAATACACCAATACACCCTATCAGTTAATCTTCACCAATGGCGCGGTGACGTTGCAGACACCAGCAGAGAGGACACTGGTCGCGGCCGCGCCGTTGATCGTCACATTAGGGGCGGCAATGTTGAGGGAAGCGGTGGCCGTCAGGTTTAGATTGGGCGTGCCGGTGATGGTGATGCCATCTGGCGTCATGTTGATCACATTCAGGCCAAAGATGATTTGAATCCCAGCGGGCGACATGATGATGGTCGGTGGCCCGGCGGGAGTGGGGGGCGCAGGAATGACCGCCGGGGGTGTTGGCCCGGACTGAATGGTGATGGTGGGTGGGGCTTCGGTGAAGACAATCTGGTTGCCGGTCAGGGTGCGGATGGCCCGAATCTGGGGAACCGGTGAGGGGAGCGGCGGTGGGGCCATGGCGTTCCACAACGAGCCGATGATGTAGGGAGCGTTTAGATCACCATGTTCAAAGGCGACCAACACCTGCGTACCGACATCGGGAATGAAGTAGCTCCCGTGCATGAGGCCAGCCATTGGTACGGCCACGCGTGCCCAGGGGGAGAGATCTAAGGCGTCAATGGAAGGCAGGCGCACCTGCACCCGACCGAGGAAAAGCGGGTCTAAGGGGTTGATGACCTGACCGACCATCACGCCGTAAAACTTGTTTTCCATCGTTTGAAGGCTGTCTTCCATCTGGCCGAGTTGTTCTTCAAGCATGAGTCCATCTCCTGCAAAAAATGTAGGGCGATTTGGCAAATCGCCCGGACGATTTACCAAATCGTCCTACAAATTTTCATCCCTCTTGGTGTGTGGCCGCTCATAGGAAACTCCTACGAAAATAGCCACGGATGACGGGAACACGGATAGGAAGAAACACGGATAGGAATGAAAAATGGTGGCGTCATTTTCATTCATCTTGGTGCGCCGTAGGCCCATGGAGAACTCCTACGAAAATGTAGGGCGATTTTTTAAATCGCCCAGTGGACGATTTAAAAAATCGTCCTACAAATTTTCATTCCTCTTGGTGCGCTCAAAGCCCATGGGGAACTCCTGCGAAAATGTAGGGCGATTTGGCAAATCGCCCGGACGATTTACCAAATCGTCCTACAAATTTTCATCC
>JAGNBF010000005.1:0-125147 GCA_018004935.1 Chloroflexota bacterium | reverse complement strand
AGGGCGATTTGGCAAATCGCCCAGTGGACGATTTACAAAATCGTCCTACAAATTTTCATTCCTCTTGGTGCGCTCAAAGCCCATGGGGAACTCCTGCGAAAATGTAGGGCGATTTGGCAAATCGCCCAGTGGACGATTTACAAAATCGTCCTACAAATTTTCATTCCTCTTGGTGCGCTCAAAGCCCATGGGGAACTCCTGCGAAAATGTAGGGCGATTTGGCAAATCGCCCGGACGATTTACCAAATCGTCCTACAAATTTTCATCCCTCTTGGTGTGTGGCCGCTCATAGGAAACTCCTACGAAAATAGCCACGGATAGGAAGGAACATGGATGAACGCGGATTAAAACAATCTGCGAAAATCGACGTTAATCTGCGGATCATCACGGCAGAATCTCCTTTTGCACCTGGAAAGAGGTGCGCCAGCCGCCGCTGTCGAGGGTGTGGCTGGCACTGGTGACACGATAATCCCCACTGAAATCCACCCCTAAACCTTCCAGCCGAATCATCGACCCGGCGCGAATTTTGGCATTGCCCACGGCTGAACCACTGCCGGTGACGCGGTTGTTGATTTTTTGGCGAAGCATCCGAGTGATCATCAGGGCGGCTCCGGCAATATCGGCCGGGTTGGTGATGGGCTGGTCAATGATGGTGAGTACATCACCGAGCAGGCTCTTGGTGAACGATACGGCCTCGCCGGGTACAACCTTGATCCCCAAACTTTCCCGGTCAAAATCCCAAAAGACCGCCACCAGGAAACTGAGCGGAATCTCGCGCAGGGTAAATTTGGCCGACACACCCAACACCTGTCCCACCGTGCTCATGCGTGGGGAGAAATCAATCAGGGATTCGCCCCAGGTGAGGGTCAGGCGCGGGGAGTATTCTTTGGGAATGAACCGGGCCAGGTAAAGGGTGTCGCCTTCGACCCAAAAATCGGCGTCGTACCGTTCGGCAATGCGTTTGAGCAATTCAAAGTCGCTCTCTCCCTTGTCTTTGCCCCCTTGTTTGACGCCTGTGCCTTTGAAGATGGCATCCAGCACCGCCAGGGCCGTGGACCCGGCGACAATGACGGGATCGATCAGCGGGATGAGCAGGTTTTCCGCCCCCAAAATGGCGGCGACGATGGCATCGGGCAGAAAACCGAAGCCCCGGGCATAACTGCCCTGGTTAAGCCGGTTAAGGTAATCATGGGCGACCAGGGTCATCGTGGGCATGCCGCCACTGGGAAAACTGACTTGCAAGCCGGTTACTTCCCCTTTGAACACTTCTTCGAGGGGATCGGGGGCGTAGCCGAGGGAGAGAGCCAGCTTGTTGTCAATGTCGAAAGTGCCTTCGGGCACGGCGCTGAGGCCACCGATTGGCCCCACACGGACGGCGGTGGGGAAGGGGCGGAAACCCAGGCCGCGAATGTGGGTCTGGAGCCAGCGCAAATCGGGGTTGGCCAGGCCGACTTCGACCCGGTCGGAAGCGTTCAGGCCGTCTTCGTAGCGGACGCTGGTCACGGCTGAACGCACAGCCGAGGGAAGGGGCTGGCCGTTGATGGCGAGGGAGAATTCGGGTGCGTACTGTGGGTTAATGGTCATAGTCGTAAAAAACACGGATGGAAGGAACACGGATGGGGATGAAGAGAATAATTAATTGTTGAATTGTCGAACTGTTGAATTGTTAATGAGGTGGGAATACCTCTTCGTTAATCATTCACCAATTCACGAATTCACCCATTAATTATTAAATCCATCCGTTATTGCATTACTTCGCCTGTCTCCGGGTCGCGGAAGGGGAGTTGGGGGATGAGGAGTTGGGAGCCGAGGGGCAGGGTGCGGGGGTCGTCTAGGTCGTTGGCAATGGCAATGGGCCGCCAGAGGGTGGGGTTTTGGTAGACCGCGGCCGCGATGCCACTGATCGTCTCCCCTTCACGCACCACATGGAGATGGCTGTAATCGGCTGTTTCCCGCTTCGTCTCCTTCGCTTCCAATTCCACGTTGATAAATTCGTTAAAACTCACCTGAAACCGGGCACGGACAGGCGTGCCATCGGGCAGAAACATGATAAAACGCTGGCTGGCGCGGGCCAGAACACAGGTGAAGGCCAATGATCCCCAGGTGAAGAGCAAAACCGGCGGCGCGTGGGTGGTGGGATCAATGTTCATCAGGTCGGTGATCTGGCGGGTCAAAAGCCGCACATCGTCACCGGCCTGGTTGCGGCCGCTATTCGCCTCGTAACTATCCACCAATAATTCCATCTCCAGCGTCTGCATGTTGCCGTTGACAAACTGGAGCAGAGGGCCGCGCCGTCCGGGAATGGCCATTTGGGCAAAGTTATTGGCCCGGCTGAGGCTGTACTCTTCCGGGTTAAACAGAACCGGGATGCGTTGGCCGTTGATGGTGTTGGTGATGAGGGCTTTTTCTAAAGCCATGATCTAACTCCTGAAACCCTCATCCTCGGCCCTTCTCCCGCGTCGGGAGAAGGGAGAATAAGTTCCCTCTCCTGTGGGGAGAGGGTCAGGGTGAGGGGGTGCATTTTTCTGCTTACATTCTCCCAGTACGTTCGCGGTAGGCGTTGAGGCGGCGATCAATGTTGTGCATGATTTGTTCGGTCAGGCGGTTTACGTCAACGGTTTCGGTTAAGGCGGGCTGAGGTTGCGGCCGCGAATCTACTTCCGTAAATGGTTGCCAACGAGACGGCGCGGCCGCGGGGTTCGGTTCCGCTTCGGTTGTTTCTGGCGGTGCGGGTGGGTGATGCACCACCCGAGCCACGGGCCGGGCCAGTGCCGGAGCCGGGAGTACCGCTGTGGGCGAGATGACGGCCCCGGCGGAAGCCTCTTGAACCAGAGAGCGGCTTTGTCGTGTGACCGTCTCAAGGCGCTGATTGCGGAGCATCAGGCGGTGGCTGGTTTCGCTGAAGGCCTGGGTTTCCATCTGTTCCCGTTGGATCAGGCGGCGTACAAGCTGTTCGCTGGCGGGGGCGGCGATGGGCGGCCGCAACATCTGCCAGGTGAAGGGTGTGGCCGGATGGGAAGGGGCGGGAGTGGCAGACGCGGCCGCGACCAGGGTCAGTTTCAGGTGTGGGGCAAAAATATTCTGCCGGTAATGATGAGTCGTTTGCGCCAGCCCGGCTGGTTGTTCCTGCCGGTAGATGGGGCTGAGGCCGGGCCAGTGGGCGATGAACGGGCGATAACGGGCCAGGATCGTCTGCACCAGAGTCATGGTGAAGGTGATAGGCGCGAGGGGGTGAGGCCGGATTGCGGCCGCGGGCCGTTGCCCCTTGATCACTGTCCTCAAAATAACCGGATTCCGTACCTGACTCATTTCTACTCCAGACCATAAACACGGATAAGAATGAACACGGATTTGAAATAAAAATCTGGGTATGGTTCAAAAACGACCCATTCACGTTTACAAATTCAGTGCCAAATTGTCATTCCGAGGTTTGCCGAGGAATCTTTTTAGCGAGCCAATAGAGAGATTCCTCGTTCCGAAGACTCCACTCGGAATGACAGTTTATGGCTAATTTGTAAAGGACATCTTCCACTTTCTGAACCATGCCCAAATCTGCGTTAATCGGCGTAAATCTGCGGATAATTCCTCTAATCCCCATTCATGCGCTGATTAATGCCCGAAATTTCCTGCACCCACTGCCGCCGGTCACGATGCTCCAGACTCATCACCTCATCATGCGACCAGTGAAAGTGGTAAGCGATGAAGGCTACCTCCTCTTGCAGTTGGTCGAGGGGGTAGCCTAATACCCCCCCAGAGCCAGCGGCTCCATCTCAAAAGTGTGCTGGCACTGCGGGCACATCACCGCCTGATGCCCATTCCCCAACTGGTTAATCTGGTTGTACAACGTTTGCAGATACGCCAGATCGGTTGCATACAGGTTTTCAATCACCTTCGGGTTCATCTGCGCCACCGAACCCAGCCGTGTCACCACCCGCGACAGCAAGATGATGACCAGGTAGGCCGGATTCTTCTGCACCCGGGGATCCTTCAGCGGCAAAATCTCATCCGCCGCCGTCGCCCGGCGCATGACCCCATCCCGGTGCAAAGAGCCATCCTCATCCAAAAAGCCACATGGCAACGTAAACTCAAATTCCGTCTGAAACATGTCACTCTCCAATAAGGGCCGCTGGCAGTTAGCTACTGGCCGCTGGCTTTTTCGCTAACGGCCAACAGCTAACGGCCAACGGCTAGCGGCTTGCTTCTACACCCTTTCCACCCCTTCATGCGCCAGTTCCAACGTCTCAATCGCCACATCATTGCCTTCGGCGTTGAGGTCGGGGCCGTCGTATTTGGTGGGCCAGGCGCGGAAGAAATTCCAACGCGCCACCTCTTGCCCGCCCCGATCCAGCAGAACAATCGAGCCGTTGCGCCGCTCAATCTGCCCCTGCACAATCTGGCGATGCCAGGTGTACAAATCCATATCATCTGTAATACCCCACTTGAGGGTGAGGTTGCTGTATTTGGTCATACCGGGCAATTTGCGCAGGGTCGTGTTCTCACCCCCTTCGCGGTGCTCGATGACATCAATCGTGGAGTCAAACCCACTCACTTCCTGGAAGGCGGCCCGGGTAATGCCGTCAATCTCGACCAGAAAGTTGAAATTACCAAAAGGGTCCGTGACTTGTCCGGTTGCCATTGTGTTTCTCCTAGAATTAGCTGGTCAGCACTTCAGCTTCTTAGCTGACAAGCTGACAAGCTGACTACTTCCTACTCACTCACCTCTGATCCCCCCGGCCAGATGCCAATCCGCACGATGATAAACTCGGCGGGGTAGGTGGGGCGGACACCGATTTCGATGTTGAGGCGGCCTAGAGCCTGCTCGGAAAATGGGTTGAGGGCTTCGTCAATGCGGACGTAAAACGCTTCGTCCGGGGTGGCCCCAAACAAGGCCCCATCGCGCCATACCCTCAGCAGGAATTCGGTGATGGTGCGCTTGAGTTTTTGCCATAGTTGCAGGTTGTTCGGCTCAAACACCGCCCAACGAATCCCTTCTTCGATGGATTCTTCCAGGAAGAGGAAGAGGCGGCGGATGTTCACATATTGCCAGTTCAGGTCGGTAGCGGTGGTGCGTGCGCCCCAAACGACGGCGCGGCCGCCGGTTTTGAACACGCGAATCACGTTGATCCCCTGCAAATTAAGCTGGCCCTGATCAATGTCGCTCATCGTTTGCGCCACACCGAGGACACCATTGACCGTGGCCTCGTTCCCGGCGGGAGCTTTGTGGACACCCCGGTTGTTATCGGTGCGGGCATAAATCCCGGCGACATGCCCCGATGGCGGAACCAGAATCGGGTCGGTGCCCGTGGCCGGGAAGACGTATAACCAGGGGTAGTAGAGGGCGGCATAACCACGAGCTGAGTCCAGGCTGGCGCGATGCAATTCCACACTATCCGTGCCGAAGAGAGGCGCACCCCGCCGCGAATCTATGATGGCAAACCGGTCTTGCATGAGTTCGCAGTGAGCGATGACCGCCAGTTGTACGCTGGGGTCGGTGCTGTCCGGGATGGCGATGAAGTTCACATCGTCTACCGCTTCCAGGCGGGTGAGGGCGTTGCTGTAGTCGGTGGGAGTGAGCGTAGCCGGGTTGTCGTTGACGCCGCCGGTTAAAGCCTGGTTGGTGATTACCGCCGGGCGATTATCTGGCGCGGCCGCGACGTTGGGCGGTTCGGCAGGTGCGGCATAGATCAGGCCGGTAGGATCATTGTTGATAAGCGTCCGGTAATAGTTGGGATGCTCCGGGCGTATACTGAGGTTGCTGTAGGTTTTGGTGGTCGTGCCCTGGGCGGCGGTCAGGTTGAACTCAAACGATTCCAGAGTGACAGCCGCGGCCGCGCCCGCCAGATCATAGCCATTGGTCAGACCAGCGGTGAGCGTGACCCGGTAGGTGGTTTCGGCAGGGGAAAGTACCTCGACGATGACACTTTTGACGGTGGCCTCTTCGGTGGTGGCGTCCTGGGTGAGACGAATGACCGAACCGGAACGGAGCGCGGCCGCGTTTCCCACCCTGAACGTGGTATTCCCTGCCACCAGACTCGCCAGCCGTAAAGTATCCCCGTTGTTCACTGCCAGCGGGGTCGTTACCCGGATAACTGCCCCTTCGATACGGGCCACTTCTGTTGTATTGGTGCCATTAACGGTAATGGTGTCACCGGAGCGGAAGCGTGCGGCCGCGGCCGCGTTGTTAGTCGTGATGGCCGTACCGCTGGCACTACTCACCGTCGCCGTAGGCCGAAACAGGGTTGCGCCTGTCACCGCCTGTGCATCGGCGATGGTGATCTGAATGTCTGGCGACAGGTTGCCCGGCTCCCGCGCCCAGAGGCGAATCGTCGGTTCGGGGCCACCTGAGCGGTCATCCAGCATCAGTTGTGCGTTGGCGGCATTGCTGACACGGGTCACATAACAGACCAGCCCCCCATTCTCAAAAAAACCCCGCACCGCATACCAGAGGTAATGCCCATCCAGCGGGTTTTCACCAAAACTCCGCTTAAACGCATCCCAACTGGTAACTTTGGTGGGTTCGTTGAGCGGCCCCCGGCCGCCTGGCCCCAAAAAGGCGGCGGTGCTGGTTCCCACCCCCTGGATGGGCGCACCCGGCGTAAATTCCTCAATATACACGCCCGGATAAGAAACTTGTACGGCCATGAAAACCTCCTTGCACCTGGAAAAGTTATTGGTGTATTGGTGTATTGGTGTATTGGTGTATTGGTGTGTTGGTGTATTGGTGTGTTGGTGTATTGGTGTGTTGGTGTGTTGGTGTGTTGGTGTGTTGGTGTATTGGTGTATTAGTGTATTAGTGTATTAGTGTATTAATTCCAATATACCAATATACCAATATACGAATATACGAATACACGAATACACTTCACCTCATAAAAGCCTCAAATCATACTCCCCTGTCGGTGAGGGAACGTCTATGGGGCGGGGGGTGGGGGGGAGAGGATGCCCCTCGGCCCGCCAGAGGAGCTGGTATGGCCCCGCCTGTAACCGTAGGAAGGTGAACTGGCCCAGGGTGTTGGTGGTGGTGGTTTGTAAGGGATCGCCGGTGGTGGTTTGTAATTGCACCCAGGCTCCGGCCACCGGCACGGCAGGGTTCACCGTACTGTCTAGCACATGCCCACCAATTTGAATCCAGATGTCCGCTGTTTCCGGTTGGCCGGTGCGGCGGTATTCGGTGATGCGGGTGGTGACCATTGGCCCGGCAAATTCGGTGAGCAGGAGCACGGGAATGGTGACGATGAGGTGGATACCCGGTTTCCAGCGTTGGCTGATCCCCATCGTGCCCCAAAATTCGGCCAGTTTGGCGAACCCTTCGCCGGGGAGCACCTGGGTCGGTAAATCGCTATCCCGAATGAGTTCGGGTACGTTGCCCAGAGCGACTGAACCGGGCGGGTAGATGCGTGAT
Source organism: Chloroflexota bacterium (assembly GCA_018004935.1). Taxonomy (GTDB): domain Bacteria; phylum Chloroflexota; class Anaerolineae; order Promineifilales; family Promineifilaceae; genus Trichofilum. Next base: position 117,745 of record JAGNBF010000005.1, on the reverse strand, counting down.
GGGTTGACCGGGGCGTTTTGCATGAGGACGGCGGTGGTCTGGTAAAGCAAAATATGTTCGTCCAGGGTGGGTTCGATGGCGGCGGTAACGGTAGCCGGACTCCAGGCGGTAATGAGGTAATGGCAATCTACGCGAGCCGGGGCGGGATCGTGTTGTACCTGGCCGTTGCTGACCGTGGCGAATCGTTCGTTGGAGCGCAGGCGGCGATTCTCGCGCAGTTCCAGCAGGTAAACATTCAGGGCGTTGGCTGGTTCGCCGCCGACGGTCAGGTTGGCGACGTAGGTGCGCCAGTCGTCGTCGGGGGGCTGGAAGCGCACCTGGGACTCGTCGGTGATGCCGATGACGCGGCCGAGGAGCAGATCGCGGAGAATGTTGTCGAGGTAGTCAATCATGGTTGAGAAAGACCTGGGAACTCGTAGGAACTCGCTTTGTCGCTGTGTCGCTTTGTCGCTTTGTCGCTGTGTTACTTTTTCCACTCATACCAACGGTCTCCGTTGGTATGTCAGTCTGGACGCTCTGCGTCCAGGGCGCAGAGCGCCCCGGGTGTTCATTCCACGCAGTTGTTCATTAAATTTTTAATCGGGTAACGCCTTCATTGACCCATCCCCCCTGCCGATTCCCGAGGGAAGGGGGGAATTCCAATGGGGCATTTTTCGGGGCATTCGCCCCGAAAAATGCTCCTTAGAAAAGTTCCCCGCCCCTGGGGGCGGGGTTAGGGGTGGGGGGGATTCCATTACCTGATTAATTTTTTAAACGACAAGAGCGTGGAATGAGGTGGTTAGGGTTTTAAGGGTGCCAGAGCCTCGCTCTTTTCAAAATCGGCTTCGACGGCTTTGATGACTTCGGTGGTGCATTCTTCTGTCTTTTGCCGTTCGGCGGGGACGGCTTCCCGGTATGGGGTTTCGACCTCTTTGCGCAGAGTGATTTCGGCCCGGCGCAACAGGGGATAAACGACATCTTTGGCCTGCTTTTCGGGCGATTTTTCCCGTTTTTTCAGCTCCTCTTCAGTTTCTGGGGTGCGGTGACGTTCTTCGTCCGGGTCGGTTTTGAACTGTTCGACGGCGTGCTCGGCCTGCGGCCGCCCTTCCACTTCCTTTTCTTCCCCTTGCACCAGTTTGGTCTTGGTGTACAACTCCCCCTCGCCACTGGGGAGTAAATCACCGGCAAAACAGTTCAACGGTTTTTGCCGCATCTGCAATAGGGACGGTTTACACTTCTGTTCGATCCAGGCTTTGGTGGCGTCGGCCCGTTTTTGGGACAGGGCGATGTTGCCGATGAAGTTACCTTTGGCTTTTTGTGGCCCTTCGGGTGAGGCAAAACCCCGGATGCCCGTGACCTGGTAGCCATCGGTGAGGAGTTGTTCGAGTTTGGTCATTTCGGCGGGGTTGCGGCCGCCACCGGGTGCGTTGACATTGTTCTCAAAAATGTCTTCTGCGTACTTGAAGTAGAGAAAGGCGGTGCTGATGTGGGGAACCATGCGCGTGCCGGTCTCGACTTCTTTGACACATTGGTAGCTGATTTGCGGCACCAGAATGGTGCGAACTTTGGTGGGGCATTTCACCTTTCCTGGTTTTTCCAGGGGAATCACAACATTGCCCGTCACCTGCCAATCTGGCCCCTGGCGATTACTGCCGGTAGGGGGTGCGTTTACCTGGCCTTCTAGCGATAGATCCAGATTGGGCAGTTTCAGCTTCGCCGCCAGGGAGCCGCCTTTGACATCCCCCGTGGCCGGTTCGATGGTGGTTTTGGCTTCGGCACTGAGGGTGAACCGTTGCGATTGGGCGATGACGACGCTGGCAAAGGGGGTGAGTTCGGCGTTTTTCAGGACCTCAACCGGGTCTTGTCCTTGCAAGATGGCCTGACCCCATTGCCGCAAGAGGGTTTGGGCCTGGGAAGGTAGGTCTAACCCGACTTTGATTTCGCCACGGGTACTGTTTTTGCACCAATCTACCTGGAGCCAGATGTTGTTTTTGTCCACGCGGCCGCGTAACCTCGGTTCGCCACCGCTGGGGTACTCTTCCTGGTGCGGGATCATCTTGATGTTGCGAATCACCCGGTAGCGGTCACCATTGTCCAGGTCAACATACCGTTCGTTAGGTTTGTCCTTAACCGGCGACACTCTGGGGGCACGGCGCAGAACCGGCCCGGATGTGCTTCCCAGTGAGACAGATGAATGATTGAGAATGGCGTTGGCGGCGTGATCTGCGGCCGCTTCCAGCGGATCATTCACCTTGCCGACGGTGAGGGATTGGGGTTGCACCGGGCCAGGGTGCGCCCCTTGTTGGACAGTATGGGCCAGTTCATGGCTCAACAGGTGGAGTCCGGCTTTGGTTTCGGGCTGGAAACGACCGGAGCCAAACCAGATGGATTGGCCGTAGGTGAACGCGGCCGCGTCAATGGCCTGGGCCGCCTGCGCCGCTGTGGGATCGGTGTGAACTCGCACCTGGCCGAAATCCCGGTTGAACTGTTGCTCCAGGCCAGCGCGTACTGTGCCTGGTAACGTCTGCCCGCCGGATTGGGCTAAGGCCGCCTGCACCGGGGCGGGAATGGCTGAAGGAGCGGCCGCGCCCGGGCTGTTAGCCTGCCGCTGGATGGTCTGCTGTTCTTCTTTTTGGCACTGGGCGCATTGGTGGCCGCTGTCGCTACACGCTTTGCATTGCCGCTGGATGGTGGGGGCCGCGCCCGGCTGAACCAGTTGGCTGACCGCCTGATTGCCCGCCTGGGTGTGCAGGTCGAGCAGGTGATGGGGGGCGTCATCGGGCCGGACGATGGGCGGCTCAAGAGACGCGCCCGTGGTAGCATCCGAGCGCAAGGTGAGCTTGGGGTCGGTTTTAGCCATGGTGTCTCCCTGCGGCCGCGAGGGTTACGTCCTCGTCGCCCATCCGTTTGCCCATCTTCTGATACTCGCGGCGCACCGCCCGCAACAGGTGGGCCATGCCGATGGGTTGGTGGTCGGTGGCGGCCAGATACGCGGCCGCGAGAGCCACATTTTTGATGTTGCCGCCACTCAATTTGAACTGGCGCGCCAGGCTGTCCAGGTCTACATCATCGGCCAGGGGGGCCTCATCCGGCCAGATGGTCGCCCAAATCTGGCGGCGGTTGGTTTCATCAGGAAAGGGGAAATGCACGGTGAAAGCCAATCGTCGGATAAACGCTTCATCCAGATTCTGGCGCAAATTCGAGGCCAGGATAGCCAACCCGTCGTAGGCTTCGATTTTTTGCAGGAGATAGGAAATTTCGATGTTGGCGTACCGGTCATGGGAGTCACGCACCTCGCTCCGTTTGCCAAACAGGGCGTCAGCTTCATCAAAGAAGAGAATGGCGTTGGCGTTTTCGGCAGAGCGGAAGATGCGTTCCAGGTTTTTCTCCGTTTCGCCGATGTATTTGCTGACGATGCCGGACAAATCAATTTTGTATAGCTCCAGCCCCAATTCGTTGGCGATGATGTCGGCGGCCATGGTTTTGCCTGTGCCGCTGGGGCCTGCGAACAGAGCGTTGACCCCTTTGCCCAGCGAGAGCCGTTGCCCGAACCCCCATTGGCCTAAAACGGTGTGCCGGTGGACGAGTTGCTGGCAAATTTCGTGCAGTTGGTCACGTGCGGCCGCGGGCAGAACAATGTCATCCCAGGTGTAGAGCGGTTCGATTTTGGTCGCCAGGTTGTGCAAATCATGGCCGGACTGGGTGCGGGCCGAGCGAAAACAATCGTCCACGGTGAGGCGGGGGGGAGTCGGGCGTTGGTTGGTGACGACCTGCCAATGGGCCTGATGCGCGGCCGCGTTGACCGTCTGCGCTATTTGATTCGGCCACAGCCGGAACCGCTCCGCCAATATGTCCGGGTCATTGTCATTGAGAGTGTGATCTTGCGTCTGAAGTTGCGCCTGCCAGTAACGCCGCCGCTGAGGGTAATCGGGCAAAGTGAAGGAGACGCTCAACACCTCGTCCGGTGCGTCGGGCAGAGGTGACCAGGGTTCGCTTCCGGCCAGCAGGACAACGGGCAGGGGATGAGCCGGGTGCAGGTGTTCCTGGAGCAGGGCGCGTGAGGCAGGGGCCAGCGTTTCCCACCCTTCCAGGTAAGGAATGGTCTGATAAAACCAGGCATAGCGGAAAATCAGGGTAAGCGCATCGGGTAGGGTCAGGGTGGCAGGCAGACGGGTGAGGTTGGCGGTGATGAGGGGCAGGTTGAGGGCCGCGGCCGCGTTCAGGGCACTCTGTTGTTTGCCCGCTACCGCCGGGCCGTGCAGGTAAAGGCGCACCGGAGAGCCGGTCGTTCGGGCATCAGCCATCAGCCGGGTGAGGGCCTGTTGGGTCTGTTCATCGAGCACCGGCTGGGCCGGAGTTGGTGGATAAAGCTGGCAAAAAGAGGCCAGACGGCTATCCGGGCTGTCCTGCCCCAGCAGGAAGCGGGTGATTTGTTCGTCCAACTGCAAAAAATGGCCTAGCAGGGACGAGGGGCGGGGGTCGTTTTCGGGGACGAGGTGGATGAGGTGGTGACGGATGAGCGGGGCGTTGGGGTCGAACAGGGTGCGCTGGGTGAGGCGCGCGGCCGCGTCCGGGCACAACAAATGCAGGGCCAGGTCAACCGTCGGCCAACGCCGCCCAACGTGATCATGCAAATAGGCGTAGAGCCGTTCGTAACGCCGGTCTAGCTCCGGGGCCAGAGCCAACAGGAGAACATCCATCTCGAAGGGGGTCAACTGGTAGGCGGTTTGTAACCATTGCAGGCGGCTGGGGTCTGGCGGGAACGCCAGGGGTGGGATATGGCCGTTGCTGTAGAGGCGGGGTGCGCCAGGGGGTTGGGTGAGGAGTTGGGCGGGTTCGGATGGATTGATGTAGAGGCCACGGAACGGGTCTGCGGCCGCGTGGGGAACCCCATTCATCGCCTCTGCCAGCAAAGCATCCAGCCGTTGCAGACCGGGCAGGATGTCGGCCAGCCATAGATTTGGCTCTGCGGCCGCGGGCTGGATGGAGGGAGTGGTCAGGGTAGGAGAATGCATTGCTGGAGAGGAAGAAAATAATTAATGGGTGAACTGTTGAATGGTTGAATGGTTAATGAAGGCAGGTCGTAATTCAACAATTCAACAATTAATTATTCATCTGGTCAGGTGTTAGCTTTTGCAAGTACGGTTGCATAAATTCAGTGATAACGCTCAGTTCCTGGAAATAACGCCGTGTGCCACTGGGGACATGGGTGATGTGACCGCGCCAGAGGGGTTGTTCGGCTTCTGCGGCCGCGTTTTCCAGCCAAATCTTGATGATAAAAGAATGAGTGTGTGCTTCGGGCAGGTCCATGTCAGCCTGTAAGGTAGGGCGAAACGGCAATATAGAAGAGCGTAATGGCCCGGCGTCTGTGAGGGCGTCTGAGGAAACGTCTGCGGCCGCGTCAGGGGATTTGGGATTTACGATTTGGGATTTGGGATTTACGATTTACGATTTACGATTTGGGATTTATGATTTACGATTGACGATTGGGGGTGAGGGAAGGGGAGAGCGAGAGGAAATGACTCTGGAAAACCCTCCAGGTTATCCAGTGCCTGGCATGGGGCGTGAACAGTCGAGATGTTACCGCCCCGTGCCAGGCACTTACCACGCTCAAAACAGGCCACGAACTTCTGGGAACTTGTACTAGGGCTTTGTTAAGTTTAAAGATTGAGGAGTGAGCACGCCCACTGCCTGCCCTGAGCGAAGCCGAAGGGTAATCAGGTAGGGTTTTGTTGCAATAAACGCGCCGTCTCCAACTCTTTTTCCACCTGCTGTTGGGCGGCGATGAGGGTGTGGCGCAGTTGGTGCAGGTAACTCACGACACCGGGCAGGGCTGAGGCTGAATCAACGGTGGGGGGTAAGGCAGGAAAAAGGTTAGGGGGGGTAGGGTTCAGGCTGTCCGCCTGGATGGAGGTTTGCAGGGCGACGGTGCGGGTAGAAGGTTTAATGTTTAGCTCTTTATCCAACGCGGCCGCGCAATGTTCAAATTGGCGTAATGCGCCGGTGCGATCACCGGACAAATAATGCAGGCGCATCAGGTGGCGATGGGTACTTTCGCGGGCGTAATCACAGTGGAGAATTTGTTGACCATAGGTGATGCCTGCTTCGTAGGCTTGCTGATTTTCGCAGTAACTCATCAGCTTATCCAGCATGACCAGATACATGTTTTGCAACCGTTCTCGTTCAAAAAGACACCAATCCTGGTACCAGTTTTCCAGTAAATCCCCGCTGTATAACCCGACCGCCTGACGTAAAGCATCCACCTGGACCGCGCTCAGGTTATCTCCGGGAATACCCTGAGAAGCCGTGTAAGCCTCTTCAAACTGGGCCACATCGAGCCAGAAGGGTTGCTCCGGGTCAATTTGTAACCAATCCGGTTCGGTGAGGAGTAGCGGGTGTTGTTGTAGGGTATGTTGGTCAAGGTGGCTTTGTAATTGCCAGAGGGTTTGCCGGAGATAACGTTTGGACTGGGCGGTGGAGCAATCACCCCAGAGGAGAGTAGCGAGTTTTTCGCGGGGATGCGGCCGCGAACGGTACAACAACAGGTGACAAAATAGCTCTTGTACCTTTTGGTTATCAAAACTCAGTAATTTTTTACCATCACATTCAAAACAAAACCGACCAAAGAGGAAAATGTGTGCCTGGCTCAAGGTGTTTCTCCTGATGCTAGGAATTACACTACACGCTTGGGTATCGGTGGGGCTTGTGGCGTTTGACCGGTGAGGAAGTCAAAAAGGTTGTGTTGTTAGCTGTTGTGAGGTTGTAGAAAGAGACAGGGAGACGAAAAGAGGGTACATTCTCTATACGCTTCGGTTCATTAAACGATGATAAGCGTGTTTAGTCAAGCCAAAACGTTTTCTCACAGGCTTCTTATGATAAAAGGTTTGTGCTTTTCTGTATATTGCATGGGTTACACATGCGATTATAAGACATGGTTCAGGTCTACTCTCCAGAATGTTAAGGGTTCGCACAAGATGAAGTTGGGTGGCGCGGTCAGGAGATCGGCCACAGCAAATTCGGGCGATTTACCAAATCGCCCTACAAACTGTTAAGCACCGTTTGCCGACTTTTGAACCATGCCGATTATAGATTCATTAAAACGTGCATTCCTCATCGTTGTCACGGCTCCGAATCGTCTGAGGGCTGTTTCCTGGTGAGTGGGTGGTTATACCCGGAGGTTATGAGGGTAAAGATGCACCCACTTATCAGCAGGCGCATCTTTACCCAAAAAAGCTGGGGATTAGTTACTGGAGTTTAGAGCGAGAGGAGAGAGCAAGAGGAAATTACTCTGGAAAACCCTCTAGCTCTAGCTCTGAACTCTAAACTCAACTTAGTTACACATATTATTGATAAACAGGCAGAGAATGACGCAGACGCCTTGCTCCGGGGTACGCACCGCTGGAGCGGGGGGCATCATCTGGTTCTCTAGCAGATTGCCGCTACTGCTTCGCGTCATGAAGGGTAAATAAACGTTCTGACTCCCCAGCACAACGGTGCGAGCCTGGCTCATCGTCATGCCAACGAAGGTGGCGGGATCGGGCAAGTTGGCCCGCTCGTCGCTGATGGTTTGTTGCAAGGCCGGACTGCCCGCGGCCGCGAGGTGAGTCAGAAAATCATCTACCGCCTGCACCTGGTTGGCCGTGATGACCGGATCACCCAGTCGTTGTTGCCCGTTCAACATAGAGGCCAGATTAGACAACCAGAGGGTGAGGGTGTTGTATCCTTCGCTAAACAGCCCCGAATCGGCCAGGAGAAGGGTGACGAATTCACTATTAAAGAGGTAGAACAGGTCAATGTAATGTTGCCCCTGTGGTGTCGGGGCCATGACTTCATCGCGCACCCGGTAGAGCGTTTCCAGGCCAGACAACCCATCATTACGCCATAGTTCGGTTGGGTCGGTATAGTTAGCGACCACGGCATCCGGGTCGTTGTCACTATCTACGTCAGTCAACGCGGCCGCGGGTGAAAAATAGTTGCCCATCTGCTGACTGCTGTCCACAAACTGCCCCAATGTCCCTTGTTGGGTTCCCCCCTGGTTTAACCAGATGGCATTAGCCCCACTCCGGGCCACAAACAAGTCCAAATCCCCGTCTACATCCACATCTACCAGGGTAACATGGCGATTGCCGCCTGTCCCCAGCAAGGCTCCGGCGCTCAAAACGCCCCCCTGGTTCAGCCAGAGGCGCACACCCTGGTTCACACTGGCGGTGGCCCCATCCATATCACCATCCCGATCAATATCCCCCAAAGCCACGCTGATGCTTAAGGCAGTGGGTAATGCCTGCCCGGAATCGGCAAAGACGCCGGTGGTGCCCCCTTGTACGCCCCCCTGATTCACCCAATGGCGGGCCACGCTGTCATCGGCTGTCAGGGCGTCCAGGTCGCCATCGCCGTCCAGATCGCCCAACATCACGCCCGAGGCACTGTTGTGGGCCAGGCTCTGGTTGCTGTTGCTAAATTGCCCACTGCCGTTGTTGAGCCAGACCTGGGCCGGTCGCCCGATGAGTCGCACCAGAAAAACGTCGAGGTCGGTATCGCCGTCTACATCCCCCAATGCCAGATCGCCGGGCAGATCACCGCCGAGGTCAGTCTGGCCGTTACTGGTGAAGACGCCCATCGTACCACCCTGTGTGCCGCCCTGGTTGATCCAGATAAGCAGGGATGTGGCTTCATCTTTGAGGGTGGCAATATCCAGATCCCCATCTGCGTCCAGATCACCGAGCGCGGCCGCGAGGCTGTAGCTATTACCCAACGTTTGCCCACTCTGGCTATACCCCCCAATGCCATCATTAAACCAGATTGTATCGGGGGCATTACGGGCAATAAACAGGTCCATATCGGTATCGCCATCCAGATCACCCATCACCACATCCAACCCTTCATTGCCGAATGTTTGGCCGGTGAGTGTGAAGATACCGCCCTGCGGCGCGGCCGCGAAGCTACGTTCCGCTTCTTTTGTCGAAAACAGCGACACGATAAACACAAGGACAACAAAAATAAGTAATAGAACCCATCGTTGCACAAGTCACTCCTTTCAAGTTTGGATTTTTGGCGTGGTTTAGGTCAACTTTACAAATTTGTAGGACGATGTGGCAAATCGTCCACTGGGCGATGTACCAAAGGGTGTGTTGCAAATGAGTTGAATAATGAGTCTTTGGGAATTTAGAGGGTTGACAGCAGATGTACGGGCAGGCCTTGTGCCTGCCCTGTTGCGCATAATCTGGCATTGTACAGGGGAAAGGTTGACAGCAGATGTACGGGCAGGCCTTGTGCTTGCCCTGTGTGGGGCAACCACAAGGGTTGCCCGTACCCCACGAAACCCCAAAGAACTTATTTTCTTCCTCTCAACCGAAATGAAAAACACCCTTTACCCAATCGCCCTAGAAAGGGTGCGGGCATCCTCAATGGCACGTTGTATCCCACTCAGGTCGCGCACACGCCAGGCCATGGCCTCGGTTTGGCCTTTCTCGTTTAAAAAATTTACTTTTAACAGAGGCACACCCTGCCATTTGCCTAAAAATGAGGTGGGGTTCTCGATGGATTGGATTGCCTTTAGCGGGATGTGAAACTCCCGCCCAGGTATCCATTGGTGAAAAATAACATCCGTAGGGGTGATGATCAGCGTGCCATTGCCGCGCATCTGCATCGCCCCGCGTGACTGTTGTCCGAAAAAGAGAGCACCCGAGTCAATAAATCGAGCATCCGGGTACTTGTGTTGAGCCATATTTTGCTGATGTTGAGCCACTCGTTTCAAAATGACAAACACGATCCCAAAGACGAGGCCAAATATGACCAGAAGACTCAAGACAATTCCCAGGACTAGGGTCAACGCTGAATCCATAACCAATTTCCTCCTACGAAAATAGCCACTGATTAAAGAAACACGGATGGGAATGAAAACGTGTGGCGTCATTTTCATCCATCTTGGTGCGCCGTAGGCCTATGGGGGACTCCTACGAAAATGTAGGGCGATTTGGCAAATCGCCCGGACGATTTACCAAATCGTCCTACAGATTTTCATCCATCTTGGTGCGCCGTAGGCCTATGGGGAACTCCTACGAAAATGTAGGGCGATTTGGCAAATCGCCCAGTGGACGATTTAAAAAATCGTCCTACAGATTTTCATCCCTCTTGGTGCGACGTAGGCCTATGGGGAACTCCTACGAAAATGTAGGGCGATTTGGCAAATCGCCCGGACGATTTACCAAATCGTCCTACAGTAGAGACGCAAGATTTTGCGTCTCTACTGACATACCCATTGGTAAAGGGTGTGTTTCAAATGAGTTGAATAACTAATTGTTAAACTGTTGAACTGTTGATGAAGCGGTAGACGCTCTAGGGCGATTGCCTACGTGGCGTTCCCCCACCCCCAACCCCGCCCCCAGGGGCGGGGAGTTTTTTTAAGGCGGGCAAAATCGGGGGTGTCACCCCCGATTTTGCCCGCCGAGTGGGTTCCTCTGGTTAATCATTCAACAATTCACGAATTCACCGATTAATTATTTTCTTCCTCTCAACTGAAATGAAACACACCCATTGGTAAATCGCCCAGTGGACAATTTACAAAATTGTCCTACAGATTTTCATCCATCTTGGTGAGCGTTTGCTCAGGGGGAACTTTGGCGAGAGTGATAAGGCGTGTTCCCAGCATTTTCGTTCCTCTATGGTTTGCTCTGATTAACCTGCGGCCACCTAGGGGATAAGGGTAATGGGTTGGGGGTTATCGGTCAAGCCCTGCAATAGCATTTGGCAACCCCCAATTTGGGTGTGCGCCAAAATTGCCTTCAGGCACACTTTTCGCTGGCAATCGCTTGCATATCTTCATCATAGAAAATGTAGCGGGTGCGGCCATTGGTCACATGGGCGTATCCATACAGTTTAAGGGCAAAGGGGCAGGCGCTACTCAACCCCAGGGTAAGTGTGTTTTACACAACGTATGGGGTTAATGCTCCGTGAATAAAAAAGCCAGCGAGGATGAGGTACAATCGTTCCAGAAATGACCCCAAAGGGCTTAATTTATGGCTTATCAGAGATGTGTTTGTCTGGCCCTTGAGGCTTTTGTGGGGGAGGGCTGGCTCTGGTGGTGGTCTCTTTACCGGAGGGCAAACCCAAGGATTGCCCGGTCAACCTCCTGAATGACCATAGAACGAAAATGATCTTATGAATCGTTATCTACTCATTGCCATGGGCGCGGCCGCGGGAGCCAATGCCCGTTATCTTGTCGGTTTATGGGCTGGCAACCGTCTGGGAGCCGATTTCCCTTACGGTACCCTGATTGTTAATGTCATCGGGAGCTTCATTCTAGGATTCCTGCTCAACCTGGGCACAGGCCGACTTCAGCTTTCTCCAGAAGCCCGCCTCTTACTGGCCGTAGGCTTTCTGGGCGCGTTTACCACCTTTTCCTCATACACTGTAGAGAGCTTAAACCTGTTCCGTGAGGCCACCCTATGGCGCGGCCTATTAAACATCACAGCTAATAATCTGGTGGGATTATTGGGTGCTATTTTGGGGGCAACTTTGGCCCGTTGGGTGCAAAGTGGAGGGTAAACAACTATGTCATTAGAAGGCAAAGCTGTGCGAGTCATCATTTATATGAACGAAACCGATCATTACCAGAAAAAACCGCTCTACATGGCCCTTTTGCAGATGTTGAAACAAGAAGGAGCCTCTGGAGCCACCGTGGTACGTGGGTTGGCCGGTTTTGGGGCACACAGCCGGATTCACACAATGACCATTGTTGACCTGTCCCTAGATTTGCCCCTACGCCTGGAGTGGGTAGACCGACCGGAACTGGTGGAGCGGCTTTTGCCCACCATACAACAGATGGTGAATGGGGGGCTGATGACGGTAGAAGAGGTGAATGTGGTTCCCTGTATCCCTGGTCGGCAGGCAGACCCTCTGGCCCAATCGGTGCAGGCGGTGATGCAGACGGAGGTCCTTACCGTATCGCCGTCTACATTAATTGCCGATGTGGTAGCCCTGTTGCTCCAAAAAGGGTATCGCAGTTTGCCGGTGGTAGATGATAGCGGCCGCATCCTGGGTCTCATTACCGATGGGGACTTGTTACGCCGGGCCGGTTTGCGTTCCCGCCTGGATTTACAAATAGAACTCCCCGCGGCCGCGTGGCAACAACAATTGGCCGATTTACGCACCCAGGGATTAACCGCGGCCGCGTTAATGACCACCCCCGTCATCACCATTCCCACCACCGCCTCATTACGCGTCGCCGCCCAACAGATGATTGATCATCACCTGAAACGTTTACCTGTGGTGACAGAGGACAATCAACTCAGCGGCTGGATCAGCCGCATAGATATTCTCCGTTCCCTGGAATACCAGAAACCGCCCGTCACTGCCGAACCGGAACCTGTGACCCAAGGTCACACCATTGCCGAATTGCTCTACCGGGATGTCGCAACCGTGACACCTCAGTCCCACCTGGATGAAATTTTGCTGGCGCTAGAGCGCAATCGCCGCCGCCGCATTGTGGTTGTAGATGGGGATTATCAGGTGGTGGGCATCATTACCGATGGGGATATTCTCCAGCGGAGCCGCCAGCGAGCACATCCCGGCCTATTAGAGCGGCTACGCACCTTAATCACAGGTCACTCTGCGGCCGCAGGTCTCACCTTTGCCGATAACAACGAAACAGCCGCCGACCTGATGACTACGCCAGTCATTACCATCGGTGTAGAGGAAACACCCGCCGCCGCCTTACGCCTGATGGTGCAACACGGCATCAAACGGTTGCCGGTGGTAGATGGGGCAGGGCGATTGGTGGGACTATTGGGGAGAGCCAGTTTATTAAAAGGGTTGATGGAGCCACCATCTGGCCCCGGTTAGGGGATGGGTTTGTAACCCCAGGCCAATAATTGTTCGGGGTTGACCCGCCACCAGGAGAGTTTGGCCCGGTTTAGAGGGAATTCCAGATCATCAGGTGGGGAGCTTTTGACCGGTTCAGAGGCTGTGGGGTCGGGGATGAGGCCGTGGTGTACTCTGCGGCCGCTGGGAATAGGGCTATCTTTGTCTGGGTAAACGTAACAGAGGTAACGAGCATACAGTTCCAGCGCACGCAAAAAAACCTGGGTCTCCCGACCATCTATTTCGTAACCAAAGATTTCGGCCCGGGGGAACTCATTGCCATTGGCCGCGACCCAGCGGTACAGCTCTAAACGGCGGATTTCGCGGCCCCAATCATCCAATAAAAAAGCAGGGAAGATGGGATCTTCTGGTCCTTGAATAATAAACGCATAACGCAAAAAAAGGGGCGCGGCCGCGTTGCTACGCAATAGGGCCACTTCCCCGGCTTTCTCATACAAAAAACCCGCCACTTTGTGATTGATCGGTTTCATATACCTGTTACCTTGATGTCTGCGTCAAGTTTATCCCCTCATCTTGTGGAGGCAACCCGGTAAGCCAGGCTTAAACTGCTATCCTCAATACAGGCACAGATTCCGCCAGTAGAGGATTGGCAAATTGGCAAAGGGTGTGTTTCATTTCGGTTGAGAGGAAGAAAATAATGAATCGGTGAATTTGTGAATCGTTGAATGATTAACGAGGGAAGGGTCTACCGCTTCATTAACCGTTCAACAATTCAATAGTTCAACAATTAATTATTCAACTCATTTGAAACACACCCATTGGCAAACCGCTTCCCCATGAACAAGATCACCCTTTTGCACGATAAATGTAACTATTTTCCTGTCGGCAAAAGTTTTACAGTGTGTGATGGTAACTACTAAGGGTTCGTAAAAATATAACTTCCCGGTTTAGACCCGACAGGTTTCCGAAAACCTATCAGGTCTTGACGGAACTTAATCTTTTACAGGCTCTAAGGCTCTCGAGGGCTGAGCTTGTCGAACTCCCGTGTTGCCTTCGATAAGCACAGGCAACGGCTTAGTAGTTATGTGTCATGAGACAGAACGAGAATAATAGAGGTTAACCCATGTCCCAGACAGTAACCTATTTAACCGAACAAGGATTTACTCGGCTCAAAGCCGATCTGGACGAATTACTCGAGGTAAGACGACCCAAATTATTAAAGCGGTTACAAGAAATCCAGGGTGGTAGTGATTGGATGGATAATGCCGACTCCATAGCGATCCGTGAAGAGATAGCTTTTGTGGAGGGGCGTATTGAAGAGTTGACCTATATGTTAGAACGATCCCAACTGCTAGAGCGTGCTCCCACCAATGGTCTGGTAACACTTGGTAGTATGGTTTTGATTCAGGAAGAGGATGGCGCTACCGAACAATACACCATTGTCGAAGCGGCAGAAGCCGATCCCAGTAAAGGGTTAATCTCCAGCAGTTCCCCTATGGGTTTGGCCTTGCTCAAACGGCATGTAGGGGATGAAATCGCTGTTTTGACCCCGGGCGGTGAATTGCATTTGCAAATCCTTTCGGTTAGATAAACCGGCATGGTTCAGGTCAGCTTTACAAATTTGTAGGACAATTTGGTAAAGGGTGTGTTTCAAATGAGTTGAATAATTAATTGTTGAACAGTTGAATTGTTGAATGGTTAATGAAGCGGTAGACGCTTCTCTCGTTAATCATTCAACAATTCACCAATTCACCGATTCATTATTTTCTTCCTCTCAACCGAAATGAAACACACCCTTTGGTAAATTGTCCTATAAGCGTGGTAATTTACTTTTGACCGGGTCACCCCCACCCCTAAGCCCTCAGGGGCGGGGAACTTTTCTCGGCGCAGTTGGGGACAGACGCCCCAACCGCACTGAGAAGTTTCTCCCCTTCCCTCTGGGATCGCCGGGGGGATGGGGCTTCAGTAAACTCAGCCCCCGAGGGGCGTGTTCGTTACAATCTTTGATACGTGGGGCAAGAAAGTGAACAAAACCAGAGGCATAACCCTTGAATGGTAAGCGTTCAGTCATATAAACTCATCCGCCAGACCCGCCCGGTCATAAACGACCGGGCTATGATGACAAAGGCCGCTGGCCTGGGGTTTTAGCCCGTAAAGCTCCGTATGTTTAGCCCGGTGGTTTGATCACCGGGTGGGATAACTGAACGCTTACTCTTGAATGAAACCGGACTTCTTTCCACATAGAGAAAAAAGTCCGGTTTTTTGATATTACTGGTGATAACCATTGTCACAATGGTCTGATGGGCTATACTGTCAGCGTAATATATTAATGGTCGAGGAAGTGTATGAAAGCAATTGTTTTTTACCAGCATGGAAATTTGGATCAGGTGCACTATGCCGATGTTCCGGCACCCGAACCGGGACCCAATGAACTTTTGCTGGCGGTTAAAGCGGCCGCGCTCAATCGCCTCGATTTGTGGGTATTAGAAGGGTGGCCCGCTCTCAAACTTCACCTACCCCATGTTATGGGCAGTGATGGTGCCGGAGTTATTGCCGGGGTGGGGGCCAATGTAACGGGCTGGCAGGTGGGGGATCGTGTGGCGGTTAATCCTACCTATAGTTGCGGCCAGTGTGATTTTTGCCTTCGCGGCCGCGATAACCTCTGTGATCAATTCGCCATCTTCGGAGAACACCTGCCCGGTTTCTTCGCCGATTATGCTGTAGTGCCAGCGCGTAACCTGTTACGCCTGCCTGATCATGTCACCTTCGCCGATGCCGCGGCCGCGTCCCTGGTTTACGTGACTGCCTGGCACTCCCTGGTCGAACGCGGCCGCTTTCAGACCGGTGAAGACATCCTTATTATTGGAGCAGGCGGTGGCGTCAATACCGCTACCATCCAGATTGCCCGGCTGGCCGGGGCACGCACCATCTTCGTTGTTGGCTCTGATGAAGCCAAACTCAGCCAGGCCCGAGAATTGGGCGCGGATGTTACCATCAACCGCAACCAGGAAGAGTGGAGCAAGGCCATCTTCAAAGCCACTAACCGGCGGGGTGTAGATGTGGTTGTGGACAATGTCGGCGCGGCTACCTACACAGCCAGCCTGCGTGCCCTTAAAAAAGGAGGGCGACTACTCACCGTAGGTAATACCAGTGGCCCCAAAATTGAACTGGATAACCGGCTCATGTTTGGCAAACACCTGGAAATTATCGGCAGTACGATGGGACCCATGTCCGCTTATCAGCAGGTAATGGCAATGGTGTTTAGCGGCCGCTTAAAACCGATAATTGACACCCTCTACCCACTTCATGAAGGGGCAACGGCGCTCAACCGCCTCCAGAGGGGTGATATACGAGGGAAACTGGTATTAGAACCTGCATAATTGCCCCAGTTTACAGCTTTCCAGAAAAATTTTGGATTTTACGCGACATCATCCCGTGTGATCCCCATCGTAAATCTAAAATCGTAAATCATAGAATCCTGATAGCCTGAATCTCTTTCCCAAGCGGCTCATGAAAAGTGAATCTTCGACTCAGGAAACACGCCTGACGCTTTTGCAATATGCTCAACGGCTGGAAGCCCAACACGTTATTGATCGGGCTATCCTTTCGGCTGACTCTCCCCAGGAAATTGCTCGTGCCACCATTAAATATGTGCAGGCACTCCTGCCCGATCACTATGCCAGTGTGATTTATTTCGATAACGTCACTGGCGAAGCGGTCATGCTGGCGACAACCTTGCCCGATAGTCGTATGACCCACATGCTAACGACGACGGCTATTAAGGATTTGGGTGATTTACGGTTAATGCGTCAGGGACGAGAACAACTCACCTTTGATCTGCAAGCCCTACGAAAGCCCACTCCTATGGAACAGGCTTTGATTGAGCAGGGAATTCGCACTTATTTGACGATTCCCTTGCGGCCGCAAGA
This sequence comes from Chloroflexota bacterium, assembly GCA_018004935.1. Taxonomy (GTDB): domain Bacteria; phylum Chloroflexota; class Anaerolineae; order Promineifilales; family Promineifilaceae; genus Trichofilum. The sequence continues at coordinate 101,018 of JAGNBF010000005.1, read as the reverse complement.
TGAACTCATCGGTAGCCTGAACCTGGGCAAACGACAGGTCGAACCCTTTGCCGCGACCGCGTTAGAGATCGCTCATGAACTGGCTGATCAATTAGCCATTGCGTTAAAACAGGCTTTACTGTACCAGGCCACCCGGCGCCAGGTGACTGAGCTACAACTATTACACGCGGCCGCGGCCGCGTGTGCCCTCATCAGCCAGGAAGACGAACTCATCCGTCGCATCACCCAAATCATTCACGACGCCCTCCATCCTCATCACTTTGGCCTCATCCTAAAAGATGAACAATTTGGCGACCTCGTCATTCATTCCACTTATCAAGGCCTCGAAAACACCCTCTTTGACCCAATCGTTCCCACTCACATCGGCCTGATGGCTCGCACCATCCAAACCAGCCAGCCCCACCGCCTGGGTCGTGTTAGCCTGGACCAACAATACACCCCGCTTCACCCCCAAACCCAATCCGAACTATGTGCCCCTCTTATTGCTGGCGATAATGCAATCGGCGTTATAAACGCGGGCAGTTTCCAGCCCGATGCATTCAGCGAACAAGATGAACGCCTATTAACGACAATTGCCGGACAACTCGCCACCGCCATTGTCAAAATTCGCCTTTTCGAGCAAGCCCAACACGAACTGGAGCGGCGCACACGTATTGAATCCGCTCTGCAAGAAACCCAGCGCGAGTTGGAACGGCGCATCGCCGAACGAACCCAGGAGCTAGGATTAATCTTTCGTACCAATCAGGCCCTGGTTTCCACCTTTGATCTGGACGAAGTATTAACCAAAATCCTGCGTGAGATCAGCCATTTACTTGAAGTCACATCCTGCTCCGTCTGGTTACTCAACGCCAAAACTGGGGAACTATCTTGCCAGCAAATAACCGGCCCCCAGAGTGAAAACATCAAAGGGTGGCGTCTTGGCCCCGGTCAGGGGTTGGCCGGGTGGGCCGTGCAAAATCGGCAGAGTCTCATTCTGGCGGATGCCCGTGAAGACGACCGACACCAGACCAAGGCCATGCAACAAATAGGGCTAGAAATCAAATCTATGATCGCCGTCCCCCTCATTTTTAAAGGGCGAGCCATAGGCGTGTTACAAGTTGTAGACACTACCCCCAATCGTTTTGATCAAAATGACCTGGCCTTAATGGAATCATTGGCGATCACCGCCGCCATCGCCATTGAAAATGCCCGCCTCTACGAACAGGCTCGTCAGGATGCCGAAACCAATGCTATCCTGCTCCAGGAAGTAAATCACCGGGTCAAAAATAACCTCTCCGCGATTATGGGCCTGCTGTATGCCGAACGCCGCCATGCCGGTGTCAAAGATGATCCCCTCTACCAGTCCATTATGAGTGATCTGATCAACCGGGTGCAGGGTTTAGCCACCGTCCATTCCATTCTTTCCGCCTCTAAATGGGGCATGGTTTCTTTGAGTGAACTGGCCCAGCGAGTCATTTATTCTGCCCTACAAGCATTACCTCATTACAAACGAATTCATATCACCGTTGCCGCTTCATCCCTGGAAGTAACGCCAGATCAGGCGCATCACCTGGCCCTTATCATCAATGAAGTTGTCACTAATTGTGTTAAATATAGTGTAGGGGAACGGCAAACCGGCCAGTTTAATGTTCGGATTGAAGAAGATTCGCTGGCCCAAGAAGTATTGATGGAATTTGCCGATGATGGTCCAGGTTTCCCCGATGATGTTTTGCGTCAGGATGCCCCTCGCCACAACGTTGGCTTTCATCTCATTCAAAATATTGCCCGGCGTAATTTGCGCGGCATAATTGCTCTAAAAAACGGCACGATAGATCCTAACACAAATATTTTTTATTCTGGCGCGGTTATTATTATTCGGTTTAAATTAGATGTCCATACATCTGTAGTTTAGAGCGAAAAAAGAGCTTGAGAGAATTACTCTGGAAAACCCTCAAACTCTGAATCTGAACCCAAGATCCTAAAGACTTCCCTATTAACGTTCCAGAACACGTTAATTGATTCCCAGGCGTGGTTCAACAGTCAGCAAACGGTGCTTAACAATTTGTAAAACTGACCTGAACCATACCGGTTCCCGCATTTATACTGTCAAAGGGCACGATCTGACATTTTCCCAGAGAGTGGCGGTCCAGGTCATTTAATAATCACCACACGCCTGATTATCATGGCGGGAATGGGGCCATGTTTTTTGTGTCTGGTCTCATGATCGGTTTGTCCGAGGCGGCCCCCCACCCCTAACCCCGCCCCAGGGGCGGGGAACTATTTCTGGTGCGGTTTGGCGGGCGTCCGCCCGCCAAACCGCACCATTGGGAGGGGGATGGGTCTTCTGCCCAGGCTTACTCAGCAGTTGCCGCCAACAAAATGTCATTTTATGACCGTGGTAAGTATATATAAGGTCTTCTATCTATGTCTCTTACACAATCTATAAGGGTACTTATTGCCGAAGATGATTTCCTGGTAGGTGAAATGGTCAATGGCCTGCTCACCGAGATGGGTTATCAGGTTGTGGGTGAAACCAACAATGGGGCCGAAGCTATAACCTTGACCCAAACCCTTCACCCAGATGTGGTGGTGATGGATATTGAGATGCCCCGGATGAACGGCCTGGATGCCGCCGGGCATATTTACGAGGAGTGCCCAACGCCAGTGGTTATTCTGACGGCATACGAAACGCCTGAACTGGTGCAACGAGCTGGATCGGCGGGGGTGGGGGCTTATCTGGTGAAACCCCCTAACGCCCGGGATCTGGAACGGGCGATTACCATTGCCCGCGCCCGCTTTGCCGATATTTTGCAGTTGCGCGGTCTGAATGGGGCGCTTCAGGAGCAAAATGAGGAACTCAATGCCTTCTCCCATACGGTAGCCCATAATATCCAAAGTTCTATTTCGCGTATTATTGGTTTTTCGGAATTGCTCCAGCATGAATTTGGCACGCTCTCCCCTGATGAACGGGAGCAATGTTTACAGGCGATTGTCCGTAATGCCCGTAAGGTCAGTAACATTGTGGATGAATTGTTGATTCTGGCCAGTGTACGCAGTACGGAAGTGGAGAATCAGCCTTTGATGATGGGGGAGATTGTAGAAGAGGCGCAGTATCGGCTGGTGGACATGATTCAGGAAACGCAGGCGCAAATTCGTCTACCTGCCGGTTGGCCGATAGCATCAGGGTATGGCCCGTGGGTGGAAGAGGTGTGGGAAAATTATCTGAGTAATGCCTTGAAATATGGTGGGACGCCGCCTGTTTTAGAATTGGGAGCCACAGAAATGCCGGATGGGGGCATCCGGTTTTGGGTGCAGGATCAGGGACCAGGTTTATCGCCAGAACAGCAAGCTCAGTTGTTCACCCCTTTTACCAAGTTGGATCAGGTGCGTTTGACAGGGCATGGTTTGGGACTTTCGATTGTGCGCCGCATTATGGATAAGTTGGGTGGTCATGTAGGTGTAGAAAGTGGGTCTGGTGGGGGGAGCCGGTTTTGGTTTTGGTTGCCAAAAATAAGCGTCTAAAAATAATTTGGGTGGCATGGTCAGGAGAGACCGGTCACGGCAAATCGGGACGTTATTCTTGGACAATTACAAAGGATCGGTATGCGTTTTCCTCTTACATTAGAGACGGAGACGGCGGTGCCGCTGTATCAGCAGATTTACCAGCAGATTCGGGAGCGGATTTTGCAGGGGGAATTGGGGCCGGGAATGCGTTTGCCCGCGAGCCGTGAACTGGCGCGGCTGTATGGTTTGGGGCGCGTGACTGTGACGACGGCTTATGAGCAACTTCGGGCGGAAGGGTATGTGACGAGTTATACGGGGGGTGGAACGTATGTAGCGGATGATTTACCGCTGGGGGAATCCGCGGCCGCAAACCACTCCTCCCCGTTCATTCCCAACCTCTCCGCCTGGGCCAGCCGCCTGGATGCGGCCGCTGTTGAACGTGAGGAAAATCAGGAGTCGCGGCCGCTTATTGATTTTGGCTTTGGGCGCTCCTTTCCCCATCTATTTCCTTACACCACCTGGCGTCATTTACTCAATCGTTATCTCAGCACCGACGATACCATGTTGTCTCAGTATGGTTCTACCGCCGGGTTCAAACCTTTGCGTCAGGCGGTAGCCGCCTACCTGGCCCGGCAACGGGGGGTACGTTGCCAGCCGGAGCAAGTGGTTATTGTCAATGGGGGGCAACAGGCTCTAGACATTCTGACCCGTCTGCTCCTAAACCCGGGGGATGAGGTTTTGGTGGAAACTCCGGGTTACCCGGATGCCTGGGATGTGTTTCGGGTGAATAATGCCCGGTTGCGGCCGCTACCCGTAGATGAACATGGCTTCCCGCCCCATCAGATTCCCCGTGATTGTGGGGCGCGGCTGGCTTTTGTTACCCCTACCAATCAGTTTCCCCAGGGTGGGGCCATGCCTCTGGAGCGGCGGCTGGCTTTGCTCCAATGGGCCAGGGAAAATGACGCGCTCATTGTGGAAGACGATTATGATGGCGAGTTACGCTATCATGGTCATCCGTTGGCCGCTTTACAAGGGTTAGATTTAACCGGTCACGTGGTTTATCTGGGCACCTTTTCTAAGGTGTTGTTTCCGGCGTTGCGTCTGGCTTATGTCGTTTTGCCCCTGGGACTATTGGAACCATTTTTGCACACAAAAGCAGTGATTGATCGAGGTGCACCGACGCTGACACAGGCGGCGGTGGCTGACTTTATTACCGAAGGGCATTTTGAGAAACATTTGAATCATTTGCGGAAGGCGTATGGGCGGCGGCGCGAGGTGTTGTTGCGGGCATTGCAGACCGAGGTACAGGTTCCCCTACGTTATGCCCCAGAAGCGGCTGGTTTGCATGTGATGTTGTATCTGCCGCCGGGCATGGATGAAGAGGAACTGGTAGGGAACGCGGCCGCGAAGGGGGTCGGTGTTTATCCCGGTTCGGCCTATCATCTACTCCAACCATCACCCCCCTCTATCCTTTTGGGGTTTAGCGGCCTGAGCGAAGAGGCGATCCGAGAGGGGATTGTCCGCCTGGGCCAGGTTTTACGCTTGCCTGTTTAAGTAAACGTCCCAAAATAAATTCCACCCCGGCCTGACAGGTTTTCGGAAACCTCCATAACAACAGCAGAACGAGGGCATACGCCTCAATATATAGAGCTTAAGATAATGATTTGGGGTACGGGCTGGCCTTGTGTCTGCCCTGCCACGAGAGGGCAACCACGAGGGTTGCCCGTACAGCCAAAATCTTTTTCTTGAAAACTATAGTTACAATCGTATTACCCTGGCTAAAAGTTGGTTGGTACAATCCTGTATGCCATGAGGGCGTGGCAGGGTGACAGAAATGGTCAATGGTCAATTGTCAATTAATTGTGAATTGTGAAGTAAGCGTTCAGTCATATCTATTCATCCGCCAGACCCGCCCGGTCGTAAACAACCGGGCTATGGTTACAAAGAAAGGCCGCTGGCCTGGGCTTTTAGCCCGCAAAGCTCCGTAGGTTTAGCCCGGTGGTTTGACCGCCGGGCGGGGTAACTGAACGCTTACATTGTGAATTGTGAATCACCAATCACCAATCACCAATCACCATTCACCATTCACTGTCCACTGTCCAAAGGAGTTCTATGTCCGACCAGAAAGCCATCCGGCTGACAACGCTGGCGTCCTGCGCCGGTTGAGCCGCCAAACTCGGCCCAGCCGAGCTGGCGCACGTGTTGTCGCCGATCCGGGAAATCTTCCCGCCTGAAAAATACCCTGATCTACTGGTGGGCCTCGCGGCCGCAGACGATGCCGCCATCTATCGCCTCAATGCACAGCAGGCCATCGTCAGCACCGTAGATTTCTTCCCCCCGGTCGTGGATGATCCCTACGACTTCGGGGCGATTGCGGCCGCGAACGCCCTGTCTGATGTATATGCCATGGGTGGGCAAGTCCTGTTTGCCACCAACCTGGTGGCCTTCCCCGATAACCTCGACCCGGCCATCTTGCGCGAAATTTTGCGCGGCGGGGCGGAGAAGGTCGCAGAGGCCGGTGGGGTCATTGCCGGGGGGCACAGCGTCAAAGACAAAGAGCCAAAATATGGGTTGGCGGTGACGGGGATCATTGACCCCGCGCAGGTGAAAACGAAGGGGGGCGCACGGCCTGGGGATGTGCTGGTACTGACGAAACCGTTGGGGGTGGGGGTGGTGACGACAGCGTTGAAGCGGGGCATCACCCGGCCTGAAGATGTGGCCGTGGCGGTGGCGAGTATGAAAAAGTTGAATGGAGATGCGGCCGCGGCCGCGCAACTGGCTCACGCCCACGCCATGACCGACATCACCGGGTTTGGTCTGCTAGGCCACGCCCACGAGATGGCCCATTTGGGCGAGGTGGCCTTCCGCTTCGACCTGGACAAACTGCCTTTTTTGCCCGGTGCGTTGACCTATGGCAAGGCGGGGGCGTTCCCCGGTGGCATGGGGAGCAACATGAATTACTTCGCGCCCTGGGTGACGTTCAGCGGGGTAAACGAACTGCACCAGGACATGCTCTGGACGCCGGAAACATCGGGCGGTTTGCTCATTGCCCTTGACCCGGCACAGGTGGCAACCTTCCTGACCCATTGCCCGGAAGCTTATGTGGTTGGAGAAGTTACCGATAAACAATCTGGTTTGATTGAAGTCAGATCAGAGATTTCCCAAAGCAAATAAAACAAAAGCACCATGCAATCTCCACGAGTTTATGAGCAGCTATCTGACAGAGAAAAAGTGACCATTATCGGTGCATTAAGTATCTTTGTCTTGATCATATGGATTGTAAATAGCATCCCGGATACCCCTACAGCTGTACAGCATTATGTTGTGAGTAGTGAGTCCCCAAAATTTCAAGAAATTTGGTCACTTAACAACCTGTATTACCCTGGGGGATCGATGTTGCTGACCACTACAGGCAATGAGGTTTTCTTCCTGGGGCGTTCTGATGAATATAGACGACTCTATTCGATCCTACAGTTGGATTTGCTGACAGGGGAAGTCAAGAAAACTATCAAGGTAAGCCGTGGAGTGCAAACGATAACCAGTGACGACCAGTTCATTTATGGGGGCATTCGTAGTGATGGCAAAATACTTAGAGATGATCTGGACGGGGCCGCTCAAGTGGTAGCTTATGATCTCGTCTCTGGTACACAAGTGTGGTCTGAACGGTTTCGCGGAGCCAGATCTATTGCCTCTATTACGCCACAAGGTAGACGAATTTTCGTGACGACCCCTGATGCTATGAATGAATATCACTACCTTGATGTGAGCACAGGGCGTATTGTTTCAAGTAGTAATGAATACGACTCAGCTATCAATAATCAACAAACTAAATGGTGGTTGGAGATAGCGATCCAGCCTACTTTCCCACCATTGCTGAATGACGGTGTTTACGTTGGTCAAACAGGCCTGGTTGGTATAGTTTATGGATTTGAACCAGAGAATCGTAATCTACTATGGCAAAGTGAAGATATAACCTATAGTAATGTGACGGTTAGTGATGGAATGGCCTTCTTTTTGACCGAATATGCTGAACTTGTTGCGCTTAATGTCCATAATGGGCAGGTTGTGGGCCAAATCCAGCTTTTGCCAGATGTAGCCCAGGATCAACTCCCGCAACATTATCCTTATAACGTGGCCGCAAGCGGAAATGTCGTGGTTGTATACATGGGCGATAGCTTTCAGTTATTCGCTTTTCGTTTCTTGCCGTAACGTATAACGTGTGTTCAATCCGTGTTCATCTGGGAAAATCCGTGTACCAATTCTTATCCAGCTATCGTTTTAGAGGAGTTACTTTATGAAACAAAACATTTACCAACATCGTCTTGCCGTGGTGCGGACGATGTTAGAGGAGTGGCAGGTAGATGGCCTGCTCGTTACCAGCCCGGCTAACCGACGTTGGCTCAGTGGTTTTACCGGTTCGGCGGGTAAACTGCTCATCACAGCGGACAAGGCTCTGCTGGCAACGGATTTTCGTTACTGGACACAAGCGGCCGCGGAAGTCAGCCAGTTCACGCTCTACAAACAAGTCTCCAGCCAGGAAGGGGTAGAATCGTTTGTGCGGAGTGTCGGGGTTGATACCATTGGCCTGGAATCTCTGCACACCACCCTGGCCGAAATGCAAAAATATCAGGATGTGGAAGGAATTACCTGGAAACCCATCGGCGATGATTTGGAGCAGTTGCGCCAGGTGAAGAGTGAAGAGGAGTTGCAGGCCATCCGTGCGGCCGCACGCATCACCGACCTCACCATGAGCCAATTCCCCAAACTGGCCCGCCCTGGCCTCACCGAGCGGCAGTTGGCCTGGGAGCTGGAAAAATTCATGCGTGAAGCCGGAGCCGAATCCCTCTCCTTCCCCGTCATCGTCGCTAGCGGCCCCAATGCCGCCATGCCCCATCACCGCTGGTCAGAGCGGGCTATTCAGGTGGGCGACCCCATCATCGTGGATATGGGCGCGGTGGTAGATGGGTACAGCAGTGACCTGACGCGCACTTTCCACCTGGGCGGCGAACCGAGCAAGAAGTTTTGGGAAGTGTATGGAACGGTAGACGAGGCCCAACGCCGTGCCCTGTCGGAGATGGAACCGGGGATGTTGTGCCGTGAGGTGGATGCATTGGCGCGGGAGGTGATCGCGGCCGCGGGCTATAAAGAGCAGTTTGGGCATGGCCTGGGGCATGGGGTGGGCCTGGGCGGTCACGAAAAACCCCAGCTTACCTTCCTGGCCCCGGAAAGTGCCGTTTTGCTGGAAGGGGTCGTTGTGACCGTCGAGCCGGGCATCTACATCGAAGGCTGGGGTGGCGTCCGCATTGAGGATTTGGTGTTGACAACGGCGGATGGCGTGGAGTTTCTCAGCCATTGTCCGAAGACACCCGTCATTGAGTTGTAAAAGGAGTATACTTTGACTATAGCTTTCAAGAAAAAGATTTTGGAGTGGACGCTTTAGCGGGTTGACATTGACCGGCTAAAGCCTCGACTCCAAACACAAAATCTTTATCTTAATGTCTATAGATGCAATCAAGAACAGGAAAGGGGCTATTTGATATGCTAACAGACTATATTTTTGCGGCCATGCGCCATGCCCATTATGAAATCCTTGAGGATGAAACCTATTATGGGGAGATTCCCGGTTTACAGGGTGTCTACGCTAATGCAGACTCTCTGGAAGAATGTCGAGATGAACTTCAAGACGTTCTGGAAGGTTGGATCATTTTGGGCTTACGCCTGGGACATGAACTGCCTGAAGTAGATGGAATTCAAATTGATGTTGTTCCTGAGGTTGTTTGATGCCTGCTTTTTCCCCTATTAAACGACGTGACTTGATTCTCAATTTGCGTAAAGCTGGGTTCGATGGGCCATATTCGGGCAGTAATCACCAATACATGACGAAAGGCCATTTGCGCCTAAGCATCCCTAATCCGCACAAGGGTGATATTGGTACTGCCCTCTTGAGTAAAATTCTGCGGCAAGCTGGTATTTCCCGTGATGAGTGGGAAAACTTATGAAACATCGAACAGATAGCCAACGCTATGTGGTACGTTGATGTGTCCGCGGCCGCGCACAGCCGGGCTGGTTTAGGGCGGTACAGCGAAAACATGGCCCGCGCCCTGGCCGACGCCCGACCGGGGCAGGTGGTCCTCTTTCACAACCTGGGCAAAGGGGGTAAACGGCCCGATAGCCTGCGCCATCTGCCCACGCGCCAGGTCAACTGGGGGTACAAACCGTGGCGGATGGCGGTCTGGCTGGCCCATCTCTCCGGCATCTCCTTTGACCGCCTCTTCCCCGATGCGACCCTCTTCCACAGCACCGAACACCTGTTGATGCCCCTGCACACCGTTCCCACTGTCCTGACCGTACATGATCTCATCTTTAAGCTGTTCCCCGAACACCACAAAAAGCTCAATTACTACTATTTGAATCTGGCGATGCCTTTGTTTTGCCGCCGGGCGACGGCTATCGTAGCCGTTTCGCAGGCTACGAAGCGGGATGTCGTCAAACATTATGGGGTGGACGCGGCTAAAATTCACGTCGTACATGAGGCTCCCGCAGTCCACTTTAGCCCACCGCCCCCGGCCAAAACGACTCATGTACGGCAAGAGTACGACCTTCCCGACCGCTATCTGATCCACCTCGGCACGATTGAACCCCGCAAAAACCTGCTTCGGCTCCTCGATTCTCTCCAGACACTCCGACAAACCTTCCCTTCTCTCTCCCTCGTTTTGGCCGGGGGCAAGGGGTGGTTGTATGATGACTTTTTCGCCAAAATTGAGGCGCTGGGGTTGCAGAAGGCTGTCCGGGTGTTAGGGTGGGTTCCTGATGAAGATTTACCGGCGGTGCTCGCGGCCGCAGACCTGGCCGTTCAGCCTAGTTTGTATGAAGGCTTTGGCCTGCCCCTCTTGGAGCACATGGCCTGTGGGCAGGTGGTCGCCGCCAGCAACAGCAGTAGTCACCCGGAAGTGGGTGGGGACGCGGCCGCTTATTTCGACCCCACCCACGCCGAAGATATGACCGCCACCATCCGCCGCCTGCTCACCGACCGGGACGAATACGCCCACCGCCGCCAACTTGGTCTGGAACACGTGCGCCGCTTCACCTGGCAACGCGCGGCCGCGGAGACGATAGCGGTTTACGAACAGCTTTTGCAGTACAATGTGAAGGCCTGATTCGGTAACATAATGGGAGGTGTCTCATGGTAAACCACAAAGAATTAGTTGTATGTGATCGTGACATTTTAGGGGGAACCGCAGTTTTTGCAGGTACAAGAGTTCCTGTTCAAACGCTGTTTGACTACCTTGAAGGCGGGGATTCTTTAGAGACCTTTCTGGATGATTTCCCCACTGTTACGAGAAAACAAATTGTTGCATTCCTCGGGCAAGCCAGCAATCTCTTTGTACAACAGGTGAGTCATGCGTATTCTGCTTGACGAGTGCCTGCCCAGAAAATTAAAGGGGGAGTTAGCCGAATTTGATGTGATGACAGTGGCTGACTGCCAATGGAAAGGTAAGAAAAATGGGCAACTCTTGCGTCTGGCCGAAAAACAGTTTGATGTCTTTATCACCATTGATCGAGGCATTCGCTACCAACAGAATCTAGTTCAATTTGATCTGGCAGTCATTACCTTGTCAGCACCAACGAACCGTTTTGAAAGCCTGCAACCTTTGATGGCTGAAGTAAAACGTGTAATCCATCAGCTTTCCCCCGGTAAAGTCCTTCAAATCTCTACTTGATCACCCATCCCTCAATGCCAAAGTTTTACGCCAATCTTCATAGACTCCTTCCCCTTAGCTTGTTGCTCATTCCTGTTATATACCTGCTCACCCTGGCGTACGGCCTGGTGTTGGGCGATCCTACCGAATACACGATGATCGCCAACATTCTGGGCATCGCCCATCCGCCGGGCTACGCCTTCATCACCCTTCTGGGCAAACTGTTCCAGACCCTCATCCCCCTCGGCGCCATCCCCTGGCGGATGCACTTACTCTCGGCAGTCGGGGGCACGATTGCGGCCGCGTGCCTGTATGGCATCGTTAAAACCATAGGAACTCAGGGGAACTCGGAAGGCAGTGAGCAGTCAGCAGTTAGCAGTGAACAGTCACCAGTCTCCAGTCTCCAGTCTCCAGTCTCCTAGTCTCTCAGTCTCTCAGTCTCTCAGTCTCTCAATCTCCCCCTCCTCTCCGCCCTCTTCACCGCCTTCACCCTCGCCTTCTCCGCCGATTGGTGGCAACACGCCATCCACGCCAACCCGCACATCTGGACGGGGGTGTTTTTGGCTTTCAATTTGTACTGCCTGACGAAGTGGGATGCGGCGATGCGGCGACAGGGGGACGCGGGGACACGGGGACGCGGCGAGAAATGGGCCTTCAGTCGCCCACTCGCCCACTCGCTCACTCGCTCACTCCTATTCCTGGCTCTTCCTCACTCAAAATGGTCGCCTTCGCCCTGTTGGGGTTGGCCTTATGGCTCTACTTCCCCCTGCGTAGTCCATCCGCCCCTTTCGGCCCCACCACCATGAACACCCTGGACGGCTTTCTCGACCACGTCCTGGCGCGTGGCCTCAGTGAAAGCCTGCCCTACTTCCGCCTCGCCGACTTGCCCGACCGCCTCACCGTCTTCTGGGCCATCCTGCGTTTACAATACCCCCTGCCGACGATTTTCCGGGCCTTGATTGGGGTGGGGTGGCTAGCGAGTGGGCGAGTATGCGAGTGGGCGACGCGGGGACGCGGGGACGGGGCGACACGGCGATGGGGCGACACGGCGATGGGGCGAACCCCAATCGTCAATCTAAAATCGTCAATCGTAAATCCTCAGCACTCAGTCCTCAGTCCTCACTCCTCATCCTCTATGGTTTGGCTTTCCTCACCAACTGCGCCTTTGTGATGAGTCTCAAGGCGCAGGACATCATGGCGTACTTGTTGGGGCCGTTGCTGGTGGTGGCTCTGCTGGCGGGGATTGGGTTATATGGGCTGGTGACGTTGGCGCAGGCCCGGTTGCGGCTGGATCACCGGGCATTGGTCATGCTGGTGGGGTTGTTGGTGCTGTTGGGGCCGGTGAGCCAGATGCTCCGTAACGCTCCCCTCGTTTCCTTGCGCCACTATGACGAGGGGGATGCTTATGTGGCGGCGGTGTTTGATTGGTTTGCCGGGAAGGGGGAAGGTGTGACCCTGCTGAACGATTGGGAGCATCAGACGCCGCTCTGGTATCACGAGTATGCGCTGGGCGAAACACCGGATGCCAACGATGTGCGGCCGCGGCTCGTCGCGGCCGCGCGCCCCTGGGTGGAATCCGTGTTTGATTTTCTGCCTGGGGGGCCAGTTTATTTGAGCAACTACCGGCGGGAAATTGTCGAAGCGGGGTTCCGCTTGCGGCCGCGAGGCCCCTTCTATCAGGTCGTCGAACCCGGCGACACGACCCTACCCCCGGAACTGACGCCCGTGCATGATGGCGCGGCCACGGATGGTGCGATTGCCCTGGTCGGTTACGAACTGCCCCAGGTCAATGTGACTGCTGGCGATTATGTGCCCCTCACCCTGGCAATGAGCGTGCCCGTCACCACCACCGATTATTACGCCCCGGTGCTGACCATAGGTGAGATGACCTTTGCCTTCACCACCGACAGCCACCTCATCACGCCGCTTTGGTGGGCAGGGGAAATCATCGTCGAGCGGTTTGATTTTGCCTTGCCCCACGACCTGCCCGCCGGAACCTACCCGGTGACGGTGCGGGTGCAGAACCTCTCACAAAACCGGGACGCCGGATTCATGCTGACAGTGGGGGAATTAAACGTTATGGCTCAGTCCAATCCCCCGCGCACGGCGCATCTTTTGGCGAATTTCCGGCAGAAGGTGGGGTTGGTGCAGGCAGTGGCGAGGGCGGATGGTCGCGGCCGCGATCCCTGGAACACCCCCCTCACGGCTCACCCTGGTGATGTCATTCACCTCACCCTCACCTGGGAAGCACTGGCCTACGCCGAACAGAGCTACACCGTCTTCGTCCACCTCATCCGCCCCGACAACAGCCCGGTTACACTGCTCCAACCACTCGACTACACCCCGCTCGGTGGTTCCGCCCCGACCCACCTGTGGATTCCCAAATGGCTCCCCGGCCAACGTTTCACCGACCCGTACCGCCTGGAACTCCCCCCGGATTTGCCCCCCAGAACCTATTTTATTGAAGTGGGGATGTATGAGATGGTTAGCGGCCGCAGGCTTCACATCTCTGATAATCAGGGCAACCTGGCCGGGGATCGTTATATTCTCGGCGCAGTAGATGTAATGCCTTGATTTAGACGTTGGCTAATTCTCCGTTCAACTCAGCCCAACTTTTCCAGGCTGTGTGTTTTTTGGTGAAAACAAAGAACGCCAGAATCAAGATCGTTACTTATCCTTGAATAGAAAAAATGACAACGACGGCTCCCGTTATCCAACCGCCGGGGAACCACCACCATTTCTGGGTTAAGAGCCATAAACCGAACTCTGGCATCCACCGCATGTAAGAAACAAACAGGCTGGTTATGCCACCGACAACGATCATTGTCAGAGGAAACGTGAGTGGGAATAGGAAAACAAAGAGGGCTACCTGAAAAATAGAGAGGATGAATTCCCATACCCCTGGCACGAAGAGAAGCACCAAGATGATCCCAACGATGAGGGTACCGAACAGCAGAGGTATGGATAAGGCTTTTGCTGAAGATGAAGAGGGGACGGTTGGGGTGGGTTTAGCGGGTGGGTTCGAGGAATCCGTGATCTGTAGTTTGCCGTGGTTGGCGACATGCGACCTTAGCTCATCTTTCTGATTGAAGGGCTGATGGCAAACCGGACAGAAATACACAGCACTCCTGGTGGATGGGATAGATGGAGATTTTACTTGCGATGTTTTTCCTCTGGTTGGCCTGGAGTTAACCGCAAGGCCCGGATTTTGTTGGAATAATTTCTGTAGGCCATTGCGGGCTATCTGATTGTTTGGATTGAGTTGAAGAACGGTTTCCAGGCATTTTTGTTTTTGTCTCGGGTCGGCCAGAACAACGGTCATCCACAACCATGCGGTCTCAGCGTCTTTGCCGTGAGGTGATTTGTCAATGACCTCTACCAACAAATGATAACCAAGCTCCAGGTTACCAAATTGGATAATGTTGATGGCTTGTTTGAGTTTGGCGTCCATTATGTATAGACGTTCAGAAAATCATTTTGGGGTCGGTAGTAACGACTTTAGTCATCCAGTGTAGGACTGCTAAAGCAGTTACTACGAACCCAAACCGTATGCCAATGAAGAGATTATGGTTTAATCAGCAAGGGTAGATAGTTGTTTTGGGAGTTCGCGGCCGCGTGGCAATTCTGTGGCACCCCAACGAATAATTGATAGCTGGTACTCTCAGAGTAGCCACTGCCAGGTACACCCATGACTCCCTGATGTTGCTGATAGCTGGTTGATGATGCGCTCCCGGCTGCGGCCGCGACCGTTCCCCCACACATCTGATAACTGCTCGATGAAGGCAAAGCCGGATACAAGTCTAAAAAGATGGAGTCGCTGACAACTGAGGAAAGATTTCCGGCATGATCTTTGACCCGGAAGTAAACGGTGTGGGTCGTCTGATTGTTATTGGGCAAGGAAAACGGCATGGCGGTTCCATACTCTGTGCAACTCCAGTTCACCTGATCCAACGAGGCACATGTTTGCCATAAATCGCTTGGCAGATCGTTGACATTACTTGGAGGATCGTAGGCGCTATTGTTTAACAACACATTGGCACTATAGGTGGTACTGACCCCATTATTGATCGCCATACTAGCAATGGTGGGAGATGTTCGGTCAATATTGACAAAGAACGATCCCATACGACTATTCCCTGCATTATCAGTCGCTGAAAATTCAACAAGATTTCTCCGATTTTCTGTGGCAGTAAAAGACGATAGCTGAGTTACGCCGTTTAACTTATAGCTTGTGGTGGCAATCCCGCTATTGTTTGTGCCCGTATTGTCAATAGCAGAACAGGCAACATTCACATTGCTGATATACCACCCGTTGCTACCAAGCGTCCCTGTTGGTACACAGTTAGCATAAGGAATTGCCCGATCCAATCTAAATAGCCAGGATGCTGTCCAACCGCTACTTAACTCTCCGTCCCCTTGATTCACTCGCCAGTAATAATCGTCATCTACCGCTAAGGATGCTTGTGTAGATGTAATGGGATAGCCCCACCCTGTGTCATATTCTGGGCTAGAAAAATCGCTATTGTTATCAACCTGTACCCAAAAATCTGGATCACTGTTAGGTTGACCGTCATCACTTCCCGCAGTCCACTGTAACAGAGTGGATTTTGTCCAGGTATTGTTTAGTGGGTAGGCGAGCATCGGTAAATTCGGTGGCTGATTTGTATTAGGGTGATGGATGTATTTTAGAGCGCTATTATGATTTTGGTTGTAGTAACTCTCTGGGCAAGGTTGTGTCCACCCCATTTGTGATACCCGATATTGAGTAGAGTTGATCATATATTCAATATAGGCCACATGATTGTCCCCTGGATTAGTCCAGGCAATAACCGAGTTTGCTTGTGGAGTGTTACTTACGAGTTGAGGGTAGTAAGTCAATGCACAAGTAACCCAGGTGTTAGCATCACCTGTACAATGTGTTAAATTGGCAGTTGTATCCCCAAGCCTCGAATAGCGCACCCACCATGTGCAGTTTCCATTGGACGGCCCATTACAAGGGAATGGATTGTATTCAGGATCTGTAATACCACAGCAAGTTTGGACATTGGTACCATAAGTTGCAGGCGGTAGTTCAGTGGTTAGCAAAGACTTCGCATAACGTGTTTGTGTCGGTGAAACGAATTGGATGCTCGACAGTACGGTACTGTATAAAAATGGATTGGGGTCTAAACTAACATACTCAATGTTGAATATCAAATCTTCATACATGAATCGAGTGCTGTATGTCCAAGGTGAGTGGTCGGAAGAAACAATGGTTTGAATAGTTTCAAGGCCATTTAGTGTTCCCCAGCTATTCGTAATCACAACATTTGAACCTTCTGTTCCCACCAGTGGATACTTTTCTACCCATTCGGCAAGTGAATATCCACTTTGATTATGCCAAACATCCACAAATATGATCTGGCGGTTGGGAGCAAAAAAGCCAACACTCCTTAATGCTACTTGTTCTCCATATCCAAATGTTCGTTCTGTGTTATCTGCGACCAATGCAACGTACCATTCTTTTGGGAGACTAAGCTGATAACCAAAGCCAGGTTCTAGAAATGTTTGCCATGCAACGGGTTGTGATTCATCAAAAAATTCGGGCGTTTGGCTCAAATCATCCCCTTCGAAGTTATTTTGCGCTGATAGACCCCTTGTAATGCTAAGAAACAGCAAAAACAGGAGCAAAAACATAAAAAATACTCTAAATCTTATTGTTTTCATGGTTTTACTCTTTCATTCGTTTTCTCCAACACAAGCATTAGCTGTGATGAGAAAAATGTCAAATGGTACCAGCTTGGCTTTTCAAGCGGGGATTGTAGATCTAGCGTTAGAATGTACTGACGTACAATAAAGAGGAAACAGTTTTTGTTTTAAAGTGCCATGAGCATTTCTATTTATCTTCTGAATTCGATGGCGGAGAATTGGGTAGCGAAGGTGTTTTGGTTGATTTGGGCCTGGCCACCGGTGGTGGCTTTCCACTGTACGCGGAAGGTGTGAGAGCCTGGTGTTGTGGTTGGTACGAGCCAGAAAACTGTAGCTAATTCGGTGAAGTTGGTGGCGTTAATAATGCGGGTAACACCGTTAGATGCACCGCTGACGCTTACTCCATCCATCGTGAAATCAATTGTGGCCGCGACCGCTGGATTAGCCGCGCTATTACGAATATTAGCCTGGAACATCAATAAGACTGGCCCACCATCAGTGGTTATGGTCACTTCATAACCAGGAATATTAACGAATGTATCTGTGATTACGGTAGAAGGTGTACCAGCATCGGGGCCAAAAGAGACTGTTTCTGCATGGGTTGCAGTCTCTGGTAGAATATCTTGCGTAAAAATCCCACCGGGCACTGCACCAAGTTGTTGGCGTGGGGTCAGAATTTCATTTCCCACCTGGATTTGTAAGTAATAGTTTTGATTGCTTGTAAAAATATCCGGCGTGAACGCATTGCCAGACGTACTGCCCAACATCACCGAGAAGTAACCATCTTGAAACGGGACACTATTGTGTGTTTCAATGCCAGTATCGGGCCATAATTGATTTCCACTACCTATACTGGGTTGATCCCAAATAGAGAAACGGAGTGTCTGTGGCTGAGTAATGGGATTGCCGTTGCTGTCAGTAAGGAAACCCGCGTAAGGTATGGTCGTGAAAGATGAGGAAACGGCGTTACTGCCGTTCTGAGGTTCAGAAAGGTTAGGACGGGCTTCGGCCGGGAATATCTGTAGAATTCCCCATACAATCAATGCTGTCAGGGCAATCGTGCTGGCCTGACGGATGATACCACGCCAAAAAAGTGAAATATTAAACCGATGTTTGGCTGTTTCAGGTTTCTGTTCCGTGGGCATTTGATTTTCGATGACCATGAGGTTCCTCCATTACTAATGTCAGGGCTGTGTAGATGGCGTACTAAAGAGACTATTTCTCCGGTTCAAGAGAAGATAAAATAGGCATGTCAGTGAGGTTTGCCGACAGGGATCAACTTGCTCTGACACTCCTGCTTCCCTCTGTCGTCTAAGCTCAATTATGTGTCACTGGTGATTACCATCGCGGCCGCAACCCGCGATAGTTTGTGTTTGTGGTCGTTACTGCCTGGATAACAAGAGCTTCAGAAAATACTGAAGCCAAAACCATACAGGTATGGAACCCTGCTGAAAAACATGAGCACCAGTGCCAATGGGCCAGACATACGAAAATCTTTCTCCTCTGTTGATTAGCGTAGACAATATCATTCCCTCTGTCATTATGGGTTTCTAGCCTGTTGTGAGCCTAGAAATCCAGGTGATTGGAGCAGAACGTTTGGCATTTGGAGTGACGTGTACGCAAATGGATGGCGACTGAGGATGATACAGATGAGGAGAGGCGTGTATTTATGGTTGAAGAGCCGCTAAGGGTACTTGTGGTTGAGGATCATCCTCTGACGCGGAAGGGGATTTGTGATTATCTGACAGGGCAGGGAATGTTGGTCTGTGAGGCCAGTAATACGGCGGATGCGCTGAATTGTTTGCGGGAATGGCGGCCGCAAATCGCCATTCTCGATATGGTCATCCCACCCCATCCCGGCCACTCGGTCAATTGGCGTGAGGGGGACGGCTTACGCGCCGCCCGGTTAATGAAACAAGCACAAAAAGATATTGGCATTGTGTTTCTTTCCTCTTTCATTTTTTATGGGGCTGAGGTATTAGACCTGGTGAAACTGGGGTATGGGGGGGTAGCTTTCTTATTTAAGGGCGAGGGGCCAGCCCATGAGTTGTCTGAAGCGATTGAACGAGTCCATAAGGGGCAGGTCTGGTTGACTCCGTATGTTTCTCAGGAGTTGACGGCACGGGTAAGTGAGGTAGGGCATTTTTTGACCACCGAGGAACACGATATTATTTTGTACAGTGTAAGCCAGATGGGGCAGTTGACAGAGCGGGAATGGGAAGTGGTGCGGCAGGTCGCGGCCGCGCACTCTAATGCCGGTATTGCTAATCAACTTCACATCACCCCCAACGCCGTCACGGCCCACCTGCAAACCATTTACGATAAGGTGGGGCTAAAACAAATTGATCGTAGCCTGGACAAGCGGCACATTTTAATCAAAGCGTATGAGCTATACCGCTATCAGATATAGCTAAATTTGGCATGGTTCAGGTCAGCTTTACAAATTTGTAGGACGATTTGGTAAATCGTCTCGTGGGCGATTTACCAAATCGCCCTACAAACTGTTAAGCACCGTTTGCCGACTTTTGAACCACGCCCTAAATTTTTATCAAAGGAATAGTATGACACAGCGTGGATTATCTATTTTTCGATGGGTGGTCGCGGCCGCATTAGCATACAGCCTCATCGTCATGTTTCTTACCGCCTGGCCCTCCTTGCGCCTTATCAACCGCCCTTTTGGTGGCTTCCTCTGGCAATGGGATAATACCAACGGCGTTTACCGTGTAGACGAAACCATTTTCGATGCCAACAGCCCCTTAAAACCAGCCGATTTTATCTTGGCCGTTAACGATCTGGCTGGCCCTATGCCTACCTTATCTACACGGGCACAAGAGCTTTATGACGCGGCCGCGTTCGTGTGCGACCCTCACAACAACACACCCGCTCCTCAAGTCAGCTATCTCATCAACCGGCGCGGGCAAGAGACCCTCACCCTTAACAATCCCATACAATGTTTTCGGTTCTTCACCTGGTTACGGTTCAGCATCTTGCCTATCCTCATTGGGTTTATTGTATGGGGGGCTGGCCTTGTTGTCTTCTGGACGGACTCCCGGCGTGAATTCAATCTCCTCTTTGTTTTTTTCCTCACTCTTTCCACCCATATCATCGCCAAACAGTATTACCATGAAGTTGGCATCCAAACCCCCTTTAGCCAATTTATCGCCATTTGGATTACCGTTCCGGCCTTCATACTTCCCATTCCCCTTCTCACCCACCTGGCGGCTATCTGGCCCGAACATCGTCCTTCCCCTTTTTTACAGCGCACCGCCCCGCTTTGGTACATCCTTATTCCCACCATTCTTATTATTATCCGTACCATTCAATTCCAACTTGGCCCCCTATGGAATGAACAGATCGGCGTTCTGAGCCATATTCGGGCGGTACTGACCGGTACAGGCTGGGCAGTGGCCGTTTTTGCCTGGTTAGTTCGTGCCGTTTTGGTATACCGCAACGCTGACAGCCCACTTGATCGTCAGGTACGGCAACAAGCTAAAGGTATTATGATCAGCCTGGTTCCGGCCGTTGTTCTGGGTGTTTTGATGGTCGTCCTGGAGAATCCTACCCTGGTTCCCTGGGCACCCATTGGTCAATTATGGATGTTTTTGCCCATCTCCTTGAGTGTGCTAGGAATGGTGTATACCGTTTTGCGTTACCAACTCTTCCCAGGACGGCTCCGTTTGCTCAGTGCCCTGACGGCAATGGCTGTTGCTATGACAATCATTATCCTTACAACCCTGATTCCTCAGGCAGGCGCGGAGCAAACGTTTGTTATTTTTCTCTTGACGGTGACAGGAACCAGCCTTTTGTGGACCCAACCATCCCCCATGCAACGATTTCTACAACGGTTGGCGGCACCGGGAACGATTGACCGGCGTATGATTGAGCAGTTCAACCAGGATGTCCGCGTTGAATTAGACCCGGATGTATTACCGCAACAGATCGTCAATTCGTTAGAGACCAGATTAGAACTCAATCTGGTGGCTATCTGGTTAGGGGATGAACGGGATGGGTGGCAATTAGATACCTTTAGTGACAGCACCATTGGTTACCAATTGCCGCCACATATTGAACCAGCCGACCTGTCTCACAATGAACCTACTCGTTTATTGCCCACTGCATTGCTCCGGGCTGGATGTGAAATTGGTCTGCCCCTGGTTTCCGGGGGTGAACGTATCGGGTTAATTGGTCTGGGGCAACGCTGGACGGGTGAACTTTTTGATCATACGGATATGGCCGCGCTACAAATCATAGCCAATCAGGCTTCTTTGGCGATGAGTACCGCTCGTTACATCCGCCGTTTGCGCCAGTTGCCGTTAGAGTTGCAGGAAGCACAACAATTAGAACGCCGCCGCATTGCCGGAGAACTGCACGATTCGACGAAAAGCCAGTTGAACCATCTGGTTTATAAACTTGAAAAGGCGCGTGAACACCTTTACCACGATCCGGTTCAGGTTGAATGTTGGCTGAATGAGTCTACTCAAGAGTTGAACCAGGCGATTCGAGAAATGCGTTTGCTGATTCAGAACTTGTTGCCTTTGTTTCTGCCCGGTATGGCCCTTTCGACAGCGTTGAGTCATTACCTGGAACAGGTGCGGCCGCTTCACAAAGATGTGGTTTTCGGTATACAGGTAGACGAAACAAGTGAAAAGGGGTTGGACGCGGCCGCGCAAGAGACCATTCTCCGTGTGTGCCAATTAGCCATTGCCAATGCCTTACTACACGGCCAGCCCCGCACCGTGCAAATCATCATTCAACCCGACACCGAGGCAAAATCCATCCGGTTTACCATTTCTGATGATGGCAAAGGGTTTGTGATGCGGCCGCTGACCGAATGGCTGGCGCATGGTCACTATGGCCTTTATCTCATGGAGCTACAGGTACAACAACATCCGGGTGGACACTTAACGATTGAATCGGTTCTCGATCATGGCACAGTCATCTGTGGTCGTTTACCGGCACGACAGAATGGGGTTGTATGAGATGGTTAGCGGCCGCAGGCTTCACCTCTCTGGCAATCAGGGCAACCTGGCCGGAGATCGCTTCATCCTGAGCGCAGTAGAATAATGCCTTGATCGGGTAGAAACAAGGGGGATGGCTGAGAGTCGCCGATTCAGTTACAGGGAATCTAAGAAGTCGAGAAAAGCATTTAATTCTACCTGATAAATTTGTTGTAACTGCCAGGCGTCACGTAAAACCAGGCGCAATCGGTCAAGGTCAAAATGTAAGACATAGGCGTTGCGGAAAAGGTGACGAAAGCGGCGTAACTCATCCAGGTAGCCAAACATTTCCTGGCTTATTACCGGGGGACGGATTCCGGTAACATCCAGGGTCATGCGCTTGAGTAAGAGGGTGTGCCATTGGGTAGAGTGCTCTATATGATTACCAAAATTGGCCGCGATGCGGGTAAACAGGTTTTCAAAAAGTCCATATATGACATGCAAATGGTAAGCTATCAAAATAGCCGTTTCCTGATCCAGCGGCCGCTGGTTTAGGTGCTGTAACTTTTGATACGCGGCCGCAAGCGTTTGCAGGTCATCACGAATTTCAGCCTGTAGCAGGCGCATCGGCTCGTTCATAAAGCAGTAACCCTGTATTTTTCACCCGTTCAGAAAATGGGGATACATCATCTATGTCGCGCAAATCAATGGGCCAGGCCGGTAAAGCAATTTCTAACTCACGCCAAAAGGTAAAATAATCAACCGATGTTGTGCCTATAACTGCAACATCTATATCAGAGTCTGAGTGGAACTGTTGTGGCTGAATGATAGAACCAAACAGGTAGACGTATTGAACCGAAGGGATCGTTGCCGCAATTTTAGGAATGATGGCCCATGCGGCCGCGAGAGCCTTTTCCCGTCTTTCTTCCCGTACTGTTTGTTGTCGAGTCAGACGTTGTTGTAGCGATTGCCGATAAACAGCCATCTGGCCTGGTGAAATTGTACCCATGCCGTCATTGTAACATACAATTGCCTGAGGATAATGTGTCTCCTGCGAAAATAGCCACGGATGAAGGAAACACGGATAGGAAGGAACACGGACAAAAAATGACAATCTGTGTAAATCTGTGCAATCTGTGGATAAAATTTTTATCCATCTTGGTGCGCCGTAGGCTCATGGAGAACTCCTAAGTTCTTACGCACTACGCACCACGCACCACCCCTACACCACAATATTCACCAACTGCCCCTTCACCATAATCACCTTGCGCGGCTCTTTCCCTTCAAACCAGGGTTGCACTTTCTCCGAACTGAGCGCGGCCGCTTTAATTTCATCTTCACTCGCCTCTGCCGCCATCTCAAACCGGTTCCGCACCTTGCCGTTCGCCTGCACCACAACGGTGATTGCTTCCTCTTTGGCTACTTCCTCATCCCAGCCAGGCTTGTTGGTGAATGCTGTACTGGCCGCCGCGCCGCTCCCACAACTCCTCAGTGATATGCGGCGCAATCGGAGCCAGCACCAACAGCAGGTTGGTGATCGCCTCATTCCACGCTTCAGTTGTCACATTGCGCTGTTTCGCGGCATCCTGGAGCGCATTCCGCAACTCCATAATCGCCGCTACGGCTGTGTTGAAGGCAAAACTTTCAATATCCTGCGTCACATTGCGGATGGTTTGATGTGTTTTGCGCCGCAACGCCTTCGTCGCTGACTCGCTGACCGCTGTGGGCTGATAAGCTGACAGGCCAAACAGCCACACATCTTGCAGTAACCGTTGCGGCCCTTTGATGCCGTCATAATTCCAGGGGCCACCCTGCTCCCACCGGGCAAAGAACATCAGATACGCCCGCACCGTATTTCTCGACCAGGTTGTCCGGTGCAACCCCGTTACCACGCGACTTGGACATCTTTTCGCCATCTTCGCCCAACACCATGCCCTGATTAAACAAGGCCAGCATCGGCTCGTCCGTTGTGACCAGACCCATTTCGCGCATCGCTTTGGTAAAGAAGCGGGTGTAAATCAGGTGCATGGTAGCATGTTCGATACCGCCGGTGTATTGGTCTACGGGCAGCCAGTACGCTCCTTCTCCCCTACGATTTCCAAAGGGAAGGAGCAAATATGAGAAGTGCCGGTTTTCGAGTGCGCGGCCGCACTCGAAAACCGGCATATGAGAAAGTTCCCCGCCCCTGGGGGCGGGGTTAGGGGGGCGTTATGGTTAAACTGCTCCGGCAACGGTAGGGCAGGGCAGGCTGAAGCCCCATCTCCCCTACGATTTCCAAAGGGAAGGGGGAAATATGAGAAGTGCCGGTTTTCGAGTGCGCGGCCGCACTCGAAAACCGGCATATGAGAAAGTTCCCCGCCCCTGGGGGCGGGGTTAGGGGTGGGGGATGCCCAAGTATGCAATTACCTTAAAGAGTTCCCTCTCAGGCAAGACGGGACGTGGTGAACGGGCTATAATCGGCAAACATGGTAAGGAATGAGGACTAAATAACTTGGGTTCTCTGGGAATTCAGGGGGTTGACACCAGATGTAGGGGCTGGCCTTGTGGTTGCCCCACACGGGGCAACCACAAGGGTTGCCCGTACCCCACGAAACCCCAAAGAATGAGTCTACTGCAAAAAGCTCGGTCTCTGACTAATCAACCATCGCTTCCAGAGAGAAAGAAACCGGGCTTTTAACTGCTTGGACCTTTTTTCAGTGGAGTCAAGAATCATAACTCCCTCGTTGGGAGTGGTACGGTCAGGAGACCGGCCACAGCAAATGTTCAAGTTATTTAATCGTTCATCCTAAAGCGGTTTAGAGATGCTACACCCGGACTTGAGGCGTACCTAGAGGAATGAAAATCTGTAGGACGATTTGGTAAAGGGTGTGTTTCATTTCGGTTGAGAGGAAGAAAATAATGAATCGGTGAATTTGTGAATAGGCGATTTACAAAATCGCCTTACATTTTCGTAGGAGAAATAGATGCTAAATGAAATAATCAGTCGAACACGGCGCAATCATGGCCTGGAACATGCGACTATTCACGTACTTACAGAAAAACACAATCATTTCAGTGCGCAGGGTAACTCGACGCACCGAGGGTTTTATTTAAACATTTATGGGGATTTGCCAGAAGGGGCCGTGGAAAGTGCAGTACATGAAGCCCATCGGCGTATGAAAAATGGAGAGCATGAACTGGCTGTTCATCCTAATTGTGGCACGGTGTTACTGACAACCGCCACGATGGCGGCCCTTTCGGCCCAGGCGGTGTTTGGTTTTGAGCAATTCCGCCAGAAGAAGAATAGCTGGAGTCCTTCCGTTGTGTTCAATGCATTGCCCACAGCGATTCTGGCCGTAGTAGTAAGCTTGATTTTATCGCGGCCGCTGGGCATCTATCTGCAAGCCAATTACACCACCGATGGTCACCTCGGTGATTTAGAAATTGAACGTATCCAAAAAATCCGTCCTTCCCTGGTAACACGGCTTTTCCAGATGCTTCTTACATTAGGGCGTCCCGTCAAAGCCATTGCTTATCGCATAGACACCGCCGGTTAGGACGTAACCGTTCAGTTGTGTAAATTTATTCCCCAGCCCGTCTAATCGTAAAACGGCCGGACTATGGCGACAAAGACCGTTGACCTGCTGTTTTAGTCTGTAGGGCCTGGTACTTATCGCCATAACTATACACATCAAAAGCCGGGTTTTTCTCTTGTCGGGCATGAGTTGGCCTAAGCAAAAACTCGGTTTTTCTGTACCTGATACGTCTACCCTTTTTCCAGAGAGAAGTATGTTTTACCTTTTTCATGGTGATGACGAACATTCCCAGCGGGAAACCCTGGCCGATTTGATGGCTAAATTGGGTGATCCGACGATGCTGGATTTGAATACGACCCGTTTTGAGGGGGCTGTGACGTTAAAGGAGTTACGTAACGCCTGTGATGCCATGCCCTTTTTGGCCCCAGCGCGGTTGGTTTTGGTGCGTGATCTTTTCGCTAAAAAACAGCCCAAAAATTTTTTAGATGAATTGCTGGCCTATCTGCCCCATCTACCGGAGAAAACGCGCCTTATCTTTTTTGAATCGTCGGAGTTGAGTCACAATCATGCCCTGGTTAAGCTGGCGGAAAGCCATGAAAAGGGGTATGTCAAGAAATTTACGCGGCCGCAAGGCTCAGAATTAGAAAAATGGATTGAACAACGAGTCCGCCAACAGGGTAGCCGTATTACCGGGCATGCGGCCCAGTTGTTAGCCATGAACGTGGGCAACGACCTGCGTGCCCTCAGTCATGAGATTGACAAGCTGGTGATTTATAAGGATGGGGAAGGGGCAATTGATGATAAGGATGTAACCATCTTGTGCCCCTATGCCGCTGAGACGAACATTTTTGATCTGGTAGATGCGGTGGGGAAACGGAATGCGGCCGCGGCCGCGAGCCTCCTGCAACAAAAATTAAACGATGGCACTGATCCTTTCTCCTTGTTCCCCATGTTTGTGCGCCAGTTCCGCCTGCTCATCCAGGTTAAAGAATTATCTGATCAAGGGTTCCGCCCACCGGAAATTGCCAAAGAATTGAAGATGCACAGCTTTGTGGCGGGCAAGTTGTATCAGCAAGCCAACGGTTTCCCCATGCATCTGCTCGAACGTGTTTACGCCCATCTACTCGAGATAGACGTGGGCGTTAAAACCGGCAAAGCTGATATGACCATCGCTTTGCAACTACTGGTTGTTAACCTGGCCGCTGTATAACGGATACCTTCAGCCAACAGCGGCGGCTCTCCGCCTTGGCCACCATTCTGCCCCGACCCACCCTACACAAAACAGAACTGTTAGCAGGCTAATCCCCAACCCCACATCATATTTCCAGGGACGAAAAATAAAGGTGTAGGTATGCTCTCCGGCTAACATCGGCACGCCCAGGTAGCCGTTTACCGGTTGGAGCGAGGCCCGCTGGCCATCAATTTCCACCTTCCAGCCGGGATAATCACTAACGAGAACCACCAACTGTTGCCCATCCTCATCGGCCACACCGGATACCTCAACCCGGTTAGGCCCATCCCGCTGGGCCGTTTGTTCGCTGGTTTCGGCACGGGTAAAAGGGCCAGTTTCTGTCTGAGCGCGAAAGGCAAAGGGTAGGATATTGGCCTGGTACCACACATTTACCCCCTGGAAATTGGTCAGGAGTTGTGCCCCGGGTGGCTGGGCTTGATCTTGTCCGGCAAAAATATATTTGGGTTCGGCTTTGAGGATGGAACCATCGGCCATTTGCTCATCCATTGTGAGAACGCGCCGATTGTAACGAAAATTCATCACCGGAATTTCCATCTCGTAGGCGTAGGCCATCCAGTCCCAGTAAATATTGGTTCCGCCAAGATTGACATAATAAAGACCGTCGTCATAACTTTTGAGCCAGGACATGGCTTCGCGGGCATTTTGATTACGCAGATGGGGCGCCATAGCAAACTTTTTGTTGATGTTATACACATCAGAGAGAGCCAGGAATAAGAGGAACAGAACCAGGAGATTGAGGATCTGGACCATCGAAACGCCTCGGACGCCCTGATTATTTTGGGGTGAGGTGATGCCAAGATCTATGCCCCGCCACCAGCGCCGTGCCCAAACGATGAGGGTTTGCAGAGTGACCGCGGCCGCGGCCACTAAGGGCACGGTTGCAACCACTAATAACCGGTTAGGAAAGCGGAAAATATAAAGGAAAGGTATCCATTCATACAGGTAACGAACTGGGGTATAGGGATTGGCGTGCCAGAGGAGAAATACCAGGAGCAGAACCAGCATAGCAAGCAGGGCGCGTCGCCGCCAGGAAAAA
Source organism: Chloroflexota bacterium (assembly GCA_018004935.1). Lineage (GTDB taxonomy): Bacteria > Chloroflexota > Anaerolineae > Promineifilales > Promineifilaceae > Trichofilum. Next base: position 73,407 of record JAGNBF010000005.1, on the reverse strand, counting down.
CGCCCCATTAACCAGGGAACCAGACTCAAGGCTAACAAGGGGAGTAACCCTATGTAGAACCAACCGTACCCCACTCCTTTGCCTAATACATTGGTGCCAAACCAGGCTTCATCGCCCACAATGTAGTTGATAAGGGCATAACTAATCGGTTGGGCGGTGAGTTGAGGATAATCAGGTGGGGCGTCGCGGCTGGTATAGCGGAAACTATCTATAAGGGGTAGCCAAAAAACGGCCACCAAACCCAGGGCGAGTAAGGCGGCGATGATGGCTCGACGGAGTTGTATAGGCCGTTCTGCTGGTTTGTGCCAGTAAAGAGCCATGCCGGTTAAGGTTATCAATCCTACCCCCAGGTAAAAGGGATAATAACCACCGCCCGTGGTAATCACCATAGCAATGGCCCCTGCGGTGAGCACCAGGGAGAGCCGATCCCGCCGGTGTAAGGCCCACCACAAGGCGGCAAAGCACCAGGGAAACCAGGCGATACCGACGAGGAGTTCGTACCAGCCCAGCCGCCAGAAGAGAGCCAGACCGCCGGAAAAGGCGTAGAGCAAACCGGCCCACAGTCGAAAAAGGCCGCGCACACCTAAAACATGAACAAGAACCCACTGCCCGAACGCGGCCGCGATCAGCGAGAGAAAAATGGACACCTTCATGCCATTGACACCCCCCCAGATCAGAACCGGTAGGGTAGCGATGGGGTTCCAAAAATGGTTGATCGGATCACCCACGTGAGGGAAACCGGTGAGCATATAAGGATTCCAGAGCGGAATATCCCCATAACGACGCAGGCTGATATCTGCCAGGATGGGGAGTGTGGCACTCTCGTTATGTTCACCTGTTTGCTGTAACTGCTGGGCATTGCCATCAAGGAGGGTGGCTTGACTATAAAAATAAACAGCAACAATGAGAATAAACCATTCGAGAAGATAAAAACCAATACGCGGCCGCAAAAGAATATTCATGACAGTACCTGTTTTGCATGGAGTGAATTAATTATATACTGCCAAAGGGTATAATCTGACATTTCCCTGGACCTTTCCAAAGCCTGATTTCTTAGCCCTGGTTTATCCAGTGACGGCTTTCCCCCCACTCCAACCCCACCCCCAGGGGCGGGGAATTGGATAAAGTGTCGTTTTTTGCGGGTGTATGCCCGCAAAAAACGACACTAATTAGGTTCCCCTTCCCCCGGGAATCGTCAGGGGGATGGGTGTTTCCGATTTACGCCTATCCAATAAACTTTGGAAAAGCCCTGCATTTTCCCATCTCAGGATTGGTTTGTCCTATTGTTCAGGCGTATGTGTCGCCGCCAACTCCAGAGGTTCCCTACGACGAGAAGGAGTACCACCAGAAACAGTCGCAGAGGTGCGGCCGCGTTACCCACCTGCATCTCAGACAAGGTAATAGCCGTTGTGGAAAAGCCCCAATTATAATCTTCCACTTCGCCCCCGGTCCCGGCTCCAGATGAGGCGGTAGCCAGCGGCCCAAATGGTTCTGTAGCACTGTCGTACAGACGACAACGAGTCGCTAAGGTGGTGAAGGATGGCGTGGACAAAGGGATGGTCAGGTTAATGTCATTCACACCGACAACCACGGCTGTATTCACCGCACGTTCGGTTGCGGCCGCGAACACCCCATTGTTATCCCAGTCTATCCAGCAAGAGAGCCACGCCGGAGCCGCGCCGGAACTGCGCGTCACCGTCGCCCGGATCGTCACCGTCGCTCCAGGTATCCAGGCTTCCGGCAGGCGGGCAATGCCATCATCGCTCCCGTTATCCGAATTATTGCCAAACGTGCGATCCGCCGTCCAGGTTGTCCCCAAACGCAACGCCCCGCCACCGGTATGCCAGGCCGTACCATAACTACCCGCCAGATCACTAAAATCATACGGATAAAGCCCAATCAGCACCGGATCATGGTCTGCCGAACGATACACATCATCGCTATACAGCGAAATAATCTGGCCTGCTGTCTTATAATTCGTGTTGTAGTCAAGGACACTGGGTTCATCGGTATTGATGTGCCATTCGGTTACGCCGCTGACCACAGGCAACATAGCAGGTGATGCCAGAGCATGATCAAGATACCCGGATTGTCCCCCAAAGACATAGGAATAGGCATTGCTTCCCAAGAAAGTGTCTGTCAAGTTGGTATAACCGTTGCTAGTAAAGGTTGTAATTGGGTTTTCTAGTCGGTAAGCATTCAAATCACCCACTATCAAGAAACGCCCATCACCTGCTCCGGTGGGATTGGTCGCCAACCATGTAAGCATCTGATTCACAGCAATTGTCCGAGTCAGGTTGCAGTTCCCTTGACCGTCTCCAGTATCCGGATCATCAGGGAAAACATTATCGGGATCATTCACCGTTCCATCATTACAATCTGATCCCTTCGATTTTAGATGGTTCACAACAACCGTAAACCGTTCACCCGTGGTGATGACCTCAAAAGTTTGTGCCAACGGTTGGCGATTGCGGTCGGCAAAGGCATCGGTACTATCCGTTGCCCAAGAGCCAACCAGCGTGACAATATCGGAGCGGTAGATCAGCCCCACCGCAATTTCATCTGATCCAAGAAGAACGCCTGGATTGACATAACTATATGTGCCGGGGGAACCTGGCTCTGCGTTTAGACCATTGACCAAATCTTGAATAGCACTAAGCGCACCGGTGGGATAATCATTTTCCAGTTCCATCAGACCAATGACATCCGCTTCCATGGCTGAGATCGCGGCAATGATTTTGTCACGTTGCCGGTTAAATTCGGTCAGGGACTCTGCACCGCGTGCTGTGGGGAACCCCCCTCCTGAACCATTCCCGTTGAAGTAGTTAAGCACATTGAAACTGGCAACGGTAACGGTTCCATTGGTTGCAGAGGGTTCTGTTGTGCGGGAATTGGCGGGGGAGAAAGCAGGTGGTGTGGTGACGTGAATGCGGTAGTTATCTGCTGTACCACTCCAACCGTCATAATGATAACTGAGTACGCCTGTAATGTTGGCGGCGGTGTAACCACTCCGCACTGTATTGGATGCAGTCAGGCCAGGGGCGGGGAACACGATAGGATCGGGGTTTTGAGCCTGTGTGCCATCGTCAATGATGATACGACTGAGCAGGTTCGCGGCCGCGACCCCATTAGCAGGTGCGCCGGGTAAGGCCACATGGGTGGGTTGGTATTGGCGATCTGCCAACGACATGATGAGATAACCGCCTCGACCTAAGAAATAGTTTTCTGTTACGTAAAGCGTCTGAGGCAACGTGACGAACATCCCTTCATACCGCTCCAGGTAAGTGCCATCTGAAAAGGGTAAGCTGACGGACGCGGCCGCAACAGAAGCCCCTGAGTTACATACCTCAACATTTGTCACAGAGGTTAGCTCGGTTAAATTGAAATACTCGTCCACCGTGCCTTGCACGCGAACCACATCCCCCATTGCTACGGCAATAGACGACGGTGCATAAACAAAAATTCCCTCTGAGGTGAGCGGATCGCCGTCTTGATCACCCGTTTCTTCTTGGACAAAAAAGCCATTCAAGCCTGTAGCACCTTGGAAATCGCCGACAACAACCCCTTCAATCACACGAACTAACCCATCGTGAGCACTGGCCGCACCGCTCCCCTGGATGGTATGAATACGGGTTTCGGTGTCATCACCACACGTCCCAAACCCACCAGAAACGGTGGTAAAGGAGAACACATAATCGGCTGTCATTGTGTCGGGCGGATCGTCCCCGTCCACATCATGCACCGATAAATCATCAATTGTCACCATACAACTTTCACCGCCCACAAAATTAGTATTGGGGTTGATCGTCCAGTTCAGAGGGCCACCGGTTACAACTGCGGTATGTGTGCCGCTGGTATCACAGGAAACGTTGTACCAGGCTGCATCCAGGGTGACATCTTCGCTAAAGGTCACGGTAATATCCGCAGTTAATGCAACATTTGTAGCTGCATTGGCAGGGGTGGTACTCAAAACGGACGGGGCAACATCTACAGTCCCACATGGAGCAGCATCTGTAACAACAAACGGGCCTGTTGGCATGGTCTGTCTATTAATATCATCACTACTCCAATTTGCTTTGTTTGAAATAGCGGCAAGCAAAGCGGCGCGTGTTCCAGAGGTTATACCAATGTAAACGGCATTATCAATTTCATCTATTGCAACCGCTGTTGTGCCATTCACAAGGCCCGTAGGCAAGGCAGACGTATTAGAATTAGTTGCATTTGCTTGCCATACTCCTGCCCCTTCATCGTTCAAGGCATAGACAAACGTAGGAGATGATGCCGCACCTTGATACGCCAATATCTGATCGCCACTTGCCGAAAACAGCATCGTGCCTACACTGGTGTTGATAACTGTACCAGCACACAAATCTGTTGCGGCGGTCCAGGTAACACTGCCTTCCCCAGGGCGAAATCCACCAGATGCTAACCAGCCGTTGTCTGTAAAATTTATTTGTGTACCTGATCCCACATTAGTCAGCAGAACAAACGCAAATTCATCAGGATCATCTGTGTTGATACCGACAATAGCAATATCACCTTGTGTCAATATGGTTGGAGTAAGAGCCTGAACTGACTTACCTCGAAAAAAGAGAACTACGAGTACGATCAGAAGTAGCTTTAGCCTTCCATTGATATGTAATTTGGGTTGGGTAAGTTTCATTGTTTACTCCCATAAAGGATTTTGAGTTCGCGGCCGCGATTATACCTTAGTACCTTTGTACCGAGGTTTTTGTTTGGTTAGAAAGCTGTTATCAGAGTGTTAAGGCTGACGAAATAGAGGGCTGTAGCAACAAAAAAGGAGAAACCGGGTAGTTTCTCCTGTTTTGGTGGCCGGGGTGGCCTGTCAGACGAGGAAAAGGGTGTGGAGAAGGAAGATACATGTTGGAGAATAGCGGCCGCGTTTTAACAATTAAGCAAATCCTGGTAAACGGTTGGTTAAGGTTTTGTCATTGGGGGGGTGCAAGAGGTGTCTCTACCGGCCTAAATACCATCTGATACTGCGACCCAATATACATCTCAACATCCGCCCTAAAACGGTCAAATTTGTCCAGGTAATCCAGAGCGATGGGGGTCAGGGTGGCCCCACCCCCTTTTTTACCGCCTGTGTGGGTGACGACAAGTTTTTGTCCTAGATGTTTTTCCATCTCGTGGATTTTTTCCCAGGCAGTGCGGTAATGGATGTTGAGGTGTGCCGCGGCCGCGTTTATGGACCCCGTCTCTTCGATGGCCCGTAATAACCCGGCCCGCCATATTGACATAACAACTTCGTTGTCTGTTTCCAGCCAAAGATTAAAGCGTGGGGTTATGGGGGTCTCGCTCATATTAATTGACCAATAGCGCCGCGGCCGCTAAAAAAGTTTCTAGCTCTGGAGCCATCCCTTTACCCGTATTGCGATGTGCCCCTGTAGCCGTCCATTCGCACAAAACCGTCATTGGCGTTTCTGTTGTTGTGGGCAAATAACTCATCGTTTTTTCTAGCGTAAAAACACGCGGGATCAGCGTCTCTCCCTCTGGCCGAAAAAACAAGCCCACAAAATACGCCTCAGTCATGCTCTGGGGTAAAGGCATCATAATCACAACCGCCACCCAGCCATGTGCTACCTCCCGTATCGTATAACCCAGGCCATCCGCCGAGAGTCGCTCCTCTTGCGGCACATCCTCGCCGACACGCCGCCACCAAAACTCCAAAAAGCGTAATCCATCCCGCTGGAGCAAAGACACGAACTGAAGTGTGTCTTGGAAGAACAAGGTGGGTATGAGGCGATGAGCAAAAAGGTAATGATGGTGACGTAATGGGTTCATGGAAGTTATTGGGAATGACTAACCACAGGCAAAAAACGTCCGGCTCGAGTCAATTACTACTGCGGGGACGATACTGCAATGCCTCCGCCAAGTGTATGGTCTGAATCGCGGCCGCGCCGGACAGGTCCGCAATGGTACGGGCCACTTTGAGGGTGCGGTGAAAAGCTCGGGCACTCAGATTCATCTGCGCCATAGCACTTTTCATCAGGCGGCGACCCGTTTCGTCAATCTCACAGAAGGTATGCACTTCACTGGGTCCCATTTCGGCATTGCTGAGCAAACTGGTAGCCTTCAGACGTTCCCGTTGCTGTTTACGCGACCCTTCCACCCGTTCTCGAATCTGGGCTGAAGGTTCACCGCGCCGGGCAGTGGTTAGTTTATCAAAATCCACTCTGGGCACATCCACACAAATATCAATGCGATCCAACAAAGGGCCAGAAATGCGCTTTTGGTAGCGAGTAATCATGGCATTGGTGCAGGAGCAAGCGTGGTTGGGATCCCCAAAATAGCCACAAGGGCAGGGATTTTGGGCGGCGATGAGCATAAAGTTGGCCGGGAAAGTCACAGTGCCATTGGCGCGGGAAATAGAAACCTCACGGGGCATCCCCTCCAGCGGTTGACGCAAAACTTCAATGAGGTTCTGTCCAAACTCCGGTAATTCATCTAGAAAGAGCACTCCCCGATGGGCCAGGGAAATTTCGCCAGGGCGCGGCCAGGCACCACCACCCACCAGCCCGGCGTAGCTGATAGTATGATGAGGGGAACGGAAGGGGCGCTGGCGTACCAGAGGTGTATCTGCCGGTAATAAACCAGCAATACTATAAATTTTGCTTACTTCCAAGGCTTCGTTAATACTGAGACGAGGCAAAACACTGGGCACGGATTTGGCAATGAGTGTTTTGCCGGTTCCGGGTGGCCCGGTCATCAAAACATTGTGCCCCCCCGCGGCCGCGACCTCTATCGCACGTTTGACATGTTCCTGCCCCATAATATCGGCAAAATCCGTTACATAATCCGGCTCTTGCTTAAAAACATCATCCAGATTAATAAAATGGGGAGAAATTGGTTTCATTCCGGTCAGGTGGCCGACAAGTTGAGCCAAATCCTTTACCGGGAAAACCGTAATTTCAGGCATCAAGGCCGCCTCATCCGCATTTACCGCCGGGACAAAAAGCTGTTTGATCCCTTGCGCCCGTGCCAGGGCGGCGCAGGAAAGAATGCCCTTCGTGTGGCGGGTAGCCCCATCCAGAGAAAGCTCCCCCACAAACATGGCCCCTTCCAACTTATCAGGCCACACCTGTTGTGAAGCGGCCAGAATACCCACCGCAATCGGTAAATCATAGGCGGGTCCTTCCTTACGCAGGTCGGCGGGCGCCAGGTTAATGGTAATACGTTTATCTGTGGGGAAGGTGAGACCGCTATTTTTAACGGCGGAATGCACCCGGTCACGACTTTCGCGAACGGCGGCATCGGGAAGCCCCACCAATTGAAAGGCAGGGAAACCACGAATAATGTCTACTTCAACTTCGACGATGTCGGCGTCCAGGCTGACAATGGCACAACTGACGACTTTGGCCAGCATGGGTTATTCCTTGGTGATGGCTGGGGGTTGAATAGGACGGGGATTTGTTTCGTTTAGAATGACATCCAGTTTTTCACTCATCAAGTGGATCTGTTGGTGTAAATTTTGGAGGGTGGTACGCTGTTTGCTGGTGAGTGTGGTGTTATCAAACAGGTCACTGAGGCCACCTTTCAGGAATTGGATGTCACTGGGCAAGGATAGGGCCGCGGCCGCGAGCCGTTCCCGCTTTTCCGTTAACATAATTTCCAACGCCTGCTGTTTCGCCGTCGTTTGTTGATAAGCCAGCGCATTATTCACGGCAATGGCCACCGCCGTAGCAATCGCCCGTGCTTTTTCCACATCCTGCTCATAAAACGGGTTATCCAACTTGTTCAAAAGCTGTAAAACCCCAATAACCTGGTTGCGATACAGCAAGGGTACACAAAGCAAAGAACGGGTCAGAAAACCCGTCTGTTTATCCACTTTGCCAAAATGAAGAGGATGAGTCGCCACATCATTGGTAAAGATAGGTTTACCCGTCGTGGCCGTATACCCCACAAACCCTTTGCTGAGCGGAATTTCAATCGAGCGGAGTACATCTGCGGGTGTACCCACATTGTCCAACAGGCGCAAAGTCTCATGCTCCCGATCCACCAACCAGAGTGATGAAGCTTCAATACGCCAACTATTATGCACCTGCTGAATCGTCATCCGCACAATCTCATTTAAATCAATAGAAGCGGTGAGTGTGCGCGTAATCTGCATCAGATTGCGCAAATCTTCGACATTGTTGGCCAAAGCACGGTCTGTCGCCTGAAATACGCGGGCATTTTCCAGGGCAATCGCCGCATAATCGGCCAGAGCTGAGAGTAAATCTTCATCCCGCTCACTGAAAGAGCGGGGTGCCCGTCGGTTGCTCACACTGAGAATCCCCAACGCTTTGTCTCTAATGATTAAAGGGACATACATCGCGGCTCTTGCCATATAGCCAGTTTTGATTTTAATCCCCTCCCCCGAGAAAGAAGTTAACCGGACAGCCCTCCCCGTACGCATAACCTCACCCAATTGTGTGCCGCGATAAGCGAGGTGCAGTGTGTCCATTAACTCCCCTGTATCCCCAGAGCGTGCATAAGAAACCAGACGATCGGAATGAATGTCCAACAACCAGATGGTGCATTCTTCGGCATTTGCCAGGGAAAGAGAGGCTTCGGATACCTGTTCCATCACATGATCCACACTCAAGGCCGAGGCAACCGCCTTGCCAATACGGAAGAGGGTATCCATCTCTTCCAGTTGGCGGCGTAATTCATTGTTGGCCCGCGTGAGTTGATCGGTTAGATCTTCCTTGTCGTGGCGCAGGCGCGTTTCCAGAAGTGCCCGGTTAATGGTCTGCACAACCTCATCAACCGTGAACGGTTTGACCAGATAATCTTTGATGCCCAAACGAAACGCCTCGATAGCGCTTTTTTCTGAGCCATATCCGGTCATTAGGACAACAGGAATATTGATAACGGCATGAGCCAGTGCTTTGAGAACATCTAACCCGGTCATTTCTGGCATGTTTAAATCCAGCATGACGAGATCGGGTTTTTCGGCCAGAATCATATCCAGACCAGTACGCCCATCCATTGCCGAGAGGGTTTTAAAACCAAATGTGGGTAGAAGTTGTTCGGAAAGATGCCGATTAACTTCTTTGCTATCATCAATAACCAGAATTCGTTCGCCGCTCATAAGATATTGGCCTGGGATACAGATTGAATGTGTGTAGGTACACAAGGTTTAGTTCATTATAAACAAACAAGTTACGAGATAGATTACGAATAATAGATTGATTTATGTGGGTAAAACCTGGACAAGATATAAGATGAGTATAACATGAGGGGATGTTTTTTGACACCTTCTACATATCTTTGGGTGCGCGTCCAATCTGTGGATGACCAGAGAATACGGTGGCGGTCTCTTGACCGTGCCCCTTCCCCTCCACCAAAGTGACGCGTACTCAGTAAGAGTAGGGCGATTGCCTGCCCCCAGGGGCCTATGGCGCACCCAGAGGAATGAAAATCTGTAGGACAATTTGGTAAATTGTCCACGGGGCGATTTACCAAAGGGTGTGTTTCCAAGGAGTTGAATAATTGTAACTATTCAGGTGTCACAACTTATTCCCACGCTCGGCGTGGGAATTCCCTCTGGGACGCTTTGCGTCCTACGGGACGCCAAGCATGGAATGAGAAGGTGAAACCGCTGACCCTCACCCCCGGCCCCTCTCCCGCTTCGGGAGAGGAGAGTTAGTTCCCTCTCCCTGGGGAGAGGGTTAGGGTGAGGGGCTGTATAGATACAATCATTTAATCAACAATCGCCCCCGATTTTGCTCGCCGAGTGGGTTCCCCCTTCCCAAAATCGGGAATCGTCAGGGGGATGGGTTCATTGTGGTGAGTAGGCAATCGCCCTGCCAGTAAGGGCCTGTAAAAGATTAGGTTCCGTCAAGACCTGACAGGTTTTCGGAAACCTGTCAGGTCTAAACCGGGAAGTTATATTTTTACGAACCCTAAGGGGAATTGGGTATGCAATTACCCTGGCCCATACTATAATTGTTGTAATAGTTCAGGCAAATAGGTAGTGAACAGAAAGATCCGCAAAAATCTCTTTAATTCTGGCTAGTCCAGGTTAGGGTTACTCTATCCCAATTTCCCCACTTGAGTACAAGGATAACAAATGTATGAGCAGGATGATACGCGCACCCAGAGGCACGACGCTGACGTGTAAAGGTTGGTTGCAGGAAGCGGCCTACCGCATGTTGCAAAATAATCTGGACCCGGAAGTGGCCGGAGATCCCGACAATTTGATTGTGTATGGCGGCCGCGGCCGCGCCGCCCGTAATTGGCCCGCTTTTGAGGCTATTTTGCAAAGCCTGCGTCAGCTAGAAAACGACGAAACCTTGCTAGTGCAGAGTGGAAAACCGGTGGCGGTATTCCGTACCCACGCTGATGCTCCCCGTGTCCTGATTGCTAACTCCAACATGGTTCCCCATTGGGCCACGCAAGAAAATTTTGATCGCTGGGAAGCCGAAGGGTTGATCATGTACGGCCAGATGACAGCCGGAAGCTGGATTTATATTGGCACGCAAGGAATATTGCAGGGAACCTATGAAACGTTCGCGGCCGCGGCAAAAGCGGCCGGTTGGTCTTCTCTCAAAGGCAAATGGGTTCTCACCGCCGGTCTGGGCGAAATGGGGGGGGCACAACCCCTGGCGGTCACGATGAACGAAGGGGTAGGACTCATCGTAGAGGTAGACGAATGGCGGGCACGCCGACGTTTGGAGCATCGCTACCTGGATGAAGTCTCAGAAGATCTGGAAGATGCCCTTGCCCGTGTGCGTTACTACACCGAAAACGGCCTGCCCCGTTCCATTGGCCTCATTGCCAATGCCGCTGATGTTTTCCCGGCTTTGGTAGCACGAAATGCCATCCCCGACATCGTCACCGATCAGACTTCGGCCCATGATTACCTGGCTTATTTCCCCCATAACTTAAGTTTTGCCGCAGGCAAAGAACTACGTGACCAGGATCGGGCCGAGTTTATGCGCCTGTCTGGGCTAAGCATGGCTCAACATTGTGCGGCAATGGTGGAGATGCAAAAACGGGGTGCGATTGTGTTTGACTATGGCAATAATTTGCGCCAACGCGCTTATGATGCTGGCCTCACAGAGGCCTTCAGTTACCCGGGTTTTATTCCCGCCTACATTCGTCCCCTCTTTTGTGAAGGCAAAGGCCCCTTCCGTTGGGTGGCCCTGAGTGGAGATCCCGAAGATATTTATGTGACTGACCAGGCAATTCTAGAGCTATTCCCCGAAGATGAGCCTTTGCACCGTTGGATCAAATTGGCCCAGGAGAAAGTCCATTTTCAGGGTTTACCGGCTCGTATCTGTTGGCTAGGTTATGGCGAACGGGCCAAAGCTGGATTACTATTTAATGAACTGGTAGCACAAGGTAAGGTAAAGGCCCCCATTGTGATTGGCCGAGATCATCTGGATGCTGGCTCTGTTGCCAGCCCCAACCGGGAAACAGAAAAAATGGCTGATGGGTCTGATGCCATTGGTGACTGGCCGATTTTGAATGCGCTCATCAATACGGCCAGTGGTGCTACCTGGGTGAGTTTTCATCATGGCGGCGGAGTGGGTATTGGTTATAGTTTACACGCGGGACAAGTGATTGTCGCTGATGGGACCCCGGCCGCGGCCGCACGCCTGGAACGGGTTCTCACTGTTGATCCCGGTATGGGGGTCGTCCGCCATGTGGACGCCGGTTATCAGCGGGCCATAGATGTGGCCCACGAACGAGGTATCAAAATTCCCATGCTCAAATAGACCCTGGCAGTATCCAGAGGGTTGACTCAAGCTGAGCTGGTCTATTCAGGGATTGATGTAAGGCAAGTGTATAGGCCGTAAAACAGGTTTTACGGCCCGTGCTCGTTGTTCTACGTTTCCCACATGGGGCTTACATGGTCAACATTTATCGCGTTAATATTTTGGAAGACCGTTTACGGCAATTGACCGAAACGGTACCGGGTATTCTAGGCACTGTTATTGTTAGTGTAGAGGGATTCGTTGTTGCCGCTTATCCGCCTAGTGAGCAAACCAGTTTGTTTACAGCCGTAGAAATGTCTTCAACCTCACAGGTGGCCGCAATGGCCGCCGCCCTCATCGGCCTGGGGGAACAAACACTGGCTCGCCTCGCTCAAGGACAGATGCAACGTTTGTTAATTGAAGGCCAAGATGGGGCTATCATTGTTTATCCCATTAACCAAAACGCCGCCCTGGCAACAATGGTCACAAAAGGAGCCAAAATGGGTCTGGTGCTCATGGCCATTGCCCGAGCGGCTACCGCTTTTGGTGATATTCTGAGCGGTTCAGAGTTGTGGTAATCCCCTGAACGATTAAAAATCTGCCCGGTCGGTGGCGAGATTCAGGCTAATTTATAACCGTGCCCCTACTTTACGTAATATTCAAACCATGTTATATTATGGAAAGTTCACACTGGAGATAAAGCATAGATCTGTTACTTGCCTGTGGGTTGTTGCCCAATCGTAACGATATGGCATGAGGGAGGTTTATAATGAAAGCTCGTTTTGAAAGATGGTTCATTATTATGTTAATCGTTTTATTGACCATGATCATGGTGGCCTGTACCCGTCCGGCTCGACCTGGAGCCGATGAGACCCCTACACCTGATCCCTCGGTCTCTGGGGCGGTTACCGGCACCGTCACCGCTGATAATACTGGCGTCATAACAAGTACGATCCCTGCGGATAATACAGGTGTTGTGACGGCTACCACACCTACTGATGGGGTGGCAACACCTGAGGTACCTGCCGCCGCTACAGCTACCATTGGCAGTGAGGTTGTTACGGGTACTACTCCCACAACCGGAACTGAGGCTACGGCAACAACGGCTCCTGTAGTGGCGAGTACAGCCGTTACGCCAACGGCGACCACCGCTTCTGGTGGATCTGCGGCCGCAACCCCCACGCCTACCCCCACTGCCACTCCCCCTGCACCTGCCGCCACGGTCGCGGCCGCAGGCACACCTCCTGCCACTGAAGTAACCCATGTAATCCAGCCCGGTGAAAATCTATACCGAATTGGTTTACAGTACGGCTATTCCTGGGCTGTTTTGGCGCAGTACAACAACATCACCAACCCCAATTATGTAGTCGTAGGCCAGACGATTAAGATTCCGGCGGCGGGCACACCGCCAGCCACGCCGGTACCCACGGAAGTTCTCTATACCGTGCGGCAAGGTGATACCTTAGGCCAGATCGCGGCCGCGTTTGGCGTCAGTTGGGTGCAGATCGCCGAGGCCAATGGCCTGGTCAATCCCAATTTAATCTACCCCGGACAGGTTCTCAAGGTTCCCAGCAACACCCCTGGCCCGACCCCACAATTTACTCACGTCGTTCAATCAGGCGAGACAATCTTCCTTATCTCCCTGCGTTATGGCGTAGTGTGGACAGACATCGCGGCCGCGAATAACATCGCCGCCCCGTATGTCATTTTCCCCGGGCAAACATTGGTGATTCCTGGCGGCAATTAAACAAAAGAAGCCCATCATCATCAAAAAAGCCGCCGCTGAGTAAAGACTCAGCGGCGGCTTTTTATTTTTGGCTGTGCCAGATCAAATTGGGAAACCTGTCACTATCTTCTCAATAAAACAGGGTGTCGTTGGTTGAGCTTGCCGAAACCAACCACCTTCGACAGGCTCAGGCTACGTTTCCCGCGAGATATTGAGAAGTTACCCCTGTCAGATCTAAGCCGGAAGTTGTATAACCCTTATGATGAAGTGGCAATTTGATGAATGAGGGGCAAAATAGCGGCAATGGCGCGGCCGCGATGACTGATTTTATGTTTTTCTTCGGAGGACAGCTCAGCCATTGTCTGGTTATGTTCGGCCAGGAAAAACACCGGATCATAACCAAAGCCGCCGCTCCCTTTCGGCTCGTCGGTAATCATCCCCTCGCAGGTTCCCTGTGCCGTACCAATCAAACCATCCTTATCAGCCAGAGCCACCACACACCGGAAGCGGGCAGACCTTTGATCATCGGGCACGGTGGTGATTTCTTGCAAGAGACGACTATAAAGGAAAGGGCCACCTTCGCCATACCGTTTGGTGTAAATCCCTGGTCCCCCATTGAGCGCATCCACTTCCAGCCCAGAATCATCGGCTAAGGTGAGGAGTTGCGTTGCGGCCGCGTAAGCGACTGCCTTCAAAATAGCATTCTCCGTAAACGTGGCCCCTGTTTCTTCCACATCATCCGTAATACCCACATCATCCAGGCGAACACATTCGATCCCTGAATCGGCTAATATTTCTCCCAATTCCCGTACCTTACCCTGGTTGTGGGTAGCAATCAGTAATTTCATGTGGTTTTCCCTCAGCTCTACCGAGAACCCACCCTCAAAGTCCGCCTCTTCCTGGGAAAACCCGGTAGCGCCACCATTTTCAAATCCCTTACAGACGATTTTGCCGAGGATTGACGGCAAAAGCAATAAATTCGGTAAAACATGAGGCAATCGCCCTGACCTCCACATTCCCCATAAACCAAAGTGATAATAGTTGGGATAAACTTGGGGCATGAAATTTATTTTCCTTTCCCTGTTTATTTTTTTGACCGCCTGTGGGCAGGTGGGTATTGTTGATACGCCAACAGCGGCGAATATAGTGACGGAAACGGGAGAGCCGGTTGCGGCCGCGTTTATCACCCCTTCTCTTTCCCCCTCCCCACCCGCTCCAACCTTGCCTCATACGGCAACCCCATCCCCGGTGCCGTTGTCCACAATCACACCTACAACTACCCCTACCCCTACACCCACTCCTAACCTGTATAGCCAGTACACCATTGAGGCCCTCGCCCAGCGTACTTATGGCGGTGGCGAGATAGATGTTGTGGCTGTCGTAGAGGAAAATGATAGCTACAAACAATACATCATTACTTACCCCAGCGATGGCCTAACCATTTACGGGTACATGACAGTTCCGGCAGAAGGGGACTCCTTTCCGGTGGCGATTGTCGTACATGGGTACATTCCCCCGGCCGAATACGAAACGATTGCCTACACACGCCGTTATGTTGAGACCCTGGTTGAAGCAGGTTACTTCGTCTTTCATCCCAACCTGCGTAATTTTCCTCCCTCAGACGAAGGCGAAAACCCGTTTCGTGTTGGCTATGCCATAGATTTGCTCAATCTGATCGGCATTATCAAAACTCAGAGTCAGGATCCCTATGGTATTTTGCGCCGTGCCCAGGGCGATTACATTCATCTGATGGGCCACAGCATGGGCGGGGGGGCGGCTTTGCGAGCGGTTACGGTATGGCCAGAGGCCGTACGTGCCCTGGTGTTATACGGTTCGATGAGTGGTGATGAAGGAATGAATTTCCAACAGATACAACAATGGACGAATGGAGAAACCGGCACGTTTGAACTGAATGCTTCGCCGGAAATGTTGTCAGCGATCTCTCCTATTTATCATCTGGAGCGGCTCCAGGTTCCTATTAGCATTCATCACAGCCTGGATGATCAAACGGTGCCATATATCTGGTCAGAGCAATTGTGTCAGGCGTTGCAGGCTATACAGCATCCGGTGGAATGTTTTGCTTATTCGGGCGTGCCCCACACCTTTCGCGGGGCCGCCGATGCTCTTTTCCAGGAACGGATGATCGATTTTTTTCGGCAGTATTAAATTTTTATACTCCCTCTATGTGGGGCTGGCCTTGCGCCTGTTCCATCGAGGGCAAGCACAAGGGTGGCCTTTACAGATGAGATGGTGTCACCCGCCTGAAATTCCGAAGACCCAATACCTTTACGACTTCTTTGCGGTTTGCTGTGGTTAGTCCCCTGACTGAGCCATCCATATTATTTCCGAACATTTATGCCCCACAATTCGCATAGAATATTTTTGACGAGGTAAAAAATAGCTGTATGCTTATGATCTAATCTTGCTCGTGTTTAATTAATCAGGAAAGTGGAAAGTATGTCACAACGAACGATGGCCCCATTTGGTTCATGGAAATCCCCCATTACTTCCGATTTGATCGTAGCAGAAACGATTGGTCTGGGAGGGGTTATGCTGGATGGTGAGGATGTGTACTGGCTAGAAATGCGGCCGCGAGAAGGTGGTCGTTATGTCCTTGTCCGGTATACACCAGATGGCTTGACCCATGATGTCACGCCGCCCCCGTTTAACGTGTATACTCGCGTTCATGAATACGGGGGTGCTTCCTATACCGTTCATAACGGTGTCGTTTACTTCACCAATTTTGCCGATCAACTGATTTACCGCCAACGTGTTGGCGAAACACCTGTTCCCCTCACAGAAGATGGGCAACTCCGCTTTGCTGATTATCTGGTAGATCCGACCCATAATAGCTTGCTGGCAATCCGTGAAGATCATACCCATTCAGACCAGCATGCGGTGAATACTCTGGTGCGTGTGGCTCTGGATGGCACGAATGAAGGACAAATCCTGGCGGGGGGTAATGATTTTTATGCGTCACCGGCTATCAGCCCGGATGGTCAATGGCTGGCCTGGCTCACCTGGAACCATCCCAATATGCCCTGGGATGGCACAGAGTTATGGGTAGCACCCGTGCAGTCTGATGGCACATTAGGAACACCGGTTTTTGTGGCCGGAGGTGAAGAAGAATCAGTTTTTCAGCCCTCGTGGTCGCCCGAAGGTATTTTGCATTTTGTTTCAGATCGGCAGAGTGGATGGTGGAATCTGTATCGCTGGCATCAAGGTATCGTCGAACCCTTGCATCCTAAAGCTGGGGAATTTGGTGAACCGCAGTGGCAGTTTGGCATGTCTACCTATGGGTTTGATGGGACAGGTAACCTCTGGTGTTTAGTCAATGAACAAAACATCATTCGGATGGTTCAATTAGATAGTATTACCGGGGAACTCATGGCGGTGAACCTGCCGTATACTGTGTTAAGTGGTATACAGGTGCAGGGTGGGCGAGTCGCGTTTATTGGTGGTTCCGCGGCCGCGCCCACCGTTATCGCCCTCTTCGACACCCAAACCCGCCGCCTGGAAGTGTTGCGCCACGCCAGCCCCGATCTGGTGGACCCTGGCTACCTTTCCATTCCCGAAACTATCGAATTCCCCACCACAGATGGCGCGATTGCTCATGGTTTCTATTATGCCCCCACGAATAAGGATTGCACCGGACCCGCTGGTGAAAAGCCACCCCTCTTGGTGTTCAGTCATGGTGGCCCTACTGGAGCCTCATCAGCCGCCTATAGTCTGGGGATTCAATTTTGGACGAGCCGGGGTTTTGCTGTGTTGGATGTCAATTACCGGGGCAGTACGGGATATGGTCGAGCCTACCGCCAGGCCCTGAATGGGCGTTGGGGCATTGTGGATGTGGATGATTGTGTGGCCGGGGCTTTGTTTTTGGGGCAACGAGGGGATGTGGATGAACAACGTTTGGCGATTCGTGGGGGTAGCGCCGGAGGTTACACAACCCTATCTGCTCTCACCTTCCGGCAGGTTTTTCGGGCTGGAGCCAGTCATTTTGGGGTGGCAGACCTGGAAGCCCTGGCCCGCGAAACCCACAAATTTGAATCCCGTTATATGGATCGTCTGGTAGGGCCATACCCGGAACGAGCCGATTTGTATCGGGAGCGTTCGCCTATTCATGCGGCCGACAAGCTTTCTTGCCCACTCATTATGTTTCAGGGGCTGGATGATGCCGTAGTACCACCCAGTCAGGCGGAGATGATGCTCGCGGCCGCACGCCAGAAAGGATTACCTGTGGCCTATGTTCCCTTTGCCGGGGAACAACATGGGTTTCGTCAGGCCAAAAATATTAAACGCGCCCTGGATGCTGAACTTTATTTTTATGGCCGCATTTTTAAATTCGTCCTGGCCGATCCGGTTGAACCGGTAGAAATTGAAAATCTGGCCCCATAGGGCGATAAATGTTTTTTGTTGGTAACTATTCAGGTGATCAAGCCGACCTCCGTTCACCTCTAACTCATTTGAAGCACGCCTCTTGGCAAAGGGTGTGTTGCAAAGGAGTTGAATAATGAGTCTTTGGGAATTCAGGGGTGGACAGCCGATGTACGGGCAGGCCTTGTGCCTGCCCCGTGGGGGGCAACCACAAGGGTTGCCCGTACCCCACGAAACCCCAAAGAACTTATTTTCTTCCTCTCAACGGAAATGAAACCCGCCTATTGGCAACTAACCCTATGTCAAGCACTCCATTCCTAATGCTCTTTGTGGTGGGCGCGGCCGCATACTTGCTTACCATGTCGCGTGCCCCCTATACCGGTCATTTTGTGGTGAAAGCTATACCTATCTTGGCCCTGGCGGCGTATGTGCTCCTGCAACAGCAGGGTATAGGCGGTAGCTTGATTGCGTTGGGGTTGCTGTTCTCGGCGGGGGGAGATGTGGCCCTGGCTCTGGATCGTAAGAAATATTTTGTAGTAGGGTTGGGGTTATTCCTGGTAGGGCATCTCTTTTATGTGGCGGGGCTGACTCAGGCTGTGACGGCGTTTCGCTTGACTGTGCCTGTTTTACTCCTGGTGGGGTACGCGGCCGCGCTAGGGATCTGGCTATTTCCCGCTTTGGGTAAACTAAGAGGGCCAGTTCTCCTGTACATGGTTGTGATTACCCTGATGGGCATTGCGGCCGCGCTTCACCCCCAGCCCTTTCCTATCCTCTTGCCTGGGGCCGTCCTCTTTATGCTTTCTGACTCCTTCATCGCCATAGACAAATTTCGTCATCCTCTTCCCTACGCCCATTACCTCATTATGATTACTTACTACCTGGGGCAACTCGGCATTGCTTTAGGCAGTACCCGATGATAAGAGTGGTACAGCTATTGAGATCTAATAAATTAATACCGGTATCGAGCTTCTCCCATCCCTAACCCCGCCTCCAGGGGTGGGGAACTTTTTCTTGGGTCATTTTTCGCGGGTGGACGCCCGCGAAAAATGACCCGAATGGGGTTTTCCCGCGTGAAGGGGCAGGGGGGAGGGTCAGTTTGACCTGAGTCTCTAAAAAAGTAGAGGCCGCCTGGTCGTAAAACGGGCCGAGCTATGACTACGAAGGCCGTTGGCCTGCTATTTTAGCCTGTAGGGCCGGGTACGTTGAGTTTGGCGGTTTGACCGCCGGGCGGATTAACGGAACGCTTACCGTTCACAAGGGGAATTGCTGTCGTGCAGAGACGATACTTGTATTCACTCCAAAATCAGGTAACATTCTAACGTACATTCGCAAAACACGAGAACAGGGCATTCTGACCCCCGCGTGGCGAAAGTTCTTTTCTGGTCTTCGTACTCCATAGGCCGCTTTGCACAAAATAGTGAGGTGTAACGCGCCCTATGCAATACGCAATACCCGCAAGGTATTTTTGCTTACCCATTTAGGTGGTCAGGGTAGCCCTGTTTTTTATTGGGTTGGTGCCGGGAAATAACCGATGATGAGAGTTGCAAGGCTCACGCTAACCCTGTTTATCGGCCCTTAGTAAGGAGAGGTTGTATGTCTGAAAAAGGAAATCATCTACTGGGGATTTCATATGGTGACAATGAACCGATGCCCCAACAATCAAGCCATTCGCGTCAACGGACGTTCCTCTGGTTACGTTTGCTTACGGCGCGGCCGCACAAACCAGCAAGGAGTGATACAGATGACTGAATTACCTGGCAATTACCTCTCACCTAAACTGGAAATGCGCCAGCATCCAGATAAGGGGGGATATGGCATTTATGCCCAAGAGCCATTAAAAAAAGGGGAACTCATCGTTGTTTGGGGTGGCTATATGCTAACCGGGGAGCAATTCCACCAGCTTCCTCCCCATGCCCGTCAGCACAGTCTCCAGGTAGAAGAGGACATATTTCAGGTGCCACTGCGCCCGGACGATCCGGCGGAGATGATTAACCATTCCTGCCAGCCCAATGCGGGTTTGCAGGGTAATGTGTCGTTGGTCGCTTTACGGGCCATTATGGCGGGTGAGGAAATCTGTTTTGACTATGCCATGAGCGATGGCTCGGCTTACGATGAGTTTGATTGTGGTTGTGGTACGGCTAGTTGTCGCGGCCGCGTTAGTGGTAATGATTGGCAACGCCCAGAACTGCAAAAGCGATATGCCGGGTACTTTTCGCCTTACCTGCAACGACGCATCCATCAGCAATACCAAAAAGAACACACAAATGGACATCACAGACCGGTGCTAGAGGCCAGGCCATAAGGGCCAGGTCTTATGCCTTGACCTGTCCCATTGCCAGCATTTGAGCGGCTGGTGATGAGACATTGCGTCTGGCCTTCTTTGATCGCGCCTGGAGAGGTCCGGGCTTATTCGTTGCCGCTGGCAACAACACAACTTACATCTTTCGGCGTTTGGCGCTGGCTATTAAATAGAATGAGTTGGTTCTATTTTTTATCCTGGCTCTGAACTCCAGCTAACATCCAGCTAATATAAGGAGCAAAAAGCAGTGAAATTAACCCATACCCATTACCTTTCGTCCAAAATCGAAGCCCGGAACTTTGATCAAAAAGGCAGTCATGGTTTGTTTGCCCGCACCTTTATCCCTGTTGGGGATTTACTCATTGTTTGGGGTGGGGTCATTATGAATCTGGAAGAGATTCAGCAAGTGGATCACGCTGAACGGCAATATGCGGTTCAGGTAGATGAAAATGCCTTTTTGTTGACCCCGGAGCCGGAAGGGGGGGATTTTATCAACCATTCTTGTAACCCCAATGCGGGGCTGAGTGGACAGATTTCGGTGGTGGCTCTGCGGGATATTTATCCTGGCGAAGAGGTCTGTTTTGATTATGCCATGAGTGATAGTGTGCCCTATGATGAGTTTACTTGTGCCTGTGGTGAGCTGAACTGTCGCGGCCGCGTCACCGGCAATGATTGGATGTTGCCTGATCTCCAGGCTCGTTATGCTGGTTACTTCTCCCCTTATCTGCAACGGCGCATCCACCGGTTGCAAACTGAACAACAGCGGCGTATTGTGGCGCACACGCATGGGTATTATGGCAACGGCATATCGCGGCCGCATTCCATCGCTGGTCAATAGAAAGATGCTCCCCTGGTTTGGGAAAGGAACCTGATCTGGGGGTAAAAGGAGATGCTTTGCCGTCCCTTTTGCCCCCTTGAGAAAACTTCGGCTCTTTCGGAATTCGCGGGGTGTGGCTACATGTAGGGGCTGGCCTTGTGCCTGCCCCGCCAAGGGCAACCACAAGGGTTGCCCCTACAGATAGTGTCAACCCCCTGAAATCCCGAAGACCCAAAACTTCTTGTCTCTAGAGTTGAGAGGGGAAAGCCGAGTCGGCAATTACTCTTAGGGTTCGCTCAAGATTAAGCTAGGTGGCGCGGCCAGAAGACCGGACACAGCCAGTTCCAAAGTTATTTACGGGCGAACCCTAAGTGGTGCTATACCCCATTTGCTACCCCTGCTCGCCTCAGGTATAATTCCCTGCCTTTTATGGAAAAAGGCATGATTGTGGCAAACTCTTAGGGCGATAAGCCCTATTTTTTTGGAGATGCAGAGAGATGAAACGTACTTATCAACCAAAAATTCGTCGTCGTATGCGGGTACATGGTTTTCGTGCCCGTATGAAAAGCCAGGATGGTCGTAATGTTCTGAAAGCCCGCCGGGCTAAAGGCCGCCACCAGCTCACCGTCAGCATGAATGAACATGTGAAACGGATTAACTGGAAGGCCAGCAAAGCCACTGCTTACCGCTCTGTCAAATCAGCAACTGGTGGTAAGGGTTGATGCTGTCCCGAGGCTAGAGGATGTTGCCAGCCCCTTATCGTCTGCGGCATACAGCAGAAATCAGTGCCGTGCGGCAGAAGGGTAAACATTGGCATCACCCTCTGGCCACACTTTATGTGCTGGCCAACCAACGACAACAGACCCGCTTTGCTTTTGTGGCCGGGCGCCGTGTGGGCAAAGCGGTGCAACGTAATCGGGCCAAGCGCTTGTTGCGGGAAGCCACACGCCATTGCCTGAACCAGATTGCCCCAGGTTGGGATTGTATGATCGTGGCTCGTGATAAAACGGCACAAGCCAATTACGAAGAAGTTTTTGCGGCCGCGGTACAACTTCTCCAACGGGCACATCTCCTCCAGCCGACGGCGGATAAAGGTGTAAGTGGGCCATGAAACAAATTGCCCTATTCCTTATTCGCTTTTATCAGCGGTTTATTTCTCCTTTATTTCCCCCCAGTTGTCGCTTTACGCCAACCTGTTCCCATTACGGATACGAAGCCATTGCCAAATATGGTTTTCTGAAAGGGGGCTGGATGGCGGTGAAGCGCATCTCCCGGTGTCACCCATTTAATCCAGGGGGGTATGACCCTGTTCCCTAAGGGAGGTCCTTTGTTGTACGCACAACCGCGGCCGCGTATGCGGTCTGTTTTCTTTATATTCTTGCTTATGGCCCTGGTTCTGGCCGCCTGTGGTCAGGCTGTTGGTGGTAACAACAACTGGCCGGGTCTAAGTACTGATAATCAAAACGTCTATATTACTGCTGGCCCCATCATTTATGCTCTGGATGTTGCCAGCGAAGAACTTCTCTGGACATACCCCCCAGAAGCCGGTCGTGCCGGCTTTTTTGCTTCCCCGGCTATTGCCGGAGATCGCATGATCTTGGGGGATTTTGGGGCGTCTGGGGGCACGTTTTCCTCTAGTATTACCGTTTCTATTTACGGTTTAGAAAACTTGCAGGAATCATCACCCGATCAATTGTGGCCCCCTGTGAGTGGTGTAGCGCGAGACCGTATTGTGGCACCCCCTTTGTTGACGGAAACTCAAGCCTTCATTGGGACGGCTGATGGGATTTTATACGCGTTGGATGTAGAAGATGGCTCGGTGCAGTGGAGTTTCGCCGCCGAACATGCCATTTGGGGTAAACCAGCCTATCAGGATGGGGTGGTTTATCTCACTTCATTGGATAAACACCTGTATGCTATTGCGGCTGATAGTGGCGAAGAATTGTGGCAACATGAGTTCGCGGCCGCGATTCCTTCCGCTCCGGCAGTTGGCCCAGACCTGATTTATGTCGCCGGTTTCGATAGCCATGTCCATGCCCTCAGTTTAGAGGATGGCAGTGAGGTATGGAGTTTCCCGGCTAAAGATTGGTTGTGGGGCGCACCCGTTTTAGAAGGGGAGTCCCTTTACTTTGCGGATCGAGCAGGGAATGTTTATGCCGTAAATGCTCTGACCGGAGCCGAATTATGGCAACAACAAGTCACTGAACATATTCAAGCCACCCCGGTTGTGAATGGTGAACGTCTTTACCTTGCCGCCACCATTGGTGATTCAACCGACCTGGACGAGTTGACCGGAGAGATTCTCGCCTTGGATAAAGAAGATGGTGCGGAAATATGGCGCAAAACAACCCCTGGTCCTATTTTTACCGTACCCGTTTTGGTTCAGGATAATCTGGTAGCTGTCATAAAGACCGGTGCCCGTTTCGACAACCAATTTCAGGTAAACGTGTATAATCAGGAAAATGGTGATTTGAATTGGGAGTATGTCCCAGCAGAATAACCCTCAATGGGGTTATAAGGTGAGTTCACATGTTTGATGCATTCTACAACCTTTTGACAGAAAGCCTCTTGCTTCTGTACCAATTCCTGGGACACAATTACATCCTGGCGATCACCGTTTTTACAATCATTATTCGCCTCATTACGATGCCGTTGAATCTGCGCCAACAGCGTTCTATGATTCAAACGCAGGAAATGCAACCGCAAATTCAGGCGATTCAGAAAAAATATCGGGATAACCCGCAGAAGATGCAAGAGGAATTTGCGCGGATTGGTTACAACCCGGCTGATGCCTTGATGGGTTGTTTGCCTACGTTGGTGCAGTTCCCCATTCTTATCGGGATGTATCGGGCGATTCAGTATACATTGGGTTCAACTCCTTTGGATTTGTATGAACTCTCTTTGCGTACCGGATTGGTAGACCTGTCTAAATTATTACCGATTGCCAATAAATTTTTGTGGCTGAATCTGGCTCAGCCGGATCCGTGGTATATTCTGCCCATTTTGGTGGGTGGGGGAATGTACCTGCAACAGAAATTATCTATGCCCGCGCCGACGGCCCCGGCGCAAGGTGAGCAAGAAAACCCCGCGGCCGCAATGTCCCGTTCCATGCTTTACACCATGCCCCTCATGTTTGGCATGTTTTCCTTGAGTTTCCCCTCTGGTCTATCCATTTACTTCATTGTTTCCAACCTGATCGGTATTGGCCAGGGGTACATTACCAGACAGCATATGCAACGCCTGAAAGAAGAAGCGGCATCCCGTCCTAAACCTCAAGTTATTTTTGCCGATGATGGTGAAGAACCAGCTAAAAAAGTCGAAGCCAGCAAGAATCAGCCTTCAACTAATGGGCGCACAGCTACACGTAAACAACAAGCCAAAAAGAAAGGACAAACCGGTAAACGGTAAATAAAACAGCGGTAACTCTTCAGACTGTGGGGCGTACTTGCCTCTGACTAAGACAGAATGCGTGTTTTGTTTGCGTCTGGTTTTGCCATCAGTGGATAGTGAGAAATGAATATGACCAGCAAACGAACCATCGAAATGAAAGGTACAGATGTGGATTCAGCCATTGCCAAAGGGCTGGCGGAAATGGGGCTGAATCGTGATGAAGTAGCAATTGACATTTTAGATGAGGGCAGTCGGGGGCTGTTTGGCCTGGGTGGACGCCCCGCACTGGTGCGGCTAACGGCTACAGCGGTTGTGCCTGAAGTTGCACCTACCCGTTTGTCCCCCGTTGAACCCCCAGCTCGACCTGCCCCGGTGGTGACGGCTCCGGTAAAACCCCCAGTCGCGGCCGCGCCTCCCCCCCCACTTACTCCTACTCCTACTCCCAAACCCAAACCTACAGTCGTAGAACATGAAGAAAGTGAGGAAGAGGTTGAAGAACAGGGACCTCTCTCTGAAGCTGAATTGGCCGCAGAAGCGGCCGCGGTTACAGAGGTGGTGCAAACCATTCTCAACTACCTCAGTATTATTGCCGACATCCAGGTGACTGTTTCTGAGCCGGATGATATGACGGGGCGGCAGATTAACATGGTTAACCTGACGGGCAATGATCTGGGGATGTTGATTGGACAACGGGGGGAAACTCTGGATTCCATTCAGTTTATAGCTCGCCTGATGGTAAGCCATAAACTGCAACGCAAAGCCACTTTTACCCTGGATGTGGAATCGTATCGGCTACGGCGCAAAGAGGCTCTGGCTCGCCTGGCGGAGCGAATGGCTCGTAAAGTGACTAAACAGCGCCGCCCGGTAACTCTTGAACCCATGCCCCCCCATGAACGCCGGGCCATTCATATGGCCTTGCGTAATTTTAAAGGGGTGTATACTCAAAGTACGGGTACTGGGGATCGCCGCCGGGTACGGATTTATCCGGAGCGTTAGGTCGGTTTGTCGGAGAAAACCTTCTTTGGAGTTTGGCGTTTTGGGTTGTCACCAGAGGACGCACAGCTGGGAAAGGCGGTGCTACATCCAGAGGTAGGTCATAAATTCGTCAAATCCGAGAGGGAAACCCAACGGGTGCGGTTTGGTGGGCGTCCGCCCACCAAACCGCACCCGAAATTGATCCCCTTTTTAGCGGAGAAGTTTTTCGCCGTAAGCGAAGAGGGCGGGAGCACCTCCCGTGTGCCAGAAGAGGACGGTTTGTCGCCGGGTAAAGGCTCCCCAACGAATCAGATCGATCAAACCGGCCATTGCTCGCCCGGTGTAAACGGGATCAAGTAAGATGCCTTCTAATTGGGCCACCATTTGTATCGCTTCTCGTTCCACTTCTCCCAAAACCCCATAACCTTCCCCAAGATAATCATCGTTGACTTCTATACGGTCTACTACAGAGAGGGTGCCCAGCCCGAGATGGGTGGCTGTAGCGGTAGACAGTGCGGCCACGTGCATTTTTAAGTCGCTGGCCTCATGATCAATGCTGATGCCGATGATCTGACCATGGAAACCATAAATATGTGCGCCCAGGGTCATACCGGCCTGTGTACCCCCGCTACTGCTGGCAACAATGATGAAGTCTATGTTTTGTTCCGCGGCCGCAACCTGGCTCATTAACTCTTCCATTGCCAGTACATAACCTGCCGCTCCCATCACATTGGAGCCACCGAGGGGAATGACGAATGGGTTTCGGCCCATCTTTTTGACTTCAACAATGACCTCTTGTAGACGTTCGGCCCGCGGCCGCGAGCCGGACCAGTAAAGATGTGCTCCCAGGAGTCTGTCGAGAAGGAGATTGCCGGTGAGGGTGGCAGGGGGGTCGCCATTAAAGACAAGGCTACAGGAAAGGCCATAATGTGCGGCCGCGGCCGCAGTTTGACGGCAATGATTGCTTTGTGGCCCACCAACGGTGATGAGATGATCGCACCCTTGGGCCAGGGCTTCTGCCAGGAGAAATTCTAATTTGCGCGTTTTGTTGCCCCCGCCAGCCAGACCCGTCTGATCATCCCGTTTGATGAATAAACGGGGACCACCCAGATGGTGCGTCAGACGTTCCAGAGGGTGTAAGGGGGTGGGCAGGTGAGCAAGCGAGAGACGTTGAGGATAGTTGGGTATCATACACTTGTGATTGAGTGACAAGGTAAAGCCTCATTTCATTATACTGCCAAAGGGTATAAATCGGATATTTTCTCAGAGCGTAGCGATTTAAGTCGTTCAATAATCGCCACCCGTTCAACCATTATAGCGGAAATGAGACCCTGTTTTTGTAACCCGTCTCAGGATCGGTTTGTTCGGGGCTAAACCCACCCCTGACCCCGCCCCCACGGGCGGGAATTTTTTCGGCGCAGTTGGGGGGCAGACGCCCCCCAACTGCGCCGGTGGGTGGGTCTTCAGCCCAAACCTACCAGGCTGTTGTCGCCAACAAAATGTTACTTTATGGCCGTGGTAAGTATAACGAAAGGAAAATAGATTCTTGGGGAATTCAGGAGGGTGACACCAGATGTAGGGGCTGACCTTATGCTCCCATGTGGGCAACCACAAGGGTTGCCCGTACCCCACGAAACCCCAAAGAACCGGAAACTGTATTATACATCCCTAAAAGTTTAACCCGAAAAACCTATCGTCAGTAATTCTCAATTTAACCAACGGTTAAAACCGTTGCCCGCCAAAAGCATGCTCGAAAAATGGCCCAAGCCGTTGAACAGCCTTTCAGGCTGTTCGCCCTACCCATCCTTCTCCGACAAACTCAGTCCTCGGTCGCTCCGAAATTTTGAGAAGATACCCCTAAGGTTTGATCAGAGCGGGGAAGAATACCTGATTGAAGCTGGTGATGCCGGTTGCAGTCATGACAAGATTGGCATCATGGGTTGAGGTAAGGGTGAGGGTGAAGGTATCGTGGTTCGCGGCCGCGGCCGCGGGTACATGTACTTCTACTTCAATCGTGGCCGTCACCCCAGCCGTGACTGTGATGGGGGAACCGGTCATCAGGGTAGTAGACCAGGCATTGCCACTGATCGCCAACGTGTAACTATCCTCATCACCCAGATTTTCTATCACAAAACTATGTGTGGCATGGTGCCCCGGCGCGGCATTGGCTGTGCTGGCGGTATTCAGGAGCCGGGCAAGGTAGTTGGGTTCGTTTGGTAAGTGGGGATCCAGCATGAACAGGCCTTGCTCGATCCCACTCACGATGACGACCCCGCTGGCGAAGTAGGGGTACACGTGCCAGGCCCCGTTGAAGCTGGCATTGTTATTGGCCGGGTAAATGTCAAAGTAACCAATCTCGGCTAATTGCCCATTGGCAATATTTGTGCCATCGAGGATGCGCATCCCGGCCCGATAATTGGCCTGGAAGAGGTAATCACCCAGGAAGAACTGATTGTGATCAATGGCGGCGGTTGTGGCCTGGTGATATCCCATCATCGTGGGCGCATCCAGGTTGCGCACATCCCACATATAGGTACGGGTGTTATGCCCAAAATTATTTTCATCTAACTCATCGTCCAGGGTCAGGTATTGCTGGTCGTCGGTAAGCCAGCCCTGGTGGGTGTAACCACGACCGGTATAACCGGTACGGGAGATTTGCACCGGAGCGCTTTTATTGGTCACATCTACGATGGTCAGGGTGTCGGTATTGTAGGCAAAACAGATTTCTTTGCCCTGGTGGGCCACATCGGGACCATTGTAAATGACGCATTGGGCGTCATGGGTATAACCGTCACTGCTAAAACAACCGGCAAAGGTAGGTAATAAGGCGGTTTGTACATTGACCATATGTAGGCCACCGGAACAGGTATTACTGCCTAAAATATAAGCATAACCGGTGTCGTCGTTGACGGTGATGGTGTGGCCTGCTCCCACACCGGCATAATGGGCTGATTCGCTAAATGTGACCGGGGGAGTGGTGACGGCAAGTAGTTGGCCAAGATCGAACACTTGCATACCATGAGAACCGTTGTTATCGGAGACGATAAAGACGTAGTGGGAATATGTTTTTAGTTCGCGCCAGGATGAACTACTGGTGTGGGAGGGCAGATTGCCCAGGTAAACAGGCGCTGTGGGGTTGGTGATTTCGACAAAAGCTGTGCCATTACTTCGCCCCATGATGGCGAATTCACGACCGGTAACTGTGTCTGTCCATCCCCAGTTGGCGCTCCCTTCTCCGCCTCCAATTGTATTAAGGGGCATGAAGGAAAGTAAATCTACATTTTGGCAGGGATAACCGGCCGCAGTGCCGCCAACACAGGGTGTTGCCCCGAGCGGGGTTAATTGGTCTGGCTCCTGGTGATCCCGCGCTAAACCGGCATTGATATATGCTACCAGGTCTGATTCTGGGGCGGGAAGGGGGGATTCCTGGGCGTTTAGCACCCTCATGGTGCTAATGGCAAACCCGACAATGGCCAGGAATAGTGCCAGAAAAAGAACGGGCCGATTGTAGAACTTCATTGTATGACTCCTTGTTGGATAAATCTGGGTTGAGATGGTTTGGGATCTTTTGGCGTGATTATGGAGTAGGAGAAGATCAACCACTAATCGAGTTGGTAAAGAATGGGCAGATACAAATCATGGAAGGTGATTATCTGAGTTGTGCCGGTAGCGGTCAGAATAAGGTTTGGGGCATTCAGGGAGGTGACGGTGAGGATGAAGGTGTCGCCACTGTCCTGATTGCCCGTGGGTATGGTGACAGCGAGGGC
This sequence comes from Chloroflexota bacterium, assembly GCA_018004935.1. GTDB lineage: Bacteria > Chloroflexota > Anaerolineae > Promineifilales > Promineifilaceae > Trichofilum. Next base: position 44,348 of record JAGNBF010000005.1, on the reverse strand, counting down.
AATTGTGGTGCTATCGCCACTGTTTAGAGTGACTGGGTTATTGTTGATGATGGTGGTGGACCAGCTATGCCCTGTAACTGCCAGGGTGAAACTATCAGGCCAGGCGCTGTTGTTGTTGAGGGTGAAGGTGTGTGTGATGGTGGCCCCGGCGGTGGCTGAGATGAGGGATGTGGGGGTCAACGCGGCCGCGTAAGGGGATGATTCCGTTGTTCCATTAACGATTTCCACTTCATTGGGGTTGTTGCCTGATTGTACCGTCAGGAAAAAGGTATCCGTTTCGCTGGGAGGTGTCACGATTGTCGGAATGTGAACTTGCACGTGTAGGGTAGCCGTTGTGTTGCCGCTTACTGTTACTGGTGAAGGGGTCAATAATGTGGTATTCCAATTGCCCGCGCTGAGGGTGAGGGTGTAGGTATCGGTATTGTTGAGGTTTTCCAGTACGAATGTATGTACCAGGGTGGTGCCAGGGGCCGCGGCCGCGGAGCTATCTGATGTCACATTAAAGCTATTCCCACACCAATGGAGAAAAGTGCTCAACGTCGCCAGTTCGTCGCTATTGTTGGCCAGCGCTTCCCAGGGAAAACCCCAGAAGGTTGTTTTGTACACACCATTTTCTTTGTTGATGGCCCCCGTGTTATTGTTATTGCCCTGTAAAGCTATTTCCGCTGTGCCATTGGCCGTCAAATGATCGGCAAAATCACTAACGGGGGCGTAGCTCAAGGGCATTGAGGGCAAATTCCCAAAAACTGTGCCCTGACCATGCACCGAGGCATAATCGCCTGTGTCGCTGGAGCCGGTTTGTAACCCCAGGTAATTGGTCATAAAACTGGTAATGCCCCGATCATAAAGATAATCCTCGGCGCTCAGGAAGAAGCAATTTCCGGCATTGAGCCATGTACTCAGAGCGGTTTCGCTGTTGGCGGTGGGACCAGATCGTGGGCTGGATGAACTGAATGCATCACCACTGAACCAGATGATGGTGCTATAGGGAGCCAGATCCGAGAGAACGGGTTCGTTGGTGGAGATAGCCGTATCCCAGATGTCATAATCTTGCCCCAGTGTGTCAAGGGCGGCGGTATAAATGGCCCGGCTATCGGGGCTATTATCGTCATCGTCAACAAGCAGAAGGGATGGTACAGCCAGTGTGGTGAAGCTAAAGGTGGCGGAATCTGCCCCCAGGCCACAGCCATTACTGGCCCGTACACGCCAGTAGTAGGTGGTTAAAGGATCTAGCCCAGTGGTGAGTGGATAGCTTGTCTGGCTGGTGGTGGTGCTGAAAAGAATGGAGTTGAAGGTTGGATTGTCGTCTATTTCCAGAGTGTAGGTTTGGGCTTCCGCGGCCGCGGTCCAATTAAACGTTGGTTTGCGACTTACGGCGCTGGCCCCGTTGGCTGGTGTTACCAGAGTGGGAATGCCGGGAGAGGTATTGAAGACATTTAGATTGAGGTCGGCGGTGTGGGTGATGGCGGTATCCGTAGCCGTAACGGTGAAGGGATAACTGCCCGCCGTGGTGTTGCTGACATTGACCGTGAGTTGACTGTTACCAGGAACGATGACAGAGGGGGGATTGAAGGTTGCGGCCGCGCCTGGGGGCAACCCCTGTGCCGAAAGAGCCACGGTTCCACTATAACCCCACACTGCCGTCAAATCGAGTTGGGTGCTGTCACTATCCATCTGGCAGGTTTCTAACTCCGTAGTCGCAGGTTGCAGGTGATAATCTGGAGATAGCGTAGGTTGCAAGACAAACAACCCCTGCTCGATGCCGCTGACAATCACTACCCCACTGGGGAAATAAGGATATACATGCCAGGCCCCATTAAAGTTAGGATTATCGTTGGCTGGATAAATATCAAAATAACCCACTTCGTTTAGTTGTCCATTGCTGATATTATGCCCTGCCAATATGCGCATCCCGGCCCGATAATTGGCCTGGAAGAGGAAATCACCCAGAAAGAACTGATTATGATCAATGGCAGGGGTGGTGGCCTGGTAATACCCCATGAGTACAGGTTGATCCAGGTTCCGCACATCCCAGATATAGGAGCGGGTGTTGTGACCAAACGACTGTTCGTCTAATTCATCATCTTCTACCATGTAGGCATGGTCTTCTGTGAGCCACCCCTGGTGCACGTAATCACTACCTGTGTAGCCGGTACGGGAGAGTTGCACCGGGGCCGCCTTATTGGTGACATCCACAATCGTGACCGTATCTTCGTTGTAAGCCAGACAAATTTCTTTGCCCTGGTGTGCGCTATCTGGGCCATGGTAAATGACACATTGCACATCATGGCTATATCCATCACTGCTAAAACACCCGGCAAAGCTGGGGGCCAGGGGGTTTTGAATGTTTACCATGTGCAAACCGCCAGAGCAGGTATTACTGCCGGAAATGTAGGCATAACCAGTTGCTTCATTCACGGTGATGGTATGGCCGCTATTGATATTGTTGTAATGGACAGTTTCACTAAAGGTCACTGGTGGATTGACAACATTGAGTAACTGGTTCAGGTCAAAAATCTGCATCCCGTGGGCACCATTCAGATCAGAAACGATGAAGGCGTAATGGGAGTAACTTTTGAGTTCCCGCCAGGATGAGGTTCCGGTATGGCTGGGTAGATTGCCCAGGTAGACGGGAGCCGTGGGATTGGTAATTTCGACAAAGGCTGTGCCATTGCTACGCCCCATCAAGGCAAATTCGCGGCCGCTACCCGGATCCGTCCAGCCCCAGTTGGCACTTCCCGCGCCACCGCCAATGGAGGCCAGCGGCAAGAACGCCAGTAAGTCCACATTGTCACAAGGATAACCTGCCGCCTGTCCCCCCACGCAAGGGGTAAGCCCTAAAGGGGCCAATGACTCTGTCGGTTGTTGATCCGCCAGGAAATGGGTCATCAGGATGGTCGGTGTTTCGGTTTCTGTAGCCGGAGAAGTAGGTTGGGCCAACAAGTGGGGAGGCAGGTTCGTGAAAAAAAGAAGAACCAGGAGCATTCCCAAAGAAAAAAGGGTGGGGCGAGAGGCAAAACGAATCATAAGCAAGTTAATTCCTTATTTGGTCGGTACTGGAATTTAGAGCGAGAGAAGCGCTCGTACATCAAGGCGGAACTCTCCAGCAGGTTTAGAAACCAGGTTTTTCCCCAGTTGTTGGCGGCAACAGTCTGAGCAGGTTTGGGCTGAAGACCCATCCCCCTTCGATCCCAGAGGGAAGGGGAGAACCCCACCGGCGCGGTTTGGGGGCGGACACCCCCAAACCGCGCCGAGAAAAGTTCCCCGCCCCTGGGGGCGGGGTTAGGGGTGGGGTGGCCCCGCACAAACCGATCCTGAGACGGATCACAAAAACGGCGTAACTACTAACGCTCTCGAGGGCTGAGTTTGTCGAAGCCTTGCGTTGCCTTTGGCAGGCTCAGGCAACAGGCTTAGTAGTTATCCTTTGACAGTATATTTACCTGTTGGCGGCGATACACCAGGAAAAATCCACCCAGCATGAAGATCAGGGCTGGCAGAAGCCACGCGGCCAGGTTCTGGCCTGCCACTCCCCCAAAACTTGTCTGGCTCACATCGGTGGGGCTGAATGTATGTTGGGTAATAAATAACCCTAGTTCGGTATCGCTGATGGTGACGATATTGTCATTCCAGAAAGGGTAAACCGTCCAGGCCCCATTCATGGTGGTGCTGTTGCTGGAAGGGTCTACATCAAAGTAACCTACGGGGACAAAATTAAGGCTGGGGAGTTGGCTGATGTCAAAAATCTGTAAACCGGCCCGCAAATTGGCCTCGTACACCTGATTGTCCACAATAAAGAGGCTGTGATCCATCGCTGAGGTACTGAGTTGGTAATGACCAAGCACCACAGGGTTATCCAGGTCGGTGATATCGAAAATGTAGGTGCGGGTATTGTGGCCGTGGTGCATTTCATCGTGCATATCTGCCATGAGCCAGTAGGTTAAGTCGGCGGTCATGGATCCTTGATGTGCCCGCATGATACCCGGGTAGGTAAAGCGGCTAATAATGGCTGGATTGCTTTTGTCACTGACATCGGCAATGCTGACATTGTCATCGCTGGCCAGGAAACAGAGTTCGTGATCCTGGTAATCTTGATCGGGGCCCGTGTAGATCAGACATTCAGCGGTAGAGATGGGGGCTTCGCTTTCATCTACACAGCCAGCCAGGGTGGGGCTGATGGGGTTTTGCAGGTTCAGGATCTGGATGCCTACATTACAAACACTGCCAGCATTACGCAAAATAGCGTACAGATAGCCGGTTTCCTCGTTGATCCAGATGGTGTGCACGGAATCCACGCCGTTGTAATGGGCGGTCTCGCTGAAGGTGACGGGGGGGGTAGTGACGGTGCGTAGTTGGGTCAGGTCAAACATTTGAAGGCCATGCCCGGGGATGTTATCGGCGACGATGTAGGCAATGTTTTGGTAGACCTTGATATCGCGGTAAACGGAGGCCCCATCGTGAGAGGCCAGTTTGCCCAGGTAGATAGGGTTTTCTGGGTCGGTGATGTCTATGAAGGCTGTACCGTTTGTGAGGCCGAAGAGAACATATTCGTGACCTGTTTGGGGGTCGGTCCAGCCCCAGTGGTCATTGCCTTTCACCGAGATGTCTTCAGCCCCGATGGCGTCCAGGGGGAGATGAGCCAGCATGTCAACACTGGCGCAGGGGAAGGTACCGGCCAGACCATTGAGACAATTAATGCGGCCGCTACCCTGGGGCGCGGCCGCGGTCAGAACATAACCAGTTGTTACGAGAATAAATACCATAACCAATCCCAGGCCAAAACGGAAAAGGGGTGATTGACGCATAAATCTGAATGCTCCTTTGTAATGATATGTTGTTCAGTTGTGGGAACAGCTTTGCCAGAATGGGTTTCTTCTGTATTGTGAGTGACGCGACATTAGATAATTATCGAAGACCCAATGAGAAAGTATAAAGGGTTCTGGTTATGGGTACAACAATTCGTGTCTTTGACAGCAATTCTCAATTTAGCCCATGGTTTTAACCGTTGGACTCCAGGAGCATGCTCGAAAAATGGCCCAAACTGTAGAACAGCCTTTTCAGGCTGTTCGCCCTCTCGTGAAAACAAAAAATGATCGCAACGATACCCGTCCTCGAGGGCTGAGCTTGTCGAAGCCCGGCTCCACCTGTATAGAGAGCGCACAGCCTGGAAAGGCTGTGCTACGCCCCGTTGACCGTTGGGCGGATTAACGGAACATTTATCGTTCAAAATGAGAATTGCTGAGCTATCATTCGACGTGGATGACGGCCAGAGGAAAAGTATCAACTGGGGAAAGTTCACTGCGGATGGGTAGACGGAGAGTAGGATCGGTGAGGTCGTAGAGGCCAAGAAGCAGGTGATAGTCGCCCGGTGGGGTGTTGGCCGGAATAAGAACACCATGATTATCGGGGATGGTGGTGCCGGGAATCCAGGTGGTGGTAAGTGCCAGACCGCCGCCTGGTTCGCTGTCTCGCTGATTGACCATTTGCCCATTGGCGTCCAACAGATGCAAGAACAACTTGTAGCGGGTTTCCAGGGGGGCATCTGTCTGCCAGAACAGAGTGATTTGTATGATGTCTCCGGGGGTAAGGGTGGTTGCGGGCAAGGTGTAACCGAGCAGGGTGATGTGATCACCAAAGTGGAGGTTGAGGGGGGTGGCGAGTTCGGTCGCGGCCGCAGAAGGCACCGCATACACCACGAAGCGCACATCTCCTCGCCATTCATCTACCGCTTTGAAGGTATGGGCATCCAGCCAGCGCTCAACATACCGGTTGGGATCACCCGGTCCTTCCCCCCAAAAAATGGCGTATAACCGATCATGTCGGGCGGCAATGGTAGCCAATTCGGCTTCGATTGTGGCCTGGTCGTTGATGCCCCGGGGGATAGGGTAGGTGAGTGCGCCTTCACGGTGATAGTAGGTGAACACTTCCCATTGGTTGGCGGCGTTGAGGATGATCCCGGCGTTGGGATGGTTGTCCTGGGCGATGCGTTGGGCGATGGCCCGGTAGTTGGCGCGGGCGTAGGCGGGGTTGAAGGCCATTTCGCGATAAGAATAGAGCATGGTGAGGGTGAGGATCGCGGCCGCGAATACACTGATCCCCCGTGTAATCCAGTTGCGCTCGCTTATCTGCACCGCCATCCCCAACAACAGCGCCAACGGCGGAATCGCCATCAGCATAAATTTATAAAACGGCTCTTTGGTCAAACCACCGAGGAGCATGAGGGTTAGGGGAATGAGAATAGCCGCTGGCAATTGGCCGCTGGCCGCTGGCAAGTTTTTGCTAACGGCCAACGGCCAGCGGCTAACGGCCAAAACAAGCAAAATCAGGGCCACCAACATGGCTCCCAGGGCCAGCGATGGTGAGGTAAAGCCGCCCAGGAGTAGCCATTGGGTGCTGTCGCGCAGAAAGGTGAGAACGGGGGTGGTGGTGGTGTCGCGGCCGCTGGCCTGACGCAAAAATATCGGCAACCAGGGCAGGTAAAACAAACCGGCGGCGAGTAAAGCCAATAACCAATAAAACAATTTACGATTGACGATTTTCGATTGACGATTGAAGAAATCGCGGCCCACAACAATGACCATGATAACGCCATGAACGAGAATGATTGTGGGGAAGAAGTAGTGAGTGTAGAGACCGGCGGTAATGGTCAAGGCATAAAGCATGAAACTCGAAACTTGAAACTTGAAACTCGAAACTCGCATCCACCGCCATAAAATCAGCGTCGCCAACAATGCCAGAAACGCCAACAACTCGTACATGCGCGTTTCCTGGCTGTAGTAAATGAGGGGCGGGTTGATAGCCACAAACAACCCCGCCAGCCAGACTCCCCACGCCTGTCGTCCCCACATCGCCCACCCCCAGGCGATGGTTACAGCTACCAATCCCACTCCCACAAAGGCCGAAAAGGAGCGCAGGCCAAATTCCGTTTCGCCGACCAGTTCTCGCCAGCCGCGCAGAATCAGGTAATAGAGCGGCGGATGAATGTCGCTGGCTGTGCCTTCGATGATGAGTTGGATGGAGCGTTCACTCAGTCGAGCACTGTTGCCTTCGTCGTTCCAGAACGATTGGGTATCGAGGTGGTAGAAGCGCAGGGCGGTGGCGAGGAGGAGAGTAAACAGTAAGCAGTAAACAGTGAACAGTGAAGAGTGAGTAGTTTTGGCACCCTCGCCCTGGGGGGAGAGGGTGGGGGTGAGGGGTTGTGGGGGATGGGGGACATTCATAACGGGTTATGTCTCACGCCTCATGTTTAGGTGTGCAGAAATGTAAGGTGAGGAAAAAGAGAAGTGCGCCACTGCTGAGGGCGAGTAGCGGCCGCAACCGCATCCAGGTGTAGTAGTAATCAGAACGAGGTGTGGGGGGAGATGCGGCCGCATCGGGCAAATATCCTTTCAGCGCGTCATAAACCGGTAGGGGGGTAAAATCCGGTTCCACCAGCCGGAAATAATACATCGGCTGATCTTTTTCCGTGTCGGTGGCCCGTTTGAAGAACCAGGTATTGACCACGCCCACCCAGGGCCACTCCGTCTGTGCCCGTTGATACGCTTCCACCGCGTATTGCGCCTGCAAATCTTCCGTCACCTGCCCAAACACCGGCGGAATGCCATCCGGCACGACATTCCAGCCCACTTCACTGATCCAGATCGGTTTGGCGGCGTCGCCGTTGCGCACCATCACATCGCGCAGAAGCAGGTTGTGCGGGTAGTTGATGACCGTCGGGCGTAACCGTTGATCCCCAGCCCCGGAGAAGAGACCATATCCCTGCGCCGCCAAAATATCGAAACAGTTCCCGGCTCCGGCGTCATACATCCGTTGCAGGAAAATCAGGTCGTTCATGTTGCGGCCATCCAGGGCAATGGTAGGAGCCATCGCCCCGGCAATGATGACGACATCCGGGTTAGCTTCTTTGGCCCGTTGATAGCCGGTGCAGAGCAGGTCGGTGTAGGCGACGGGGTCTACGTTTTGTTCGCCCCACTCCGGGTAAATGTTGGGTTCATTCCACAGTTGGAAATAGGTGACGCGGCCGCGATACCGCCCCACCACCTCAGCCACAAAATCGCCATAATCGGCCACATTGTCGGGCGGGGCAAACGCGCCGGTCACTTCTGGTGCTTGGGCGCGGCTCCAGGCGGGCGGCGCACTCAACCGGGCGATGATTTCCAGGTTGTTTTGTTCGGCCAGAGTTACGATGTTGTCATATTTGTCCCAGGCCGAAATTTCGCCCACCGTGTCCAGGTGGCGGCGGTCACTGAAATCCCCCTGGCCATGAATTTCGATGTCGTACCAGGGGAACTCCTGGCGCAACCAGGCAAATCCAGCCTCGTGGATCATCTGCATCGCCTGGTCGCGGACTGCGGGCAGAGCTTCTTGTTCCAGGAAGGTGTTGACGCCAAACGGGGGACGGGCCGGGTGGGTGGTGATGGCTGAGGGGGCGAGGTGGGGTTGCGGCCGCAAAACCGAGTACCACCATTGCCACAAGCCGCGCACCTGGGCCACCGGTTTTTCTTCCCCGGTCAACTTTGCCAGGGATAAGGTGGGCGGAACGAGGGTGATGATGAGGAGCGCGGCCGCGAGGATAACCAGAATTTTTTTCCACATACCCTTAATGCTACCGTATATGGCTAGACTGTAAAAATTAGCTTGCATGTGCTTATTAACGCTTGATAGAGCTCAAACTAAGTTGGATGGAAATCAAATGGATATAACCAGTGGAGTAGAAATTTGCATCTTTAATCGGTCTGGATAATATATTGTCACTTACATGCGCGGTTTTGGTATTCACTATAGTAAGTTTATTGTCTTATAGTATTAAATAATTAAATGATGAGGAAATATGTCCAACATGGTTGATCTTACCCAGTATAGCCTCACAATTCCCAATCCCCCTGAATTTTTTATTTCGAGGACCAACTGGGTTAATTGGATTCACGATCGTTTTTCAGACTCACGAAAAATGATCATTGTTCAGTCTCCTGATGGCACTGGAAAAACCACCCTACTTGCTCAATTCGCTAGGACTTACTCGGACAGTTGCTTTTGTTTTTTCGTAAAACCCGACCAGTATGTTTCAACACCGAAACGATTTTATCAAGAACTTTGCAGGCAAATGCAGATAGTACTTACGGGCAAAGAAGATGATTTAGTAGAGAAGTCTGATTTTAGGGAATTGAAAAGGCTATTCGGGGACTTATACTATCAAATTGGTCGCAAGGCACGTAAGGAAGACCGGTCGTTTTTTTTCGTTATTGATGGTTTGGAATGGACAACTGATAAAACTGAGCAAGAGAATATTTCTTACCTTCTTCCTTCAGAACCCTACTCCAAAGTGTATGTCCTTGCAAGTTCACGGCCAGGTCAAAATTTTAACTTTAAGTACGAATCAGAGAATTGTCCACTGTTCTCTGAACAGGATACAGCAAAATACTTCGAACTTGCGAGCATTGAATTAGAAAAAGAGATGATAGACGCCATTTTCGGGGTATGCAATGGTATGCCTGGTTATTTGGATCAACTTTGCCGTGAAATACTTGCTTCGGGAAAGGAGATCGAAGATGTAGTTAAACAGTTGCCGAAAGGTTTTAAGGAGTTGTTGGAACGTAACTGGGAAAGCTTAAAAATAAGGGACGTTACTCGTTTGCAACATTTAGCCGTGTTGGCTTACTCTAGGATACCCTTAACTGCCTCTACTTTATCTAAAATTGTGGCAACCCCTGAAGAAACTTTAGTAGATTTCTTTACCCCAATACCCTTTATACATTGTGCTGATACGATTAGATTTGTTACTGATGCGCATAAACAGTTTGTAGCAGAAAAACTTAAGGAGCATCAAGGCATTGCAGAAAGCTGGTTAATTGATTTTTATTCTGCGGATCCTTATCATCTTCAATCCCTTGAGGTATTGCCTATACTTTTAAAAGAATCAAAGCGGTTTGATGTGATCAAAGATTTAGTGACTACGGAGTATTTGACACGAACCCTTCAAGAACAAAGAGATATGTTCTTATTAAACCGAAATCTTCAACTTGTTACTGAGGTCACAAAATCTGATGAAGATTGGCAAGCAATGTCAAAATACGTGTTGATGAGTAGTATTTTGAGCACTATAACAAGTGAGGTGGTTTTGGGGAATGAAGTAGATGCTTTCTTGTCCCTGAATGATTATGAGCATAGTTTTAAATTAGCAAGTCAAGCATTACTGCCTGAAGATAGGCTACAACTTCTGGCTCGCATTGGCAATAGGATGATACATGAGGGTGAGAGTGTTCCAGAAATTATTCTTTCTGGGCTAGAGCAATCTGTTTCTCAAGTTAACATAACTGACAGCACAAAGGACAGAATGCTAGAAATCATCACTGATCTATTTTATGTTCATCCACAGGTAGCATCGGACTTAGTAAATAAGCTGGTTGGTAGAGATACAAAAGATAAAACAGTTGATCTGTTGCTTGCGATGCTCACAGCAAAATTAGAGGATAATGGATATGATCAAGCCGATGCATTAAGAACCCGTATCAGTGATAAAAAACTACAAGATTTTACACGAGCTAATTCTTCGGTTGTCGCAGCTATGTCAGCACAAAAAGTGTTGGCGGAAGCAAAAAAAATAGATGATGTATCTTCAAAGGTGTTCTTATTGCGGTCTTGGTGTAATTCGAACCGCACTAATTTTGAAGCAGTTGATGTTGTTCGCGAAGCACTTGAAATAATGACTGCATCGGACTCAAACCTTTCTATTAGGTATCTTCGTCAATTTGCTGAGCCGCTAGTACATTGTTTGACTGACGAAGTCACTGAACTAGTTGAAAGAATTGATCTTCTAAAAGAAACAGCTATTCAGAATCCAGCCGAAGAAAAAGTACGCCTTGAATTAATACTTGCGCATATAGAAGCTAAAAATGCCAAAGATGATAGAGCTACTGATAGATTCTATTTGACCTTTTATGATCTTGATGAAAAAGTCACTGATTCAGACATCCGTTGCTACGGACTGACTCGAATGTTGTTGAGTTTGCCTAAAATTAAACCGGACGATTTGGATTTGAGAAGTTACTTGGAGAAATGTTTGCGTGAAGAATTTAACAAATTATTGGATTTATCAGCTGATCATCTCTCGTTGACTAGACATCTGTTGAGCCCACTTACTAATTATGATCCTCAGATGGCTCTGGAATTTGCGGAAAAGCTAAATTTTGCTCAACACCGTGACTTAGCGAAAAGCCGTATCATGGTTATTTACTGTGACCGGAAAATTGAGTTGATAGATTTTGATTTTCTGGCTGGAACTGTAGAAAGTATAAGTAGACAAGATTTGCGTAATTGGACTTATGTTCACGTCCTTGAACAAATAACAAAAGCGAATAAACAGAACTCAATGCCGCTTCATGCCCGTGGCTCATTTCAGAGGTTTGCCGAGAAGATTCAGACAATTACAGACCCTATAGCCAGCAGTTTCGCTTATACTTATAGTCTCAAAATATATGGTACTCATGACAGAAAAGTAGCCCATTCGTCGTATGAGAAAATGAAAAAATCTTGGGATGCGATTGATCAAAGTTGGGAGCGCGTACAGTTAGGATTTGATTTAGTTACTTTGGTGGCAGAAAGCGACAACGAATGGGCTCGAAACTTTCTTGAAAAAGTAAGAGAGTGTAGAGCGGGAACAATACTCAATGAAGGTACTTTTGCCGAACTTTTCATTGGTACCCTTCAATTGATGATTCGATGTGTGCCTAGTCTTGTGAAAAACACATCTGCAATTTATCAAAACAGTAAACTGAAAATACAGGAGATGATTTCAACAATCCCGTCCTCACATATTAAAGGATTGCTTTTTGCTGAATTAGCAATGCGACTGAAATTAGCAGAAAAGGATACTGAGTTTAAAGATATTGTTAAGAACAATATCTTACCAGTTCTAGATAATTTACAGGATCAGGAAACTCGTCTGAACCTTCTTGTGCAAATTAGTCCCTGCCTATTTGAGTATGAACGCTCTTTGCTTTTTGATGAAATATCAGGAATTTCTACCTACCATCAAGATAGGGCTTTGATGAGTGTACTCAAGTATATACTATCCAATTGCGCTATTGGCGATCCTGTTGATCTTGATTCTTTAAACGCTAATATGGATTACCAAAGAGCCTCTACATATTGTGATGTGTTGGAACGCATTAGTACAGATACATTTTTCTATACATCCACAGAATATTTGGTTGATGCACTCATTCAGACAGAAACGATCAAAAAGGGTCAAAAAATTGAAAGGTGCATCCTCAATGAGAAACAAGCACTACGTATAGGTAGAAGGTTGATAGAATTAATAGATAAGAAGTTGCCAGACCTAAATAATATTAGACATGAAGGCTACAAAATTGCTGCCTATGCAATCATCGCCCAGCTACGATCCAGTGCTACCGAAAACGAGAAGCCGCATAGAGCATATGAGGCTTGGCAAAAACTTGTTTTAAGCTGGGGGGAAATAGCCAATAATGTCCACACCAAGATATCTAATTCTGCTGATCGAGCATTGGTTTTAACTTGGGTAGGAAGAAAGATGTATTGGAGTAATATGCAATTAGCTACTCAATTGCTTGAGAAGGCTAAACAGGTAATAGATATCATTCCTAATGTCATTGATCGAAGTGGTCGTTTAAGCGCACTTGCAGAAGCATGGTCTGAAGTAGACCAAGACAAATCCGCTAAGGTTTTTCTAAAAGAGGCAATGGCTATTCTTAATGCCTGGAGTTGGGATGGAGCCAAGGATGAAGTTACAGGTAAAATTTTGGAAGTAGCTAATACGATTGATCCAGAGTTTGCAGCAGGCCTAGTTTCCACTGTTGACAACCCTTTGCTTAAGCATGAATTTGAACAAAAACTTGAAGTAAAAAAACTGAAAAAGGAACCCCGTATCGTTGATGAGAAAGATTCAAATAAGGAATCAAATTACCATCTTTATAGTGAATTAGCTGGACAGTTGTTAATTTCTTTATGTTCGGGAAAAGGCCAAACACTACCCCAGAAGTTTGTTCTTGAAGCAACCCACTCATTTTTGAATGCAAGCTTTGAAGAAGTGTACAACCTGTTAAGTTGGTCAATTCAAAACGAGTTAACCAAAACAAAAATGTCTAATGTAGCAACATTGACGGACTTATATAATGGTTTACTTGACTCACTCTATTTTACCTTGAACCTTGGGATGACACTTTCACGTGAAAGGAGTGAATTGGGGTATTTTTATAAAAATATTCCAGCACCTGCAAGTCTACAATTGTTTTCTGTTGGTACTCAAGTAGAGGCATTAGCCGCTCTCAAAGATTGGTTGCAAAGTGCTGTGGTTGGGTATTTGAAGATTTATGATCCTTATTTCACACAAGATGAACTTCATATATTGAAATCTGTTCCATCGAACGTATCTATAACTATTTTAACAAGTTGGAAAGCACAAACAGGAATTACGGTTGGAGACATTGATTCACTTCGGTTGAAATATTTAGATACATGGAACAATACTTCAGATCAGAATATGCCACCAACCCGACTTTATCTTTTTGGTATTAAGTCTTCAGGGGACAGTCCCTTACACGAGCGATATTATGTTTCTTCAGAGGGTCGCGGTCTTAGATTGGGAACTTCCCAAAGCGGTTTAGGCAAAAAAGACACCGATATTCGTGCTATGGGAGCCGAAGAAACTCAATCTATTGAAAGAGAACGTATTGACAAACTAATACTGTATCCGCCATTTGAGTATAAAAATGAACGACTTATTTCTAGTGTCTTGACTTTTTAGGGGGCTGCCAACAATTAGGCCAAACTGCGCTTTTTCAAAGATTACTCGATAGATCGGGGTTATAGCGCATTGCGTCAAACAGTGCTAGACTTTGCGCACTTTTCGTTTCTGGGTGGTGCTTTATGCTCCAAACAACAACTCATCCAACCCGTTTTGCTGTTTGTGTGGATAACGGCGAATACCCTGCCTCTCTGGTGCGTCACAAGATATACCGCGTTCTTTCTGATGAAGGGGTAGAGCAAGATGGCGATCTTCGGGTGATTGACGAAAGTGGTGAGGATTATATTTTCCCCGCCGATTATTTCGTCATCCTCAATATTTCCCGCCGTAAGGCTACCCTTCTCAATCAATCCTTTGCCCAGCCAACTCGTTACCTCGTATGATCCGCATTGGTTTGTCATAACATCATTGCAAAAGAGGAAGAGACCATGTTAAGCCCCATTGAACGCCTTCTCTTTGTCCTGCTGGTGGCTATTTGCCTTACCGCCGCCTACACCACCTTCAAGCTCATGGCCGATATTGTCATGCAGGGCCAGGGGCAACTGCGCCTGGATAATCTGTTTCAGCGGCTGGTTGTCGGGGCGGTGGCTCTGCTGAACCAGGGCCGGATTATCCGCCACCGCCGCCTGACTTCCCTGTTTCACTATCTGGTGGCTTTTGGTTTTATCTTTTATGGCCTGGTCAACCTGGTGGATGTGTTAGAAGCCCTCATCCCTGGCTTCTTCATTCCCGGCGTGGTCGGCGATGTGTACCGCCTGGTGGCCGACATATTTGGCTTCCTGGTGCTGGTAGGGGTGGCTTACATGCTCATCCGCCGCTTCATCGTCGGCGACCGCGCCCTGAAAATCCGGGACAATGTGAAAGTAGACCCCAACGCCCGGATCGGCATCCCCCGCGATTCGCTGGTAGTGGGTGGGTTCATTTTGCTCCATATCGGCTTCCGCCTGTTGGGGCAATCGTTCTATCTGGCGTCTGCGGGAGCGGATAGCTGGCAACCGATTGCCAGTGTGGTAGCGAATGGGTTTGGGGGTTGGGATGAGACGGGACTGCTGTTTGCCCGTCATGCCAGTTGGTGGATTTCGGTGGGGTTGGTGGTGATGTTTATTCCCTACTTCCCGTACACGAAACATGCCCATCTGTTTATGGGGCCGCTGAACTTCATGACTCGTCCCGAACGGAAAGCCCTGGGCGCGTTGGAACCCCTGAACTTTGAAGATGAGAGCATTGAGCAATTTGGCGCGGCCGCGATCTTTGATCTCCACAAAACGCAGGTCATGGACGCCTTCGCCTGCATCATGTGTAACCGTTGCCAGGAAGCCTGCCCCGCTTATGCCACCGGCAAAGAGCTTTCCCCCGCCGCCATCGAAATCAACAAACGGTATTATTTGCGCAACAACATGGTCGCCGTGGCTTCCGGGCAGGCCGAACCCATCTCCCTGTTCGAGATGACCCTCACGGAAAGCGCGTTATGGGCCTGCACCACCTGCGGGGCCTGTGTGGATGTCTGCCCCGTCGGCAACGAGCCGATGTTTGACATCATGGACATGCGCCGCCATCAGGTGATGATGGAAAGTAGTTTCCCGGCCCAACTGAAGGGAGCGTTCACCGGTATGGAACGGCTGGCTAACCCCTGGCAGGCCACTGATAGCCGCATGGCCTGGACGGAAAGCCTGAGCTTCCCCGTGCCCACCGTCGAAGAAAACCCCAATTTTGAGGTATTGTTCTGGGTCGGTTGTGCCGGAGCCTTTGATCCCAACGCTCAGGAAGTCGCCCGCTCCGTCGCCACCATTCTCAATGCCGCCAAGATCAACTTCGCCATTTTGGGCGAAGAAGAGACTTGCACGGGTGACTCCGCCCGTCGCGCTGGTAACGAAGCCCTGTTTTTTGAAATGGCGACGATGAACATCGAGAAGTTAAACGCCATTGGCGCGGACAAGAAGCGCATCGTTGCCAGTTGCCCCCACTGCCTGCACACCATCGGCAAGGAGTACGGCGGTTATGGCGGCCATTACGAAGTCATCCACCACACCCAGCTTATTGCCGAACTGGTGGGTAAAGGGGCGTTGAAGCTCAATGGCAACCAGTTAGAATCCGTCACCTTCCACGATCCTTGTTACCTGGGGCGGCACAATGGCGTTTATGATGACCCACGCACGGCGTTGGCGAAGGCGGGCATGACCTTGCTGGAGATGGATCGCAACAAGAGCAACTCATTTTGCTGTGGAGCGGGTGGGGCGCAAATGTGGAAAGAAGAAGAGCATGGCCGAGAAAACGTCAACATTAACCGGTATCGGGAAGCCAAGAACACCGGGGCCAAAGTGGTGGCCGTCGGTTGCCCCTTCTGTGCTGTCATGATGCATGATGCCAACGGCAAGGCCGATAATGCGATGGTGGTTAAGGATGTCGCTCAAATTGTGGCCGAGGCAGTTCAATAAAAGGGGAATATTAGTATTTTGGTTTATTGACCTGTGAGGCTAAATACGCATACACTAATGCCCCATTAACTTTTAATAACTATAAGGAGCAGAAACGTGAGTAAACACCCTGTATTTCGTTCGTTGCGTTGGCCATTGGCTTTCATCCTGGTTCTGGCATTGGTGAGTTTAGCCTGTGCTCTGGGTGGTGGGCCTTACCATGAAGAGTTTGATAGTTTGGGAACCTGGGGTTCCGATGATACTAGTGAAGCCTTTGGTAATGTCACCAATGGTGTCTTTGAATTTGCTGTCAAAGTACCTGAGGCGTTTTTCTGGTCTACGGGAGGTGAAACCTTTGGTGATGGCACTTATGAACTGGAAACTACGCAGACCGCAGGCCCATTGGATAATGGGTATGGCATGATGTTCCGCATTGATAATGAAACTAACTCCTTCTATTTGTTTGAGGTGAGTGGTGATGGTTATGTGTTGGTAGCCCGTTGTGCGGATGGATGCTCTGACTTTCAGCCCCTGGTGCAAGATGGCTGGTTTTCTTCAGAGGCTGTCATACAAGGCACAGGCCAGATAAACCTGTTGAAAGTAGAGGCCACTGGTGCCGATATGAGCTTTTATGTCAATGGGGAAAACGTGGCCACTGTCACGGATGCGACTTATGCGACTGGTGACATCGGTGTATTTGTGGAAACCTTTAGTGAAGGTGGTGTGACGGTTCAGTTTGATAACTTCAAATTTACCCCGCCCGCAGAAGAGTAACGCGGCCGCCCCGCGTAAAACGGGCCGGGTTATGGCTATGAAGGCCGTTGGCCTGTTGTTTTAGCCCCTGGTACAGTTTTATGAAAGTAGGACGTATGTTTTTATGACAAGTCTTACTAAAAAGGGAAGTGATTTTTAGACGGTTGCTTCGTTTGTTGTCAGAAACCCTCACCCCTAACCCCGCCCCCAGGGGCGGGGAATTATTTCCGGCTCGGTTTGGTTTCCAAGGCAAAGGGGGATGGGTCTTCCGCCTGAACCTACCAAAGCAATTTAGCCCCAGAGGCTCCCACCCCTAACCCCGCCCCAGGGGCGGGGAACTTGTCTGGGCGCGGTTTTTCGGGGCGAAGACCCCGAAAAACCGCGCCGTTAAATTCCCCCCTTTCCGCCGGGAAGGGGGGTAGGGGGGATGGGTCTTCCGCCTGAACCTACCAAAGCAATTTAGCCCCAGAGGCTCCCACCCCTAACCCCGCCCCAGGGGCGGGGAACTTGTTTGGGCGCGGTTTTTCGGGGCGAAGGCCCCGAAAAACCGCGCCGTTAAATTCCCCCCTTTCCGCCGGGAAGGGGGGTAGGGGGGATGGGTCTTCCGCCTGAACCACTAAGTGAGCGTCCAAAAATAAGTTGGGTGACTTGGCGGGAACACCAGCTACAGCACGTAAGTCCGATACTAAAAACCGGCAGGTGGAGAAACACCTGCCGGTTTTTGTTTTCCACATCATAGAGATACTTCTTGTGCCTGTACCTTGTCAACAGGTTAGAATTAATTTACCCTGAGCAAATCCTACATTCCCACATTGGTTTCGTTGGCCTTCGCGGGGACAACGCTATTAAAAACGTGAAACATGAACCGTAAGGCATAAACCTTATATTTCCTGTTTTATGCTTTACGGTATAGCCGCTCTCTCCCATCCGCCCCGGAACCTATGATTTTCCCATGAGGTAAACGCATGACAATGAGAATGGAACATGAACTAGACGAGGAAATAGTCCTTCAGTTTGACGCGGCCGCGGTTGTGGCTGATTACCGATTGGCCTATCGTAGCCGACAGGCCAGCCTGGTAGGGCGGCGTGAAGTGTTAAGTGGTAAAGCCAATTTCGGTATTTTTGGGGATGGGAAAGAACTCCCCCAATTGGCGATGGCCAAAGTATTCCAAAAAGGAGATTTTCGCTCTGGTTACTATCGAGACCAAACCCTCATGTTTGCCCTGAACATGATGTCTATTGAAGCCTTTTTCACCCAACTCTATGCCAACACTGATGTAAAGGACGAGCCAGCCTCAGCCGGGCGGCAAATGAATGCTCATTTCGCCAGCCGCCTACTCAATCCAGATGGGAGTTGGAAAAACTTAATGGACACCCCCAACACTTCCGCCGATCTCTCTCCCACGGCGTCGCAAATGCCACGGCTTGTGGGATTGGGGTATGCCTCAAAACTCTACCGGGAGCTGGCCGAATTGAAGCACCTGACCCAGTTTTCCCACAATGGCAACGAAGTGGCCTTTGGTACGATTGGCAACGCCAGTTGTGCCGAAGGGTTGTTTTGGGAATCGGTGAATGCCATTGGTGTGTTGGGAGTGCCGGTCATCATCTCCATTTATGATGATGGGTACGGCATTTCTGTGCCCAATGAATATCAGGTCACGAAGAGTAACATTGGCGAGATTTTGCAGGGGTTTCAACGGGAGCCAGGAGCCACCCAGGGGTATGAGATCTACACGGTACGTGGCTGGGATTATCCCGCACTGCTACAGGTGTATAAAGACGCGGCCGCGGCCGCGCGTGCCCGCCACATCCCCGCCATTATTCACATCACCGAACTTACCCAACCACAAGGCCATTCCACAAGTGGCAGTCACGAGCGCTACAAAAGTAAAGAACGCCTGGCCTGGGAAGTTGAAAATGATTGCCTCAAAAAAATGGCCGCCTGGATGATCGATCAGGGGCTGATAACCGCTGATGAACTGGCCCAAATTGAAGCAGAAGACCGGGAACTTGTTTATGAGTTGCAACAAAAAGCCTGGCACGCGACCGTTGAACCCATCCGCCAAGAGATGGCCGAAGCGGGGCGTCTCCTTGAGGCCCTGACAGCCCAATCTGCCCAGGCGGCCGAACTCCGCAAATTGGCTCGCCAACTCAAAGAGACCCCTTATGCCCCGGCTCGCAAAGATTATATGAGTGTAGCGCATAGGGCCTTACTTCTGACCCGCCAGGAAAGCTCCACCCCACGGGATCAACTTGTTGCCTGGTATCAGGCCCAACAGCAAATCAATCGGGAGCGATTTAGCTCCTACCTCTTCACCCAGAGCCAGGAATCCACCCTGTTAGTCCCTGAAGTGAAACCCATTTATGCCCCTGATGCGCCGCTGGTGCCCGGATTCAGTATCTTAAATGCTTGTTTTGATGCGATGTTTGCGCGAGATCCCCGGGTGTTGGCCTTTGGTGAAGATGTAGGTTTCCTGGGTGATGTGAACCAGGGGTTGGCCGGTTTGCAGAGCAAATATGGCCGCACCCGCATTAGCGATATGGGGATTCGTGAAGCCACTATCGCCGGACAAGCCATCGGTTTGGCCTTGCGGGGGTTACGCCCCATTGCCGAGATTCAATATCTGGATTACCTGCTTTATGCCCTACAAATCCTCTCAGATGACCTCGCTACCCTTTCCTACCGCACCGCTGGCGGTCAAAAAGCCCCCGTTATCATCCGTACCCGGGGGCACCGGCTGGTAGGGGTCTGGCATGCTGGTTCGCCGATGGCGGCCGTCATTCATTTGTTACGAGGTATGCATATTTTGGTGCCACGTAATATGGTGCAGGCGGCCGGATTCTATAACACCCTGCTCTTGGGTGATGAACCAGGAATGGTGGTGGAGCCGCTTAATGGTTATCGGCTGAAGGAAAAATTGCCCGAGAATATCGGCGAATTTACCCTGCTCCCAGGTGTGCCAGAGATTTTACGCACTGGTACAGATGTGACAGTGGTGACATATGGGGCTTGTTGCCAATTAGCTCTAGACGCGGCCGCGTCCCTGGCTCAGGTGGGCATCGAAGTGGAAATCATTGACGTGCAATCCCTTCTCCCTTTTGACATTCACCAAACCATCGTGCAATCCTTGCAAAAAACCAATCGCATCCTCTTTTTAGATGAAGACGTACCCGGTGGGGCTTCGGCTTATATGATGCAACAGGTGCTGGAAAAACAAGGGGGTTACGCCTGGCTCGACTCGGAACCACGTACCCTGGCCGCTCAGGAACACCGCACGGCCTACGGTTTAGATGGTAACTATTTCTCTAAACCGAACACCGAAGATATCTTCCGCACTGTATACGACCTGATGAACGAAGTCGAACCGACCCGTTATCCTATTTTCTACTAAAAACGTAACTACTAAGCCGTTGCCTGAGCTTGTCGAAGGCAACACGAGGCTTCGACAAGCTCAGCCCCCGAGAGCCTTAGTCGTTACCTAAAAACAAGGAGTATCTTCTCCACAATTCAGGGCAGAGACAGGCTTATGTCCGTCCCTTAGTAACCGTCTAAGAATAACTTCCCCTTTTACTGTGGCCGATCTTCTGACCGTGCCACCCAACTTATTTTTAGACGCGCACTCAGGGCGGCCACAAGAATACCCCCCTGTTTTTTTGCGAAGATACCATGAGGAGTAATTATGGCTACTGAAGTCATCATGCCAGTCTTGGGAGAAGGCGTTATTGAGGGCCAAATCGCCCGCTGGTTGAAAAAAGAGGGCGATAAAATCAAACGCTTTGAACCGATTCTAGAAATTGAAACGGATAAAGTCACAACAGAAGCCACTGCCGAGGTGGAAGGTGTTTTACTGCAAATTCTGATTGGGGCGGGAGAAACTGTACCAGTTGGTACGGTATTGGCCTATATTGGGGCACCAGGAGAAGTAACCGGAGAAACAGCTACAACGCGTCCCGCGGCCGCATCCCCCCTGGCTACACCCACTCCAGGCACGGGCAAAGGCAACAACGGTCAGGCTGGCTCCTCTTTGCGCAACCTGGGCCAATGGGCCAGCCCGGTCGTCCGGCGGATGGCCGCCGAGCATGACCTGGACCTTACTCGTATTCCCGGCTCTGGGCGCGAGGGGCGTATCACCAAAAAGGATGTTATAGCCTATCTGGAAACCCCACCGGAAGATGCCGAAACGCTCGCGGCCGCACCCCAACCTGCCCCTGCCCCTGTTGCCGTGCCCTTCACTCCACCCCTGGTTGCCCCTAAACCCATCCCTGCCGCCCCCTTACCCTCTCCCACCCCTGGCCTGGCCGATACCGTCAGCCCACTGAGTAACATGCGCCGCGCCATTGCGGATCACATGGTAATGAGCAAACGGGTCAGCCCCCATGTAACCACCGTTTTTGAGTTTGACTTTGCCGCCCTGAGCAAACATCGTGCGGCCCACAAAGATGCGTTTGCCCGCGATGGTGCCAACCTGACCTTTACCGCCTATCTGGTGGCGGCTACGGCGCAGGCCCTTAAGGCCCACCCGATGGTGAACAGCAGTTGGAGTGACGAAGGAGTGATTTTGCGGCGGAACGTGAACATTGGCCTTGCGGCCGCGATTGAAGAAGGTCTCATTGTACCGGTCATCAAAGATGCCGATAATTACAACCTGTTGGGGTTAGCTCGTGCGGTAAATGACTTGACCCAACGCGCCCGTACCAAACAGCTAAAACCAACTGATGTACAGGGGGGAACCTTCACTATCACCAATCATGGGGTTTCAGGTAGCCTTTTTGCCACACCCATCATCAATCAGCCTCAATGCGGCATTCTAGGCGTAGGCAAAATTGAGAAACGGGTAAAGGTCATAGATGACGCCATTGCCATTCGCCCGCTTGCTTATGTTAGTTTTACCTTTGACCACCGAATTTTGGACGGCGCGGCCGCGGATCATTTTGTAACGACCTTAAAAGAAATCGTAGAAAGCTGGCGCTAATACCACCATCAGACACAACAAAAAGACCCGTCGACGGAAATGTTGACGGGTCTTTTGTTTTGCACCCTATCTATAACTTAATTCTTTCGTGGTTCCACAAGGATACGCAAGGCCGTGCGCTCCTGATCATCAATATCTACTTCCACAAAAAAGGGCACACAAATGACATCCACACCTTCTTCGAGCAGATATCCCCTGGCAATGGCGATGGCTTTGACGGCCTGATTTACAGCCCCGGCGCCAATAGCCTGCACTTCCGCTTTTTTGCTTTCACGTACCACCCCGGCGATAGCGCCAGCGACAGATGCGGTGCGAGAACGAGCCGACACTTTGATAACATCCATGATTCGCCTCCTGGCTAGAATTGTGGCACACCCCAATTGATGTAAACCTTCAGGCAGGAAAGCAGGCTTTTGCTTTCACATTGTTTAAATTGTAAGCATGACCCTTACCCTTTGTCAAGATTATCACCTATACCCACCAGATAGACACAGCTTTGGCCCATTCGTCACCATTTCATCCCCTGGCTATAATCTTTGGCGATGCCGGAACAAGACGAAACCCTCAGTGAACGAGAGTTAGAAGTCCTGGATTTGCTCATAAAAGGGGCTTCTAATCGAGAAATTGCCGATAAGCTGGTTATCAGCCCGAATACGGTAAAAGTTCACGTGCGTAAGATTTATACCAAGTTAGGTGTTTCTTCGCGCACAGAAGCCACCATGATTGCTTTACAGCAGGGATTGGTGACTTTGCCGAATCTGCCTCTCCCTTTGTTACCGATTCCCCCCGAAAATGATTTGGTGCTAGAAGAGGAAGAACTTTCCCCCTTAGCCCCAGTACCAGCAGATGTATCTCCACCCGCACCCATAAACCTGGTACCTATGCCAGAGTCAGTGGCTGAACCGCCTGTTTCACCTGTGGGGGCGATAACGGCTTCATCTTCACCCGTACCGCGATGGCTTTGGCTGGGGCTTCCAGTGACTGTTGGTCTGGCGATTCTCTTGTTTCTGGCCCTTTGGCTACCTGGTTGGTTGGCTTCGCGCCAGGTTACTCCTGTCGTGCCTACTCCGGCTTCGACTATCTTGCCGCAAGCGATTGGGGAAGATACCCACTGGTTAGCTGGAGTAGATTTGCCCACGCCCCAGGTGCATCTGGTAGTGGCCGCTGTGGGATTAGATGTTTATGTGATAGGTGGGGAAAATGACAAGGGGCTTGCGGCCCAAATGTACATATACCGCCCGAATGCCGCCGCCTGGGAAAGTGGCCCTGACAAACCGACGCCTGTCGCGGCCGCGGCCGCGGCGGTCCTGTTTGGTGAAATTTATGTGGTAGGGGGACAACTGGCAGATGGAACTGTGACAGGTCGGGTGGAAGTATACAGTCCGGCTAATGGAGCCTGGCGTTCCGCGGCCGCGTTGCCACAGGCCGTAATGGGTGGTCTGGCCCTTACCGATGGTAGTTTCCTCTATTTCTTCGGTGGGTGGAATGGTGACACCTATCGGCCCGAAAGCTATGTGTACGATCCCGGCACAGATACCTGGCGACCTATTCCTGCCCTGTCCACAGCACGCGCTTTTATGGCAGGAGGGTTCCTGACTGGCCAGTTGTATGTGGTTGGTGGGTACAACGGAACGAATGAACTAGCTACGTGTGCCCGTTTTGAACCGGGTAGTCAAACCTGGAACGAATGCCCTTCTTTACTATCCCCACGGGGAGGCGCCGGAGCCGCTGTTATCATCAATCAGCTTTATGTTTTTGGCGGAGGGTTAAGCGGTGAAGTAACTCATGGGGAAACGTTCGATCCCAATAGTGAAACCTGGCAGGTTATCAATATGCCGGATCAGCCCGTACGCACACAATGGGTGCATTTTGGCCTGACGAGCATCGAATCCAAAGCATATCTGGTAGGCGGCCGCGATGGCGACAATATCTTATCGCAAACCTATATTTATGAGCGTTTCCCCTTCCGGGCCTTCATTCCTGCGGCCCAAACGGGTGAATAGAATTAAGATCCTCATACCCCCTACTGATGAGAGACTCTGCTCCATCCGTTCCATCCAATCCTCATCGCTACTTACCCGGCATCGGCATGCTCTGCCTCATACGCTTCGGCATAGAACCAGGTCAATAATTTGTTCTCATCCCAAGGTTTTAGGGCTTGCATCAAGGCGAATCCCGTTTCACTGACCAGTGCCTGTTGAAATGCTTCTTTGGTGGCGAAATAAGATTCCACCATCAGATAAAAGCGGGATTGCCCACCTGGTTTGCCCTGAATACGACTAACCTCTGTTTTGATGACTTGGGGCAACTGTTCTGCCAGACGCAAATGTGTCTGCGCAAAAAAGATGTCCAAAACCTCTTCATCATCTACGCGCCGATAAACAACCACAAACTTAAACAATCTTTTGCTCCTTTGCAGGTAATATCGGGACGAGTTTACCTGATGATGTTCTGACCCGGTAGACCTCTCAGGGCAATACGGTTGTCTTCATTCTTCATTCCTGACGTAAATTTGCCGAGTAAAATTCGTTGCGTGCCGTCAGATGCCTCTCATTTTCCTCTCATCTTCAGGGTAGAAAATCTCCCCTCATAGAGGAGGCAGAGAAGAGGCAAATGAGTGACAGCATCAAATAGTAGGTAGTTAGTAGGGTGAGCGTTTGCCTGTGATAATGGCTCTGCTATAATGACTTCGATTTGTCGGGAGATTTGGGAAGAGAGAAAAATATTCTATGCAGTTAAGTGGCACCGTTACTCCCTGGTTAGTGGGGGGATTCGTCGTACTGGCACTCGTGACACTGGCACAAACAATGCGCTCGTGGCGAGATGCGAAACGATCCCCATACTTTTTCCTGCGACTGCAAGCCCAAAAACGTTTGCGACAATATTCTTCGGCTTCACTCATTTTAGTGATTCTCGCCTCTGGCATTGCCGCATATGGTTGGGAAACACCAGAAGAAGAGGTCACCCGGTCGGCGATACTGGTAAATAATAAACCGGTCGCGGCAGCGGTCACCGATGAAGCAATGGTGCAAATAGCCGAAACACCACCTACCGTCCTCGTTTTAGGCCCCACTTCTTCCCTTATAGATAACCCTCCTATATCTCCTTCCGTCTCCCCATCATCTACAACTTTCGCCCTACCCACCGAATACAACACCATATCTCCTACCGCTTCGTTACAAGACAACACTGAATTGGGAACGTTAGCCTTTTCTACCAACGTTAATGATCGTTACGAAGCCATCAACCCTGGCCGTACCTTTGGTGAAGGGTCCTACACGTTGTATGCCACTTTTGCTTATGAAGCGATGAGCGATGGTATGGCCTGGTCTTGGGTTTGGATGCGTGATGGAAAGTTGATTAGTGGGGGGAATGAAGTTTGGCGTTATGGCGACGATGGTCCTGGGTATGTCTTTTTGAATCCTGAAGAAGGTTTTGCCGCCGGGCAGTACACACTAGGCGTCTGGGTCAATGGGAAACTCATGGTCGAAGGTAATTTCCAGATTACTACCAGCGCGGCCTCACAACGATAATCTTCCTTTTTCTTTGATACATAAGCCCGGTTTACCGGGCTTTTTTTTATCATTATGGTTCGCTCAAGATTAAGGGTCTGTAAAAGAATAAGTTAAGACCCGAAAGGTTTGCGGAAACCGTAACCGTTCCCCGGGAAGTTATATTTTTACGAACCCAACTTCATCTTGAGCGATCCCTTAGTAGTTCCGAACAATTACTGAGTCTACTGCAAAAAGCCCGGTTTCTGACTAATCTAACCGTCGCTCCCAGAGAGAAAGAAACCGGGCTTTTAACTGTTTTGACCTTTTTTCAGTGGAGTCATTACTTAATCTTAAGTGAACCCTTATCGGTCATGTTGCTACTGCTGGCTATTGACTCAAAAGCGACGGCGGGCATAATGCCAGAATTGTTTGATTTCATGGACGCCGAGTAAAAAGCAGAGTAACAAGTAAGCAATACCCCCAACAGAACTGGCTATTAATAGTTGCCAGAGAAAAGCCCACGACTCTAGCTGTTTTCCCATGAACCAGGTAAGCAGGGCCATGATAAGGCTGGCGAAACCCATACGCCACATTCCATCCAGAATCGCGGCCGCGTCCATGCCCTTCATTTTTTTGTTCAACCACCACCCGAGGATCCCCACCTCCACCCAGTTGGCCAGGCTGATCCCTAAGGCTAAACCACCAAAATCGGGCCAACCCAGACCCGGAAAAACCTGCTGGCTGAGCCACAGGCAAAGTAAAACCATAGCCACCATTTGTCCGGCCCCCGCCAGAACAGGTGTGGTCGTATCGCCCAGGGCATAAAATGCCCGCGACAACACCTCAATGATCGCCATAGCCGTTAATCCCAGAATGTAAAAAAACAACGCATCAGCGACTAGTGTGGTGGCTGTGGCATCAAAAGCCCCACGCTCAAACAAAAAGGCAGTAATAGGGCGGCTGAGAACGGCTAACAACACCGTGGCGGGAAAAGCCAGGAAAATAATAAGCCGTATACTATCGGCTAGAATCCGGCGCATGGGTTCATAAGCCGCCTGCGCCGCCAGCGTGGCTAAAGTAGGAAAAGCCGCAATCCCTAGCGCCTGCCCAATCATTCCCAGAGGCATGTTGACAATAAGCCAGGCGTAATTCAAGGCCGGAATACTTCCCAAAATCATTCCCTGGGCCAGAAAAGGCACAATCAGATGGTTTAATTGGCTAAAAGATAACCCCAACACACGAGGAGCCATTAGCTTCAATACCTGCTGAACCCCTTTATCACGGAGCGTCAGGATAGGCGTGTATCGGGCTTTTTGTTGGCGTAGACCTGGCAGTTGCACCAGAAGATGGGCCAATGCTCCTAACACGGTGCCAATCCCCATTCCCATCACATTTGGAGCGAGTAATATGATGCCCAGAATGATGCCCACGTTGTATAAAATGGCCGCTAATGCAGGCAAGAGGAAATGTTGGCGTGCGTTGAGGGCCGCCATAAAAACACCACTGATGCCAAAAATAATGGGGGTTAACAGCATGACGCGCATGAGGGGCACGGTCATGGCTAGAAAATCAGACTGTCGCTCTATGAGATCTCCCACATAAAAAGTGATGATGGCTGGAGCGAAGAGAGCGGTCAGGCCCGCGACAACAACCATCACCAGGGTGATCAGATTGGTAACGGCAGAGAAAAGGCGCCAGCCCCCCGATTCATCGTCGTGGGCAAAATAAGCAGAAAAGGTGGGTAAGAATGCGGATGCTAAAGCCCCCCCAGCCATAATAAAAAAGAGGGCATCTGGTAGGCGACTGGCAATGGCGATGGCATTGGCTTCAACGGTATCAGCGCCAAAGGCGGCGGTGATGACGGCCACACGTACCAGCCCCAATAATCGGCTGATAACGGTGGTGATACTCATGATCCCGGCGGCCATGAGTACCTGACTGCGTGCGGCCGCGTTGCTATTACTACCAGCTTTTTTTGTAGGGGAAGAACTCATAATGGGACTGTATCGCGGCCGCGGGCCAACCAACTCTCTATTTCCACTTTCTTAATCTCAATCAGACAGAAAACCAGGCGAATTGTACGTCACAACAGCAAGGGCACAAAGCAACTTTGGCAACGCCTTTGCCAGTGGTATAATATTACCCCTACTCGGGGAAGTGTCGGAATTGGCAGACGAGCATGACTTAGGATCATGTGCCGCGAGGTGTGCGGGTTCGAGTCCCGCCTTCCCCATTTAAAAAAGAGGGCGTTGCCAACGCAACGCCTTTCTTTTTGAAGAAAAACTCCTATACAAAACTAATAGAAATACTAAACCATCCGTGGTTAAATCTCAACACCCGTGAAAAGAGGTATGCCGTGACACTAACGATTCACACACAAGAAGACGACCAGCGTCAACTTTCCCTGACGGTCGCAGTTCCCGAAGACCGCGTCAAGAAGGCCATGCTAGAAAAGGCCCGCAAATTATCTACCAAAATGAACTTTCCCGGTTTTCGTCGCGGCAAAGTACCTTACCAAATCATTGTCAAATACTTGGGTGAAGAAGCTATCCGCTCTGAAGCTGTAGAGGAAATGGTTCAAGAGCTTTACAAAGAAGCCATCACCCAGGCCCAATTGGAGCCTTATGCCCCTGGTCAATTTAACGACATGGAACTAGAACCACTTGTGCTTAAGTTCACGGTGCCGTTAGAACCAATCGTAGACCTGGGAAATTACCGCGATCTCCAAAAAGAAGTGGAAGAAGTAGAGATAACCGAAGAAGCGCTCAATGAGGCGCTGGAACGTGTGCAAAAGCGGCATCAGGTTTTAGAACCAGTAGAGAGACCCGCCCAACCCGGTGATGTTGTAACCTTAAAAGGGGATGGCCATGTTGTGGTAGATAACTCTGATGAACCTGGGGAAACAATCTTCAGTGAGGAACGTATTGATTTTGCTTTGATTGCCAACGAAGTCTATTTTGGTCAGGCCTTTGTAGATGAGGTTGTCGGGTTGGCGGCGGAAGAAAGCAAGACGTTCACCATCACCATACCGATGGATGCCGAACCAGAACACGACCATGATCACGACCACGACCACGACCATACGGAAACAGATATGGAGCCACGGCAAGGCCAATTTACCATTACCGTTTTGGAAGTAAAAAGCCGTACCTTACCCGAACTAAATGATGATCTGGCCCGTGAAGAAGGGGATTATGAAACCCTGGATGAGCTAAAAGCCGCCGTAGAAGACGAATTACGCAAAGCGGCTGAAGAGAGTGCGAAAAATAAAATGATTGATGCTATGATGGATGATCTTTTGGCTCAGGCTTCTATCATTTACCCTCCTGCGGCAATCGAGATGGAATTAGATGGTATGGTAGAAGATCTGAAAAGCCGTGTCACACGTAGTGGCTGGCAATGGGAAGATTATCTGAAACTTCAGGCGGGATCTGAAAAATTACTCCGTGAAAGTTGGCAGACAACAGCCATAGAACAGGTTCGGCGCTCTCTTGTTTTACGCCAGTTTGTGCGTCAGGAAAAACTCCAGATCAACCCTCAAGAATTAGATGAGGTGTTTGAATCACGTTATGGTGATCTGGATGAATCTTTGAAAGAATCTATGCGCCGCTTCTTTAGCGAATCAGATTCGGGCTTTGGGATGTTGAGCGGTGATTTGTTAATGACAAAAGTGGCCGACCGGGTGTTGGCAATTCGTTCAGGAAAAGCCCCGGATCTATCAGATGTGGTAGAAGCCGAAGGTGCGGATTTATCTGAAGAGGAATAAGGCGTGACCAGTTGCCGGTGAGCAGTCACCAGTTATCTGGTCATGAAAAACTGATTACCGGCTTGGTAACAAATTAACCTTTGTACAGGAGAAACGTCATGATGAATATACCTGATTCTCTCATTCCCCCAACCGGGATGATGCCCATACCAACCTCGTTGATACCGATGGTGATCGAAACCTCCGGGCGCGGGGAACGGGCATATGATATCTATTCTTTATTGTTGCGTAACCGGATTGTCTTTTTGGGAACGCCCATTAACGATCAAATTGCCAATTTGATTGTGGCGCAATTACTGTACCTGGCGCATGATAACCCCACCAGCCCCATCCGGCTCTACATTAACAGCCCTGGCGGACAGGTGTATGCGGGTCTGGCTATTTATGACACTATTCAGCAAATTGATTGCCCTGTAGCCACGGTTGCCGTAGGTTTTACCGCCAGTTTTGGCACTGTCCTTCTGACGGCGGGATCGAAAGGAATGCGTTCGGCTTTGCCTAATGCGACCATTCATATGCATCAACCCTTAGGTGGGGCGCAGGGTCAGGCGTCGGATATTGCGATTCAGGCGAATGAAATTCTCCGTTTGCGTCGGTCGCTTAATGATATTTTGAGTTTCCATACGGGCCAACCCATTGAAAGGATTGAACGGGATACGGACCGGGATATATTCTTTACGGCGGAACAGGCGAAGGAATATGGTCTTGTGGATGAGGTTTTGATTTCCCCCACATCGAAAACAGCGGCTAAGAACGGTAGCACCACTGGATAATGGGCCTGTTACTCTGGCGGATAGTATGAGAAGTGAATAATGAAGCGCGGCCGCAAATTTGCGGCCGCGCTTCTCTGTTTTATAATCGGCAAAAAGTTACCGGTAAATACCCGCTCTCAGTCCTGGATGGTACTGCCTTATGAAACGTTCTTTACGCTTTGGCTTGGGCTTGGCCATCATCACATTGCCCCTTCTGCTGACACTTTACACCTTTCGTTTTTCCCTTCTCCCCCAGGTGCTTTTTGTTCCATTGCCTGGCACATCCTCGGAAACGCTCTTTGCACTGGGTAATTCCCAAACAACGCCTACCGTAAGCTTCAGCGATCCTACCTATACCGTTGTTGAAAATGCCGGGTCTCGTTCCATCAATGTCACTCTGAACATTTCCAGCACCCAAACGGTGCAAATTAGCTATCAAACACAAGATGAGTCAGCCCAGGCAGGCACCGACTATTATGCCACCAGTGGCGTCCTTGTTTTTACCTCCGGTGATAGAAGTGAAACTTTTGCCGTTTCTATCATCAATAATAATGAAAATACCGGCCCCCGAA
This sequence comes from Chloroflexota bacterium, assembly GCA_018004935.1. Classification (GTDB taxonomy): domain Bacteria; phylum Chloroflexota; class Anaerolineae; order Promineifilales; family Promineifilaceae; genus Trichofilum. Next base: position 13,844 of record JAGNBF010000005.1, on the reverse strand, counting down.
CCTTACGGCTTATTTTGAGTAACCCCGTCAATGCTACACTTGGGAGCAATATTAATGTTCCCCTGACAATTACCGATGATGATCCCACCCGTACCCCCACCGCTGTCGTCTCCACCCCCATCTATGTAGACGCTTACGAACCCAATAATCAACTAAGTTCCGCCTATAACATATCCACAGGGAGTAGCTTATGTGCCAATAGCCTGTGGCCGGTAGGGGATCATGATTATTTTCGTTTCTTTGCCAAAGGGGGCTATTCCTATGAACTTTTTACCCACGACTTATCTCTGGGACTAGATACTTATCTAATACTTTATAATACCCAGGGTGGCATCATGGCTGAAAATGACGACGATCCCTCTAATACCAGCCACCCCAAAGCCTCCCGAATTCTTTTTACTCCCGGGAGCGATGGATACTACTATGCCCGTGTCCATAATCTGGACCCTTCTGATCCGGCTAATAAAAGTTATTGCCTGGAAGTAGAAGAAACAGTTGTCCCTACACCCACATTTGGCCCTACACCTACCGCCGTTGGGTCTTCTGATTCTTGTGAATATAATGGCGATCGTGGTAGCGCCTGCCTGATGGGGATTGGCCAAAACAAAACGGCCATGAACTTTGTTCCTATCTATGGCGAAGGTCCCGATAATGATTTTTATCGCATGTGGGTTCTTGGTGGTGTCTATTACACATGTTTTACCGACAATCTCTCGGCAGTTAATGACACCAATATGATCTTGTATGATCATAATGGTAATCTTATCGCTGGTAATAATGATGAAACGTTAGGCAACCCTGCCAGCAAGGTTATTTTCTTATCCTCTTATACCGGTTGGTTGTATGTCCTGGTTGGCCCCGTAGTGCCTATTATCTATGAAGAATCAGCCGCTTATACCTATGATGTGGGGTGTACTGCTACCGTAGCGACACCTACCCCAACCCCGACGGTTACGGGCACCCCCACCGTTCGCCCACCCACGGGCGGCGGAGGTCCCGCTGTGCCTACTGCAACCCCACTCATCTTCCCGACGTTTCCCCCCAGCCCTACACCCATTACATTTCCTACGCCGCCTACGGAAACGCCTCGCCCTGTTGTGCAGTTTTCTCCCTTACCCACAGCCACACCTGTGGGAGCCGGGCAAGGGCAAACCATTGTCTTGGATGTCACCCTTTATTATGACAGTAATAATAACTTCACCCCGGAATTGACCGAAGGGATTATGGGAGCCGCTGTTGCCGTCTACGACGGATCTACAGGAGTTTTATTGGTATTCGGTTACACAAATGAAGCGGGAACCATTCGGTTCAGCCAATTGACGGCCACGGGGCCGGTGCGTGTTACTGTGCCTTTCTTTAGTTTTAACCAGGTTGTCAGTGGGAATGCGGGAGAAGTGAGGGTGCGTGTCGCCCCCAACTCATTGCCAATTGGCATCCCTTAGGGTTCGCTCAAAATTAAGTTGGTTCTTTGGGGTTTCGTGAAGTACGGGCAACCCTTGTGGTTGCCCCACACGGGGCAGGCACAAGGCCAGCCCCTACATCTGGTGTCAACCCTCTGAATTCCCCAAGAACCATTAAGTTAGGTGGCACGGTCAGGAGACCGGCTACAGCAAACCACTAAGTTAATTGCGAACGATTACTTAGCCATCGTTCGGCAATAAGATAGGTGGCACGGTCAGGAGATCGGCCCCAATAAATCGCTCAGTGAGAGTCTAAAAATAACTTGGGTGGTACGGTCAGGAGACCGGCCACAGCAAAACGGGAAGTTATTCTTGGACAATTACTAAGTTAAAAACGAACGATTACTTAACTGTGGTTTTGGAAGGAATATTTATGTCAACAGGGCGACCATCCCCTTCATTCAGAACATTACTGCAAGATCGCCGTTCCCTTGGGGTTATTATTGGCCTTATGGCGACCATTGGTGGTCTTTTGCTCTTGTGTATTTTTGCCTTCTTGATTCTTTCGCCAGGTGAACAAGATGATCCTGTTGTGGCTACCCCAACCCTGGGAGCCATTAGCAGTGGGGGACAGCCGGTAGTGGATGTCCCGATCATTTCTTCAGATTTGATTAGTTTAACGGTAGATAGTCCCCTTACGCTCCAGGTTGCGGGTCAGACTTTCAATGTTCAAACCCAGGTGATTCCGGCAACGGGACAATGGGTTCCGGCCAGTAATCAGGCTGACACGGCGTTGTGGATTTACGGAACCGTAGTCAACTATGTACTGGGAGTCCCTGATTCTGTAGACAATCGTGCCCTATTTGACCGACTCGTGCCCGGGGATGATTTGATTCTGACGACAAGGGCAAATCACACGCTCCAGTTTGACTTTAACAGCCGCGAAGTAGTATCAGTTTCTGATCAGGATGTGTTTGCTCAGCATGAGCCAGGGATCACCCTGGTGCTCATGGGAACACAAGGGGATCAACGGCTGGTTATTCGCGGCCGCCACGCTGTTACCGAAGCTAATGCCAGTAACAATACTGAGTTGCCCACATCTTTTGAACTCGGAGAAACAGCTCCTCTGGGTAATCTTCAGGTCACAGTTACCGGAGCTACCCATTTACTCAATCGTCCAGAAGCTCCCAATGGATTTGCTTTCTATCTCATTGAATACCAGGTGCAGAACATTGGCACCATTGCCTTTGACACAACCCTATTAACCACTGCTTTATTTGATAGCTTCGGTAATCAATATGCCACCAATGGTGTAGCCAGTACATTGGGAAATTATCCGGCCCTCTTCGGCTCAATGAATCCTAGCCAACTGGCCCAAACAACTGTTGGTTATCAAATTCCTCTGGAATTAAGTGGTCCTAATCTGCGCTGGCGCCTTATCCGTACCGATACAAATGCCTTTATTGAGGTCACTATTCCTTTTGCGGATCAAGCGACAACCGCTCAATCTGCCGAAATCAAGTTGCTGGCGGTTGAAGTATCGGTAGATGGAACGAATGTGATGATGAGTGGAGAAATTACAAATTTGGGACAACAGGCGTTGGTTGTCAGCGAATCGGATTTGACCTTGCATGGCGACGATGGTGGTGTTTATCTCTTGCTTTCTACCAATCCCGGTTTCCCCTGGGTAGTGAACCCGGGGACGACGAGTGTTTATCAAGTGATGTTTCAGAGACCATCGGGAAGTCAGGCGCTTCTCACTATCTTAAACCAACCATTCCAACTGAGTGGTTTGCGTTAGCGGATAGAAGGGTTAGTAAATGTCCGTATTTTTACTGTCAACGGCATCTTCTCAATATTTCGGGGCAAACGAGGCCCGAGCTTGTTGAAGGCCGTTGGTTTCGACAGGCTCAATCAACGGCACCGCGCTTTATTGGAAGACACCAAAGTAAGTCCTAAATTAACAGAAAAAGCGGCTTTAAGAGGCCGCTTTTTTTATTGGTTTTACCCGATCAGGTGGGTTTAGGGTTTGGGAGATTCGCTGGTGTCTTCTTTTAGAATAAAACTAAGAGAAGATTTTTTCTGGTGGCGGCTACTGGTGTAATAGAGAATCATGCCCACTGTGATTAATATGACACCTAGAACAATACCCCCCAATTGCAAAGGCCCCACATAAGGCCGATCAAAGGTATTGGCTTCGATGTGTGTACCAATGCCAATCAAATCGGAAAAGCCACTAACATACGCAAAAATTAGTCCGGTAGCGCTTAGGCGGATGCCAATATCAGCCTGGAGGGAACGAGGCGTACCCGGCGGCCGCATACTTCCCATATGCAAATAACCTGCCCCCATCAAAAAAGTAAGTCCCAGTAATAACTGGAACATTTGCACAACGCCGAATCCTGGGGTCAGGTCCACCCCTAAGATTTCCGCCGCCAGCGAGACCAGGCAGAGAGTGGTTCCTAACAAGAAAAGAGTGAAGGTGGTAATGGTGAGAAGGCGAGGGGGTTTATATTCATCCATGATGCTATTAATGAGTAGTTTAACCCAGGCAAAAAAAAACGCCACGTAAATCACGTGACGTTTGGTCGGGGCAGCGGGATTCGAACCCACGACCTCTTCAACCCCATTGAAGCGCGCTACCAGGCTGCGCCATGCCCCGACGAGCAAGAGTGAATTTTAGCAAAGGGCAAGGGTAGATGCAAATTTTGTGGTTATATATCAGCAATTCTCAATTTGAACGGTAAGCGTTCCGTTAATCCGCCCGGCGGTCAAACCGCCAAGCTCTAAGTACCAAGCCCTACAGGCTAAAACCACAGGCCAATGACCTTTGTAAACATAGCCCGGCTTGTTTTACAGATGGGCCAACTCATGCCCTACAAGGGAAAAACCCAGTTTCTGAGGTGTATAGTTATACTTACCACGGTCATAAAGTGACATTTTGTTAGCGGCAACAGATTGGTAGGTTTGGACTGAAGACCCATCCCCCTTCGATCCCAGAGGGAAGGGGGGAAACCCAACGGCTCGGTTTGGCGAGCGTCTGCTCGCCAAACCGAGCCGAAAATAGTTCCCCGCCCCTGGGGGCGGGGTTAGGGGTGGGGGTGGCCTTGGATAAACCCAACACGACGATAAAGGGAGACGGCGACAGGGCGAAAAAATGTCAAATTATGCCCTTTCACAGTATACCTTTGAGGAATAATCCCCCTATATCCAGTTTGTATCTCTTTTTATATCTTCAGGCTATGCCGTTTGCTGGCCCAGATTGTTAATGTTCAAGGTAGCAGTAATATGTTCTGTTTGCTGGCGAGTTACGGACTGTGGCTGATGATTACACCAGGCGGCGTGGTTCAAAAGTCGGCAAACGATGCTTAACATTTTGTAGGGCGATTTTGTAAATCGCCCACTGGACGATTTACAAAATCGTCCTACAAATTTGTAAAGCTGACCTGAACCATGCCCACGAGGCCATACGAGATCGCTACTTTTACCCTAGTAGTGCGACAGACAAGATTTGTCGGTTGGAAGGTGGTGGCACGGTCAGGAGACCGGCCACAGCTATTCGACGGAATAAGTTTGTTGAACAACTAGCACAAAGGAGAACAAGATGAATTTGGAGAATCTACACAGCGTTTATGTGGAGCAGTTGAAAGATATGTATAGTGCGGAGAAACAACTGGTGGACGCGCTCCCCAAGATGGCCGCGGCCGCGAACGATCCATCCCTCCAAAAAGCGTTCCAACACCACCTGGAGCAAACCCGTCAGCACATGACCACCGTACAAACTATCCTGGAAGAGATGGACGAAAACCCCGGCAATAAAAAATGTGTGGCGATGGAAGGTCTGGTCGAAGAAGGAAACCACGTCATCAAAACAAAGGGGGATCGCCAGGCCAAAGATGCCGCCCTTATCCTTGCCGCCCAAAAAGTGGAGCATTACGAAATTGCCAGCTACGGGGGCTTACGTGCCTACGCCAACAACCTGGGCTACAGTGATGTCGCTGATCGCATCCAGGAAATTTTGGATGAGGAATATGAAGCCGATCAAAAGCTGGATAATATCGCCATGGGCACGATTCTCGGTGAAGGTATCAACGAACAAGCAGAAGCCTGATCTCAAGTGAGCAGCTAAAAATCACTTGATCAGCGTTCAGAAATAACGTGGGTGGTGTGGTCAGGAGACCGGCCACAGCAAATCGCTAACACCTTTTGCGTGGCTGTGGCGGTCCTCTGACTATAGTTGACCCCGCTTGCGCCATTTACGAATGGTTGAGGGTCGCCAGCCCATGTGGCGCGAAATACGCCAGACCTGTTCTCCTTCCTCAACTATTCCAGTTCGATGGCTAAAGCAACCGCTTCGCCGCCACCCAGGCACAAGGAAGCGATACCGCGCCGCAAACCCCGTTGTTGCAACGCATGGATGAGGGTAACGAGCACTCGTGCCCCGCTCGCGCCTACCGGATGACCCAGAGCGACGGCTCCACCATGTACATTCACTTTATCCCAATTCCAGTTGAACCCTTGACGTTGGAGATCTACGCCATTGGCCAGGATTTGGGCGGCAAAGGCTTCATTGATTTCAAACAGGTCTACTTCGTCCATAGACCAACCGATTTTTTTGAGGAGCCGGGGAACGGCTTGGGCCGGGGCGGCGAAAATCCATTGGGGATGAACGGCGGCGTGGGTGTAGCCCACGATGCGCCCTAAGGGGGTGAGGCCCTGACGTTCCGCTTCGGCACAGGCGGTGAGAACCAACGCGGCCGCACCGTCATTCAGTCCTGGGGCATTACCGGCCGTTACCTGACCATCTTTGGCAAATGCCGGAGGTAATTTGGCTAACTGTTCTTTGCTGGTGTCCAGAGTAAAACCACCATTATTAAAGACCGCCCGAATTGGCTCGTCTTTGTCTACAATGGTGACACCCTTGCGCCCTTTGATTTCAACCGGCACGATTTCGGTTTTGAAGGCACCACTGGCCGTAGCCGCGGCCGCTTTCTCGTGGCTTCTTAGGGCAAAGGTATCCATCTCGTCTCGGGTAACTTCAAATTGTTGTGCAATGAAGTCGGCGGCATTGCCCATAGCCCAGTCTTGGAAGGCACACCAGAGGGCATCCTTCAGAATGGCATCCTCTACCTGCCCGTGACCATAACGCATTCCCTGACGGCCTTTAGGCAGGAGATAGGGAGCATTGGTCATGCTTTCCATACCACCGGCGACAAAGACATCAGCTTCTTGGGCCTGAATGCCATTGGCGGCCATCATCACGGCTTTGAGACCGGAGCCACAAACTTTGTTGACTGCGGCCGCGCCGATTGTTTCTGGCAAACCGGCGTTCAATGCCGCCTGCCGGGCCGGGGCCTGCCCGGTTCCGGCGGCAACAACCAATCCCATAATGACTTCATAAACGGAGTGGGGATCCACACCGGAACGTTGTATAGCCGCTTTGACGGCTATACCCCCCAGTTCAGGGGCAGAAAGAGGGGATAGAGCACCCATAAACTTACCAATGGGTGTGCGTGCCGCGCCAATGATGACAGCGTCACGAGGATTTGCGTGATCACTCATGGTACACTCTCCTAAATTGGAAATGCGGGATACAAACATTGTATCACCGAATGGGGTGAATTGGGCCGTTTAATTGAGTTAGAGGTGTATGTCTACGCTGTGGCTGAGCGGAATATCGTTGTGACCGGTCTCCTGACCGCGCCCTAAAAAGTTCCCTGCCCCGGGGGACGGAGTCAGGGGATGGTTTTGTCTCTGGCCTTTGCTCTAGACTTCACACTCAAGAACAGGATGAGTGTAAAGGGTAAAAGTCACAACTGGGTCACACAGAGTGATGGTGGTGAACAAAAACAGCCGATCAGGTTCACCTGATCGGCTGTTTTTGTTAGGGCGATGACATACTCGAAGTTCCCCCACCCCTAACCCCGCCCCCGGGGGCGGGGAACTTTTTTAGGGCCGTTTTTCGCGGACATTCGCCTGCGAAAAACGGCCAAATTGATTTTTTCCCTTCCTGCCGGGAAGCGTCAGGGTGATGGGTTTATTGGTTCAGGCAAGAGGATTGCGCCGCCGGAGGATGAAGGTGGTGCTGACCGCGGCCGCAACCAGCAACCCTAACACGAACCATAGCCCCGTTGGTTGGTTCACGGCCAGGTGGCGCAGGTTGATGGCCGTGGGGCCAAAGGCTTGTTGGTAATCTTCGACCTCACCACCGGTGGCCCCACCCATAGAAATGGTGGCCATTTGCGCCGTGGTGTTGCTGGTAGCCGGACAGCCGTTACCATCAAGCGTGAGACCCGCGGCCGCGAACACCGCATCGTTGGCCGGGAACAACCGGTAGCGCATGTTCAGGGTCGCCGGGTAGACAAAGGTTCCACCACTGTCTGTTGAGTTGGGGGTGGCGAAGTTGATTGTACCCGCCCCGCTCACAAAGCTGATAAACAGACGTTCTGGCGCGGCCGCACCATTCCCATCGGCTATATCATCCCCAAAGTCACCGTCGCCGTTGTAATCGGCCCAGCCTACCAGACAGCCGGAGCCACCCGTGATAGCGGTGACATCTATACTGCCTGTGCCCAAACCCCAGGTAGTAGAGTTGACGGTGATCCCATCTTCGTCATCATTGCCATCGGTGGTGTCGTCACCGGTCGCGGCCGCGCTCTCTTGCCCGTCGTTATCCGCATCCCACAGCGTACCCAGGCTGAGGCCGGTATTGGGGTGGCGGGGGCCATTTTCGCCGAAGATCGTTTTGTTGTAGGTGGTGGGCAGGTCGCCATAATCCATCTGGGCAAACAGACCCAGGTCAACCGTCTGGTTGGTGCTGGCATCCCGGCGGCCATTGTCGTTGGTGTTGTTGTCAGCCGTAGGTTCGGTGCGGACGGCCAGTGTGACCGGGAAGACCGAAGCAATGCCGTTGGTTCCGGCGTTACCACCGTCAGTACCATTATCATCATCCTCAACAACAGTCGTCTCCGGGTCGTTGTTAGCCGTGCTACTGCTGGCCTGATAGAGCAAGTCGCCCGCCTGGAACTCGGTGTTGGGGATTTGGATGAAGTAACTGCCCTTGGGCACGCTACAGAAGCTGTAAGAACCATCCACGCCACCCACCTGGGCGGTGGTGGTGTTAGCGATGGACGCCCCATCCGCACCCCCTGGCTCGAAGGTGTTGTTGCCGTTTACGTCCCGGTACAGGTTGAGCAGAACGCCATTGAGGCCATATTCGCCACCATTGACGGTGCCGCTGTTATCGGCATCAAACCAGACCAGGTCGCCAATACACATCGGCTCAAACAGGCCAAAGTCCACCGTCAGGTTATGGCTGGGGTCGGGGGTGTTGGGGTCGGTGGTACCGTCGTTGGTCGGTTCGGTGTTGACCGTGAGGGTGACGGTTGGTGAACTGACACCGCCGTTACAGGCTCCGCTGACTACCATCGTGCCGTTGTCATCGGTGTTGGCCGGGTCGGCATCGGGGTCGGGGGCGGGGTCGTTGCCGGTGCTGGAGATCATGTATTCCAATGCCTGACCTGGGGTGAAGTTGCTGGCGGGGATGTGGACATAGTAATCACCGGCGGGCAAGTTGGGGAAGACGTAGTTGCCGTTGGCGTCGGTTGTGACCTGGGTGAGGAAGGGATTGACACCACAGGTGGACGCGGCCGCGTAAATCTGCACCGTCACCCCCGCCAGCGGTAGCTCATGCAGAGGCGCGTAGATACCCATGTCCATCGTCAGATTGGCACTGTTGGCCGGGATGGGGCCGGTGTTGCCGGTCTGCCCGGTGGTGGGATTGGCGTCCGAGTCGTTGCCATCGTTGCCGGTGGCATCCTGGAGCGTTACCACATAGCCACTGGGAATAGTTGCCAGGTTGAAGCAGACGAAGCGATTGCCAGGAGCGTGATTATTGAACAGGTAGTAACCATTGCTGTTGGTAGTAGTCGTCAACAAATCTGGGTCGGCGCAGGTTTGACCGACTGTTTGCAGACTGACGGTAACACCCGGCACACCATTTTCCCCGGCATCCTGTTGTCCGTTGCGGTTGTCGTCATACCAGACCCGGTCGCCAATGGCTATCAGCCCCGCCCCAATGGTAGGACGGATACCCATGTCCAGGGTCAAATCGGAGCCGCCGATGGGCAAACTGGCTGTTGCGGCCGTCGCGCCGGTGGTGACGTTAGCATCGGAGTCAAGGGTGTCATCACCGCCGACGTTTTGAGTGGTGGCGGCATAACTCGCGGGTAAGGTGGTGAGGTCAAAGCAGACGAAGTAACTACCCGCTGGTAAACCGGTGAAGAGGTAGGCTCCGGCACTGTTGGTAGTGGTGACAGCCAGGGGCATATCCACGCCACAGGTCTGGCCGTTGCGATAAAGACGGACATTCACACCGGTCACTCCGGCTTCGTTGGTATCTTGTAAGCCGTTGATGTTGTCATCAAACCAGACGTAGTTGCCAATGGTGACATTGCCAGTGCTGATCAGACCCATATCCAGGGTCATGTTTATCTGACCGGCAGTGAGATTGCCCGTGGGAACGGTGCGGCCGCTACTGTCCGGATCACTGTCTACGCCATCATCTGTCTGGTTGTTGGCGGTAGTGGGGGTGAAGCCCGGGGGAACGGTGGTGAGGTCGAAGCAGACGAAGTAGTTGCCAGGTGCCAGGTTAGCAAACTGGTAGTTGCCGTTCTGGTTGGTCACGGTTGTGCCCAGGGGGCGGTCGGTACAGCTTTGGCCCTGACGATGCAGGTTGACGGTAACACCTGGCGCGCCTGGTTCGCCTTCATCCTGGCGGCCATCAGCATCCCGATCCAACCAGACCCGGTCGCCCAGGCGCACAGTTCCGGCGGGACGGATACCCATGTCCAGGGTGGTGTTGGAACCACCGGCGGCAATAACCCCAGTGGCGGCCGTTTGACCGGTGGTGGGGTTGGCGTCGGAGTCGCCTGTGTCCGCACCCACATCCTGGGTGGTGACGGTGAAACCAGCGGGTACGGTGGTGAGGTCGAAGATGACGTAGTAGCTGGCGGAGGGCAGGCCGGTGAAGAGGTAGAGGCCATCCGGGCCGGTGGTGGTGGTGGCGAGGGCGCGATTGGTCGCGGCCGCGTACAGGGTCACTTTCACCCCGGCCACACCACTCTCCCCGGTATCTTGTGTGCCATCACCGTCATGGTCATACCAGACATAATCACCCACAGAAACGGGGCTGGCGATGGTGGCACGAATGCCCATATCCAGCGTCAGATTGGCCGTGCCGATAGCCATTACCCCGGTGCTGGCAGTATTACCCATCGTATTCAGCGCATCCGAATCGGCCGTGTCGTCAGCCCCAACATTGCGCAGGGTTGTTTCAAAACCGGCGGGAATGTCGGCCAAAGCGAAGCAAGAGAAGTAGTTGCCGGTGGGCAGATTGGTGAATAGGTAGTCGCCATTGGCGTCGGTGATCTCCCCGGCTACAGGGAAGGTGGTTTCAAAATCCTCAACGTACAGTACGGTGGCGGTGGCATCTGTTACCCGCACGTTGTCAATGTAATAACCATCGTCGGTAGTACCAGCATCCGAGGTCAGGTTGAAGCGAACTTCCAGTGTCTGACCTGCCGTACAGGTAGCCGCCTGATTTTGATTAGCCCAAGCGGTGGTAGTCGTACTGGCCGAGGTGAACATATTTGTCCATGCCCCAGCGTTACAACGGTATTGGGCCGTAACAGAATCGCCTGTACCGAGGTCAAAAGCCTGATCCCAGTTCACACTGATGGGGGCAGTGGCTGTGGCTGGAATGTTCATCACGATGGATTGCACATTCTGGTTACTGGTGTTGCTATAGGCACCTTCCAGGTCTGTGCCCCAACATTGGCCGGAACCCCCGGCACAGGCGTTGGGCCAGAGGGTGGTGGGAACCATACCATGTTCCCATTCGCTGGCGGTGCCACTGGCGGTGTAACCCCCGTTCGCGGCCGCGGTCATACACGATTGCCCATTCTGGTACAGGTCTACCCGTATACCCGGCACACCCAGTTCGCCCACATCCTGCAAACCATCCCGATCCGCATCCAGCCAGACCCGGTCGCCTACGGCTACCTTACCGGCATCGGTGCGACGGATACCCATATCCAGAGTCGTGTTGCTGGTTCCACCTGCCAGAGCCACAGAGGGTGTTTGGCCGGTGGTTTGGTTGGCATCAGAGTCCTGGGTGTCATCGCCGCCCAGGTCAGGGGTTGTCACCTGATACCCGGTTGGTAACGTCGTCAGGTCAAAGCAGACAAAGTAATTACCATCGGGCAGACCGGCAAAGCTGTAAATACCGAGGCTGTTGGTTGTGGTCACGGCCAGCGGGGTGTCAGTGCAACTTTCACCATTCAGGTGTAGTTCCACCCGCACAGCGGGCGCACCCGGTTCCGCCGTACCGTCCTGATCGCCATCCCGGTTTTGGTCATACCACACCTTGTCGCCCAGGCTGTTGGTCGTGGCATTGGTAGCCCGGATACCCATATCCAGGCTCATATTGGCCATATTGATAGCCATTGCTCCAGTAGAAGCTGTCGCCCCGGTGGCTGGGTTGGCATCGGAGTCGAGGGCGTCGTTACCCCCGGCATTTTGTGTGGTCACTTGATAACCGGTGGGCAAAGAGGTCAGATCAAAGCAGACGAAGTAGTTACCCACAGGCAGACCGGCAAACAGATAGTAACCATTGTTATCCGTAACCGTCGTAGCGGTAGGCATGTTGACACCACAGGTTTGCCCGTTGGTGTAGAGAGCTACCCGCACACCGGGAACACCCATCGTTTCACCGGCGTCCTGCACGCCGTCCCGGTCGGTGTCATACCAGACGTGGTCGCCTACAGCCACAGAGCCGTTGCTGATAATACCCATATCCAGGGTCATGTTTTGTTGCCCGGCGGCCATGACACCAGTGGCGGCGGTTTGACCGGAGGCGTTCGCATCGGAATCAATGGTGTCATCCCCACCGACGTTGGCGGTGGTGGGAGCAAAACCCGCAGGCAGAGTCGTCAGGTCGAAACAGACGAAGTAGTTGGCAGGAGCCAGGTTGTCGAAGAGGTAAGAGCCATTGGGGGCGGTGGTGGTAAGGGCCAGAGCCGGGGTGGCACAGTCGGCATCGGTGGAACGATGGAGCATAACGCGCACACCGTTGACACCGGTTTCGTTACTGTCTTGCAGGCCATCATTGTCCAGGTCATACCAGACAAAATCGCCGATACGGACAGGCAAATCGTACTGCCCATCATTGTCTTCGTCGTTCCATACTTTGTCGCCCAGGGTGAGGCGGGGCACAAAACCAAAGTCGAGGGAATGGTTATTGTCGCCGGGGCCACTGGTGGTGAAGTTGGCGGCAACATAACCACCCCGATTTTGCCCATCGGAGTCGCGCAGGTCGCCAAAGCTGGTAGCATCGTTGTCCGGTGTGGCGGGGGAGAAGCCATTCAGGGGGGCTTGATTCAGATTGACCCGAATTTCATAGTCACTCCGGTATTGCAAATTGACGAAGGTAGCCGGACGCACGGTGTAATTGATGATCAGGCGGGGGGCATTGGCGGCTACGCCATCAAATGTTTCAGCTTCACGATGATCCGCCGAGTTGTTGATGATAAAAACCATGTCATTGCCCGAAGCCCAACCGGGCAGGCTGACGATTTCCTGGACAACGGTCGCCAGGTCTGCTGTTTTTTGACTGAAACCCACAATGCCTGTCCCTGTCCAGGTGGGTGTAGACCAGTTGACATCGGCGACGGTGCGGGCACGCCCAGTGACATTGTTGTTTGTCGCGGTAAAGGCTGGTGCATCGGCAATTAACTGCCCTTCAATGTTGAAGGTGGCTGTCGCCCCAATGTTGTTTGGTCCATCACTGTCAGTGGCGAACTGAATGTAGGCTGATGTAATGGTCGCCCCGGCGGGAATGGCCAGAGCCGTAAACCGTAAGCCGATGTGGTACGGTGTTCCAACGGCGTTGTTATTACCTATGTCCAGGTCTGTACCATTGATGGTTGTTGTGCCTGGCGCATTGGTCAGTTGTTCGGCATCGTTGCCACTGAGGTTGACTTGTGCCGCTACTGTGCCGACTGTTTGAATATTAGAGAAGTAGTAAAGACCATTGCCATTGGTGGTGGTTGTGGCTAATTGGGTTCCGGTCGTGTCATACAGACTCACCGTGACACCCGAAATGGCGGGTTCGGCGGGGTCTTGTATGCCGTCGCCGTCGTTGTCTTGCCAGACACGGTTGCCCACTTCGATAGGCGCGGCAGTTCCTAGCAGTTCAATATCCCCCAGGCCACCAGCTTTACCAAAATGGGTATTGGGGGGATACATTTGTACGGCCCGGACACGGTTGCCATTGGCGGTGTTGTAGGTAACAGTACCCCCTTCATAGATACCCATGGCGTCGAATTTTGTTCCCACGACCTGACCACTGCCATACAGGGTGGCTAATGTGCCTAAAAATGTCTC
>JAGNBF010000046.1:53694-56388 GCA_018004935.1 Chloroflexota bacterium | reverse complement strand
ACACCTGGCTGTTTGAGCGGGTGGCGGCGGTGGTGCATCATGGCGGTGCGGGCACGACGGCGGCTGGTTTACGGGCGGGTGTGCCCTCCATCATCATTCCGTTCTTTGGCGATCAGCCGTTTTGGGGGGAGAAGGTGGCCGCGTTGGGGGTTGGCCCGACCGCTATCCCACGGCAGAAGCTAACCGCCGAACGGCTGGCCCAGGCCATTCATCAGGCAGTGACAGATGAGAAAATGAGAGGGAACGCGGCCGCGCTTGGCTCCCAAATCCGCTCCGAAGATGGGGTTGCTCGTGCCGTTGCTACTATCCAGGCCCTATTTACGGAGACGGGGCGCAGGTGAAGAAGTGAAACAGAAAATCGTTGCCTTTGAGCAGGATGAGGATGGGGATTGGCTGGCGGTACTTGCCTGCGACCACCGCCAGCATGTGCGCCATAATCCACCGCTGGTTAGCCGCCCCTGGGTGCAAACGGAAACCGGGCGTAACCAGTTTCTGGGTTACGAATTGAACTGCAAACGATGTGACGATGAAACGGATGCGGCCGCGCTCGGCTCCTAAATCTGCTCCGAAGAGGGTGTTGATCGTGCTGTTTCTGTGATCAAGACGCTGAACGTGGGAAGGTCGGGTCGTACCTAATAAAGATTGATAGAAGCATTTGCATAAGTGTTTATGCAGGGTAACATTGTCAGCATAGCAGTACCTCATACGTTTGGTGTGCCAATAACAGATTAAACTGTACCATCTACAAAAGAATATCATTTTGCGGGATAAGCGTTGTTGTCACACTGAAGCATCATCACTCAAGCATCAAAGGAAAATATGGCTAAATTTCTTGATACCACTGGCGTTTCCTATCATCTTCAACAACTCATAAATCAGGCACAAGATACTCTTATTCTGATCAGCCCCTACCTCAAAATCAACGAGCGTTTGCGCCAATCTCTCGATGATAAAGACCGGATGAAAATAGACATTCGGGTTATTTATGGCAAAAACGAATTGCAGCCCGATCAAATCAATTGGTTGCGGTCGCTCAAATTTGTTCGCACCAGCTTTTGTGAAAATTTACATGCCAAATGCTACTTGAATGAACGGGAAGCCATTATCACGTCCATGAATTTGTACGAATTTTCGCAGATTAATAACCAGGAGATGGGTGTTTACGTCACTAAGGCTGATGACCCAGAACTGTATGAGGATATTTATGGTGAAGCCAGGCGACTCATTCGCATTAGCGAAGAAATCCGGGTTTCTGTCGAAAAAGTGGTTGCCCCTCTTGTTGAACATAAAACCGCTATTGTTGAACCTAAAAATGCACCAGCAGTTATAGAAGAAAAAGGGTTCTGCATTCGCTGTGCCAAAGAAATTAATCTAAACCCTGCCGCGCCCTATTGTTCAGATTGTTACCGAACCTGGAAAAGATTCGAGAATCCCACTTATCAAGAAAGGTACTGCCATTTATGCGGCAAAGATAATGCCTCTTCAATGAATAAGCCCGTTTGTTATGAGTGTTACAGGCAGAATAAAGAAAAGTTTGTTGCCAAAACTTAATCGCACCTTTCATCTAATCGGGGCGGGCCGTCCCCCTCAATCTCCCCTATTTCTTAAGAGCTTTTGCCCACGCAAAAGCTCTTTTTGATCCTGCCCGATGAGCATTTACTTCTTCAAATGGAGCATTTGAAGAAGCAAATGAAGCGATATGGCAAAAACAGCAATGAATATGAACAGGCGGGGGGTACACGGCTCAGTGAGATTCATCGGGGGTGAAGGGGGTCGTTACACAGATCGAGGTGATAAAGTGACTTATTCAATCCACCACGGAATCATGACTCATACGAACGGATCACGCATCACGACTCCTGCTCCGCTGGCAACATAAACCATAGCACCCCCAACGACGCCAGCACCCCACTTCCCGCTATCACAAATACCGCCTGCGGTGATGTCCAATCGAGTAAGAACCCGCCAACAGCATAAGCCAGCGCTGAAGCGATGAAGGTACCGGTGCAGTGATCAAGATTGTCACCGATTGGCCTGATCTCCATCTAAATAAACGGTGGCCCAAAATGCCCCATTATCACAACCGAATGGAGATTGAATCATGGATATGATCATTGACTTTCCGGGCGGCTTAAAAGTAGACGCCCATTTTGGCCCGTACACCGTTTCCACCGACCAACCACGACCCTATGGCGCTGGTTCCGCGCCCACCCCATTTGCTACTTTTCTGGCTTCTATCGGCACATGCGCCGGGATTTATGTGTTGAGCTTCTGCCAGCAACGCGGCCTGCCCACCGAAGGTATCCGCATTGTGCAAAGCCTGGAATCGAACCCGTTCACCGGTCTGGTGAGCAAGGTGTTGCTGGATATCCAACTGCCCCCTTCGTTCCCCGAAAAATACAAAGCCGCTGTCATCCGCGCCGCTGATCAATGTGCGGTGAAGAAACATTTTGAGAACCCGCCCAGTTTTGATGTGTTTACCAGTGTCACGGCTGAGGAAGAATTGGTGGGTGCGGCCGCGTAGCCCAGATCAGAACCAGCCACGAATTATACGAATTGGCATGGTTCAGGTCAGCTTTACAAATTTGTAGGACGATTTGGTAAATCGTCTCGTGGGCGATTTACCAAATCGCCCTACAAAGTGTTAAGCACCGTTTGCCGACTTTTGAACCACGCCCACGAATTGAAACGAAT
>JAGNBF010000046.1:22072-53594 GCA_018004935.1 Chloroflexota bacterium | reverse complement strand
CGAATTTTTATTTCCTATTCGTGCTAATTCGTGAAATTCGTGGCTGATCTTCTTGCCATCTGTACAAGAAGTTGACGCTTAAGGTACTAATAACCAGCCGTCCAATCAAAAAACGTCAAATTCCCGTAGCTTGAACGGCCGCCACCGGAATCCGAAACTGGGGCGCGGCCGCGTTCCCCTTAAAGCGTGCCTGCACTTTGTCATACCCGGCCCGGCTGAACGGGCACACCGCCAGACACACCGCACACCCATAATGCTCCGTAAAATAATCGCGGCAGGTGGCATGCTCAATCGTTTGCATACCGCCATCACCTCGCGGCCGCGGTTCCTCAAAAATCGCCTCCACCGGGCATTCTCGGATGCACTTCTTGCACATGGCGCAAAAATCCCGCACCCACAGATGCTCATTCTCCTTCCCCTGCGCTTCTAGCGTGGGCAGGTTAGTGATATTGGTGTAGATGGTGTTAATCCGCAGGCGTGCTCCCTCATTCGGGGAGATGAGCAGGCCGTGATAACCAATTGCTCCTAACCCGGCCAACTCTGCCAGATACACATAATCGGTCAGGCCACCCAGGGCCGTACCGGGATAAGCCTCGAAGCCGTTGCGGCGCATAAATTGGGCCAGATTCCCGGCAATCGTGGACATCCGTTTGTACCCGTCCATCACCTCTAGTTGGCACTCAAAACTGGGGGCGGTGTTAATCGGCTCCTTGTCCATCTCCACCGTGAAAAGGATGGCATATTGGCAAGGAATGCCCTTGCCCTGAAAGATGGCGTTGGCAGGCACTTTGACATAGGCAATATCTTTCGCGCCCAGTTGCCGTGTTCGGGCTTCCAGCGCGGCGATAAATTCGGGCGTTGCCTGATCCGTTTGGGCGGGGAACCGTTTGTCGTATAAACGCGCCCCACGTTGCATGTTGACAATGAGTGGTACAGCTTTGGTGATTACTCTGAGCCTCTGCCGCACCGTAAAATTTAGCATGGAGATTTTTTCTTTGGGCAGGTTCGTGTTGAAGGGGGTGCGTGGTTTGGCGGTTGGGGCAGGGCGCACCAGTGTATCCAGGTTGTGGATGTGTTGATCGGTTTGTTCCAGGATGGCATCCAGGGAGGGTCGAGCTTGTTCGCGGCCGCCGCGCCGCACGATGAGGTTAAACATTTCTTTGAACATGGAATGGCCTCTTTTAATGCAAGTACTTGCTTGCATTATAAACCGGGTGGTATAGTTGTCAAGAGGCGTAACACCGGAGAGTGCGCGTCACTTTTGTGGAAAAAGAGTGGCACGGTCGGGAGACCGGCCACAGCAATTCTCTGGTCATCCACAGATTTGACGCACACCCAACACCAGAAAAACCACGTTGGAGAAGAAATATGGCCCGAGTGATTGCTGATGAGCAGATTGTAGAGGCGGCGTTGCAGGTGATGTTGGCGCAGGGGTATGCTGGAGCGACAACACGGGCGATAGCGGCCGCGGCCGGAATTAATGAGGTGACACTCTTTCGGCGGTTTGGCAGTAAAGAAAATTTGCTTAAGGCGGTAGTGGAAGAAGAGGCCAGGCGGTTCAGTGCGGCAGGTATCACTTACACAGGGGATGTGGCCGCAGATTTAGGCCAGGTGGTGCAATTTTATGAAGAGCTGATGCAAAGTCGCGGCCGCGTTATCGCCATGTTGATTCACGAGATACCGCTCCAGCCGGAACTTGTTACCCTTATGCAAAGCCCGTTTCACATCTTCACCCAGATTGCCGCCCTCATAGAGCGGTATCAAAACGAAGGGGTTCTCGTGAAAGAACCACCCATGCAAGCCTTTGTGGCATTGGTGGGGCCGCTGTTCCTGGCGCATGTTCTAGGTTCTCTGCAACCCCAGATGTTTGGGACATCGTTTGACACCACAGGACAGGTGAACCGCTTCTTACAGGGCAGACAGCTTGTTTGATCAAAGATGGAGAGAGGGAGTGAGGAGTTTTTGAGCAAAAGGGATTATAGTTTTCAAGAAAAAGATTTTGGCTGTACGGGCAACCCTCGTGGTTGCCCTCTCGTGCAGGGCAGGCACAAGGCCAGCCCGTACCCAAAATCATTATCTTGGGGCCTGTAAAAGATTAAGTTCCGTCAAGACCTGACAGGTTTTCGGAAACCTGTCAGGTCTAAACCGGGAAGTTATATTTTTACGAACCCTTAAGCTCTATAGCTATTCCGTCACAAATTCACTGACGGTACACGCGGCCGCGACATCCGCCCTTAACGCCATACAGTTCACCCCCTGCACGACCCCCTCTTTGGCCGGAATTTCCTCGGCAGGGAAGCGGATGAGTTTGCCCAGTTTGGAGATGATGAAGATGTCTTGGGTGGGTTGCACCGCGGCCGCGCCCACTAACTCGTCCACCTTCATTAACACCTTCGCTCCCGCTCCGGGGGCCTTATTGGCTAACAACCCCGCCATCTGTCGGATAGTCCCCTTGCCATCATTGGCCACCATAAATACCCCACTCTCATCCGTAACTGCCGCAATCGCCACGACCTCATCCCCCTGATCAACCCGCACTCCCAGGCAACCATTCCGCCCCGGAATCTGGCGCTGATTAAAGCGTACCCCTTTACCCTGCCGGGTAGCGATGAACACATCTCCAGAACCATTGGCCCAGCAGGCTGATCGCAATTCGCCCCCCTCTTTCATTTCGTGGAAGGTCATCCCAGGAATGAGTTGAGGCCCAAAAAAACTCTTGCGGATGGTACGAACCCAACCGCGCTGGCTGGCGAGCAGAACATCCTCACCCCCTGTGCCGGGGAGAACAGCTACCAGCCGCTCATTATTCATAAAGCGCAGACCGCTCAGAATAGATTCGCCTTTGCCGCGCACCTCGGTTTCCTTCACCTGGCTGACCGATACGGGAAATACGCGGCCAAAGTTGGTAAACAAGAGCAAACGGTCAGTGATGTCGGCGGCTACCAGGAAGGCGGGCGGGTCTTCTTCCGGGGTGTCCAGGTCAAACACACCCATACCAGCCCGGTGCTGGCGGCCATAAAAATGGCGTGGTGTCCGTTTGGCAACCCCATTCTGGCTGATAGAAATCATGTTGATGGAGGTGGGTGGTTCGGATGGCTCGGTTGCGGCCGCGACCAGTTCTACCTTCGCTGGTTTTTGTAGTAACTGCATTTCCAGGTACTCAATATAGGCTAAAATTTCTGGGGAAACGTGCGTGAGATTGGGTCTTTCCATAGAGGGAATAATTCCTTACCAGTATACCGTCATGTCGTCACCTTCGCGTTCAATTTCGTCCCACACCAGGCGGACGGATTCGGCCATACTCATCTGGCCGCTTAGAACGGTGTTCGTGTATTTTTCGGCCCAGCGGTGAACCTGGGAGCGGGCGGTTGCCAGTTCGTGGCGCACCAATTGGATGAGGGGACCACCTCCTTCCAAGTAACCTGTGGCCTCAAAATCACGGTCAGCCTGGGCACGATCATATTCCAACCGCATAAGTTCTGACTGCCACATCCCTTTATGCCAGGTGATTTGGGCATAAGCGGCCCGCCAGTCGCCATCGAAGGGCAGACCAACGGCCCCGGTGTTGACAACAAGGGTGCCGTTTAACCGCCGTTGCAAGGGGCGGTGGGTGTGAGACGTAATAAATATGGCCGGGGCTGGGGCAATTTGTTGGGCTAATTCTTCATCGGTAGTGAAAGTATAGATACCGTCTCGATTGCTCCGCATTGAGGCATGCACCGCACGGAGAGATGAGCCATCGGGGGCGGTGAAGTTATATTGCTCAGGCATGCGGATCAAATCGGCTACATTGCCATTGAGCTGGAGATAAGTCCACATGGCCATGCGGAACGATTCATAGACGGGGTCGCCTTCAGGGGCCGTAATACTCTCCCGGCTGATGACGTAGTCTTCATGGTTGCCCTTGAGTATTACCCAGCCCTGGCTGGCCTCTTTTTCCTGGACATACTGGAGGCATTCTCGCGGCCGCGGGCCACGGTTTACGGTATCGCCATTAACGATTACCAGGTCTGGTTGCCATTTCTCGATATGCTCACTGACCGTTTGCAGGGCAGGATAATTACCATGAATATCAGATAAGACAGCAATTTTCATCATAAGCAAATTTTACCCGATGTTGGCAGGAATGGTGAACGACCAGAGTAAATGGGGAAGTTATGTTTACCATGGTCCTAAAATGACATTTTGTTGGCGGCAACAGATTGAGTAGGCTCCGGCTGAAGACCCATCCCCCATCCCCTTCCCAGAGGGAAGGGGGGAAATCCAACGGCACGGTTTGGCGGGCGACTGCCCGCCAAACCGTGCCCGAAAAAGTTCCCCGCCCCTGGGGGCGGGGTCAGGGGTGGGGGTGATTTTAGGCGGGATCAAGGGGGAAATTTGTCACTTCTCTCACGACGTACAATTCTTTTATAATGAAGACTTGCTTCCTTGAATTACTTAACAACCTGTAAAAACCATTACCCATCGCCTAAGTTCAAAGGAGTTAACAATGTTGCCTTTTCTAAAACGCATCGGTTTATTTGTCACTTTGTTAGGTTTATTATTAGCGTGCCAGGTGAATAGTGTCACCTCTACCCCTGATGTGGGCAATGCCCTACCAGCGAATGGTCCCACAACCGCCGCCCGTCCCACACCTACTCTAGAAATGGGGCTGACCGCGGCCGCGACGCAAGCCTCGCCCCAGGATTACACCTACTACGACATCGGTAATCCCACCCTCACCAATCTCTATATTTCTCCCACCGGTAACGACAGTAACACCGGTACCAGCCCCGACACCCCGCTCCAAACCATTACCGCCGCCTGGAACCTTATCCCCACCGGAACCCTTTCTACCACCGGCTACCAGATTAACCTACTCCCCGGCACTTACCCCTGCGAACCCGGCGAACCGGATGCCTGCTTCAACTACTTCGATGCACGCGCCGGAACTTACGATTTCCCCATTATTATTCGCGCCGCCGCTGGCCCCGGAACGACCATCATTCGTGGTGGCCTGAATTTACGTGCCGTGACCTACCTTTACCTGATAGATTTGAATTTAGTCGGTGGGGGCGATCTGCCGACCAATATTTCTGGCAACAACCTGCTCCACCTGGACGCCGGGGATCATATCCTGGTGCGTAACGTCAGCGTGATCGGGCCGGATTGTGATAACGATACCTGTAATAACCTGCAAGAGGTGTTCAAGGTCAACCAGGCGCAACATCTGTACGTCGAAAACAGCCGCTTTAGTGGGGCCATCCACAGCACGGTGGATTATTTTGTCGTGCAACACGGTCACTTTCTCAACAATTACCTGGCGACCGCCGGGCAGTGGTGTATGTACATCAAAGGGGGAACCGCTTATCTGCACATTGAAGGCAATGAACTGACCGGCTGTTGGTTGGGTTTCCAGGCGGGTCAATCGGCCAATTATGCGGTGATGGCTTCGCCCTGGATTCATTATGAGGTGTATGACATCAAGTTTGTGAACAATATTTTGCATGACATTGAGGGGACGGGGTTGAGTGTAGCGGGTGGTTACAATGTCTTGTACGCCTACAACACACTCTACCGGGTGGCGACAGAGGGGAGCAATGGCTTTGCCATGCTCCAGTTTGTGTTTGGGGAGCGGAATTGCACCCCCACGGATGAGTTACCCAACCCGTTGCCGAATTGTGAAGCGTTCGCGGCCGCGGGCGGATGGGGTCCCAATTTTATCACCCCCAGCTTACCGGCCATCCCCAACCGCAACATCTTTGTCTACAACAACATCTTCTACAACCCCCCCGGCACCCAAACCCTGTATGCCACCATCAATGCCTACGCCCCTTCTGCTCCCCCGGCCGGTTTCCCCAATGTTCCCAACCCCATGCTCACCGATGAAAACCTGGTGATTCGTGGCAACATCATCTGGGATGGTGGCCCCGGACATCCTCTGGGTGTGGATGAAACGACCGGCTGTGCCCCCACCAACCCCACCTGCAACCTCACCCAACTCATGGCCGATAACCATATCAATGAGTTCGAGCCGGAGATGGTTTACCCTGATTTGGGTGATTTTCATCCGGTGGCGAATGGTAACCTGTATACGGCTACGACTTACACTATTCCCAACTTTAGTTGGAGTGATATCCCCTCGGTGCCAGTGGTTCCCGTGGGCAACTTGAATAACCTCATCACCATTGATCGTGATGGCAATTCCCGTCCGGCGTCAGGTTTACCCGGGGCATACGCCACCCCGGGTAACGGTATATCTGGCCTTTATTTGCCTCTAGTGGGGCGTAGTTAGCAATCGTTCGCAAATTTATACGGGTCTTTGGGAATTCAGGGGGTTGACATCAGATGTACGGGCTGGCCTTGTGCCTGCTCTGTGTAGGGCAACCACAAGGGTTGCCCGTACCCCACGAAATCCTGAAACCCCATTCGTGTCATTTCATTTTTCGCGGGCGGCCGCCCGCGAAAAATGACGCCAGAAAAAGTTCCCCGCCCCTGGGAGCGGGGTTAGGGGTGGGGGACAGGCTTTAATGATGACAACAGGGCCACCTGTTGATCGGCGCGGTAACTGCTCCGTACCAATGGCCCACTTTCTACCCAGCGGAAACCCATCTCATACGCCAGTTGACCCAGGGTGGCAAACTCATCTGGGTGATAATATTTTTCGTTGGCTAAATGTTGTTTGCTGGGCTGGAGATATTGCCCAATGGTGATGATATCTACCCCGCAATCCCGCAAATCATGTAGTACTGCAACTATTTCATCCCAGGTTTCGCCTAAACCTAGCATAATGCCACTTTTGGTCAACGCGGCCGCGTCCATCTGTTTGGCCTGACGCAGGGTTTTCATCGCCCATTCATAGTTGTCCTGGGGTTGTACTTTTTTAAACAGGCGCGGCACGGTTTCTACGTTATGGTTCAAGATTTCCGGGCGGGCATCCATCACTATTTTCAGGGCGTCCCAACTGCCTTTGAAGTCAGGGATGAGGACTTCGATGGAGCAACCCGGCTGTAATTCCCGAATGCGCTGAATGCACAGGGCAAAAATAGGCGCACCCCCATCCTTACGTTCATCCCGATTGACAGAGGTGATGACCACATGTTTTAGATTCATATCTTTAACAGCCTGGGCCACCCGTTCTGGCTCTTGCCAATCCAGGGGCAAGGGGCGACCGGTTTTAATGTCGCAGAAGCCGCAACTGCGGGTGCAAATATCACCCATGATTAGAAAAGTGGCGGTTCCGGCCCCCCAACATTCACCGATGTTGGGGCAATGGGCTTCTTCGCAGACGGTATGGAGCTGTTTGCTCCGCATGAGGGTTTTGAGGGAGGCGTAATTATCTCCCGCTGGTACACGCACTTTGATCCACTCTGGGCGACGTTGTGGTTTAGAGGGCAGTTCGCTGATCGAGTCTAGACTGACGAATGACATAATGTGAATCCTTTTCTACCTTGTCCCACTCCTGGAGCGGGGAACTTTTACCGGCGCGGTTTGGTTTTTTTTCCCTTTCTATAGGCGCGATTTAGGGGGCCTTTGTGCCTTTTGGTGTCAATGGGGCGTTGATGTTAAACACCTGACTAAAAGCGGTGGTGAGGGTGGGCAGGACATCGCTGATAGTGAGGGGATGGCCTAACATGGCGGTCATGCTGGTGACACCTAATTCCTGAATGCCGCAGGGGATGATGCCGGTGAAGTAGCGCAGATCAGGGGCGACGTTGAGGGCAAAACCATGACTGCTGATGCCCCCGGCGCTGATCCGTACGCCAATAGCGGCGATTTTGGCTAACCCTGATTGGGTTTCCAGCCACACTCCGCGATGGTGTTCATGTCGTTGACCGTTCAGGCCAAAGGCGCGTAAGGTCTGTATCAACATTTCTTCCAGATCGGAGACGTAGCGGCGCACGATGCCGAGGCCATAACCGGGATAGAGCATTTTCAGATTGAGGATGGGATAACCGACGAGTTGTCCGGGGCCATGATAAGTGATGTCGCCTCCCCGGTCTACATGGTAAAAGGCAATGCCCTGTACTTTCAGGGAGGTTTCATTAAGGAGCAGGTTTTCGCTGTGGCCGTTGCGTCCCAGGGTATAGGTGTGGGGATGTTCGAGAAGGAGCAGTTGGCCCAGGTGATCGGTGGTGTGACTGAGGGTGGCGACCAGGGATTTTTGCTGTTCCCAGGCTATGGCATAATCTACACAGCCCAGCCAGTTTATTGCAATCATAAGTGTATTTATTCAGGTGGCTAGGCCACGATGTCCGATCTTGGGGAGGAGAGGTGGTGGCGTGGCCCAGGTAAGGGAAGCGGGTGGTTATCTGGCCTCAACACAGAGTAGGGTGAGGTCATCAAAGGGAGGGGTACCGCGTGTCCAGTGGGCGATGTCTTGGGTGATGGCGTTGATGATCGCGGCCGCGGCCGCGTTCCCCTTTTGCGTCAATAACGTGCGTAAACGTTCCACCCCATACCGTTCAACCTTAGCATTCACTGCATCCGGCACCCCATCACTAAAAACCACCAACCTGTCTCCTGGTTGTAGAACCAGCTTATACTCATCCAGGTGTAAATCTTCCAACATGCCCAAAAAACGCCCTTTACCAGGCAATGTCAGAACCGCCTCGTTGGGTCGCACCAATAATGGCCGCTCCTGCCCGGCAATCACATAAGTCAGCACCCGGCTGGGGCGATGCAGAACGCCATAAAACACCGTTATAAACACATCATCTGTCGTCGAGACTTCTAATAGGTCCCGATGCACAGCCAATGCTACCAGAGCCGGGGAGAGACTCAAACGACTTTCTACCAGGAACAATGTGCGGGCTACGGCCATGAACAAGGCCGCATGGATGCTCTTATCGGCCACATCGGCTAGAAGCAGGCCCACATGGTCATCATCTAACACAATCACATCATACAAATCTCCCCCTACCGCCCTGGCTGGTTCCAGATAAGCCGCAAAACCGAAGTCGGGGAAATCAGGTAAGGTGGCCCGCAACAGGCTTCTTTGCACATGGGCGGCGATTTCTAATTCCCGCTCCATCTTCTGCTTTTCCACCAGTTTATCTTGGGCGGTCTTTAATTCTTCATATGCCGTTTTTAGCTCTTTATTGCGCTCCGTCATGTCTTGCAGAGCATTACGGTCCATCGTCCGTAAATTGCTTAGCACCCGATGCATCAGATGATACGCGATCATGGGATTACGCTCTATCAGACTATCAAACATCTCTTCCGTGATTTCTAAGACGGTGGTCTGGCTGAGGGTAGTGCAATTGGCCACCCGAGGTGAATTATCAAGCAAGGCCATTTCGCCGAAATATTGACCGGGGCCACAGATATTCAGCAAGCGTTCCTGACCATCTTCTGCACGGTGGGTAATTGCCACTCGTCCTTTAACGACAATGTAAAAAGTATGTTCCCGCTCCCCCTGGCGACAAAGAATGGTTTTCTGCGGATATTCTCGTTGGACGGCGACATGGCGCAATTCGGCCAATGATTGTGGACTCAGCCCCTGGAAGGCGTGGCGGAATACAGAGGTAATACCGCTACTTGTGTCACTTGGGAGGGGGGAGGAAATAGGTGCGTTCATAAAAATAGGGTGTTAGTGAATGGTTTAAGTCTAGCATAGGCATGGGTAACAGGCTAAAGTATACTTCATCTATTATGAAGCATTGGTGGCGACTCTTATTTATTTCTAGCCTGCTTTTATCTATCCTGATAGCACCCCCCAGTCAGGCTCAACCAGGAACCCCTGATTATGCGGCTCAGGCGCAGGTTATTTTTGATTCCCTTTCACCAGCGGAGCGTGTTGGGCAATTATTTTTGGTCACATTCCAGGGGGCTAATGTCACGATTGGCAGTGATATTGCCGACCTGATTTTGAATTACAAGGTGGGGGGGATTGTGATCGCGGCCGCGAACGATAATATCAATGGTGATACCTTTGCCCCCCTTTTTCTGGCCGAACTAAACAACGCCTTACAACGACTGGCCCTGGATAGTGTCAACCTGCCCTCTGCCGAGAGCACCCCCCTCCCTGTAACCCCCACCTCCGACATCTCCGGCATTATCGGCACCCCTTTGCCCCTCTTTATCGCCCTGGCCCCCACCGTAGAGGGGCAGAGTTACCCCCAAATTCTTAATGGCCTCACCGAACTCCCTAACGATATGGCGATTGGTGCCACCTGGGATCCTCAACAAGCCAAAGCGGTAGGCCAAATTCTGGGGGCGGAATATTCTACTCTTGGTATCAACCTGCTGTTAGGCCCCCACCTGGATGTGTTAGAAGAGCCAGCCCTGGCCATGAATAATCAGATCGGCACAGATGTTTTTGGGGGCAATGCTTACTGGGTAGGGCAGATGGGACAGGCCTACATTGAAGGGATTCACACAGGAGCACGCGGCCGCATGGCCGTCGTTGCCAGCCACTTTCCCGGTGGAGGCAACAGTGACCGCCCCCTCAACAGCAACGTCGCCACCATTCGCAAAACCCTGGCCGAACTCCGTGCTGGTGAACTCATCCCCTTTTTCACCATCACCAATGGCTCCAACCCCGAAGCTACAGCCGACGCCCTCCAGACCGTGCATATTCGCTACCAGGGACTCCAGGCCAATGTTCAGGTCAACACCGCCTTCAGCTTTGATCCCCAGGCTATTGAAACCGTTCTCAGTCTGCCCGAACTCGCCCCCTGGCGGGCCAACGGCGGTCTGATTGTCTCAGACATTTTGGGCGCACAAGCCATTCGTCGCCTTTACGACGATGCCGAAAACAGTTACCCCCATCGGCAAGTAGCTACCGATGCCTTCTTTGCCGGGAACGATTTGCTCTACCTGGCCGACTTTGTGCGCACCGGCGGCGGGTATAGCGAAGAACTAAGCAATATTCGCGACACCATCAGTTGGTTTCGCGATAAATATCTGAGTGATCAATCGTTTCGCCAGCGTGTAGATGAGGCCGTTTTGCGCATCATTACCCTCAAATTAAAACTGTACGAAGGGGATCTTGATCTCAGTAATGTGTTAGTTTCCAGTCAGGATGTGCTCAATCAAGTGGGGCAAAGCGACTCAATCATCTTCAATCTGGCCCAGGAAGCCGTCACCCTGCTCTCCCCGGCCGACCTTGATGAATACACTCAACGCTTACCTCTACCTCCCAACGAGACCGACAATATCGTTATTTTTACCGATGCCTATCAAGTTCGGCAATGCAGTACCTGCGCGGCCCAACCTCTGCTCAGCACAACCGAAATTGAAGACCGGATTATTGCCTTGTATGGACCATCAGCCAGCGGCCAGATTGATCCAGAGCGTATCCGCAGTTTCTCCTTTGCTGAATTAAATGCATATCTGGATGCAGAACTCCTGGCCCGCCCCGATCTCATTCCCTTCCCTACGGCCACGGCTCCCGCTACCCCTATAACTCGCACAGGCGAAATTGGCCCTGAGGAAACCCCAGAAAGTACTGTCACACCCCTTGCTATTCCTGAGGTAACGGTTACACCGCCTATTCCCAATCAGGTACAAAGCGCCTTGCTTGACGCCGATTGGATTATCTTTGCCCCCCTTAATGTGCGCCCGGATGATCCTACATCCACAGCGTTGCGGCGGTTACTGGCCCAGCGCCCAGAACTGGTGCGTAATGCGCGGAGCCTGGTCTTTGCTTTTGATGCCCCCATTTACCTGGATACCACAGAACTTAGTACCCTCACCGCCTATTTTGCTGTGTATTCCCCCAGCAACGCTTTTGTGGATGTGGCTGTGCGAGCGTTGTTTCAGGAGTATTACCCACCCCGAGGAGCCGCCCCCATTGATGTTGAGGCGACCGGTTATGATTTGAGTTTTGTGACCCAGCCGGATCCGGGGCAGGTTATTGAGCTATTTTTTATTGATGGTGAAGGGCGTTCACAGGTTCCTTCAAACCAGGCCCCTTTGGAAGCCCGCGTAGGCGATACCATTCGTCTGCGTACAGGCGTCATTAATGATCGCAACGGCAATCCTGTCCCAGATGGCACCCTGGTGCAGTTTATTCAGGAAGATCGGGTGAACGGGTTTAGTAGTGTGATTGCCGAAGTTGTTACCAGTGGCGGTGTGGCTCAAATTGATTATTTGTTGGAAGCTCGAACCGGTCAATCGTTGCTCACGATTTTAGCCAGAGCCGGTTCGGCCCTAAATTCGGACGAGATGACGCTGGCCATTGGCAACAATGTGGTGGTGATTATTGAGTCCCCTACCCCCGGACCCACCCCTCATCCCACGCGTACCCCTACACCGACGCTCACGCCTACCAGTACCTTGCGCCCGTCGGTTACCCCTTCACTGACACCGACTCCCCCACCCCCGCAGGAGGATCCCTCCCTGGAAATACCCTTGCCCAATGTACAACGCCTGATGGGGGCATTGGTTGGATTGCTGGTGGTTACCGGCTCAGGCTGGGCCTGGACGCGGCAAAAACAGCATGATCTGACGCATAAGGTGCGTCTGTTGGCCTGGGGTATGGTGGGGGGACTGGCCTTGTACAATTATGTGGTGATGGGGTTGCCGGGCGCGGCCGCGTTCTCTCCTCTCGGTATTTGGACTGGCCTCATCAGTACCCTCGTGGGTGGCGCGTTAGGCCTGGGCGTGGCCTATGTCGTCACCGATCCTCCCTCCCCAGATAAAAAACCCCGACCCTAACCGGGACAAGCCAGAACCGTAAGCGTTCAATTCCCTGAGAAAAAGAGCCTTCCGAAGGTTTCTGCAAAGGTGTTGACCAGTGGTACAAACCTTCAGAAGGGTGAACGGTTACTTAATCAACAAAAAGGGTTCACTCAAGATTAAATTGGGTGGCGCGGTCAGGAGGCCAGCCACAGCAAACTCAAAAGTAGTTCTTTGGGGTTCTGTGGGGTACGGGCAACCCTTGTAACTGCCCTACACGGGGCAGGGCACAAGGCCAGCCCCTACATCTGGTGTCAACCCCCTGAATTTCCCAAGAACCGCAAAAGTTATTTGCGAGCGAACCCTACAATCGTACAAAAATCAGTTCTACCCAGACCGGACAGGTTTTCCCCAAAACGTGGGGCCACACTTCCTACTTTTGACTATTGCCAACCGTACACGCCTCTTGTAAAGTATTCGTTCGTGTAATTTACCCACACGGATAGGCTTGAATATCAGGTTATTATTAGGCAAGTCCACTCCAAAAGGGAGCCGAATAATGGCTTAGATAAGCTATAAACCGTAAGAGATGGCCCGCCAACAGCCATCTCCATTCATCATATAGGAGAAAAAGAAATCGTATGAGAAAAATTACTGCTTTGTTGATGCTGGTGCTTCTGCTGGCCCTGCCCATTCTGGCTTGTGGGTCATCGGGTGGCAATAGTGGCAATGAAAATAATAGTGGTAACACAGATGCCGAAGCCACAGCGACACCTGTTGTTGAAGCCGCTACGAATACCCCAGCACCTACCGCCACAACCCCTCCCACTAACACCCCGGAGCCTACGGCTACCCCAGCACCTACCGCTACCCCGGAACCTACTGCTACCCCGGAACCGGCTGGCCCCCCCGAAGGTTTCCAACTGTTTGAAAGTGCGGAATCAGGTGTCACCGTTTATTACCCTGAGGAATGGTTTGGGGCGGATGTATTGGGACTGGTGACGCTGGCCTCGAATGAAACGTTACTTTCCTCGATTGAACCCGGTGATGAAGGGGCTATTGCTATCATCGTTGCTAATAGCATAGAGGCCGGTTTAGGTTTGCCGGTGACGGCAGAAGATGGCTCTTTAGCTGTTTTGACGGCCATTTTAGAAGATCCGGAACAACTGAATCTGGGCACAGATCCGGAAATTATTCAACCAGCTACCGTAGCTGAAAATGCGCCTGAAGGGCACGATGTTGCCACCGCCGTGATTCAAGCTACCAGCGAGCAAGGCACGCTCGTGGCTTATCTGATGAAAGTTATCCTGACGGATACTCGTGTGGCGATTTTTATTGGGGCTACCCCGGCAGAAACGTTGGCACAGTATGAAGCGACTCTGGATAGCATTGGCAGTTCAGTGGTTTTGGGTGAACCCACGGGAACGGATGTGAATATTGAGACGCCCCCGGTCGCGGTTGATACCCTGCCTATTGCTATGGGAGATATTGTTGAAGGTCAACTAACAGAAGACGCACCGCTGGCCGATTATGTGTACACCGCGGCCGCGGGCGAAACCCTCTCCTTTGCCGTTGTACCCGAAACCGATGATCAGGACCTCACCCTCGCTCTCTTTGCCGCTGACGACACCAGCAACGCCCTGGTTGAAGTGGATGACGGCTTTTCCGGGGAAGGCGAGGCCATCGCCTATACCTTCGATGACGCTGGTGATTACATCATCCGTGTAGCCGAATTTGGCTTCCCCGATGCTGGCTCTTTCTTCTTATTCATCGGTGACGAAGCGATTGCCGAAGGGCTTGTTTTTTCTCTTGGGGCAACTGATCTGGTAGTGGGTACGACAGAAGGGGAACTACCTTCTGGCGAAAGTGAACAGAATTTCCTCTACACCGCCCTCGGCGACGAATCCTTAACTTTTGTTTTAACTCCCACGAATGACGATATGGATGTGGTTATCGAAATTTACGCCATTGGTGATTTGGGCACCCCGGTCGCACGGATTGACGAAGGTTTCTCTGGTGAGGCCGAAACTTTGACCTATCTCTTCCCTGAAGCTGGCGTATATGTCATTACCATCTCCGAATTTTTCGGTACGGCTGGCCCTTATTCCTTGCTTGTCACTGAATAATGGACGCCTGATGCCTTAACGTTATCCTAAGTAATCGTTCGTATTTATGCTTACCACGGTCATAAAATGACATCTTGTTGGCATCAACAGATTGGGTAAGCCCGGGTTGAAGACCCATCCCCCATCGATCCCAGGGGGAAGGGGGGAAACCCAACGGCTCGGTTTGGTGGGCGTCCGCCCGCCAAACCGAGCCGGAAATCGTTCCTCGCCCCTGGGGCGGGGTTAGGGGTGGGGGAAATCCGAGTAGGCAATCACCCTCGTAACAACACCTGAGCCGCTGGTTGAGCTTGTCGAAACCAACGATTAGAAATTCAACAAACGCCCTTTGTCGAATAGCTATGGCCGGTCTCCTGACCGTGCCCCTCTCTGTTATCCGGCAGAATTGGTATGTCAGGTTACTTGTACCCCTATGCATAATAATGACGCTGAGGATAAATTTTTGCCTCGCGGCCGCGAACCACTCCCCATTCTATGCTATAATCTCCCCATCCTACTCACAGTCTGGCCCTTAGTCTATCAGCCGGTCAGCCTGTCTGCCCTCAGCTTATCAACCTGCCATACCCTTCCTTTCCCCACAGGGCTGATAGGCGACCCTCTGATTGGTTCACCAGATAACCGCTATCTCCTGAGGAATTCCCATGCTAATCCCTGACCGAGTCGTGCTTACTACCTGTCCGTATTGTGGCGTAGGGTGTCAGATGCACCTGAACGTCAAAGATGATTTTATCTTTTCTGTGGAAGCCCCCTTTGCCGCCGCCCCCAACTATGGCATGTTGTGCGTTAAAGGCCGATTTGGCACCGATTATGTGAAACACCCTGGCCGGGTTAAAACACCACTCATCCGGGTCAACCGGCAGGAAGGGCGTAGTGCCAAACCCATCTGGCGAGAAGCCACCTGGGATGAAGCCCTGGATTTTGTGGCTGATGAACTGGTACGCATTGCCCGCAATTATGGGGGCGATGCAATTGCCAGTTATGCCAGTGCAAAAGCCACCAACGAAGATAATTACGTTTTTCAAAAGTTGATGCGGGCTTTAATCAATACAAACAACGTAGACCATTGTGCCCGTCTTTGTCATGCGGGGAGCGTTACGGGCCTGCAACTATCCCTCGGCTCCTCAGCTATGTCTAACTCCATTGCCGAGATGGAAAATCTCGAAGCATTGATTATTACCGGCTCCAACACCACCGAAACGCACCCCGTCATTGCTAACTTCCTCAAACGAGCCGTGCGCAAAAATGGGGCCAAACTAATCGTGGTTGATCCCCGCCGGATTGATATGACCAATTTCGCCACGCTCTGGTTACGGCAAAATCCAGGGACGGATGTGGCCGTTTTTCAGGCAATGGCGCACGTCATTGTCAAAGAGGGTTTGTATAACCCGGAATTTATTGCCCAACGCACAGAAGGGTTTGAAGAGTATCTCGAATCTTTAGAAGAGTTCACCCCGGAATGGGCGGAGGTAGTAAGTGGAGTTCCGGCGGATAGCATCCGCGAAGCGGCGCGTATTTATGCCGGGGCGGGGCGGGCTTCTATTTACTGGGGTATGGGGATCAGCCAGAGTACCCACGGCACAGATAATACCCTCTCGCTGGTGAACCTGGCACTGATGTGTGGGCATGTGGGTAAGGTGGGTACAGGCTTAAACCCGCTCCGGGGCCAGAATAATGTGCAAGGCTGTTCGGATAGTGGCGGACTGCCGAATGTGTTTACAGCCTACCAACGGGTAGATGATGGGACCATACGGGGTAAGTTTGAGCAGGAATGGGGCGTGCCCTTGAATCCCCATCCCGGCCTGACGGCTACGGAAATGGTAGACGCCGCGGCCGCGGGCCAGGTTCGGGCTATGTTTGTTCTGGGCGAAAACCCCATGATGAGCGAACCGAATCTGAACCATGCCCGGCACGCCCTGGAGCACCTGGAATTTTTGGTTTGTCAGGATATTTTTATCAACGAGACCGGAGCAATGGCCGATGTAATTCTTCCTGCCACCAGTTTTGCCGAAAAAGATGGCACCTTCACCAACACCGACCGCCGGGTACAACGCTGTCGTGCGGCAGTGCCCCCCGTTGGTAACACCCGCCCAGATTGGCAAATCTTGAGTGATCTGGCCCAACGGATTGAGCAACGGCTGGGTGTCACCCTTTCCGCCGGTTTTGCCTATGCCCACCCTGGCGACATCTGGGAAGAGATGCGCCGGGTTACGCCCGAGTTTTGGGGGATTGATTATGAGCGATTGGAACGAGAGGGAGGGGTACATTGGCCTTGCCCCAGTTTTGACCATCCTGGCACCCCCTACCTGTTTACGGATACGTTTCCTCGGGGTAAGGGGAAATTCTGGGAAGTGCAATATGGCACACAATCCGAACAGCCGGATGAACAGTACCCGTTTAATCTGAGTACGGGCCGGGTGTTGTACCATTGGAGTGGCAGTACGATGACGGGCCGGTCTAACCTGGAAGAGATTTACCCGGAAGCGGTATGTGAGATGAATCCTGAGGACGCGGCCGCGCTCCAACTGCAAACGGGTGATTGGGTAAATGTGGCTTCCCGGCGGGGCACAATTACCCTGCGCCTGTTGATCACCAAACGTTCCCCCACCGGGACTGTGTTCGTGCCGTTCCATTTTGCGGAAGCGGCCGCGAATCAGCTTACCCTGGATCGTATTGATAGCCGCGCCAAAATTCCTGATTACAAGAACACAGCCGTCAAAATCGAAAAAACCACCGCTCCTACCGGGTGGGATCAGGGCTACCAGCAACCGTTATTAAACCGGGGCGCGATTAAAGACCCAGTGCAGGTGCATTAGTAATCGTTCGGAAATAAGATAGGTGGCGTGGTCAGGAGACCGGCCACAGAAAATCGCTAAGGGCCTGTAAAAGATTAAGTTCCGTCAAGACTTGACAGGTTTTCGGAAACCTGTCAAGTCTAAACCGGGAAGTTGTATTTTTACGAACCCTAAGTTCGGTCATAAAGTGACATTTTGTTGGCGGCAACAGTCTGGGTAGATTAGGGTGGAAGACCCATCCCCCCTGCCGATTCCCGAGGGAAGGGGGGAATTCCAATGGGGCATTTTTCGGGGCATTCGCCCCGAAAAATGCCCCTTAGAAAAGTTCCCCGCCCCTGGGGGTGGGGGTGGCCCCAGATATTCCTGACGCGGCGATAAAGCGACAGGGCAGGGCAATTGCATACTCACCCCAATGAACCCACTTCCCTAACGATTCCCGGCAAGAAGGGAGAAAAAAACAATTCGAGCCGTTTTTCGCGGGCGAATGCCCGCGAAAAACGGCTCCTAAAAAGTTCCCCGCCCCTGGGGGCGGGGTTAGGGGTGGGGGAAATCCGAGTATGCAATCGCCCTAGCGACAGGGCGGGAAAATGTCAGATTATGCCCTTTGGCAGTATAATTGCGAACGATTACTAAGAGCGCATTAGGCTAGTACACCTGGGCAGAAGTCTCTCGCAGGTTTAGAAACCAGGTTTTTCTCCTGTAAAGCGCTTCCAAATTTGATGTAAAAACCTGGTTTCTACTTATGCCGTACTGTGCTAGGAACATCTATGCAACCACAGATCATCTTTTACAATCCCCAATCTTCTGCCGCTCGCAAACCCGTTTTGCCCTGTTCGTTGCTGGCAGTGGGCGCGGTTTTGGAAGGCAAATACGAATACATCATCACCGATGGCAACCTGGAAGATAGCCCCCTGGAAACCCTGGATCGGCTCATTCAGCAGGGAGGAGAACAGCCAGTGTTGGCCGTAACGGTGATGCCCGGGCCACAGTTACAGCAGGCAGTGCCCCTGTGCCGGGAACTGAAACGCCGTCATGCCCATCTTTTGGTGGTGTGGGGTGGGTATTTCCCCACGCAACATTGGGATGTTGTGCTCCGTGCGGAGTTTGTAGATTTTGTTGTGCGGGGACATGGGGAGATGGTGTTTTTGCAACTGTTGGGAGAGTTAGAGCAGGGGGGCAAGAATCTGGCGACTATTCCCGGTCTGGCGTACAAGGACGAGGCCGGGCAACCGGTTACTAATTTAATGGCACCTATTCCGCGGCCGCAACAACTCCCCCTCTTCAACTTTGACCGCGTACCCGTAGAGCGTTATCTGCGTAAAACCTTCATGGGCAGTCGGACGCTGGGGTATCACTCCAGCTACGGTTGCCCCTTTTTTTGCAACTTCTGTGCCGTTGTCAACATGGTCAATGGCAAATGGTACCCCCAAACCGCCGCCCAGGTAGCTGAGGTAATGCACCAATATGTCAACCGTTGGCGAGTCAATGCCGTTGAGTTCTACGACAACAATTTCTTTGTTCATCAGGAGCGGGTGGCGGAATTTTCTGAGCGAATTATGCCGTTACAGCTGGCCTGGTGGGGCGAAGGGCGCATTGATACGATGCTCAAGTTTGAGGATGCTACCTGGCGGCTCATGCGCGATGCCGGGCTGAAAATGGTCTTCCTGGGAGCAGAATCTGGCTCGGCGGAGACGCTGAAACGGATGGACAAAGGGGGAACATTGACGCCGGAGAAAACCTTGACTTTAGCGCGGGTGATGAAGCAATGGGATATTGTGCCAGAAATGTCGTTTGTGATGGGAAATCCCCCGGAGCCGGAAAAAGATTTGGCTGATACGATAGAATTTATTCGCCAGGTGAAAAAGGTGAATCCGGCAACGGAAATCATTATGTATCTGTACACACCTGTGCCGATGGAGGGGGAGTTATATGAGGAAGCTAAGGCGGATGGGTTCGCCTTTCCCGAAACGTTAGAAGCGTGGTTAGACCCGGCTTGGCTCTCTTTTACGCAACGGCGCAGTACCCAAATGCCCTGGATTAAACGGACGTTGCAACAACAAATTTATGATTTTGAGCGGGTGATTAACGCCTATTACCCGACCTCCACGGACATTAAATTGACCGGTTTGCGGCGACAACTTCTGCGGTTAGCGTCATCCTGGCGTTATCACACCCGGTTTTACCATTTCCCGGTGGAACTACGGGCAATGCATAAATTGATTGCTTACCAGAGGCCCGAAACGTCGGGGTTCTAGGCAGGGCGGGTTGAGAAGCGATTAAGGCATCGTTCGCCATTAACTTAGGAATGAGAATTAAACAACCTGCTTGGGGGAGAAACTTACCGGCCCGGTTTGGGGGCGTCCGCCCCCAAACCGGGCCGAGAAAAGTTCTCTGCCCCTGGGGGCGGAGTTAGGGGTGGTGGTTTCTGGCGACAAACCGGGGGTGTGGCCTGTCATAAAAACCCCAATTGCCGACTTTTGCACCATGCCTGTTTTGGAAAAACCCAATACCCATTGTCAATCTTATAACACTACCCCTGTGGGGTCGTTGCCCGAGTCGAGGATAGCCTTTTTGATGTTGACGCGGGAGAGTAGGAACAGGCCTACCAAAAAGAAAAGGATGAGGGAGATGATGGCGATGCGTTGTTGACCGGTGAGTTGGACCGCGGCCGCGAACACCAACGGCCCAATCCAGCTTGTTCCCCGTTCGCTGACCTCATAAAAACCAAAATACTCCGCCTCGTGGTTAGCCGGAATCATTTGTGAGAAGAGAGAGCGGCTCAACGCCTGCGATCCCCCCAACACCAGCGCCACCACAAAACCTAACAGCCACAGTTGCCATTTTTCGTACAAAAAGCCATATGCAAAAATGACCAAACCGGCCCAGATTACCAGGCTAATGAGAATAGCGCGTTTGGCGCCAATGCGTCGGGCCAATGCCCCAAAGAGCAACGCCCCCCCAAAAGCCACAAACTGAATCATCAACACCAGCAAAATGAGGTCGGTTGTTGTGACCCCCGGAATTTCATGGGCGGCAAACGCCGTAGAGACAGAGATAACCGTCTGGATGCCGTCATTGTAGATGAGGTAGGCGATGAGGTATTGCCCGGTAGCCGGGTATTTCTGTGCCATTTCGCGAAAGGTACGCATAATCTGGCGGATACCATGATTGAAGATATTTTCCCCTTCGGGAAGATGACGCGCCGGAGCACGTTGTACCAGCCGTTTGTGCGGAAACAGGTAGGTGAAAATAATCCACCAGATACCGGCACTGGCGAGACTGATGCGCACCGCCAGACCTGTGTCTTCCATTATTTGTACCAGCACCAGGTTCGCCAGCAATAACAAACCACCGCCAAGGTAGCCCAGGGCAAAGCCGCGTGAACTTACGGTGTCTCGTTGGTCGGGTGAGGCAATATCGGGCAGGAAGGCGTTGTAGAAAACAATGGCCGCCCCAAAGGAGAGGTTGGCGACGATGAAGAGCAATCCCCCTAAGATAACCAGGGGTCCTTGAATAAAAAAGAGGAGTATGGTTGTGGCCGCGCCCAGGTAAGCAAACAGTAGCATCATTCGCTTTTTCAGGTGGGTATAGTCGGCAATTGTGCCCAAAATGGGCAAAAAGATAACCTGTAGGATAACGGAGAGAGAAACGCAGAACGGGAAAATAGCCGCTGGTTCTATCCCCAGGCCCAAAATGTGGTAAAGGCCATCAGCCTCAGCACTGGTTTCTGCCAGTGAGAGTAGATATGGCCCCAGAAATGTTGTTACAACAGTGGTACTGAAGCCTGAATTGGCCCAGTCATACATTGTCCAGCCTAAAATCTCGCGTCGGTCATTGACCCTCGCTTCCGTTTTCATTCTCCCTCCTTAGATCGCCTTGTTTAAGATGAAATCAGTTCTTTGGGAATTCAGGGGGTTGCCCCTATATCTGGGGTCAACCCCCTGAATTTTCTAAGAACCAACTCTATTATTCACTGCCCTGTATAAAACTGAGAAATGCACGGTTCGTAATCCGTTCCCAGAGTAATTTGATAATCATAATCGTATGCGGTGGTTGCATTTAGCACAATGTTGGCGATAGGATAACCCATCAGTTCGCTAATAAGCCAATCATACGATGCTTTAAAGTTTTCGGCATAATAATGGATGGACGTATTGGCCTGTTGCGGCCGCGTTGTGTCGCTTACCGTGGGTACAAAACCATACCAGGCCAGATTATCGGCGGCCAGCAAGGGTATGTCTGTGTCACCTGTGGCGTTGATAATTTCTACAAAAATGGGGGGGCGGCTGGCCCGTGACAAAATAGGGGGCAAAAACAGGCGCGAGAGGGTTATTTGCATGGTGTCCCAGTGCGGTAACAAGATGCTGGCCCCACTGGAAGTGGTACTGCCGACGACATCATCTTTCAGATAAAGGTTTTGGATGCCATTCTCGCGCACTTGGGGGGCAATGGCGGCTAATTGAAGCATGGCCCCAATATCCATATTTGTCTCTATGGTATCCTGGTATGTCTGGTAGAGGTTGGGAACCTGGGGGATGAGATTCAGGTCTATGCCTTTGTTGAATAATGCCCGTAACAGTTGTTGTTGTCTGCGGCCGCGGCCATAATCATCTCCCGTTGCCGAATTTCGCGAACGAACATACCACAGGGCCAGGTCGCCATCCATATGATGGATGCCCTGTTCCAGGGTAAATAACTCCCAATTATCTTCGTCTTCTACATTGAGACCTGGAGCCTTAAGGCGAAAATCGGTGAAGCCACAGGTAACCGCCAAATCAATCCCCCCCAAAGAATCTACAATCTGGACGAACCCATTAAAATCCACCTGCGCCCAATAATCAATCGGAATTCCCAGGTTATATAAAATGGTGTCGGCCAGCAATTCTGGCCCCCCTAGCGGCAAAGCAGTATTGATCCGTGACATGATTTTGCCCGGCACATAGACAAATAGATCGCGGGGAATAGAAACCATGGCCGCTGTTTTGGTCTCTTTATTTACCGAGACAATGATGATTGTGTCGGTGTGATTGGCTTCGGTGGCATCTTTGCCCAGAAGTAAAATGTTGATGACCCCATCAGGTACGGCAAAGGTGGGAACCTGGGTGGGAATGGGTATGGTGCTGGTTAAGGTTTCGGTGACGCCAATACCGGGATACCCTTCAAAAGAGGGTAGGGTGGGGCGCAGTAGAGGGGCGGCGGTGGGGGTGTGGGTGGGAATGGTTGTGGGTGCGGGTGTCTGGCTGGCAGTGGG
The DNA here is from genome assembly GCA_018004935.1 of Chloroflexota bacterium. GTDB lineage: Bacteria > Chloroflexota > Anaerolineae > Promineifilales > Promineifilaceae > Trichofilum. The sequence continues at coordinate 30,825 of JAGNBF010000046.1, read as the reverse complement.
GGAGGGGCCAGGGGTGGGGGTGGTAGTAACGGTAGGAATGGCGGTAAAGGTGGGAATGATGAAGGCTGTGGGCGAGATCGCGGCCGCGATCCGTTCCGCTGTCAGCGTTGCCCTTTGCGACTCCTGTGGCCTTTGCCATATTAACATAATAACCATACTCACAATCCCTACTGTCAACAGAAGAAAGAGAAGTTGTGAGCCAAAGTGACGGAAAAAATGCTTCATAACACGCTTGCCATTCCCAAAGGATTGAAGACTACTATGGTGTTGCTTGGGAGGGGGTTGTTCCAAATTAACCTGGGTGGAGCGGCCCAAAACCGGACACCGCCCTAACAAAGTTGTTTCCGAATGCGCCCCTTTAGGGCTGATTATCCCGCGAAATGGGACAGATCCCAAACGATTCTCAGAACTTTTTGCCCGCTTAAAAAAAACACCCCGCCCCTGGGGGCGGGGTTAGGGGTGGGCGAAAGCGTGCGTAGGTAATGGCCCTCGTACAGCTTTACACAATTCATGAGCCAGTTTAGTCGGAAGATCCCATCCCCCTGCCCCTTCCCAGGGGGATGGGGGGAATTTAACGGCGCAGTTTTTCGGGGCGAAGGCCCCGAAAAACTGCGCCCAGAAAAGTTCCCCGCCCCTGGGGGCGGGGTTAGGGGTGGGGGAATTCCGCCTTATACTGAACTATTCCAGATCAACCTGGGGCGCGTATAACGCCGGACGACATGGATCGTATTCTGTGCCAATCGTGACCTGGTAATTGTATGGATAGGGTGTTTGGGTGATCAACTGAATGGTACTAAGCCGTTCATCCATCACCCAACTAAGTAACCAGTCATAGGACGCCTTAAAATTTTCGGCATAATAATTAATGAGTGTGTCTGACTGAACGGCTATGGCCGTTTCGTTAACAACCGGCACAAACCCATACCAGGCCATGTTTTCGGCGGCAAAGGCCATCATATTGGTATCACCACTGGCATTGAGAAGCTCGACCGTTATCGGCGGCCGCGTCGCCCGGTTGAGAGATGGTGGTAAATAGAGCCGGGTAAAGGTTTCGCGCATTTTGTCCCAGTTCGGCAATTGTACGGCCGCACCCGTATCCGGTACCGTCCAACTGTGAATCTGATCATTTCCTACCACATAGAGGTTCTGGATACCATTTTCGCGTACCTGGGGGGCTACGGTCGCCAGTTGCAGGATGGTGCCAATATCGAGGTTGGTGCGTACGGTGTCATGGTAGGTTTCCCATAAGGTAGGAATTTCGGCCAGCAGGTTGATGTCTACGCCTTTGTTGAAGATGGCCCGTAAAAGTTGCTGTTGTCTGCGGCCGCGATCAAAATCGCTGGAGTGTAAACGAGAACGGGCATACCACAAGGCCAGGTCACCATCCATCTGGTATATCCCCCGATCCAGGGTAAACATTTCCCAATTCTCTTCTACATTGGGGTCTAGCTCCGGGGCTTTTAATCGCCAATCGCTGTACCCACACGTTACCGTTAAATCTACGCCGCCTAAACTGTTTACGATGGTTTTAAAGCTGGCAAAATCTACCTGGGCATAATAATCAATGGGAATCCCAAAGTTATAAAGGATTGTGTCTTGCAAAAGAGCAACACCCCCGCCAGGATACCCCTTTGCATCCCCACGGGCCATGGCCGTGTTGAGCCGGTTCATCGTCCAACCAGGAATGTATACATACAGATCTCGAGGTAAGGAGAGCATTGAGGCAGTTCCCAGGTCTCGGTTTACCGTTATGATGATCATGGTGTCGGTGCGCCCGGTGGCTCCCACCACATCACTCCCCAGGAGCAGGATGGTTGTGATTTCACTCGGTACTTCAAAAGTAGGTACGGCTGTGGGAATGGCGGTTAATACGGGGGTAAGCGGGGGAATGACTGTGCCATCAAAACGGGTTCCGGCAACAGAGACGGGCGCGGCCGCGGTGGGGGAAGGGCTAGGCGTAAAAGTCTCCGTGGCGGTGGGGGTTGGTTCATCAGTGGGGGTGGCGGTAGGGCGGCGTGTAGGCGTGCTTTGGGGAGCCAGGGTGACAGTAGGAATGGGGGTGTAAGTAGCCGGTAACGGCGTAGCGGTAGCTATCGGTGTGGCCGTATCCGCCGCCGCAATGATAGTTGGCACTAAGGTCGGCACGGGGCGCGTGGGCTGAGCCGCCCCCGCTTCGCGCCACAGGAGTAAGGTGATGCTAATCACGGCCAGCACCATCAACCCCAAAAAAGTTATCTGCACGGTTAGACGGGATGAGGGTTTCATTGTGGGTGCTTATTATGTTTGGGCAATTCTTTTTTTGTAACTATTCAGGTGTCACAATCCCTCTCCCGCTTTGGGAGAGGGGAGTCAGTTCCCTCTCTCCAGGGGAGAGGGTTAGGGTGAGGGGCTGTATAGGCACCTTTTTTTACGGAACTCACAATTTTTCGCCGAACAGGCTTTGTGTACGCGCAAAAAAGGCATAACCGATAATCAACGTGAGGACGGCGGTGGCGGCCGTTCGGATAATGTAAGCCGGATCCATCGCGGCCGCGCCGTTACTTCCTGTTGTTCCCCATAGAACGGTACGGTAGCTGTCAATAATCGAAGCCATGGGGTTGATCCAACGCATTACCGTTGCGGGCACAAACGTAATACCCGCAATCGTCTTTTCGTTCCCTAACTGCTCCAAAGGGTACACCACCGGCGAAAGAAAAAACCAGGCCAGCATAACCACATCCAGAATCATGATAATGTCGCGGTAGAAAACATAAAGTGAACCCAGGAGCAGGACAAGCCCCATTGTGAAGGTAATTTGGATAAGCAGAATGACCGGAACCCACAAGGCATGAACGGTCAGGCCCAAACCTGAGGCGAACAAGAATACGATCAACACCAGGAAAGCGATGAGGAAGTTGACCAGATTAGACAACAACATACCGAGTGGCAACAATTCTCGCGGAAAGTACACTTTTTTGATGAGGTTAGCGTTGCCTGCGAAGGCAGTGGTTCCCCCCATCAGGGAACCACTGAAAAAGTTCCAGGGTAGTAAACCTACCAGGAAAAATACGGAATAATCGCGAATGGCATTGTTTGGGGAAAGAACGCCAAAGACGAGAGAAAAAACTAACATCATGAGCAACGGGTTGAGCATACTCCAGGCCACGCCCAGGATGGAGTTTTTGTAACGCACTTTGAGGTCGCGAACGACCAGATTGTGTAAGAGGTATCGGTATTGCAGAAGTTCGCGGATATGGTTGCGGCCGCGGCTCCACAATGAAGTTGTTGTTGAAGTTGTCAATTGTCCTGCCATAACACCCTCTGCGCCCCCTGCCGGATGAAATAATAACCACTACAAGAATCTGAAGGATAACGACTAAGCCTCTCGAAGGCTGAGTTTGTCGAAGTCCGTTTTGCCTTCGACAAGCTCAGGCAACAGGCTTAGTAAGCGTCCATATTTAACAAACTCATTGCGAAAACAATTCTGCAATCAAGGGCGCAACTTTGTCATTAACCATCACCAACACACTGGCCCCTTCTTCTGTGCGATGACCAACAACATAATCATAATCAATCACCTCACTGCGAATGTTTTCTGTGGGAATCTCGCTAGCCGCCTGTGCCAGTGTCAACATTTGATCAAGCGACAAATCTGTGCGTACCCCATCATCAAGTTGCTGATACAAAAACGGCAATTGCCCCAAAAGTTGTGTCACTCCCAACCCTAACACCTTTTCCCGCACCGCCAGAATCACCTGCTGTTGCCGCTGTGCCCGGCCAAAATCATTATCCACATGGCGCGTCCGGGCATATTTGAGAGCCAGCAAGCCATCCAAATGTTGTCGTCCTGCCGGTATGTACAGCGGATCATAACCATAATTCATGTCCGGGAACTCTGGATCGTAAATTTCAAAGGGTACATCCACATCAATGCCACCAATCGCATCTACACCCCGGACAACGGCGCTAAAATCCACCAGCACATAATGGTCAATGGGGATACCCAGGTTATATTCTATTGTTTGCATAGAAAGGGCCGCCCCGGCCGCCGGGTTGTTGCCTTGTGAGCCATAAACAAAGGCCGTGTTAATGCGGTTACGGCCAAAACCGGGTATCTCCACATACAGATCACGCGGCACTGAGAGCATAACTGCGGAGTTGTTGGCCGGATTGATGGACATGACGATCATGGTGTCGGTGCGAGAGATAAAAGGCTCATCGGGTCGCCGGTCAATGCCCATTACGAGAACGGTAACACGTTGTTCGTTCATAGGAAAAATGGGCAGAGGAGTGGCTTCGGGCAGAACGATAGGTTCATCCAGGTTGACTGGGGGGGGTAAGGTGGCAACGCCTACATTGTCCCCTGTTGTCCCATTCTCAGCGATGAAAGGATCGAGGGGGTTGAGGGGAGCGGCCAACATTTCTTGAATAGTCAGGAAGGCCAGGATGGTGACTGTGAGACCGGAAATAACAAACGCGGCCGCGAGCGAAAACGATAGCCAGGCCGGTATGAGGTTTTTGGGTTGCATTTTATTACGCAAGGTAAACTCCTTTGTCTGACCTTACCCATGAAAAAAGAAAAGGGCAAATTTATTGACCCTTTGCCATAGCTTCTCAATAAAAAAGCACGGTATCGTTGGTTGAGCCTGTCGAAACCAACGGCCTTTGACAGGTTCAGGCCCCGTTTCCCCACAAACATTGAGAAGATACCCGTTGCCCATTATAAACCGTCACTGGTTAATTGTTGGATGCTTCCTGGCTGGTTTGCCTACGTTTTCTACGCGCTCCCCAGAAAACAAAATAAGAGAGTGCCAGGAATGGGAATCGAACACATCCCCATTCCCCCCAGTTCCCCTATCTTCTACCCTCCCAACCGGTACATCTCTGCCCCTTTACGCGGCAACCGGGTAAACGAAGTCCGCAGATCCGAATACCGATCCGTCCGTTTGTGCCAGATACCTGTCATCATTTCCAGTAACTCCTCGTCACTGGCTCCGGCCCGCAGAGGCGTCTTCAGATCCAGCCCCTTTGTGCCAAACAGACAGGTGTAATATTCGCCCGCACTGGAGAGGCGGGCACGGGTGCAATCTCCACAGAATGGTTGTGTTACCGACGTTACAATCCCAATTTCTCCCCCACCATTGACATAACGAAACCGCTTCGCCACTTCCCCATAATAATTCGGCTCAATCGGCTTCAGCGGTAATTGCTGATGAATCAGCGCAATGATTTCTTCACCAGATACCACATCATCCATGCGCCACCCATTCAGATTACCCACATCCATATACTCAATAAAACGAACGATATGAGGGGTGTCCTGAAAATAACGGGCTAGATCAACCAGGGTGTGATCATTTAGCCCTCGTTTGACAACACAGTTGATCTTGATGGGTGAAAAACCGACTGCCTCAGCTTTATGAAAACCGGCTAAAACCCGATCCACAGACGATTTACCGCCATTCATTATCTGAAATACATCGTTATCCAATGAGTCCAGACTCACAGTAAGGCGAATTAAACCAGCATCTTTAAGCGCCTGCGCCTGTTCTGCCAGAAAAAAGCCATTGGTGGTCATAGCCATATCCGTTATGCCAGGAATACGGATCAGATTGTAAATGAGTTCGGGCAGGTCGGGCCGTATGAGGGGTTCGCCGCCGGTGAGCCGCAGTTTACTTACCCCCAAACGGGCAAAAAGCCGGGTCAAATGGGTCATTTCATCTACGGAGAGGAGTTGGCTATTGTGTAGGAATTGATAGCTCTCCCCAAAAATTTCCGCTGGCATACAGTAAGGACAACGAAAGTTGCACTTATCTATGACTGAAAGGCGTAGGTCACGGATGGGACGTCCGAATTTATCTGTAATCATAGGGATCATGGGTAAGACAGGATAGGTACACTGGTGGTAACTCAGGTTGGTTGATAAATGAATATCGAAAGTAATGGGCTTTTAGGTAACTGCTCAGGCTCTCGAGGGCTGAGCTTGTCGAAGCCTTGTGTTGCCTTCGACAGGCTCAGGCAACGGCCCAGTCGTTACTTTTTTGGGCTTTGGTGGTAGGAGTTGGCCTTGTGCCCGTCCGATTGTTGCTTAAAAAAATAGTCAGGTAATATGGTTTCCCCCACCTTTAACCCCGCCCCCAGGGCGGGGAACTTTCTCACGTGCGGGTTATACCCCCACACCTGGTGTTTCCCCTTCCCGCCGGAAATCGCAGGGGGGTGGGCGAATCAACTCATTACCCGATTAATCATTTAATCAACAAAGGGCAGGCACAAGGCCAACCCCTACATGTAATCACATCCCAAAAGTTTCCATAGAACGAATGTTTAAAGATAACACAACTCTTGATGAAAGGTGAAATGCTTTAACAGGAAATAAATATACTCAGTACGGGCATAAAGTGGCAGTAACTAAACAGTCTTGCGGGAGAAACAAGGTTTTTGCTTGGGCCAGTTCATGCCCTACAAGAGAAAAACCCGGTTTTTGACGTGTATAGTTACAAGTGACATTTCGTTATGGTGCGGTTTTTCGGGCGAAGGTCCCGAAAAAAAAACGCCTAAAAATTTCCCACCCCCATGGGTGCCGTACCAAAAGTGGGCCAAAGGGGGGAGTGTCCCCTTTGGCCCACTTAGTGAGGGTCTAAAAATAAGTTGGTGGCACGGTCAAGAGACTGCCACAGTAAAACAGGAAGTGATTCTTAGACGGTTACTTAATGAGCGTCTAAAAATAACTTGGGTCTTTGGGATTTCAGGGGTTGACATCATCTGTAGGGGCAACCTTTGTGGTTGCCCTCGGCGGGGCAGGCACAAGGCCAGCCCCTACATGTAGCCACACCCCATAAATTCCGAAAGAACCAAATAACTTAGTAATCGTTCGGAAATAAGATAGGTGGCGCGGTCAGGAGATCGGCCACAGCAAACCGCTAAGTTAAAAACGAACGATTACTTAGGTGCCCGGGTAAGCGTTCAGTTAACCCGCCCGGTGGTCAAACCGCCGGGCTAAACTTACGAAACCCTACGGGCTAAAACCCCAGGCCAGCGGCCTTTTGTAACCATAGCCCGGTCGTTTTACGTCTGGGCGGGCCTGACTGAAGCATTGTCACAACTGAACGAATACGGTGATCGGTCTTCTGACCGCGCCCCTTCAATCAATTATGGTAGGCTTCACGGGGGTCAATTTTTTCTAACCCCCACTTTTCTTTAACGAGGTAGAGGGGTCGTTGTTTGACCTCATCATAGATCCGCCCGAGATATTCCCCGATGATGCCCAGGGAGATAAGCTGAACGCCACCTAAGAATAGCACTACCACTAATGTTGTGGCCTGACCCAGCAAAGGTGCTACGGGGGAGAATAGGCGTAAAAGGATGACGGTTAGAATGGCCAGGACACTTAGCCCGGCGATGGCAAACCCCAGATAGGTAGCCAGTTGCAGGGGAAAGTAGGAAAAACCAGTGATGGCATTTAGGGCGAATGGGAGCATCTTTCGGACGCTACTAAATTTGGATTCGCCAGCGAAGCGGGCCTTGCGGTCATAACGCACCCCAGTTTGGCGGAAGCCGACCCAAGGAACCATGCCGCGCAGGAAGCGGTTGCGTTCGGGCATGAGGCGGATGGCGTCAACAACACGCCGGTCCATCAGACGGAAGTCTCCGGTGTCGAGGGGAATGTCAATGCCGGTGATGCGGTCAATGAGGCGATAGAACGCGGCCGCGGTGAAACGCTTAAACCATGTCTCACCCTCACGCGAGGCTCGCACCCCATAAACCACATCATACCCTTCCCGCCATTTGGCAATCATTTGCGGAATGACCTCTGGTGGATCTTGTAAATCGGCATCCGTCAGAACTACCGCTTCGCCACTGGCATGATCCAGACCTGCCGTCACCGCTACCTGGAAACCAAAGTTACGCGAGAAGCTAAACCCTTTGACCCGGTTGTCCAGGGCATGCAATTCACCAATAATTTCGCCGGAACGATCCCGGCTCCCATCATTGACCAGGACAAGTTCCCAGGATTCGCCACTTTTGTCCATAACCTCTTTCACCCGGCGGTACAGTTCGTGTAAAACAGGTTCTTCATTGTAAACGGGAGCAATAAGGGAGATGGTAGGTTTCATACGTGACTCGTTATAACTGTTATATGCAAGAGTAGATTGCTAAACTGTTTCGTAAGCGTTCAGCCTTCTAAAGGTTTGTTCCACTGGTCAACACCTTTCCCGAAACCTTCGGAAGGCTTTCTCACCAGAGGGACTGAACGCTTACATTGTTTCTTAGGAATGGGAATTAAATAATCTGCTCACTCAAAGGGGCACGGTCAGGGGACCGGCTCCAGCAAATGTTCAATTTATTTAATGGTTGGTCCTTATCGAAAGTGGCGCGGTCAGGAGACTGGCCACAGTAGTTCTGTAGATTATTTAATCCGTGTTTCTTAGTGTAAAGCCGTTACCTTGTTAATTCGCTTAACATGACCAATTGTACACAGGGTCAACTGTTTTCACGTAATATGTTTTGGGTCTTCGGGATTTTGTGGGGTACGGGCAGATGCCCCCACCCCTAACCCCGCCCCGAGGGGCGGGGAACGATTTCTGGCGCGGTTTGGCGGGCAGTCGCCCGCCAAACCGCGCCGTTGGGTTTCTCCCCTTGCCTTTGGGATCGCAGGGGGGATGGGGCTTCTGTCTGGGCTTACCCAATCTGTTGCCGCTCACAAAATGCCCCCGCCCCGAGGGGCGGGGAACGATTTCTGGCGCGGTTTGGCGGGCAGTCGCCCGCCAAACCGC
>JAGNBF010000046.1:0-21972 GCA_018004935.1 Chloroflexota bacterium | reverse complement strand
TGGGCTTACCCAATCTGTTGCCGCTCACAAAATGCCCCCGCCCCGAGGGGCGGGGAACGATTTCTGGCGCGGTTTGGCGGGCAGTCGCCCGCCAAACCGCGCCGTTGGGTTTCTCCCCTTGCCTTTGAGATCGCAGGGGGGATGGGGCTTCTGTCTGGGCTTACCCAATCTGTTGCCGCTCACAAAATGCCCCCGCCCCGAGGGGCGGGGAACGATTTCTGGCGCGGTTTGGCGGGCAGTCGCCCGCCAAACCGCGCCGTTGGGTTTCTCCCCTTGCCTTTGGGATCGCAGGGGAGATAGGGCTTCCGCCTGGGCTTACCCAATCTGTTGCCGCTCACAAAATGCCCCCGCCCCGAAGGGCGGGGAATGATTTCTGGCGCGGTTTGGCGGGCAGTCGCTCGTCAAACCGCGCCGTTGGGTTTCTCCCCTTGCCTTTGGGATCGCAGGGGAGATAGGGCTTCCGCCTGGGCTTACCCAATCTGTTGCCGCTCACAAAATGCCCCCGCCCCGAGGGGCGGGGAACGATTTCTGGCGCGGTTTGGCGGGCAGTCGCCCGCCAAACCGCGCCGTTGGGTTTCTCCCCTTGCCTTTGGGATCGCAGGGGAGATAGGGCTTCCGCCTGGGCTTACCCAATCTGTTGCCGCTCACAAAATGCCCCCGCCCCAAGGGGCGGGGAACGATTTCTGGCGCGGTTTGGCGGGCAGTCGCCCGCCAAACCGCGCCGTTGGGTTTCTCCCCTTGTCTTTGGGATCGCAGGGGAGATAGGGCTTCCGCCTGGGCTTACCCAATCTGTTGCCGCTCACAAAATGCCCCCGCCCCGAGGGGCGGGGAACTTTTTTGGGTGCTGTTTTTCGGGGCGGAGTCCCCGAAAAACAGCACTGTGGGCTTTCCCCTTCCTCAAATTGGGAAGGGGGAACCCTCATCTACGGGCAAAATGGGGTGCAACGCACCCCATTTTGCCCGCCTTAAAAAACTCCCCGCCCCTGGGGGCGGGGTTGGGGGTGGGGGAAAATCCAAGTAAGCAATTGCCTTCGGGCAATGGGTTTGCAGAATACCAGATTCGCATTACCATCAGGTAGCTTAAATGGGAACGGGCACATTTCGGGGGTGGTTTTTTGGGGCAAGGGCCTCCAAAAAACGCACTCATAAAAATTTCCCTGCCCCTCACAAAAAACAGGTCGCCTCTATGAACAACGAACCCATTGATTACAGCCGTAAATGGTATGTTATGACCGCCGTCAGTTTGGGCATTTTTCTGGCCACAATTGACGGCAGTATTGTGAACGTGGCTTTACCTACTCTGGTGCGTGAACTCCATACGGATTTTGCCACTGTACAGTGGGTGGTTCTGGCCTATTTGCTGACGCTCACCACTTTGACCCTTAGTGTAGGACGACTGGCGGATATGTGGGGCAAAAAGTCAATATATATGAGTGGATTTGTGCTTTTTACACTCAGTTCCATGCTGTGTGGTCTCGCTCCTACCGTAGGCTGGCTGATAGGCTTCCGGGTTGTGCAGGCCATCGGGGCGGCGATGGTGTTTGCCTTGGGTTCGGCAATCGTGACGGAAGCATTTCCGCCACAGGAGCGGGGTAGAGCGCTGGGCATTACGGGCCTTGTGGTTTCGGTGGGCATTGTCATTGGACCGACCTTGGGGGGTATTTTAATTGAGGGATTCTCCTGGCATTGGATTTTCTTTGTTAATTTGCCGGTGGGCATTCTGGGAACGTTTTTGGTCTGGCGTTTTATTCGGGCGACGAAACCCGGCGGGGAGCAACGGTTTGATTATTGGGGGGCGGTCACATTGTTCGTGGCCTTGCTGGCGTTGTTATTGGCCCTGACGTTGGGTCAAAATTGGGGTTTTGGGGATAACCGGGTTTTGCTCTTGTTGGTCATCTGGCTCGTTTTTATGGTTATTTTTGTTGTGTTGGAACGAATAACCACTCAACCGATGATTGATCTGGCATTGTTTCGTAATCGTCTTTTGAACGTGAATTTGTTGACCGGATTGATTGTGTTTATTGCTGTGGCTGGGGCCATTATTCTTATCCCTTTTTATCTAGAGAATGTGCTGGGTTATGATACGCGACAGGTGGGTCTATTGCTGGCGGCCTTACCTGTGGCGTTGGGGGTGACAGCACCTATCTCCGGTTTGTTGTCTGATTATTTGGGGACGCGGCCGCTTACGGTGATTGGGCTGGCGGTTTTGGCCGGTGGTTATTATGCCCTTAGTACTTTAACGGTTGAGGCGACGGTGGGGGATTTTATCTGGCGTTATGGGGTGATCGGGCTGGGGGTAGGTATTTTCCAATCGCCAAACAACAGTGCGGTGATGGGATCGGCTCCTCGGGAGCGGTTAGGTGTTGTGTCGGGTTTGCTGGCGGTGACGCGCACGCTGGGGCAAACAACGGGGATTGCGGTGTTGGGGGCGTTATGGGCGGGACGGGTGTTTTTTCACGAAGGGGAGAGTTTATCTGAGGGGGTGACGGCCGCTACCGCGGCCGCGCAGGTAGCCGGTTTGCATGATACATTTATCGCGGCCGCAGGCCTCATGGTTGTCGCCCTGGGGTTAGCAATATGGGGTCTGCTCCAATCTCGCCAGATGACGAAATAACCGCTTTTTGAACACTTATCGTTTTGAGGAAAATAACTATGACTGTTTTGTCACAAATTGCCTACTTCCAGAATCGTCGGGATGAAGTGCCTAACCAACAGTTAGCTCAGGCCCTGGCGGCACAGCAGCATGTTGCCGGTATTCAAGAAATTGCCCAAAACCTGGGCCATGAAAACCCGGCCGTACAAAGTGACTGTCTCAAGGTATTGTATGAGATTGGTTACCTGAACCCGCTCCTGATTGCTGATTACGTAGAAGATTTTCTCCGCCTGACACATAGCCACAATAACCGGCTTGTCTGGGGGAGTATGATCGCCCTGGCAACGATTGCTCCCTTCAAGGGAGAGGAAATCGCGGCCCAGTTTGACTATCTGGTGCAACTGATGGCCCAGGGGTCGGTAATTACCCGAGATAATGGGATGAAGGCGTTGGGCGGCGCGGCCGCGAGCCACCCCCAACGCAACACCCTCATCTTCCCCTTTCTGCTCCAACAGTTAGCTACCTGCCGCCCCAAAGAAGTAGCTCAATACGCCGAATCGGTCGTTGTCGCTGTCACCCCACAAAACAAAGCTGACTTCGTTGCCGTGGTGCAGAAACGACTGCCCGATCTCACCCCTGCCCAGAGCACACGCGTGCGTAAGGTGCTCAAAACCGCCGAGAAACAAGGGCTATAACCTTTACGAACACCTCTTTTGAGGTAATGATTAACCTTGCCTGGGGTCTGACACTCCCTGAAGCCTCTTTCTTTACCCGCCAGGCCAATGGCTGTAACAGGCACTGGAGCACACATCTGATGAGTATGAAGACATGGATATTCTAAGCAAACTATATCTGATTAATCTGGGCCAGGGACGAACCTTTGCCAATGGCAACAACCCCTACCAGATTATGACGCGCCTGCTGGAAGCGTGTGGTGAACTGGCTGAACAGGTTCATATTTTTGAAGACAGTGACGTAAAACGACAAAAACAGGGTACTCCCGACCCTGGACAAATGGCAAAGGAGTTCCAGGATGTGATTGGTTGTGTGATCCAGATCGCCAACCATTACCAACTGTGGCCCACAATCCATGAGTCTATTGAAATGCGCTTGCACAAATCGCAGATAGATGGAAGAGTGACCATTCAGGATCTGGCTCGTCCAGAGTTAAATCAATTAGCGGGATGGCCACCACGTAATGTGTTATGCATAAGTACCGTGGTGCTCAAAGGGGATGCCGTATTGTTGGTGCGGCAGGCGGAAGGGACATCATTGGCCGGGCAGTGGAGTGTGCCTTGGGGTCTGGTGGAAGCAGGAGAGTGGACGGACGCGGCCGCGATTCGGGAAACCTGTGAAGAAGCAGGCGTCACCGTGCAGATAAAGGGTTTACTGGGTGTGCAAAATCTCGACTGGCACAACACCACTGCCCTGGTCTATCTCTGTACCCCCACCGCTGGTGAGCCTACCCCCGATGGCGTAGAAACAGATCAGGCAGGTTATTTCACCCTGGCCGCGTTGGACATCCTGCCTGATCCCATCGAACCCTGGACAGATTGGCTGGTGCGACGGGTGCTACAAGGAGATTACACCCTTGTTCCTGAAGCCAACGGTAACCCGTTGACCCCACAATCAGCACACCTGTAGGACTGACGATTGATAACGTTACCCTGAAACCCCAAAGAACCACATTTTATCGCCCTGTCGTTGTGTCGTTTTATCGCCGCGTCGGGTATATTCGAGGCCACCTTCACCCCAGGGGCGGGAAAGTTTGGAGCTATAGTTTCAAAGTAACCATCAACCCAACATGGTCACTGGGGTAAAGCGTGTCATCATTCGCGGCCGCGTGGCTGGCAAATATCTCGGCTTTTTCCACCTGGCGAATCGCCGCCGAAATGAATATGTAATCCAGACAAACCGCCATCGGCTCTGTCCAGGTTGTCAGGGCTGTGGGAAACGTTGCCAGAGGATCATGTCCATGTTTGACCGCAAACGCTGAGCGATATGCTTGCTTAATCGCCTCAATCGCCAGACTATCCGGCACATCATTAAAATCTCCGGCCAACACCTGGTAAGGAACGCGATTTGGGTCTTGAGCCAGCCACCCCACAAGGCGCATTGCCTGTTCATGCCGGGCCTGTACATTTTCTGGGCCATGGTGAAAGTGGGTGCAGATGACATCTACCAGTTGCCCGGTAGGCAATTCTACCGTGATACGCAAAGCGATGCGGCCGCGGTATCCCAGCCCTAATGTACTTTGCGCTACCACCGGGAGTTTACATAAAAAACCCACCCCTTCCTTATACCCTTCTACCAGATGCTGTTTGCGCCGCTGAATGAGCCGATAGGGTCGCCCTGATTTGCCCGATGAGCGCAAATTAACCTGATTACGTAACCATCGCCCCTGCCCGATAGGCATACTGAGTTCCTGCAAAGCCAGAATATCTGGCTGTTTCGTCAGAATTTCCGCCACGATCAGCTCTCGCCGTTCATACCAGCGATCCATGCGGTTGCGTAAATTTAGTGTGGCAATGCTAAAAGAAATCATCAGATGGGAAGCGTTCAGTTCTCTGAGAAAATAAACCTTCGGAAACCTGTCAGGTCTAAATCGGGAAGTTATTTTTAGACGCGCACTAAGTCAAATCAATCTCGTTCAACCCTGGTGTGATGGCCGCCTGTACAACCCCATCCGTCCCTTGTACAACCAGGGTAAAATTAACATCACTGGTGATACTCAATAAATTGTGATCGCTCAGCACGCTTAACGTGCCCTCTGCACCCAGGGGATAATTATTGACCCCATAAACCGGCCCGCTATAGCGCCGATCCCACGTTACCCGGCGCGACGGCCAATCTACGCTCAGCCCCAACACATCTTCTAACAAAATGCTGATGGGTGTCAGCCCAGTCCAACCCACAAAATGGGCTTTGGCGGGTTGCCCGGGCGCGGCCGCGTCCGGTGCATAATTTTCCCATAATGTATCTGTATGCTGGAACACCTCACACACCTGGGTCAGGTGATTGATCGCAATCTCATGGGCCAACGCTTGATGCCCCTTCAGGCGTAAACCTTTTAGAACCATGTAGTTAGTGGGTGACCAGACACCCCCCCGCCAGTAACTGCCTTGTCCGTCATATTCTGGGCTATCGGCCGAGATACTGGGGATACGATGCGGCCGCTTAAAACCAGTCTCCTGGCGCAAATGACTCAAAAAGGGGACAAGCCGCTTTTCCGGTACGAGTTCCCGATCCATCAAGGCCCAATAAGCCCCGATACTTTTGACAGGACTAAACCGGCCTTGCGGATCAATATCTTTGTAAAACGCGGCCGCGTCATCCCATAACAAACGGTTAATCTTCTCAATCAAATCGCCCCGTTCCAGGACCAGGGCGTGAGCCGCCTCATTTTCTCCCAGGTGCGTCGCTATTTGTTCCAAATACCACGCATTGAGCGCCGCCTGAATCGAAGCATCGGCCCAGGTCCAATGGTGATGATAATCATGACTATGGGGTACACGGGGTTGATTATCCATACCACTGCTCAGCCCAGTGGCCCAATAAAGCCCGGTGGGCCAGGTGCGGTGTTTCTGAAACCAGCGATGATAGGCCAACAATGGCCAGAAAATCTGCCCAAAGCGACTGTCATCCCCGGTAGTGCGGGCATAACGCCACTCTGCCCAGGCCAGGATGTTGGGGCCTGTGCCGTTGGGGTCAAAGGGATGGAAAAAATCTTTGCCTGTGCGTGTACTGATTTCCCGGCAAATCCAGCCATCATCATGCTGTTTGGCATAAAAATTATCTAATGTGCCAACGAATGGAAAAGCGCGTCGCCCATACAGGCCAAATTGCACCATAAAGGCACTATCCCACAGAAAGGTGTTTTCGTTGAAAGCGGTATCAATGAACCGGGCGGCGAAACCCGTTTCCGCCAGTGGCAGGCGGCAATTGCTCCAGGCCAGCTCCCAGGCCCGCCAATATAGCTCCACCCAGTCACGATGATCGGGTAGGATGGGTTCAGGCAAATGGAGACGTGCTTCGTTAAAGGGGACAACTGGCGCGAGGGTAGGTTTGCGGCCGCGGAATGGGTTCTTCAAAACATACGGGTCTACCGGATAAGGATACTTCATAAACGACCTTTTAAGGGTAGAGTTTAGAGCCAGCGCGAGCAATGAGGGGTTTCACCTCTCGCTCTGGCTTTTCCTCGTGAACCATCAGGGGGTAACCCACAACTCTACCGTACCGTCGGCACGGAGTTCGCTATCTTCAATGCGGGTAACGCGGAGGGTGTAGCGGGCAATCACATTGTCACGTAATTGCCCCAACCAATCCAACGAATCGGCGACGGCCACATAGGGATAACCGGTGCGGCCGCCGATCTGGGCCTGCTCATTCAGAACATTGACAAATTGTAAGCTCGTACCGGGAATCATACTTCCTGGGGCTACGGTATAACTTACCAGGATGTTGCTGTAATCAGCCGCACGGGCCGGAAGTAGTGTGGCATCTAGGGCCATAGGTGTGGGGTTCAAAACCATCACATCCACCGTACCCGCCGCCGTGAGTCCACCAAATAGCTCCGTTGCCAGGCGCAAATTATAAACCGTATAGACCCCTGGGGCGGTCACGCCCCGCCAGGCAAAAGAATCTCCCCCTCGTTTATTTGTTGCCAGACCATCAATTTTTACCTGATAGGTGTCCCCAACCGCTCCTACATACTCCAGTTGTGTGCCGGGAACCACTTCCCCGGGTTCCAGAGAAATGGTGTACAACGGCACCCGGTAAGACATAAGCTGATCCAGGGGAATGGGAATGGGTGTTGGCTCGGGCGTGCCCCCACCAATGAGGGGAGGCAACGAAGAAGTGCCACAAGCCAGCGACAGGCCAAGTAAGATGAGGAAAGGGAGAAGAAAACGTTTCATGAGGATAAACGAGGGTTGTAGGGCGGTGTTTGCGGCCGCACCAGGCCCACACTATGGGTGCACTCGAAATTTAAGTTGGCTGGCTCGACCAGGAGATCTACCCCAGCAAACGCCAAAGTTGTTTACGAATGAATCCTAGGCCAAAGTAGACCACACGGCCATTTTCGTTTTGACCCGGCGAATTACTTCATCGGTGAACTCATCTGTTTTTGAGGAGCCACCGATGTCACCGGTACGAAAACCATCATATACAGCTTCCAGAGTGCCTTCGTAAATAGCCCGGCTGGCCCGTTTGGCTTCAGGCTCTTTCATGTAACTCAACAAAGCGGCTCCCGCCAGAATCATAGACATAGGGTTTGCCACATTCATCCCTTGGAGACGAGGGGCCGTACCATGCGGGGCTTCAGCCATCACACCATCTACCTGCATTTCGTCATTGACGGAGATAACGAGCGATTCTGATCCGGCAATGGAGCCGAACATTTGCAGAACCATATCAGAGAGTAAGTCGCCGTCGCGGTTGAGGCTGGGAATGACCATGGGGTCTCCGGTGGTTGCCAGAAGCAGGGCGAAGGTAGCGTCAATGAGTTGTGGGTCGTAACGTACATCCGGATACCGTGCCGCGGCCGCGTCCAATTCTTCCTTAAACATCCCTTCATAGACGGGACTGACGGTATATTTTGGGCCACCAAATACCTTTGCCCCTACCTGGCGGGCATGTTGGAAGGCATATTCGGCCACGCGGCTAGAGGTGCGGCGCGTAATTCGCTCTGTGCGTAGGGCCGCTTCATCCATAGAACCAGGAACCCCTTCACGCCATTCCTTCGCGCCATAAGCATCGCCCACGGCCATACGCACCACTGTAATGGGCGCATATACCCCGGCAATCGGGCGCACCCCAGGAATACGTCGCCCGGTACGGACAATTACTTCTGCGTCAATCTCTTCCCGCAAAATCCGATTGGGGCTACCCACATCCCCTTTTATTTCTGGGGTAATTGTTGCCGCTTTAAGGGCCAGGTGATGTTCTTTCATGGCTTTACCAGCCTCATACACCACCTGGTTATTCGTCCGGCGCCGGTTTTCCAGGCTCAAGTCAAAATGGAGAAAATTCACATCCATTTTAATAACATCCGGTTGTAGGACACGCAGGGCTTCTAGCAACAACTCTTGCCCTGTCTGATCACCATCCAACACGACAATCGTCCTCATCATTCCTCCTAAAGTTTGTCCCTAGATCAAAGGGATATTTACTGATTATTTTTCTGCGTTAGTAACTATGAGCCTACTGCAAAAAGCCCGGCTTCTGACTAATTTAGCCATCGCTTGTAATGACTAATGCTCTCGAGGGCTGAGCCTGGCGAAGCCTTGTGTTGCCTTCGACAAGCTCAGGCAACGGCTTAGTAATTACAATTACTGTGGAAATCTCCCTCGCTCTTGTTATGAACTCTAACCGTAGCTGTTCAGTCAAGAAGTTGAACATTTCTTTGGTAATGCGTTATTCAGCAGGGCCAAAAATTCAGCTTCCCTAGAAGGAATGAACGCTTACCTCTAAACTCAAGAACTATTCCTTAATCTGCGGATTAAGGCTATATAGCGGGGCAACGTTTGGGTGTAAAGGCGAAAGAGTCGCGGCCGCGCCGGATAATCCCATGCCCCTATCGTCTGTATCACCTGACCGTTAAACCCTTCTTTGAAGCGCCAGACCCCCCACATCCGATCCGTTTCAACAAATTCATCGGGTGCACCCCAAAAATCGTAGGTAGTACATCCCTGGGCTTTGGCCCAGCGAATAGCTTCCCACTGGAGTAAATGATTGGGCATGCGCGGCCGCTCCTTCTCCGTAGACGCACCATACATATACAAAACCGTCGGTCCCGAGCGCACCAGTAATACCCCCGCCACCGGCTCCCCTTCATACTCAGCCAGTAACGGCTGAGCCAGTCCCGCCTGGTAAAAGGTTTGCCAGGCATCCAGGTAATAGCCCGTAGGGCGAATTGTAAAGCCATCCCGGGCGGCAGTCTCCCGGTACATTGCCACCAACAGAGGAAAATCGTCTGGTGTGCCAGGGCGAATGACAATGCCTTTTTTGGCCGCCAGCCGAATGTTGTAACGCGTTTTTTGCTTCATCGCCGCCAGCAGATCTTCTTCACTGCGGGTCAAATCCAGCAAAACGGTATTACGGAATTGCACCTGCTCCTGGGAAAAAAGCCAGCCGCGTGCCTGCAACTCACTGACCAGCGTGGTCCCTATCGGATCTATTTCTGCTGGTTCAAAACCGGTGGCCTGGGGCACGTCAGGATCAATTTTGATGAGGAGTGCCTTTTCCTGTCGGGCTAATTGCTCCAGTTGGGCCAGGACACGCTGGCGTAAGGCGGGATTTTGGTAATCTAGCAGAGGCCCTTTGGGGGCATAGAGGATGGAAAAGGGGGTAAAAGGAAGCTGGCGTTTGAGAATGAGCGCGGCCGCGTGCCCCTCTTCTTCTGCCAATACCAGCGGGTGAGCCGACCAGCCCCATCGGCTTTTAAATGCGCCCCAGGCCCAACTTTGTAAAGCATGGGGATGGGGTAACTGGTCTAAAATCGCCTGCCAGGCCGCAGGAGTGGCAATTGATCGAGTTGACATAAGCAAAATAACGTATCTATTCAGGTGTTTTCCGACGATGCCGAGCTTGTCGAAGGTTAAGCCAGACTTCAACAGGCTCAGCCCCCGAGGATGTGTATCAGTACAAAATGGCTAAAAAAGAGCCATGGGGGATTCGGGGTGGTGAATGGTGAATGGTGAATGGGAAATGGTGAGTGGTGAATGGTGAATGGGAAATGGGAAATGGTGAAGGGTGAGCATTGACCATTCACCATTGGCTATTAACAACTCACCATTTCCCCACAACTCACCCCATTCCTCGTCGCCGTTGGTACAGGCGATACACAAGCCGATTGTACACCCGATCCGCCGGGCCAACCGTGCGTTTGATGACGCCATTGAAACCCCGTTTGAACCGATACACCCCCCATAAACCATCATCCCGGCTTTCAAATTGGGCTTCCAGTTCATCTAATGGGGCATCTGGTACACCCCAGAGATCATACCAGTGGCAACCCTGAGCCTTGGCCCACGCCATGGCCGCCCATTGAACGGCATAAGCGGGCATCCGTTCCCGTTCCTCATTGCTAGAGCCACCAAATAGGAAGGTAGCCAGAGGGCCATGAGCAAAAATCATGGCCCCAGCTAGAGGTTTACCTTGATATTCAGCCAGGAGCAAGGTGCGTTTGTCTGGGTTGAACAGATCAAAGGCGTCACGATAATATTCTGGGGCGTGGACGCCAAAGGCGTTGCGTTGACCGGTTGTTTGCATGAGGCGATTAAAGGTGGGCAGGTCCGCGGCCGCGCCCTCACGCACCGTCACCTCTTTTTTTGCGGCCAGACGGATGTTGTAGCGAGTTTTTTGTTTGAATGAAGCAAGAATAGTATCAAGTTGCGGCCGCAAATCCACCAACATCGTGCGGGGCGGTTGAATCGTGTCTGTATTTGTCAGAAGATCAAACTTCTGCGCCACCGCCTGCCATCGCTCCGCCCCAAACTCATCCTGCCACAACAACGGTTCCATCTTCACAATTCCCGCCCGATTGCGGTAGGCGGCCAAATCAATCTGGTTTAGTAGAACATCCACCTGCTCTTCATCTTCCCAATTGACCAGTGGCCCGTGCGGAATATACGCCATCTTGACCAACCCAAAAGCCACCGAACGAATCAGCAATTGCGCTCCGGCAATCAGTTGACCATCCTTTTTTAACCAGACCCGTTGCGGCGTCCAGCCAAAACGCCCCTTGAGCATAGCCCAATGGGTCGTTTGCAAAATAGAACCATAGGGATGGTTAGCCACAAACGCATCCCACTCCGCATCCGCATCCGTATACGGGCGACTTTCCAGGTTAAGAGCATTTTCAATCACTTCACGCATAGGTAAAAGTTTACTCGTTTGCCGCAACCGGGCAAAATTGCCTTACCCACCAGCAGCAATTCTCAATTTGGCCTGAACGTCTAAAAATGGTGCGGCCGCCCGGTGGTCAACTGAGCGTAGCACAGCCTTTCCAGGCTGTGCGCTCTCTATGCAGGCAGATCCGGGCTTCGGCAAAGCTCAGCCCCCCTCCAGGATGTGTAGGGCGAACAGCCTGAAAGGCTGTTCTACGGGTTGGGCCATTTTTCGCGGGCAGACGCCCGCGAAAAATGGCCCCTAGAAAAATTCCCCGCCCCTGGGGGCGGGGTTAGGGGTGGGGGAAAGCAACCCCATCCCGGTAAGTTGATCAACCTGCCCCGGCAATGCTATACTATCCCCCGTGGTCGTCTTTCCCTTTACGACCATTTTCCTTGCCCATATCACTTCAGAAACCGGATTTTGACCCCAAATCCGGTTTCTTTGTGTCTATCGTGTATGTCGTAAGCGGCAAAAGAGAATTCCTCAACCCTTACGCACGACGCACCCCACACCACGCTGTATGTCAGAATCAGAACTTACCTCCACCCTTGACCTGAGTAAAGAAGTGGCTTCGCGCCGCACCTTTGCCATCATCTCCCATCCCGACGCCGGGAAAACCACCCTCACCGAAAAGCTCCTGCTTTACGGCAACGCCATTCACCTGGCCGGGAGCGTCCGTGCCCGCCGCGACCAACGCAGTGCCGTCTCCGACTGGATGGCCATCGAAAAAGAGCGCGGCATCTCTATCACTTCCACCGTCCTGCAATTCCCCTACAAAGGGCATGTCATCAACCTGCTCGAC
The DNA here is from genome assembly GCA_018004935.1 of Chloroflexota bacterium. Classification (GTDB taxonomy): domain Bacteria; phylum Chloroflexota; class Anaerolineae; order Promineifilales; family Promineifilaceae; genus Trichofilum. The sequence goes on along the minus strand of JAGNBF010000046.1, from coordinate 9,685 downwards.
ACCCCCGGCCATCAGGACTTCTCCGAAGACACCTACCGCACCCTCATGGCCGCCGACAGTGCCGTCATGGTGCTGGACGCCGCCAAAGGGGTGGAAGCCCAAACGCGCAAACTGTTTGAAGTCTGCCGCCAACGGGGCATTCCCGTCTTCACCTTCATCAACAAGATGGATCGCCCCGCCCTGGATGCGCTGGCTCTGCTCGATGAGGTGGAAACTGTCCTGGGAATGCAACCCGTGCCCATGAACTGGCCCATCGGCGACGGGGCTGACTTTTTGGGCGTGTATGATCGCAATACCCAAGAAGTACACCTGTACGACCGCACCATCCGCAACCAGACCATCTCCCCCGAACACATCACCACCCTCGATGATCCCCGCATCGAAGAAGGGCTGAGTTCCCACCAGTTTGAAGATTTACACACCAATATCGAACTGTTGGACGAGATGGGTATGGGTTTTGACCATGACAAAATGCTCAAAGGGGAGCAAACGCTGGTTTATTTTGGCAGTGCCCTGACCAACTTTGGCGTACAACTATTCTTGAACGATTTCATTCACTACGCCCCATCGCCCGTACCCTACACCGGTTCCAATGGCGAAGTCAGCCCCCTGCACCCGGAGTTCTCCGGCTTTGTGTTCAAGATTCAGGCCAACATGAACCCCAAACACCGGGATAGTGTGGCTTTTGTGCGTGTGTGTAGCGGCCGCTTCGAGCGCAACATGGTCGTCAATCATCCCCGCACCGGTCGCACCCTGCGCCTGCCCCGCCCCTACAGCTTTTTCGCCGACGAACGTGAGGTGGTAGACGACGCCTATCCGGGCGACATCATCGGTTTACCGGGCAACAAAGAGTTCGCCATTGGCGACACCCTGTGCGAAGGCAAATCATTCACCTTTGCCGCCATTCCCCGCTTCGCCGCCGAACATTTTGCCCGCATCATCAACCTGGACATCAGCAAACAGAAGCAGTTCCTCAAAGGGTTGCAACAGCTAGAGACGGAAGGGGCGATGCAGGTGTTGTATGAAGCCGATGCCCGCCGCCGCGACCCGATTTTGGCCGTCGTCGGGGCATTGCAGTTTGAAGTGGTGCAAGCCCGCATGGAAGCGGAGTACAACGTGCTGACCAAATTGGAAGGCTTGCCCCATCAGTTAGCCCGCATCGTCGAAGGGCCAGAAGAACAAATTGAGCTATTGCCCTGGCGTTATGGCCTCATCCGGGCGCAGGACGCCCAGGAACGTCTCATCGGCCTCTTCCGCTCCGACCATGAGTTGCGTTATTATCAGGACAAATACCCTGAACTGGTTTTCCGACTGATCGAGTAAATAAAAAACCGGGTTTCGCACAGAAACCCGGTTTTATATCAGGAGAGGGAAAGTTATGTCACCAAATGAGCAACTCATTGATCGGTTCTACACCGCTTTCGCCGCGAAAAATTACGCGGAGATGATCGCCTGTTATCACCCAGAAGTGCGCTTTGCCGATCCGGTGTTCACGCTGAAAGGGAAAGAGGCCGGAGCAATGTGGCACATGTTGTGTGAGTCAGGGCGGGATTTGCGGGTTGTCCACAGCCACGTCCAGGCCAGTGAAACAACTGGCACGGCTCATTGGGAAGCGTGGTACACCTTCTCCACCGGACGGAAGGTGCATAACATCATTGACGCCACCTTCCGTTTTCAGGACGGGCTGATCATTGAACACCAGGACCGGTTTAACTTCTGGCGGTGGTCGCGGATGGCCTTAGGGCCAATCGGGTTACTCCTGGGCTGGACACCGCTGGTGCGGAACAAGGTACAAGCGACAGCCAGGCAACGATTAGTACGGTTTATTCAGGTTCATCCTGAGTATCAATAGAACCTCGTTCTACGCTCCGCGTGGAACGGTCCGGTGGGTGCTCTGCGCCCTGTAGAAAGACGCAGAGCGTCTGGGGGAGCATTCCACGCAGAGCGTGGAATGAGGGAGGGCTAGGCGAGTACCGCGGCCGCAAACCCCCTTAACGCCTCAATATGCTGTTCCACCGTCGTAAAACCACACCCCATTGTGTTAATCGAGCCGTGGGTGGCCCCGGCTTTCTGCCAATCCTCAATAATTGTCCCCCAACTTTCGGCTGTGCCGTTTTGATAAAGTAAGCGGATTTCTATGCCGATGTCGGCGCGAGAACGGCCCTGTTCAGCCAACAGGTTATCCAGCAGGTTGAGAGTTTTCGCGGCCGCGGCCGCCGTGCGATACCCCGGTATCCAACCATCCCCTTTCCGGGCAATCCGGGTCAACACTGCTTCCGCATGGCCCCCCATCCAGATGGGAATGGGGCGTTGGATGGGCAAGGGGTTGATCCCGGCATCGGGAATGGTGTGAAATTGCCCCTGGAAGTTGACCAGGGGCTTCGTCCACAACGCCTGCAAAACATCTATTTGTTCATCGGCTTTGCGGCCGCGTTGGTGAAAATCATTACCCGTCGCCACATACTCCACCTCGTTCCAGCCAATGCCAATCCCCAGGCGCAGACGGCCCCCACACAGGATGTCCACCATCGCCGCCTGTTTGGCGACTAAAGCCGCATCCCGTTGCGGCAAAATGATGATCCCCGTTACGAAACCAAGCTGGCTGGTGACGCCGCTCAGGTAGCTGAAAAGGGTAAACGGTTCGTGGAACGGGTCTTTGTAGGTGTATGGCCCGCTCCACCCCCCTGGCCGATCCGGGTTGGCCCCCAGGATGTGATCGTAAGCCAGGATGTGGGTATAACCTAAATCTTGGGCCGCCTGAGCATAATCCCGGTACGCGGCCGCGTCTGCTGGAAACTCTGTCTGGGGAAAAACAACACCTATTTTCATATTAAATAGTCCTTTGGGTTTGCTCAAGATTAAGCGGGGTGGTCGGTCTCCTGACCGCGCCACCTACGTTATTCCCGAATGGTGACTAATCACTCTCTCGGCGTAAATAAGCCACGGCCCGGCTCAGTCCCACAATGGCAATGAGGCCGAGGAGCATGGCACTGGTGAGGGTGAATTGGATAGTAATGAGCAACGCGGCCGCGCTCAACCCTACACCCAATAGTCCCACCAGAAGCAGGCGTTGCTGATAAAGACGCGCCATCTCGACCTGTTTAGGCTGATAATGGATACGTGCCCAACGTCGCTGTTGGTGATCCAGGTCATAGGCGAGTAAACCGGCGATCAGGCTCAGCAACGGCCAGATAGGTTGTACCCCACGCCACAAACCAAATAGCATAATCGGGATCATAAAACTGAAGCCCAAGGTACGTAACCAACCCCAACGCCAGCGTAACACACCCAGGAGAAAAAAAGGCAGAGGCAACAAGGCCATCGGTAACTCCAGCAGGCGATCACTGAAATAAAAACCACCGATGAGCAGACCGTTCGCGGCCGCGAGAAGAAGCCAATGGATCGTTCGCGTCATATTTGTCAGGCCAATTTAAAAAGCAGGGCGTGGTTCAAAAGTCGGCAAGCTGTGCTTAACAATTTGTAGGGCGATTTTGTAAATCGCCCAGTGGACGATTTACAAAATCGTCCTACAGATTTGTAAAGCTAACCTGAACCATGCCAAAAGCAGATAGTTCAGAACTTATTTTTAGACATTCACTTAGGCGATTGCTCAAGCCGGTCTCCTGACCGTTCTCCCTCAATGCAACCCCGCCGCATGTCTAGACCAGATAGGCAGGCCACTCAACGCCATGCCTACCGACTGCTCAAACGGCGTGGTTACTTGCCAGTCAATGGTAAAAATACCCGATTGTTGTAACTGGCGCAGGAGCAATGCCCGTTCCAGCCGGGCAATGCGGTAGGCCAGTTGGACTTCTGGTTTATTGGCCCCCAACATATCACGGGCAAACGCCACCGGATCTGGACTGACCACAAGCAATTGGAAACCCCTGGCCCGCAACCGCTTGATAAACCGCACATCATCCTTCATGAGGGGGCTGATCAGTACCACCTGTGATTTGGGTGGAAAGAGGCGAGTTGGCAGATGTTCCAGCCGGTCAAACACCATGCTATCGCCAACCCGTGCCCGCGCCAGTGCCTGCAAGATGCGTTCTTTCTGGATTTTGCCGTAGCCCGGAAAAGTCCAACCGAGAAAATCACCGTATTGGAGTAGCCCCACACGGTTGCCCTGGGTGAGAAAAGCTTCGGTGAGCGCCGCGGCCGCTTGAATAGAAAAATCAAACAGAGCATCCGTACCCGCACAATGATTACTGCGCAGGCGGGCATCCAGAATCAGCCCCACATCCGCAACCCGCTCCTGTTCAAATTCATTGGTGTGCAAAGTACTGGGGTGACGGGCATTTGCCTGCCAGTTCATATGGCGCAACGAATCGCCCGCCTGATATTCGCGCACCCCAAAAAACTCCACCCCAGAGCCACCTAGCCGCGCCGGAATTGTCCCTGCATACACTTTGGTCTGACGCGGACGAATGTCAATCCGTTTGAGCTTGATGACCTTGGGCAAGACAAAAAATTGCCGCTTACCCTCCGCTGGGGCGTGCATTTGCTTACGGAATAGCCCAAAGCGGTCGGTAGCCGTCACCGCGATTTCGCCAAAATCATAATAGCCGCGCCGTCCATCCAGCGTATAGGTCAGGGTGACTGTTTCGCCCGGAGCCAGCGAGGTCAGGATGGCCGTGTTGCCTTCCAGCACAGATAATTGCGCCGGGGGATGGTCAATAATCTCTACCTCTTCCAGAACGCCACCTTTATTGACGATGGTCAATTCCACCTGCACCGCTGTTCCATGCACAATACGATCAGCGCTCAGCGTGCGACTCAATTCTAATTTAAGGTCATCCGGGCCATAGAGTAGTGCCATTCCCAGGTAAAGGGCTACAGGGATAACCAGCAACAAGACGTTGCCGCTCAACACGATCAGCCCGGTTAAAGCCAGGCCATAGAGAAGAATGCCAAGGAAGAGCAAACGATTCAAGGTGCTATATTCCCTTAATGACCGGCACAGCCACCGTGCCCAACATACCTTGCACAATACCTTCGGCGGCATTACGGCGGGTCCAAAGATCGGGTTCCAGAATGAGGCGGTGGGAGAGGCCAGATACAGCGAACTGTTTCACATCGTCGGGTAAGAGGTAGGTGCGGCTATCCATAGCGGCAAATGCGCGGGCTAACTTAAGCAGAGCCAGGGAGCCACGGGGGCTGGAGCCAACCACCACACGGGTATCTTGCCGGGTCGCCGTCACCAGGGAAACGATGTACTTTTCGATGTCATCATCTACATATACCTCTTCCACAATCTGGCGCATTGCCAGAAGTTCATTGTCTTGGGTAACGGCTTGCAGGTTAAAGGCATCTTGTTTGCGCTGGCGGCGACTCCGCAAAATGGCCTGTTCCTCTTCTGCTGAAGGATAACCAACCGATAATTTCATGATGAAGCGGTCGAGTTGGGCTTCAGGCAGGGGGAAGGTGCCTTCATATTCGATGGGGTTTTGGGTTGCCAGGACGATAAAGGGATCTGGCAGGCGCATGGTTTCCCCTTCAATGGTGACTTGATGCTCTTGCATGGCTTCTAGCAGGGCCGATTGGGTTTTGGGTGAAGCGCGGTTAATTTCATCGGCCAGGACGATATTGGCGAAGATGGGGCCTTTGCGAAGCTCAAATTCACTGGTGGCCCGGTTAAAAATGTACCCGCCGGTGATGTCGCCAGGGAGCAGGTCGGGGGTGAATTGGATGCGTTTGAAGCTGATGCCGAGGGCGGTGGCAAAGCTATTGGCGAGCAAGGTTTTGCCCAGGCCAGGGAAATCTTCTAAGAGCACATGGCCATCGGCCAGGATGGCGGCCATGACCATACGTAGAAGGTTGCGTTTGCCAATAATGGCCTTTTCGACTTCTTGAACGACGCGGCCGCTTAGTTCGGCCACTCTATTAACGGAATTACTCACCTTTAACCTCCAATTGTTCTTCCAGGTAACGCACCACCGCTTCCAGGTCTGAATCATAAAGGGGCTGGCGGCTGGCCTGGCGGCGTAGGGTATCAGCCAACTCAGTGAAGCGGTTGCTGTATTGGGTCATCATTTCTACCCCGGCTGTTCGTTGGGCCGTGGTACGTTGCAAAAAATCATAAACGAGGCCAGGAACGCGGCCGCGGTCCCCATTAACCGCCTCTTGTGCCTGAACGGGGGTCAATTTCTCCCCATGCCCCAGTGCTTCCAATGAGAGATCACTTACCTGCCGCTCCAATCGTCGGGCAAAATAATCACCCGTGCCTGCCTGCTCAATCATTCGGGCCAACTCTTCCACCCGGCCATAATAAACATTGGCCGGTCGCTCTTTGCGCGTGAACCGTTGCCGGTTTTGTCCCAAACTTCGCCCCGCCACGAAAAAGACAACCACCAGGAAAACCGCCCACAGAACGGCCTGGGGCAGGCTGGTAAAAATTAGCTGGGTAATCCAGAGCAGATACAAGATAAAGGGGGCCACAAACTGGCGCACATAATCACGAATGAGAAACGCCACTACCGCCACCACAATAACCACGATGACGATGATAAGGAGGTTGCGGATGGGGTTTTTAGGAGGGGGAGTTGTAGATGGTGAAGCCATGGATGGATAGTAGGGTGTGGTTCGTTAAGGATCAATGATTGAATTTGTAAAGCTGACTTGAACCAGGCCAAATTTTGCTGATTGATGCTTCTTCACTGTTTGCTATTGACCGTTTGCCGCTTGCCCAGTGGCGGTAATTGTTTTGGTTTCAAAAACGGATCAGGGCGGCGGTTTTTGCGCTCATCAATAGCCTGGACAATCGCTTTCAGGCATTCGATGGCTTCTTGTTCTTCGTTTTTCCCTAACGTTTCCGCTCCATAACGAACTTTTTCAAACAGACGGGTTAGACGTTGGGTTTGCTCGGCGGCGATACCGGCGTCAGCCAGTTGCTGGGCCAATTCCCGGGGGGTGGTGGCTTTGCTCCGTTCCAGCCGCCCGGTTCCTTGCAGGGCGCGGCACATTTCAAAATAACAACGAATAATGGCATTGCGCAGATCTACCCCCGACTGAATCTCTTCGATGGCGTCTTGAGCGATTTTACTGAGGCTGAATAATGGGCTAAAGCGCCGCCACAGTTTCCATAAAGAATATACGAACACTCCTAACAGCAGAAAAGCCAGACCGAATCCCATCAGGACCGTGGGGTTTTGGATGACCGATGGGATGCCAATGGCGGTGGTACCGGGTAGATCAGAAGGGCGGTTAAAAAAACCTTGCAGTTGGAGTTGACGAAAGAGAAAGAATCCGGCCAGAACAAACAAAAAGAGGCGTATATCCCGTTTAAGCACCTCTTTGAACAATTCGGGTGAACGAAAGGCTACGATGAGGGAAATGGGGAGGAAGATAATAAAGAGCGCCAGCAAGGTGTTTTGTATTGCCCTTGCCCCGGCTTCCGGGTCTATTTCTTCGGCGGTGGTTATTTCCTCGGTGGTGACAGCTTCGTCGTTGTCAATGACAAAACGTTGGGCAGGGAGTAGCTGAAGGGATGAAAGTCCTGAGGCTAAGAGTATCAGAGCCAGTAAACCTAAGAGCAGGAAAAAGAACGCTTGGGTTTTTCGAGTGTTGCTCATCGGTTTCCTCACTGTAACTACTAAGCCGTAGCCTGAGCTTGTCGAAGGTGGTTGGTTGCGACAGGCTCAACCAACGTCACCACACTTTATTAAGGATTGACGATTAAATAACTTGAACATTTGCTGTGGCGGGTCTCCTGACCGTGCCACTTCCAGCGAACAAGTTATTTAGTTCTCATTCCTAAGAAGATACCCCGATGATTCAGGTTGGGCTGATCAATGTTTGTCAGGGTTGAGCCATACATAAACTCAGCGGGCCAGGCTATTGGCGGGGGATGGCTGATTGGCGGTGGCTGAGGTGCGACGTTTCGCGGCCGCAACGATACCTTCCATACAGGCCATGGCCTCCCGTTTTTGCCGCTCACCTACCTCTATATGACCGTAGCGCACTTCTTCAAACAGGCGGGTGAGTCGTTCGACATCGCGGCGGGGCAAACCGGCGACGATAAGCCGTTCTTCAAATTCCCGGGGTGTCATCCCTTCGGTGCGGCGTACACCATGTTCGGTGACGGTTTTGCTCATGTCGAAGTAACAACGCATCACGACATCGCGCAGGTTGGCATCCTCGATCTGGAGTTTGACGAGGGTAGCTTCGGCATCTAGAGCCAGTTGTTGCAGAGTCGCGGCCGCAGGTTTGTAGAAAAACCGCCGGTAAATGACATATCCTACCACTGTTACCACTAATCCAATCCCCACCGCAATCGCTAACACCAACCAGTCAGAGGGGGGTGCAATTTCTGGCTCTACAGCCACTGCCTCTTCGGCCAATTGGGTGATGTCAATGCTTTGGGTTTGTGTCATTTCTTGGGGAATCGCTTCCGGGCTGATGGTGCCCATTTGTTCCCGAAGGAAGAACAGCAGGAGGAGAAATAACACGAAGGAGACAATGCCGGGCAAGGTATGCCTTAACCCTTTGCGGATGGTCAGAATGAAGTTGATGAGGGTGGCGATGAGGGCGAGGGTTACTGCGGCCGCGATGAGCCATTGAGGCGAAAAACTGGTAATCGTGGTTGTGTTTCCGGTAACGACGTTGTCTTCCTGAATGGCAAAAGTCTGTCCTGGATCCAGGTTCAATTCCGAAAGGCCAGCGGCAAGAATAACAAGAGCGATAATGCCCAGGGCCAGGAATAATTTCGTAATGGTTTTTTGGGGTAGACGTGCCAGCATGAGTTTAGGGTGGGCAAGTAGATCGAGTGATGATGGATTTTTAGGTAGTTCTAGAGCATCTTCTCAATATTTCGGGGAAACGTAGCCTGAGCTTGTCGAAGGCGGTTGGTTGCGACAGGCTCAACCAACTCCACCACATTTTATTGGTAACCGTTCAGTTCAGAGACGATTTTAGGCCATTTTGGATGACTTCAGCAGATTTAGAAACTGGAGGATAGAGCGAGAGGATAGAGCGAGAGGGAATTACTCTGGAAAACCCTCTCGCTCTCGCTCTAAACTCAAATTCTTAATCCGTTGAAGGAACTCAACTGAACGCTTACCTTTATTGAAAAGGTACGTTCTTGATTGTTCTTGTTCTACCAGAAATCAAAAAACATGCCAGCAAAGGTCAGGTGCTGTTCATGTAAGGCTGGGAGTTCCGTTAACAGGTCATTTGACGCATCGCGCCATTATTGTACCCGTTTATTGTACCAGGGGGGATGTACCGTGTCAATCAGGTGTCTTTTTGGGGTCACATATTGCTGTGAGGTGACTGACAGGGCGATTGCCTACGCGGATTTCCCCCGCCCCAGGGGCGGGGAACTTTTCTAAGGGGCATTTTTCGGGGCATTCGCCCCGAAAAATGCCCCATTGGAATTCCCCTTTCCCGAGGGAATCGGCAGGGGGATAGGTTCATTTTGGTGAATAGGCAATCGCCCTGCTCCTGTGGGTTGCGATTGTGCCTGTTCCTGGTTGCGGGTATTATCATAGGCGTTCCTTATAGACCTGCGGCCGCATCAAAAGGGATGAAAATTTGTAGGACGATTTGGTAAATTGTCCGCCGGGCGATTTGCCAAAGGGTGTGTTTCAAATGAGTTGAATAACTAATTGTTGAACTGTTGAACTGTTCATGAAGCGGTAGACGCTCTAGGGCGATTGCCTACGTGGCGTTCCCCCACCCCCAACCC
>JAGNBF010000143.1 GCA_018004935.1 Chloroflexota bacterium | reverse complement strand
ATCCCAACGCACCAGCCGCGCTTCCGGCCATCGTTGCTGTACCTGCTCCTCAAGTTCCTCTGTGCCCAGGCCAAAGTAACGAATCCGTTTGGAGCCACATTGCGGGCAATCGTCGGGTTGGGGTTCTTTGCGGCCGCAATAATGGCACACCAACAACGCCTGGGGCCGATGAAAGGTGAGCGGCATGTCACAGCGGCCGCATTTCAGCACCAGCCCACAATCGCGGCACATCACAAAGGAGTGAGTTCCCCGCCGGTTGAGGAACAAAATCGCCTGCTCACCACGGGCCAACGTCTCATCCAACGCCGTTTGTAACGCCCGACTGAAGATGGAACGGTTGCCTGCCCGCAGTTCCTGGCGCAAATCCACCACCTGTACCGGCGGCAAAGGAATCGTCATGGCGTCGTCCGGGTCGTCGCCGCTTTGGGTGTAGCGGGACAACAGGTGCAACCGCTCTGCCTGGCTCTGGATGCGCTGGCGATGCCCCATCACGCGGCGCGGCAGTTCCAACAATTGATACCGCTCGGCGCGGGCGCGGTGGTAGGTGACGAGATCCGGCGTGGCACTACCCATGATAACCGCCGCCCCGGTGATTTCGCCCAGGGCGATGGCGGCATCACGGGCGTGGTAGTACGGGGGCGGCACGGGGGGCGTCTGTTTGTAGCTGGGATCGTGCTCCTCATCCACCACAATCACACCCAGATTGGGCAATGGGGTGAACAAGGCACTCCGTGCCCCGACGATGATGTCGAACAAGCCCGCTCGCGCCCGCCGCCAGGTGTCAAACCGTTCGCCCTCGCTGAGGCGGCTATGTAGAACGGCCACCTGCCCCGGAAAACGGGCGGCAAAACGGCGCACCGTCTGTGGCGTCAGGGCAATTTCAGGCACAAGCACAATCGCCTGTTGCCCAAACTCCAACGCCAACTCAATCGCCCGCATGTAGATTTCGGTTTTACCGCTACCGGTGACGCCGTGCAGAAGAAAGGGCGAGGGGGCGAGGGGGCGAGGGGGCGAATCATCCGTCGCCGTGTCGCCGTGTCCCCCCATCGCCGCGTCCTCGCCCTCATCCCAGTCTCCACTCCCCTCTTCCCCACCGGCCATCGCCTGCAACATCGCCACCTTCACCCGCCCCCAGATACGGGCCTGATCGTGGGTGAGCAGGGGGGCTTCGGCGGGGGTGAAGTCCCGGTCGGCCAGGGGGTCGCGCCACACTTCTTCTTGGCTGACGCGGATGAGGTCTAGCTCGATGAGTTTTTTGAGGTGGCTGAGGTTGGCCCCGGTGTCGGCGTAGAGATCAGAGGAAGCCATCGGTTGGGCGCGGCCGCGTAGCCGGTTCAATATCGCCTCATACACCGTCGCATGGCGCAGGGTGAAGATGTGGGGCAGGACGGTTTTTGGGGGGATGGCGAGGCTGAGGGTGGCGGGTTGGGGGATGAGTTCGACAAAACCAAGAGACTGGAGATTGGAGACTAAGAGACTAAGAGACTGGGAGACTGAAGTCTGGAGACTATCAATCGTAAATCGTAAATCGTCAATCGTAAATCTCCCCAGGGTAGTGGGGAGTTGTTGCAGGATGGGCTGATATTCGGGGGGGGCGGTGTGGGCAGTGGCGGTGGGTAGGATGAGGGTGTCCGCGGCCGCGACCGTCACCAGTTTTTCGTTGACCAGTTCATCAATGTGGTTTTGGGTAGCTCCAGTGGTTTCCAGCACGGTGTCCAGGCGGGGCAAGGGGTCTTCGCTGGTGAGCAGATAGTCCAACACATCGGCCTGTTTGCTGGCCCGACCGAGTTGGTTCGCGGCCGCGCGAATCTGCTTTGGCCCGGCAATCAATTCAACAGTACGGATCTGTTTCGGTTTGATGCGGGGCGGGTCGAGGACGGTGGCCTTGATGAGGATGTCACGGTTGACCAGTTGGTTCGCGGCCGCTTTCCAGTTCGACTTCTTACCCAACACCTTATCAATCTGGCGGCCGCGTCTGTCCCCCTTCTCCTTGAGTAAATCAATCAACTCTTGCTGAATTTTGGTCAGACGGCCCGTGCCATCCCAGCGCGTATTGAGGGCCAGGGTGGTGTCTGACCAGCGCGTCAGGCCAGGGGGGAGCATGAGGCGGATACAGCCGTTGAGCGGAGCCAGGTATTGTCGGCTGAGCCACTGCGCCAGCCGAATCTGGAATGGTTGTACCACCGGCTCCTCATCTACCAGGGCGATGACGGGTTTCGTCTCTTCGACCGGGGCTTCGTCGCTAAAGGCGATAACGACACCCTGCGCCAACCGGCGGCCAAATTCCACCTCGACAAGATGCCCGAGGCGGAGGCGCGGCCGCAGGTCGGCGGGCACGTGGTAGTGGAACGTCCCTTCCAGGCCAGCCTCGATGTTGATCACGAGTTCGGCAAACATGAGGGGATTGTAGCGGAGTTTGGGGGAACTTTCAGCAGGGAACGGTTATTCAGGTGGGGCAAACTGTAAGGCGAACACCTGGCGTCCATCGCCTAGATAGACGAGGATAATGTTTGGTGCGGCCGCGATATAGTAACCATAATTTCCCGAACCAGATTGGATGCCAGGCGGATCAAACGTGAACTCACCTAAGAGCGCACCCGATTGGATGTCAAGAGCAAGAAGCTGGGCGTCAATCACGTTATCGCCGCCCCAACCCAGAGGTGAGTCCAGCAGGGTGAGCAAATAAACAACGGAACCGTCGGCGACCATGTTGAGAACGCGGTTATTCTGCCAAAGAAGTTGCCAACTATCCACTGCCGCCGCCTTGCCAGCAATGTTATCACCGGTTTTTAGCAGTACGATGTTGTGAGTGGCGTCAAAATGAAAGCCAGTGACAGGGTCATCCCATCGCCAGAGAATATTGTTTTGTTGACTGTCCCATGCCGTCAGCGTGCCATTCGGTTCAGCCGCATAACGAACTGCACCATCATCGAAAAACACCATTTCGGTCCGAGTTGATTCTTGGCGTTGACCCGTTTCCGCATGGAGTGTGGTCACGGTAAGATAAACGTTGCCCATTGCAAACAGGGTTTCATTTGCGGCCGCGAGTGAAAGAATGACGTTTGCTCCGGGAATATCCGCTGTCCACACTTCAGCACCGCTGTTTCTGTTAAAAGCCACGATCTGAGCACTGCCAGCTGTTTGTGTTTCACTGCCTATCTTCTGCGTCCCCTCAACCCCCACATAAATGAAATTGGTGGTCAGTAACATAGGGCCACGGGCGTTTTGATCGAGGCGAACTTGCCAATCTACATCACCGGTGAATAAATCTAACCGAATGAGATAAGGCGTTCTATCTTGAGACATAGAACCCAATAGATAGACCTTGCCCTCGTCTACGATCAGACAAGAGGCACATTGGATAAAACTATTGGTTGTCCACAATTCAATAAAAGAGGGGTTTAAGGGGACTGTGTGAGGATGAAGCGTTGTTACGGTGGGAGTTGCTGTAGAACGACAACCTATGTTGAAGATCAGGAGGAAAAGGGCGAAAAAAAGGAATGGTAAGGAATGGATACGCGGCCGCGTACCCTTTTTATCGTGGGGAAAAATGGGTAGGGTATGCGGCCGCGAATCATAGGCTTGTTTCATCAAGGTGCAACCAGCGTATCCAAAGCCTGCTCAAATTCAGCCACACTATCCACCGTCGCCGCCCGCCGCACCAGCAACCGCAATGTATCTAAATTATCCAACCCGGCCAACTGGGCCTGAAACCGCTTTTTGGGGACAGCCAACCGTTCTTCAAGCAAATCCTGAATGTTTTGGCGCATTCCAGCCAGCAGACCTTCCTGCCGTCCTTCTTGCCGACCTTCTTGCCGTCCTTCTTGCCGTCCTTCTTCTCGCCATTGTTGCGCTAATGTAGGCATCAGTTCATCTCCTTGTTGCGGAAACACAACCTCAAGGGCTGTCCGCAACTCATCCGGTGTCACCCGCTCGGCCGTAACCGATAGATAGCGTAACACGGTCTCTAAATATTGTATTGCTGTTTCCTGGTTTGCCAACTGCCAAAATAGCTTAAAGATTTCGGGCAACTGTCGGCTCAACTGCGGATCAAAGATGGCATGAAAAAGTCGCAATACAATCTGCGTCATCACCTCACCTTTGATTTCTTCATTGCTGTACCGGGAAAAATCGCTTAATTGGTAAACAAAATCAGGCAGATAGAGGCGAAATTCTTCCGGCCCGTTGTATAGATCGCTCAACCGCTGACTGCCTGACCATCGTTCGCGGCCATGATACAACACCAGCGGTAAGAGCGCGTCCAGGGTTTTGGCTCCCTGGCGTACCCGCCGTTCCCAAAAGCGTACCATATACCCCAGGAGTTGCAGGGGTGTAAGGGGATCGGGATAACTTTTGTGTTCCAGCAGGATGTAGATGAATAGTAATTCCGATCTACCCACCAGAGGTACGCTATAAAGGAGATCGGAGAAATGCTCCTGAAGTTCGGGATCAATGAAACTTTCTTTTTCCAGTTCGATCTGGCTCAAATCGAGCAGAGGCAGAATATGGGGGGGCAAATAGTTGGCCAGAAAATCGCGGGCGACTTCGGGCTGAGTGAAGGTTTCTTTGAAGAATTTGTCGTGGGGATTGGTGATGTCGCTCATGGGGTGGAAAGGGTAGCAGGGCAGGTTCGCGGCCGCGAACCTGCCTCTTACAACCTACTATCATGGCTTGAGCACACACAACGCCTGACGAATTTCCCCCAGGTGGTAAGCGGTATGGGCCACAATCGCCATCGCTCCGCCAATTTCTGTCTCACTGGGCCACTCGGTGGTATCCCGAACCAGGTTCAGGATGCCATTGTAACTGGTGCGGAGTTCTGCCTTGATCGCCTCCCATTCATCCGGCGTGACCGAACCAATGGTGCGCCAGATTTCACCCCAATCTACCCGGGTGAACTGGCCCGTACGCACACTTTTTTCCAAGACATCCAGATAAAATGCGACATGCTTCACCTGAGCCGCCAATGTGGCACATTTGCCGCCGACGGGAACCGATGCCTCAGTGGCGCTAAGGGTCGCCAGGGTTTCAAACAGGGATGTGCCTTTGTCCAGATAATAGCCACGCACATTGTCAAATGTCTCATCAAGTAAAGCCAGTAACGCTTCGGCAAAATGTTGGGAATTGATGGTACTCATGTGATTTGTTTCTCCGAGATGATTGGGACAACCCCAGAAGTGACTGGGTTGGGGTATTACGGGTTTGAGGGATGTTATGTCGGTACAGAGGGGCTTGATTTTAGAACGTACATTCTTGTTTGTCAAAAGAAATTGGGTCCTGCGGTCAGGTGTGTACGGTATTACAGGGAATGGGTCTTCAGGATTTCGATGTAGGGCGATTTGGTAAACGGTGTGTTTCAGGGGAACTCCTACGAAAATGTAGGGCGATTTGGCAAATCGCCCGGACGATTTACCAAATCGTCCTACAGATTTTCCTCTTGGTGCGCCGTAGGCCCATGGGGAACTCCTACGAAAATAGCCACGGATGAAGGAAGCGCGGATAAGAAGAAATATGGTCACCTCACTTTTGTGTATCGGTTGATGGCCGCCTATACGCGACCCTTTTGGCAAAACTGCAAAGCGGTTTTGGACTTCATCACTTCTTAACAAGCGATTTTTTATACTGCGAGGCATGGTTCTTGAGTTTAGAGTTCAGAGCGAGAGCTAGAGAGTTTTCCAGAGTAGTTTCCTCTCGCTTTCTCCTCTAGCTCTAAACTCCAGATGGTTGCAACTCATCCACTTTATCAACCATGACAAAGGAGTTTTATGATGGACAGTGACGTAACAATGAAAAAATCGCTGGCGATGAAACGGATCATTTTGTTGGGGGTGGCGATGCTGTTGACCGCGGCCGCGTTCGCCATTCTCACCATTCTCTCAACCAACCTGGCCCGCGCCCAAGACGGCTCCGGCTCGGTGCAACCGGACAGTCCCCCCTCACCCGTCACCGTCGAGAGTGGCGGCCTCACCATGATCCAACCGCCCCACCTCATCCTGGAGCAGGCCGTCGCCGATGGCATCATCACCCCGGAGCAAGCGGAGCAGATTCGGGCCAAACTGGGCGAAATTGGCTTCGGCAATGTGGAAGTTGAGGTGTTAGCAGATGGTGTCTTCAGCGATGTAGCGTTTACATCCCCGCTGGAACATATAAACAGCCTGCTCCAAGATGCAGTGACCGATGGGCGCATCACCCAGGCCGAAGCGGATCAAATCCGCGATGATTTTGAGGCCGGGACGTTGACCTTCCTGGCGATTACGGATGAAGGGGTTTACACCAACCCGGACGATGTGCCAGAAGGCTCAGGCGTTACCATCAATGGACAGGTCACAACAGTGGATGGGAATAGCTTTACCTTCATTATTCAGAGTGATGAAGACCTGCCGGGTGCTGTCCCCGTCATGCCCGCCGTCCCCGAAATCGCGTTCACGCCGTTCGCCGGTAGACTGAATGAGGCGTTAAGTGAAGCGGTCAGCGAGGGGATCATCACGCAGGAGCAGATGGATGAAGTTCTGGCCCTGGCGGAGACGCTGGGCGCGAACATGGTCTTCAGCGCGGCCGCATTCCCCGGCCCCCAATTACCCAACGACTGGTTGTTAGGAATGGTAGAGGAAGCATTGCAGGACGCGGCCGCGAACGGCAAAATAACGTCTGAGCAGGCAGATTCGTTGTTCCAACAACTCAGCGACGCCTTAAGCGAATAACTGTAGTTTTCAAAAAAAGGATTTTGGGTTCGTAGTAACTGCTTTAGCAGTCTTACGCTGGACGACTATTGAACCTTAACAAATTAATACTGGTATAGAGGGATTTCATCTCTGGTCAGAATGCCTACATAGAGTAGAAGCTCAAGGGAACGGGCCGCAAACTGGGCGAACCAGGAGTCGACGCGTTGGCGCAACTGCTTAAAGGTATGTTCGTCGTCATGGTCATGCAAGACATCCTGCCGTAACCAACGCCATAACTTTTCAATCGGGTTGAGCCAAGAAGCATAAGTAGGCAAGAAAAGTCGGGTCAGATGATGTTGCTGAGCGGCCTGATTGACAATGGGGTTGTAGTGAACGGGCCAGTTATCTTGGACCAGATAAATTGTCGTGGCTTGAGGATAGGCTTGCCGGATGTGGGCATAAAAGGTAGCCAGTTCCATCTTGCCGATAGTGTGGCGCTGTAAGTAGAGCACTTGTCCTGTTAAGGCATTAAGCGTGGCCGTGATTCGGGCTTGGGTGTTGCTGCCAGTTGCTTGATAGTGCCGTTGGGGGGCGGCACCTCGTTTTTGCCAGCGTTGCCGAAGCGTGGCTCGGCGGTAATAGGTGAACTCATCTTGAAACAGTAGCACCACCTGCTCAGGCTGAGTCAATGCTTCCTGATAAGCCTGCAATACCCGTTGCCATTTAGCCCGGTAGTTGGGGTCAGGACTGTAGATGAAGCGCAATGCCTGTTTACGACTAAACCCCAAGCGTTTGAGTACCTTGTAAATACCGGCCTCACTGTAACCCTGCAACCAGTGCAAAGCCCGTGCCACATCTTGTAACCGCCAGCGACTGCGGGCAATGCCATGTTGATACGGTGTCTGGTGCAACAGGTGATTAACGATTTGCGCCGCTTCTGTCTCGTCTAGAGGGGGAAAAACCGGACTTTCGCCCGCGCCCCTTACGGATGAGTAACCCCGCTAGACCTGTTGCCAGATACCGTTCACACCATGCTTTAACCGTTTCTGGTGCGTGAAGGCGGAGCAGACCGTGATAGGCTACCTGCCGCAACGACTGACCCTGACTGACTTTGAGAATCGCCGCGCTCCGTTCCCGCACATAGGGTTTAACATGGCGGTCACGAGCCTTCTCCAGTTCGACCTTTTGTTCCGGGCTGAGGTTGATTCGGTACACTTTCGGCATCAGACGACTCCTTCTTTGGTTGATGCCTCTAGCTTATCCTATACCAGTATTATTTTGTAAAAGTTCAAAAGTCGTTACTACGAACCAGGCCCAAAATGATTTTCTGAAGGTCTATCCTTGATCACATGGATAAAGGGAACATAGATAAAAACAACTATCCGTGTTCCCCTTCTCCGTGTTTAATCCTCTCATGCAGGTCCTTGTCATCGAAGACGAACGCAAAACCAGCGACCTCATCCAGCTTTATCTCCAGCGTAATGGGTATACCCCGCTCGCGGCCGCGGACGGTCGCACTGGTTTGGAGATGGCTCGCACCCACCAGCCCGATCTCATCGTGCTGGATTTAATGCTGCCGGGGCTGGATGGCCTCGATTTGTGCCGCATTCTCCGCGCCGAAGCCGACATTCCCATCATCATGCTCACCGCCCGCTCCACCGAAGATGACAAATTGTTGGGGCTGGATTTGGGTGCAGACGATTATCTGACCAAACCATTCAGCCCGCGTGAACTGGTGGCTCGTGTACGAACCGTCCTGCGGCGCGTCGGCAAGAGCGTAACTGAAGAACCCGCCACGACACTACACTGGGACACACTCGTGTTAGACACCTTACAACACACCCTGACCTACGCCGGGACCCCCCTCGCCCTCACCCCGAAGGAGTTCCGCCTGCTGGAAACGCTCATGCGTGAGCCGGGGCGCGTCTTCAGCCGCATCGAACTGCTCGAAAAGGCGTTTGGCCTCGATTACGATGGCCTGGAACGCACCATTGATGTCCACATCCGCAATCTGCGCCAAAAAATCGAACCCGATCCCAACCAGCCGGTGGTAGTGCAGACGGTGTTTGGCGTCGGCTACCGGCTGGGGAGAGTGAGCGGTGAGCGGTGAGCAGTAATCAGTGAGTCTACTGAAAAAAGGTCGCGCAGAGGCGCAAAGGCGCAAAGTTACCAGAGAAAAATTCGTGCCAATTCGTGTAATTCGTGGCTTCTTTCAGTGGACTCATCAGTGACCAGTAATCAGGAGTGGGAGAAAGTTAATCATTCACGATTCACGATTCACAATTCACAATTTCTCCCCCATTAACCATTGCCAATTGGCTATTGACCATTGACCATTCGATGAGTTCCCTTATGCTCCACAGTCTCCGCTTCCGCCTCTTACTCACCTTTCTCTTCATCACCACCCTCGCTGTGGCCGTCGTGGCTATCTTTGCCCGGCGCGAAACCGACACCGAGTTTGGCCGGTACGTCGTGCGTAACCTGGTCGCCGAACAAGAAGCCGCCTTCCAGGTGCTGGCAGACCGTAGCCAGGACGCCGATTTGGAAGAGGTGCAGGCGTTGGCGGAAACGATGGGCATGGCTTACAACCTCGACATTGTGTTTGTGAATGAAAATGGGGAAGTCGTTATTTCTAGTGGGCCGGGGCCGGTCAGTACCACAACCTTCTCCCCTGCCGCCAATTTTGTTCTCTCCGGGGCCGTGACCATTGAGGAGATTCCCGGCCAGATGATGATTTCCCCCATCACGACACATGAGATGCTCGCGGCCGCAGCCACCTTTCCCCACGCCATTGACCCCTGGCTTGTCCCCGCCCCAGACACTGCCCCATTCCAAAGACCCATCTTTTCCAGCCCTACCACTGGTGTTGCCGCCGGTGGGGGGAACACCAACCTGATCGTCACCAGCAACGAGGCCACCTTCTTCGGTTCCATCAATCGCTCCTTCTGGCTGGCGGCACTGGCGGCGATTGGGGTGGCGGGCGTGCTGAGCGTGGCAATGTCACAGCGCATTTTGCAGCCGGTGCAGGCGTTGACCGCGGCCGCGAACCGGCTCGAACAAGGTGATCTCAACCAGCGTGTCCCGGTCAAACGGCGCGACGAAATCGGCACCTTGGCCCACGCCTTCAACGCCATGGCCGATGGGCTGCAACGGCAAGAGCAGTTGCGCCGCCAGATGGTGACAGACATCGCCCATGAACTCCGCACCCCGCTCACCAACATTCGCGGCTACCTGGAAGCGTTGCAAGATGGATACATGGACGCTTCACCCACCGTGATTGATTCGCTGCATCAGGAGAGCTTGCTCCTACATCGGCTCATCAATGATTTACAGGAGCTATCTCTGGCCGAAGCGGGGCAGCTCAAGTTTGAGCTACAGCCGGTGGCCCTGACGGAGTTGGTGGAGACGCTGGTGGGGGGTATGCGGCCGCAACTCACCGAAAAATCCCTCACCCTCAGCACGTCACTCCCCCCCGATCTGCCACTCATCCAGGCCGACCCGGCCCGTCTGGGGCAGGTGTTCCGCAACTTACTCCAGAACGCCATTACGTACACGCCAGAACGCGGCCGCATTACCCTTTCTGCTCAGGTGCAAGGGGATGAGGTGCTGGTATTGGTGCAAGACAGCGGCCCCGGCATCGCCCCGGAGCATCTGCCCCATCTGTTCGACCGCTTCTACCGGGCGGATGAGTCCCGCAACCGGGCGACGGGCGGCACGGGGCTGGGTCTGGCGATTGTGAAGGCGTTGGTGGAGGGGATGCGCGGCCGCGTCTGGGCCGAGCGTGTGCCAGGTGAAGGGGCACGGTTTGGGGTGGCCTTGCCAGTAGCGGATTGAATCTGAAAGCAGCGTTGGCGTATAGTCATGCCTTTACGACTCAGCCGGGGGATCCTTCTCTGCTTTTTAACCCATACTTCTCGGCCAGTTTGCGGACGGTGGTGGCGTTGCGAACGGTCATGGGGGGCAGCGGGATGGTTTTGCCTAAACGTTTCCAGTCCACCAGTGAGTCCGAGGTTTTGGTGCGACACAGCCAGTAAATTTCACGGTGGTGAATGTGAAACTCGTCATTCGGGGTATGAAACGCCTGAAAGCTTTGTTGGGCGTCGTCGGGCAGCGTATCCGCCATGAACATGATGGATAGGGTGTGATACGCTCCGGCGTCGGGGAAGGGTTGGTACGCGGCAATCGCTGTCAATTCTTCTGACGAACGAATAAAGGTGGGGACTTTGTAGCCCAGGGCCTCGTGGAGATGCTGTTCGATCTGCGTTTCCAGGGCAGATACGTCCGTTCTGGCTGTTTCAAAGATCACGTTGCCGCTGGCGATGAGCGTCTCGACGTGCTCAAACCCCAATGCTTCAAAAAGTGCCCGCAGGTGGGCCATTTTGACCCTGTGCCCACCGACGTTAATCCCACCAAGAAGACCGGAAACACGAACCCCCATTCCTCAGGGCGGTTCGGCAGGGCTTGTTGACAACCTCCATGAGATAGAATGGTTGCTCCTTACTTCAACCAATTTCATCTTATGGAGGTTCAACTATGTTCAGCGAAATCACCCGCTTTGTCAATTGGCTGCGACGGCGCAATCCAGCCGCCGACACCGCCAAAAGTTACCGCTATCACCTGCTCAAATTTGCCCGAGTCGTCGGCGACCGCTCCCCAGCTGATGTCACCCTGCACGACATTGACGCCTTCATTGAGTTTCAGGCGGAGCGTGGTCTGAAAAGCAGTTCCATCAACCGCAGTCTGACCGCCATTGCCTCGTTCTATAGCTTCCTGGCGGATGAAGATCCCACTCTGGAATGCCCGGTCTTACGCCACCGCCACTGGCTGCGTGACCATCAACGGCTGCCTCGTGCTGTGCCCAAAAGTGAAGTCGAAAAACTGTTTGCCGTTATTGCTGACAGCCGTGACCGGGCCATCTTCCTGCTCATGCTCCGCAGTGGTTTGCGCGTCTCGGAAGTCGCCCGGCTGACGTTGCGTGACCTCTTTTGGGATGAACGTCCGCCACGGCTCTGTATTCATGGCAAGAATGACCGGGAACGCTCCGTCTATCTCTCGGCAGAAACGGTCAAGGCACTCCAGTGCTACCTGAGCCAACGAGTGCGCGGTTGGGCTTCAAGGTGACACCCCACATGTTGCGCCATACGTTCGCTACCCAGTTAGTCAATGCTGGGGCCAAGATAACCACGATTCAGACGTTGTTGGGACATGAGCGGCTTAACACCACGATGACGTATGCCCGGGTGCATAACCAGACGGTGCGGGATGATTATTTTCGGGCGATGGAACAGATTGAAGGAGAGCAAACGGACGTGTTGGGGCCGAAACTCGTCAGTGAAGATGTCTTTGCCTTGTTGGATAAGATGGGGCAAGAGGGACTGAGTGACGAACAGCAGCAGATTCTTGCTGAACTGCGTCGTTGTTTGACGTAATAAGCGACGGGCTGAAAGAAAAAACGGTTGTTAAGGTTCACGACGATTAATCACCCAATATTGTGGAGTGGTATCCTGGCTCTAACCGGTGAAAGCGATGAACCACCAGGCATAAGTTGTTGACAAGAATAGGCCCACTTTTTTTCTTCATCAGCGTCCCTCACCTCACAGCCGAGGAGCGCAGCCGGTGTCAAGGGCAGAAGCGAAGCGTCCCTTGACTCCGGCAAGCCCTCGGCTATCCTCAATAGGACGCTGATGAGGTATTGGTTTCTCGCCGTTTTGGCTTAGAAAATTGTTTTGCTAACCACAAAACCAAGCCCATCTAGGGGAATCTACCCCTCTCCAGACCATTCTGGTGTTAAAAATTCAAAGCAGGTGTTTGTTTCATTATTATGGAAAGACTCATAAAAGGATTCAAGAGTCGTACCTGTTACCTGTTCCCAGCTTATTGCTTCATGAACGGTTTCAGGATCAGCAATGTAGCTAATACTAGACGCAGGGAGAATTCTTTCCACCACGTTGTCCACATAACCTGACTGATAGAGAAATAGATGGACTATCCAAATATCAGCCATATCTGGACAGGCACGATAGTGATCCTCGCCAAGTATTTCAACACTACCTGTATAGTCTATCTCGATACCTAATTCCTCATAAAAGACAAGTAAATGATAAGCTGGCGAACTAGGGTCTGCTTGGAATGGATAGTAAACAAGAACCCGTGTGGGCAGGCCAAAACGGTCGAGAACTGCCATCAAATTGTAAGGTTGCCAACCATTTATATATTTGTCCCTGTCAATCCTACCAGAAATGTAGCCGCTATAAATATCCATAGTTTGGATAATACTATTGCTAACTTCAAATTCAACAAACATCCCCCAGTCAACACCCATAGATAAACTAGAGCTTCCAACTATGGATGCCCCTAATGTGGCTAAATTCTCGCGGGCTAAATCAAGTGGGGTCTCACCTGGTGTAATGCCCCACCAACACGGTAATTGACATCCGGCGTTTGTTGACATCAACTCTGTTAGATTCTCGCCTATCTGTTCATTGGTCAGAGTTGCTGTTGGCAGGGGCGTGGGTGTAGCTGTCAAGGGAATAACAGTTGGTGTTGGTGCATCGGGAATAGGTGTATGAGTAGGTTGGGACGTATGGGGCAGGTTCGTCGGTGGAATGGTTGCTGTCGATGTAGGTAAACTTTCGACCAACTCAGGGGTCATCATCTCATCAGTCTGAATCCCTTCGATATCGTTATTACAGCTCGTTAAGATCAAGATAACAACAAAAAAAAGAACAAAGTTAACCCTTGCGAAGAGGTATTTGATTCTCATATCATTTTCCTTGGTTAGGGCCACCATACTGGTGATTTCATACCTGAGTATCTGATCTCCTGTGCAGGATGACGAATAAGGAATTATCACAGTTAGGGGAGCCAGTAAGGCATCTGGCTGTTCATCCAGCTATATTGGTCCCTGCCAGCATCGTTACTTCCGAAACTATTGTATGTCCAATTTAAGAAGTAGTCAGCGAATACCTCATTCGTATCGTTAGTAGTAGTATTTTGTTGCCAGGGGAAAGCATTCATGCCAGCACGGGGATTCGTGCTATAGGCACTTAAAGCTCCATCCACCCCTAGAGCGTCGTCCAAATTGCCATATGGATCGATACTGCCATTAGTAGCGTTGACACGTGCCCCATTGAAGGCATGACCAAGCTCATGTACTGCCCATAACTCACCATAATTTGTTCCGTCTCGCGTAGTTGTAATATCACCACGGACACCATCAGACGCTTGTGTATAAACGTAGATAACACGATCACCAATTCCGGCCACCGGCCCCTCATGTTTGCCCCAATTACCTGCGGCACTAGCTGTACCTGTCTTGTAAAAGGTCACTGAACTACCATATACTGAAAGAAAGGCGTCTCGTGCAGAGATAGGTGTATAGGCAAAAGGCTCAAAAGGTTCACCTATGCGTCGCGCCATTGCCTGAGCCTGGCGATCCGCATTAATTGCG
The DNA here is from genome assembly GCA_018004935.1 of Chloroflexota bacterium. Classification (GTDB taxonomy): domain Bacteria; phylum Chloroflexota; class Anaerolineae; order Promineifilales; family Promineifilaceae; genus Trichofilum. The sequence goes on along the minus strand of JAGNBF010000143.1, from coordinate 1,166 downwards.
TTGGCGAGGGCCTCTGCAACAGCCAAAGCTCCCTCTCTTACTGCCCGCATTTCGGCCGCTGTCCACTCTTGGCCAGCTATCCCATCGAAAAGCACGAGAGGAGTTGGTGGTGTACCTGCTTGTGGCGTCGCAACGGGAGTACAATCTTCAAGGCAATTGACATCAATATGACCCGTTGGGTCGGTTCGGTTGACAGGATTATTCCTCGCATAGCTATACCTATTATAACTTTGCGGGTCGGCAGGGTTTGGTATAATGCTATCGGGAGTTAGAAAGCGGTTCGTGTTTGAGCGATATAACGTTGCATAACGACCATACCTCTTATTGCCGCAGAATCTTCTCCATCTTCTTACCTTTGGCAAGCTCATCAATCAGCTTGTCCAAATAGCGCAATTTTTGCATCAGCGGATCTTCGATTTCTTCGACGCGTATACCGCACACCACCCCCTTGATAAGCGAACAATTGGGGTTCATGGCTGGGGCTTGAGCAAAAAAGGTCTCAAAATCATTTTTCTGTTCGATTTGTTGCTGTAAGCCTGCCTGGTCATAACCCGTCAGCCAGTAAATGATTTGATCAACTTCTTCTTTGGTGCGGTTTTTGCGTTCTGCTTTTTGCACGTACAGTGGATAAACCCCGGCAAATGCCATCTTGAAAACACGGTGGTTAGACATTGCGTTCCTCCTGAGAAAATAGCCACGGATAATGGAAACACGGATAGGAAAAAACACGGATAGGAATGAAAAATGGTGGCGTTATTTTCATTCCTCTTGGTGTGCCGCAGGCCCATGGGGAACTCCTACGAAAATGTAGGGCGATTTGGCAAATCGCCCGGACGATTTACCAAATCGTCCTACAGATTTTTATTCCTCTTGGTGTGCCGCAGGCCCATGGGGAACTCCTGCGAAAATAGCCACTGATTAAAGAAACACGGATAGGAAAGAACACGGATGGGAATGAAAACTTGTGGCGTTATTTTCATTCATCTTGGTGTGCCGCAGGCCCATGGGGAACTCCTACGAAAATGTAGGGCGATTTGGCAAAGGGTGTGTTTCATTTCAGTTGAGAGGAAGAAAATAATTAATCGGTGAATTCGTGAATTGTTGAATGATTAACCAGGAGAACCCACTCGGCGGGCAAAATCGGGGGTGAAACCCCCGATTTTGCC
>JAGNBF010000142.1 GCA_018004935.1 Chloroflexota bacterium | reverse complement strand
GCTGTTCTCAAAAACTACGGGATAACGGTAGGAAATTCTCAAGAACTGCGAAATAGTTGTCTCAAAAACTGTGGAATAGCGGGCCATTTGGACGAGAGGCTATTCTCAAAAACTGTGGAATCCTACACGATAAGTAAATCTTATCGGTAGCTATAAAATAACATAAAGTTAATAGTTATGTCAAGTATTGCCTGAATCTTTGGCCCCAATTCTCCCCAAAACTCCAATCTTTCTCAGCGTGGCCCAAAGCGTCACTATGTTACAATGAGATGGTTGATATCCACCTTGTTAGCAAAAACCTGATGACCAAAAAGCAGAAACAAAATCTACCGCCCCGGCGAAAACGGATGAAACGGCCGCAACGGCTGGAATCGGCCAAAAACTGGCTGGAGAGCTACGAAGGCAACACAGTTGTCAAAGCCTACCGCAAACGGTACGGGGTAGACTTTGAGACGGCGTTTACAGAACTGGCACTGTTAGGCGTCCCGATTGATCCCGGCTACCGGGAACGCGTTCTGCAATCGGCCGCTGCCCAGGCGGCCGCTAAACAGCGTAAGAAAGCAGAACAAAAAGAAGAACGGGAAAGACTGATGGATATTGAAGCGGATGAACAGTTCGCCTTCATTGTAGGTTACACCAGTGGCGGTGTGCCTTACGGCCTGACGTGGGCCGAATGGGAAGCGCTGGAAGAAGAAGAGTAATTATGAATTGAAGAATAGGTTATTCCCAGACAGTCACCGTAAAAGGTAAACCCATGAAACATGGGTGGCAAGCGGCCGCATCTTCCGTGCTTTGAGCAAAGATGGTCAGTTGGCGGGCCGGGTGAAGACCAAAGGTGGTGGTTGGGCTGATGGCAATCTGACGCCTTAAGCTCTCTATTATAGGGTCGAAGAATACGTCAAAATGGCAGGCTATATTAATAGGAAAGGAGAAGTTGATTTAGCCGCTCACGATTTGCACCGAACCGCGGCCGCGTTGGCCTTAAAAGGGGGTGCGGACTTACGGCAAATCCAGCAGATGTTGGGCCAGGCCAGTATCACCACGACGGAACCGTACATGGAGCCTCTGCGGAGTTTGCAGGTAAGAGCCGGAGATTTCATTCAGATTGAGTCGGCTTTGGCCCGATAATAAACCTCCCAATGCTGGTTGTTATGAGTGAATTACCCCCACTGCTGAACTTGAAGCCAACGTTGCATATCCGCTTCGAGTTGGGGTAAGGTGATGAGTAGAGCCTGATGGGCGGCCGCTACTGACCTGGCTTGCTCGGTGAACCCCTGCCGGGCGAAGAAAGCATAATGCACCTGCCAGGTATACCCTTCCGGCAACACTTTGGGGGTCTTTTTCACCAGGGTCTCAATTACATCCTTGTCAACCGGTGTTTTCCCCCACTTGCATTCACCTAACAAGATGTCTTTGGTGCGCCAATTGATAGCCAACACATCCACCTGAGCCTTCTGTGACCAGAAACTACCAATTCGCTCCGGTAAGAAAGGAAACTCCCCCATTTCGGCCACGATACCCACCCAATCCCGGCACAACTCTTCAAAGGTGTGTGTACCAATAAAGTCAAGCAGATGATCATACAGCAAACTGGTCGCCTGACGGACGCGCCCTTGTTCAATCGCGACCAGATGCGGGGCCAGAAAGCGGTAATAAAACCGCAGATAGGCATCGGTTATCACATATCGCCCCTGCCGACTTTGGTCCGGGCGATGAATCGTGGCTGGGACAACCCGCTCCACATAGCCCAACTCCCGTAATACGCTTAAGTATTTGGCAATGTTAGAACGATCTATGCCCGCCATGGTGGCGATGTCGGTCAGTTGATGAAACCCAGCGGCAATGGTCTCCAGAATTGCGATGTAGTTATTTGGCTCATCCAACTGTTCCCGGAGCAGAAAAACGGCATCCGTCAGCATGACGTTAGTGGGAATGACAATGTTTTGCCGGAGATTTTGTAAGATGGTCAACTGATCATCAAACAATTCCACATAAGCGGGAACCCCGCCGGTCATGGTATGCACCGCCACATGTTGCTCCGGGTCATAGTTGGGCAACAAATCAGGTAAGGCTCCGAAAGAAAGAGAATGAAGTTTTAAGCGGGCGGTCGCTCGACCATAGAGAGGCGATTGATAATCCAGGGCTGTGCGTTGAATGATACCGGCTAATGAGCCTAGTAAGATCAGGAAGACCTGTGAGGAATTGAGGTGATGATCCCACGCCTTCTGGAGCAGACTGGGTACTTCGGTATCGGCTTGCATAACATAGGTAAACTCATCCAGAACAACCACTAAGCGCCTCGTGGCCGTGACGCGGGCGATTTCGGCAAACGCCGCCTCCCAGGAAGCATAACTGAAGGTAGCGTCAATGTTGGCTTGAGGATTGAGGAATTTGAACCAGGCCTGGGAAAAATTACGGAGCTGATTCGTGGTTGATGTCTGTGAGGCCATCCAATAGAAGTAATCTTCGCCTATCCCGGCTCCCCATTGCCCGATAAGCCGTGTTTTGCCGATGCGCCGTCGGCCATACAGAATCAGCAATTGAGCACCACGACGGCGGTACAGATTATCTAATAAACCCAGTTCCATGTTGCGGCCGACAAATTCTTTGAGCATAGGCTTTTGCAAAATGCGAAATAAGGAGTAAGAATAGTATTATACTTTACTTACTCCTAAACACACAAGAAGCCGCTCTTCAGCCAAATGAGAATGGTTAGAGAGTAGACCGCACGAGAGTCTAATAGGCAAAAATAAAGATCGGCGTGTATCATACACGCCGATCTTTCCCCGTATCGTCAAGCTAACAAACCTCTTGTTTCGCTCACACCCCAGCTGAGAAAACAGCGTAACCATGGAACCTTACCCGGCATGGCGCACGGTGATGGTTCGAGGTAAACCGGTTATCTGTTCACCCCCCTTCAATCAGCCGAATAACCGATTTACCACACCCGGCACATTCGCCCCGCAAAACCAAATCGCCGTGCTGGATATTGCCGGTGAAGTTGATAATCGTGGTCATCTTCTGGCAATGACTACACCAGACATTGCCCAATAGCCGTACCTGGTCTGGCTCAGAAATACGCTGCCAAAACCAGCGGGCCTGGGGCGTAAAAGTTTGCCTGGATGTTAAGGGAGCCATCACCAGCTTACCCTGCCAGTAGACTCCCTCGCGTAACTGCTGTTCAACTTTAGCCAGGTCAAAGGCTTCTGGATCAAACGAGCCACCTGCCCATTCCCGGTACTGTTCATATTCCGGATGTTGGCGGTTGCCCAGCACGTCTAAAAGCTCTTCATAGCCGAAAACACCACCACAATCTTCCGGTGGGCAGGCGCGTTCCCCGGCCAGACAGCAGGGATAAATGGCCTTTTCCTCTACAGGCAGAATCCTTTCCAGCACCACCTCATGTTGCCAGCTATCCCCAAAATCGTACTCATAGGTAAAGGTCGCACCTTCCTGATTGATGTGGTCGAGCAATCGGGCTGTATCATCGGGGATACCTATCAGCCCTAACTCGGCCAGGGTTCGCCTGTCGGTTATTTCGAGTGAGCCGATGGTAAACAAGTGCAAATGGTAATTCCACCAGCCCATGACCACTTGCAACGTATTGTGGAGTTCGGCAAAGGTAATCCTACTGCGTACCTGGAAGCGTCGCCAGATGGGTGGCTCAATTTCCTGGAGTGTTACCTTTAACTGATAAATAAAGTCAGACATGTTGCCGTGCCCTTTGTTTGCCTTTTATGCCACCAGCGAATTGAAATACGACGTATAGGGTGTACAAGTGGAGTAAAGCTGAATATCAAGCCTGTTTGCCAGAAGCTGAATACGGCAAATGTAGCACAGAGGGAAAAGAAACAAAACGACTAGTTTGTTAGAATCAAGCCAGGATTACGCAATCGCCTTTCAATGCCGCCAGTTACTCCTGCGTTTCGCTAACGCTCCCCATGAGGTGAAATCAACCTCACCACAAGGAGCGTCTTATGCCCATCTTCCAGAAAGGAGACATGTGGTCGGTTTATCCCGAAGCCGACCTCTTCCTTATCACCACCAACTCAACCCTGCAACCCGGCAACATCCTGGTCATGGGCCGGGGTATCGCCAAACAAGCCCGCGAGCGATTCCCGGGTCTGAACAAGGCTCTCGGCCAACAAATCGCCCAGACCTGCGGCCGCAGTGGGCAATATGGTTTGCTCATCAGCCCCCGCTGGCCCCAGGCTAAAATCGGGGCGTTCCAAACCAAGACCGATGTCCGTCAACCGGCCAGTTTATTCCTCATCCAACGGAGCACGACCGCTCTCAAACAATGGGCCGAGGCTCATCCCCAGACGCAAATCCATCTCAATTTTCCCGGTACAGGGTACGGAAGTTTGTTACGAGAGAAAGTTCTGCCCATTGTGAACCAGCTTCCCAACAACGTGACCCTCTGGGAATACCCCGATAAGTTATCCACTCCCCCCACCCCACCGGTGGAGTTGACCTGGTTTCCTGACGAAGAGACCGCGGCCGCGATGGCCGATTGTGCCGAACGTTTCTTCGCCCTGCCCGAACTCCCCCTGACCAACATCGAACAGCAACATCACATCTTCGCGGCCGCGTTCTATCGAGGTGTGCGTTATCACCATGACCGTCTCGCGGCCGCGGCCCAACCCCGGACAGCCCGCTTTGATCGAGGCCAGAAAGGGCTGTGGGTGCAGGGGGAAGCCGTGTTTCTGGAAGGAATGACAGACGGCGCGGCCGCGATCCAGGCTTACCGGGAACAGATGAGCCAGGGAGAAATCCCGGTTGTCACCGGCGTCTACACCGATGCAGTGCGCCTGTTGGTGTGCCAGAAACGCCAGCGTAACGGAGCCAACCATGAACAACCTGACGCTACTCCCTGAACTCCCCACGCTCCGAATTGGGGAGCAAACCTATCTCTCGGAGCGAGCGGTGATGGATATTGCGGCCGCGACGTTTTTCCCTGATCGCTCACTCAATACATTGAACGAAGCCGACTATCAACAACTCCGGCAAATGGCTGAGGCGCATTGCTGTTCACTGGGTTACACCCGGTTACTCAAGCTGGCCCCACCGGTGGTGAGTTTTGCCGAGATGGGATTCTACTGGGTGAAAGAGGTGGCTACCCGGCCCAATGAACAAACGCCAGAGCCAGAAAATGATGATGAGGCTGTAGCAACTCAAGCAGACGAAGAAGAGGCTGAAAGCGAGCCATTCCTCATCATGGCTGGCCCAGGACTGGTGGAAGAACTGGCAGAGGGTCGTCTGCATGACGCCCGGTTAGGGCCGTTGGGGTTGGATGAAGTGACGGGGCAACATTACACGATTCCGGTGTTAGCGGATGAGGCGGTCATAGATTTGATGGGCAAGGCTGTTAACTCTACCTGGCCCAATGACTACAAAGGCATCTGGCACGATATCATGTCACAATCAAAACGCGGCCGCGACATCAGCCGCACAGAGCGCACATTTACCGTCATCATTCGGGGGGTAGGACAGAAGCAGTATTGGCCCATGAGCCTGCACTTGAAGCACGACCCGGCGGGTGATCCTTATCTCTTCGTGACCCTGATTGATGCCCCCCAGACTAAACGGCTCTTTGCGTTAGGACATGTGGTGATGACAGACGGCGCGGCCGCGTTGGGGGTTGATTTCCGACCATACATCGCCCGGCATAGGACCGCTGATTGGGGGGAGCAACTCGACGATTTTGACAAACGGCAAAACAACCGGGCTGTGAAAGAAGGCTTGCGTATCCTTTCGGCCTACAACGTGCCCGTTGGTGGCGGAGAAAGTGAACGCATTTGGATTATCACCGAAGCCGACCGCTCCGTCACAATAATCTTGTTACCCCAGGAGTACTGAACCATGAGGCAAGATCAATTCAAACAACTCCAAGTAGGCGACCGGGTCACGCACCCAGCCTTCATCGGTTTTCTGACGATTACTCACATTGAAACAACCTACGACTACAGCACCACCCCTGCCAGCCAGTGGACAGACGCTTTTACGACTGATACGGGTCACCGGATGAAAGCTTGTGGTGAGCGTAGCCGAACCATCGGTGACACGCGGGATGTACAACTTCTACGAAGGATCACCTAAACATCAGATACAGTGTTTACACGGATGCCGCTCACAAACCCTTCCCTCTCCCCGTTATCTTATCGAATGATTTTGATGGCATTTCCTTAAGGAAAACGAGGTGCTCACAGACCTCTGGGCCATGCGGCCGCGAAATGGGGGCACAACGTGCTGTCCCTGTAGAAAAGGAAAAGGCCTAGCCTATAAATTTAGCTATGAGTTACATATAATATACAGCATGTAGCTTAACTCATGTCGTTGCAAGAAATAGAAAACAGTCATTTTTATTGATGGCCTTTTTAAAGATTTGGCTAAAAAACCAACACTAAGCCCTACCGGATACATTTCTGATGTATCAGATGCAGCAGCCCTGTAAGGATGAACAGTAAGCTCACCGCTTTTACCAGCATCACTTCTTTTTGGTTGGAGATAATCCCAATTCAACACTCAAATGGCAGATGGGTATTATTATTAGTAAATCTTAATCATGTCAGAAAGACCCGTGAAGGGGTGAGCCGTGGATAAACGTCCTAGTCATAGCCAACTGATTTACTTCTTATTCGTCCTGCTCATTATCATCGCCTTTTTTCCTTTCCAGCAACAGAACTTCGTTCTGTCGGCTAATACCATAGAACCGTTTAGTAGAAAATCGAACACGCTCTACTACCTACCTTTTATTAAGCAATCCCCTAATGCTATCTGGATGCCTCTGGGCTTCGCCGGTGAGAACGCAACTGATCTATATTTGGATCCCAATCTGCCTGGGCATGCCTACGCAAGTCTTTATACGGTTGGCCTTTTTGAAACCTACGATGGTGGCAATAATTGGACACAACAACAAATTAATGCACGGATTTATGATATAGCCGTCCACCCCATAACCCCTGCGACGATGTATGTCGCTACATGGTCATCGTATGGTCTGTATTGGACAGAAAATGGTGGGGGTTCTTGGCAACCAATACCCGGCTGGTACTCTTTATCGCCAACATTGTACAGCGTTGCTGTCCATCCTATTACCCCGACGATCATGTTTGCGGGATCAGGTAATTGGGAGCCGGTTGGTGGGGAAATATTCAGGACGGTAAATGGGGGACAGAACTGGTCTCTTGTATCTCCGATGTTCACCAATGCCTTAACCTTTGCCTTTGATCCTATGTTGCCAACAGTTGTTTACGCGGGTACTCAGTATGGTGGTGTCCGAAAAAGTACGGACACTGGTTATTCCTGGTTTGCTACCAACAACGGCTTGCCTACAGGCACAACCGGGGCCCATGATATTCATGTCACAGTGCAGCCTGATCCGCCCCACCAGGTTTATGCTGCCACCTCATTAGGGCTCTATGTCAGTGAAGACGAAGCCGAAAACTGGCAGGCGTTATGGGAAGGGGTAGATGCTAATTTCCTTTTATTTGCCCCGCACACTTCTGCGATAGTTTACCTTGGCACAAGTGATGGCATATTTGTAAGTTTCGACACAGGGGTAAGTTGGTCTCGGTTAGGGCAATGTGGTGTAGGTGTATCAGTGAGAAGATTAGAGTTTGATCCATATGATGCTAAGGTAATTTGGGCCGCGACCAATAACGGTTTGTGGCGATGCATTTTGGAGTAAAAATGAAGTATACACCCAGCCCAATTTACTATTAGAGCCAATGGGAGGTGTCATGGCAATCAAGTTTTAAAAGAGAAATAGTTCAGTCGTTAAGCCACTGGGGGATCAAAGTCAAATAGAGGGCGCTCTTATCATAGTACCATTCAGGAGGGAAAATCCAGTGAGTTACCTAAAGACGCATCTGTTCTTTAAGAGAATCCTTGTTTTATTAACTGCTTTCGTATTGTCAAGTGTATTGATTCTTAGTATCAGTCGGTCTTCAACGCCTGTCTTTACTGCGGCCGATACAAGAACTTTGCCATACGATTTAGTATACGTGCCAGAAGCTATCCGTGAATTGGAAGCCAATATCACAATGGAAAAAGGTATATTAGGGTGGGAACCAGGTTGGTCACAAACTTCGGATTTTATGATAGGCACAGTTGCCGTATCAGTCATACTGCCAAGCTGCAATGGGCAGATTGACCCATGCTCACAAGGGGGTTGGTCTTCTAGCGAAGTTAATCTAGTTCTGAGCGAAGTTCAAAATGCGCTTAATTGGTGGGAGGCCCGCGCAACAGATGCCGGAACTAGCGTTGATTTTCATATCGTAACAGGCTCACCCTTGATTGTGCCCACAAACTATGAACCGATTGATAGGCCGGGCGGCGGGGCTTCTCTATGTGGTGAGGAAGGACTGTGGATTGACAATGTAATGGCAAACTTGGGTTACAACGACTACCCTCCAGGAGGTAATTCTTACTTGTTGGAAGTGCGTGAGTACGATAACGAACTGCGAAACCAGAACAACACTGACTGGGCCTTTACCATCTTTGTTGCTGATTCTAGCAATAATCCTGGGGGAATGTTTGATCTCACGGATTGTGGTGGTCAGACAAACCCCTTTGCCGTGGCAGCCTGGGCTTATCTCGCTGGCCCCTTTTTTGTCATGAATACTATCAATAATGGGTATGGTAGCATTTTCATGGACGGTGTGGCTGCCCATGAACTGGGCCATATCTTTGGTGCGCCCGATGAGGTTGCTTCTTCGATCTGTCAACAAAACCAAGCACCTACCTGCAACACGAAGTTTGGTTACTTGGGGGGAGAAAACCAAAATTGTAACCCGTGCCTATTTAGCGGTTGTAACAACCCATGCGCCCTAGATGTGCCCTTAAGTATGATGAGATTTCCAGAGGATTTCCTTACCGGCCAGATTCAAAATGTCATCCACGTTTATACAGAACAGCAAATCGGTTGGCAAGATTCCGACAATGATGGATTACCTGATCCTATTGATACGAGCCCTAACCTTACCCTTGTATCTCCGCCTAGTCCAACAACGAACAATTCACCTCTCTATACCGGCTCCACTCAAGATATTCCTTTCCCATCTACACTACCCTTTCCAGAACCGTGGCGGCCAGCTTATCCAGATGAAACGATTAACAAGATTGCTGGTGTTGAATTCCGGGTTAATAATAGTCAATGGTTATTGGCCAGCCCATCCGATGGCGCTTTCAACTCAGGCATGGAGAATTTCTTCTTCAGCCCTCTATTCTGTACCGCTGGTACATATACCGTACAGGTACGTGCTGTAAACTCCGTGGGCAACTATTCAAGTATAACGACACATATGATTATTGTTCAACCAAGTGAGACTTGTAATTATTCATATCTCCCAATAATCTATTCAAGCAACCTATCACTTCTTGAATCTCCCACTACCCTTCTGTCAGACAGTTACCCTGGGCCTAGTGAAAGCGTAGTTCCCACTCCAACGGCACAATCACCATCTGGTGGCTATCCATCCCCTTAAACCGTCGTTCAACTGGGTGATCAGAGAGGGATAATTGACTTAATTATTCCTCTCTAAGGTGTAAATTCGGAATAAAGGTAGATACCTGATCAAATGAAAGGGGATCTTCGTCATAAATAGTGCAGTTTACCTTTCGTATGGTTAAAGCTGCATATCAGATCATGGATTTAGTTTCACACACCACTTCAACTGTTTGAGGCGATAATTTAGTCGCTCGATCTCGCTTCGAAAATTGCACTATTGGTGGTGGAGAACCCCTTTCACCTGATCAAGTATCCACTCAGCGTCCATCGGTTTCCTCGCGATTGCCCACATTCAGATAACCTACGACTACAGCACCACTCCTGCGAGCCAGTGGACAGACGCTTTTACGACTGATACCGGTCACCGGATGAAAGCTTGTGGTGAGCGTAGCCGAACCATCGGTGATACGCGGGATGTCCAGCTTCTGCGGCAGACTGACTAAGCGTCAGAAGGTGTATCCACGTTCCCCAGCCCCTTGGTTTCCCCGGCCCCTGGCGCTAACGCGCCCACATTCGTGAATCTTCTTCTCCTTTGCTCTGGGATGAGAAGCGTTGTGCCCGCCCTATAACGCTTCCCGTCCCTCCCCCTGATAGAGCAGGGAACTAGAGCTAGAGGCAAACAATGACCTCTAGCTCTTGCTCTTGCCTCTTGCTTCTCCTCTTGCTCTCGCTTTAACCTCTCGCTTCTCAAGGAGTTTGCCATGCAACAAGCCCACCTGAAATAGTTCAAAGCACACCGCGCCCAAATGTCAACGACCACTGCCAATGGGTAGTAGCTTATGTCTCTCACATAAGCTCACGTTGACCAGCCCCAGCCAGGGATGACGGTGTCATCTATCGGGCTACGTTAGACAGATTATGACACCCTGGTGTGCGCGAGCCAGCACCAGGCTCTGTCGTTGTGCATTAAACAGGCTGAGGGTCTAGGCCAGTGTGTACGACATGACAAGCCTGTCTAACATCGGCGAGGCTCACTTTACCGGAACCTGCCTCTAAACAGGCGGAATCCGAGATCCCCGTAAGGACTACATGATGAATAGAGTATTTGTGCTGAGTTGCGATCAGCAACCATTGGATCCATGCCATCCGGCAAGAGCGCGGAAATTGCTTGACGCAAGGAGAGCTGCTGTTTTTCGCCCTTATCCCTTTACGATTATTCTCCGACAGCCTACCACCCACGACCCCATGATTCATCCACATCGAATTAAAATAGACCCAGGAAGTGTCACTTCTGGTCTGGCAATCGTTCAGGAAGAAACGAAGAAGATTGTATGGGCTGCTGAACTAGGGCATCGTGGTATTTTCATCAGCAAACGCCTGCATCTACGGGCGATGTTGCGTCGGGCCCGGCGAAGTCGAAAGAAGCGTTATCGTCAACGCCGCTATCTCAATCGTCGGAAACGTAAGGGGAAACTTCGACCATCCATGCAAAGTCGAGTGGCGAATATTCAAACCTGGGTAACTCGTTTGCGACATTACTGTCCTGTTTCGGCCTTATCCCTTGAGTTTGCCAAATTTGACCAGCAGAAAATGGTCAACCCCGAAATTCAAGGGGTGGAGTATAGCCAGGGGGAGCGACAGGGATATGAAGTACGCGAATATCTGCTGGAAAAGTGGGGCCGAATGTGCGTTTACTGTGGGAAGAAAAACGCACCCTTGCAAATAGAGCATATCATTCCCAAGAGTCGAGGGGGTAGCAATCGGATAGCGAATCTCACACTCGCTTGCGGCCCGTGCAATCTCAAAAAAGGGAACAGGACAGCAACTGAATTCGGCTTTCCTTCGCTTCAAGCAGGAACATCTCACGCGCTCAAACATGCTTCGGCCATTAACACTATTCGCTGGGCACTTTTTCGGCTGCTACGGGCAACAGACTTGCCCCTTGAAATAGGGACAGGTGCCCACACGAAGTTCAATCGCCAACAACAAGGTTACCCCAAAACACATTGGGTTGACGCGGCCTGTATTGGTGACTCAGGATGCAGGATTTGGATTCCCGAGCAAGTTGCTCCCTTGATGATAAAGGCGATGGGTCATGGCAAGCGCCAGCGTTGTTATACCAACAAATATGGTTTCCCCATCGCTCATGCGCCACGGGCCAAGAAATCATACGGTTTTCAAACCGGGGACATAGCAAAAGCTTCACCACCGGCTCAAATCAAAATGCCGTCTCGAATTGGCCGCGTCGTGATTCGCTATAAGCGTCCAATGTTTATGCTAAACCGGCGCAACATCCATCGTAAATACCTCACTCTACTACAGTACGCCGATGGCTATGATTATCAACAAGGGGTTTCAATCGCCCATAGATCCAGAGGAGAATGAAAATGCAACAAGTACCCTTGAAAGCGTTTAGAGCGCATAAGGCGCAGATGCGCACCCAGTATGACCTGGACGAGTTAGCCACTCTGACACTCCAGGTCTACGAACGCGGCCTCGATGCCTGGAGTCCTATCGTCGCGGCCGCGCACGAGGACGAATACCACATCATCAGCGGTCACCGGCGACACAAGGCAACCCTCTTGGCTCTGGCTCTCAAAGGGTGGGTCAAAGACAACGCAGATCGCGAAATCACCATCGAAGTCGTCCGCGCTATGCTCCAGACCCTCGTCGAGTCTCTGGGTTCTCTGGACAAACTCATGAGTTCGCTCGTCAACAAATACGCCGATGAGATCATCGAGTTCGTGCCCTTTGAAGGCAGTGAGAAAAGCCAGATTTTGACGTTGCAAGCCGCCAACTACGGCAGTGCCAAACCGGATATGCTGGGCATCGCCCACAGCTTCCGCGAGGCGGTGTTAGCCGGAGCCAGCGAAGCCGAAATCGCTCGCAACTGTGGCCAGCACCCCAACTATGTGCGTAACCACCTGGCTCTAACCGAGATTCCGCCGGAACTGGCTCGCCGCATTGCCGCAGGTGACCTGCCGATGAGTGTGGCCACCACTCTGGCCGAACTGCCCGAACCGAAACGCACCGGTCTGGCTATCTTTATCCTGGCGAACGATGTGGGCAAAATCACCGCTGGAGCCATTAAGGAGATTGCCACAGCCCTGAAGAAATGGTCGGGACTGCAACAACCGTTGTTCGTTAAACATCAGGCGCAACGCAATATCGCCCGTGCTCTGGTTCTGCTTTGGAACCAGGTGGTTGAGGCTTATCCCTAGGATGCGTATGCGGCCGCGTGCCTGCTCATCCATCGTGGGGTACACAACGAGCCGTGGGCTAATGAGACCCACCTGGCCTTTTGGTTTGAGGCGTTGGGGGGTGAGATGTACTTTAGCGAGGGGCGCATCAACTGGTCTGCCATCCTCGCCAATCTTCTGGCTCCTATCACCTGCACGACCTGCCCGTTGGCGCAATTGCCGAAAGACAAACTGCAAACGGATATTGCGGGTCTGCCCTGTCGTGCTGGTCAGGTGGTCGAGCGGTGTTTACATGGTCTGGCTCCGGATGACTTGTTCGATGTGCGTGTGCCCTGGAGTTGGGGAGAGTTACCGGGCATTGTTCACGAAGGCAACGAGTATCGAGCTAAAAGCATAGAAGACCTTCTCCATGCCTGGAACGCGCAGGCGCAACGGGAGCAGGAAGAAGAGGCCGTTAGCCGCGAGCCGCTGGCGGCTGGCGATAAGACAACAGCAACCACCCCATCCTTGCTAACGGCCAACGGCCAGCCGCCAGCGGCCAATCCCCAACCGCCAGCGGCCGATGTTGATTCTCCCGTCGCCAAACAACGTGCCCTCATCGCGGATTACATGGCCCGTCACACGCAATTGGCCATCCAACACCCCCTGGCAACGCCTTGTGCCACCTGCCGCCATCGTTTGGAACAGAGTCCGACCAAAGACGAGACAGTGCCTCACTGCACCTGGGCCGGGCGGCCGCGCCAGGTGACGTTTAAGGTGTTACAGGCAGAGTCCGCGGCCGCGCCGGTGATTCCCGTCTGTAAACAATACGCGCCTACCCAAAGTTGGGCGACGCTCATCCCCGAACACCCCCAACCACCCCAGATGCCGCGTGATTGGTTGAAGGAGCAAATCTTACTGCTCACGGCGTCTGCGACCAGCAACTGGGATGGTGGCTTTGTCCCCTTCGAGTTCTTGACCGGGCGGCCTCTGGCCAAGAGCGAGAAACACGGTGACTGGTTTGCCAACCAACTGAATGAACAAATTGGCGAACTGTCTCTGGGTCAGTTGTGGACACTCTTCATCTGGTCCATGAGCGAATGGCAACGGGCCAAGGGGCAGAAGTTCACCCTGGCCTTAAATGGCAGTGGCGTGCAGTTTGCCACGTATCAGGAAGTAGGGTGGAAGCAACAGAAGGACTGAGTAACGAGGACTGAGGTAAAAGGCCATCACCCAGTCCTCAGTCCTTTCACCTCAGTCCTATTTAGGAGAACGTTATGAAGCCGAATTTGAACCTGACGCTTACCGACCCGTTGGCCGAACATGCCATTACGGTTGTTTTGCACCTGGCTCCGGGTGAGAGCCTGAACCAACGCCCCCTGCTGGTGAGCCTGGGTGTACCTGACCAGATACCTGTTCAGGCGCAAGGTACATTTCCTGACCTGGAACAGCTCATCCGCACCACCTGGTCAAGTTTCGGGATGCGGATGAAGGCTAATGCGGCCGTGACACCAGCCCTGCACCCCGAAACGGATGATGCCCTTGAGGATGGAGAAGAGGATGAGGCCTTCGACGCGGCCGCAGAAACAGACGACACTACCATCGCCACCGCTCCCCTCACCCCCCCCGCCTCTAAGCCAGTCACCCCAGCCCAACCAACCAAACGACCGGTCTTGGAGCAACCAACCCTATCCCTCTTTTGATTTACGATTGCAGATTGACGATTTACGATTTTAGGCTTGTGGTGAGCTTATCGTAAGTACGCCACGAAGTGTACCATTGGAGAACTCCCCCAATCGTAAATCTAAAATCGTCAATCGTAAATGGAGTCTTTCATGCCCCCTCGTATCTTCAAATATGCCCAACACACCTTACCCGACCCTGGTAGCCAGTTCAGCATCGAAGACGTGTGCCGCCACCTGGCGACCTACCTGCCCGAACTAGCCCAGGCCACCCATGTCGAGAAAACCCTGCCCGATGGCACAGTGGAAATCACCTTCCACAAACAGGTGACAACCAAAGGGTAACAGCGATGGAAACCATTATCAGCCGCCTGCTGGCCTTATCCCCCCAGCCCGACGCCTTAGCCCCCATCCGGCAAAGCCTGGAAGGTCAACCCCTGACTTTACGGACCATGCTGACCGTAGGGCCAATCGTTGTGTTTAGCGACAGTTCGTTTTCTGGAACGAGTCAACGAGCATTGTTTTCCGGTGTGGACCGACATGATGGTCGAAGACATTGGTGAATGCGTTGGTGCAATGGGTGGGGAAAGAGCCGCGGCCGCGTTTGGCGACAATCGCTGATATCCTCAAGGACGCCCACGAAGCTAGGGGAAGCGAGAGGATAGAGCTAGAGCTAGAGGAAGCGAGAGGGTTGAGCGAGAGCGAGAGGAACCCCTGCCTTTCCTCTAGCTCTATCCTCTCGCTCTAGCTTTTTCCCCCTCTAGCTCTATCCTCTCGCTCTAGCTTTCGAGGAGATCCCATGACCGAACCCACAACCGAACCCCTCACCCGTCCCCTTGTCCGCCTCGATTTCTTCCCCCAAACGGAATGTGTCAATGATTTTGAGACACCAAAATTGATAAATTAGTGAGCAATCGGTCGCTCACGGGCTGCTGGAAATGTGGATAACTGAAACGGCCCAGTTACCCACAATTCCACAGCCCCTACGA
>JAGNBF010000045.1:19837-57382 GCA_018004935.1 Chloroflexota bacterium | reverse complement strand
TGAATAGTTACAAAAGAAGAAACACAGAGGGTCATAGAGAAGGCACAGAGATACACAGAGAGTGGTAAGGCATCTTCTCCGTAAAGTGCGGTAACGTTGGTTGAGCTTGTCGCAACCAGCGGCCTTCGACAAGCTCAGGCCACGTTTCCCCCGAAACATTGGGAAAATACGTGGTAAGTAAAAAACGGAGACGAACCAGGTACTGAGTCACTACGACTACTGTCTCATCTTGACATTGGTTATAAACGGGTCTAAAATGCCGCCGTGTCATAATAGGCAATTTCTATGTTGAGCATAGCCATAATTTCACCTTAGACTGACAACTTTGCGGAGACGCGACTCGATCCTGTTTAGCACCGGGCACGCCTGGTGCTTTTTTTTGTCTGGAAGTTTGATATGTTGAAAACCCCTGAAGATGGTAACACGACGATTTTTCATAGTACGCCGGAGTATGAGCCGCCGCGATCCTGGCGCACCTGGTTAATTGGTCGCCCTTTGGCGACGGCGGATGCTCCACACCAAACGATTGGTAAGGCGATTGGTCTGGCGGTTTTTGCTTCGGATGCGTTGTCTTCTACGGCGTATGCAACTCAGGAAATATTGGTCATCCTCGCGGCCGCGGGCACGGTGGCTTTTGGTTATGCTTTCCCTATCGCTTTGGCCATTGTGGGCTTGCTCATTGTCGTCGCTATTTCTTACGAACAAACTATTCACGCCTATCCGGGTGGGGGTGGCGCTTACATTGTCTCTCGAGATAACCTGGGTGAGACACCGGCCCAGATTGCCGCGGCGGCCCTCCTCACAGATTACATCCTGACGGTGGCCGTCTCCATTTCCTCTGGTGTAGACCAGATTGCCTCTGCCTTCACCGCACTGGCGCCTTACCGCGTTCCCCTGGCCATTGCCCTGGTCATGTTTATCATGCTCATTAACCTGCGGGGCGTCAAAGAATCTGGCGTCACCTTTGCCATACCCACCTACTTTTTTGTGGTGATGATGTTTGTCACGGTTATTATTGGCATCGTGCGTTATTTGACAGGTAGTTTGGGCCTGGTTATTGATCCGCCGCATATGCACGTAACCACCGTATTGGCTCCCGTGACCGCATTCTTGATATTGCATGCGTTTTCAAGTGGTACGGCCGCCCTTACCGGTATTGAGGCTATCTCTAACGGCATTACTGCCTTTAAAGAGCCACGTAGCCGTAACGCGGGCATTACCCTTATCTGGATGGCAGGCATTTTAAGCACCCTCTTCTTGGGGATTAGCTTTCTGGCCGGACGTATTGGGGCCATTCCTTCTGAAGAGGAAACGATCATTTCTCAACTGGTACGTACCGTATATGATGGCCGTAACGGTTTTTACCTGGCAACTATCCTGGCTACGACAGTCATTCTTGTCATGGCCGCCAACACTGCCTTTGCCGATTTCCCCCGCCTCAGTGCCTTGGTGGCGGCTGATGGTTTTTTGCCCCGGCAATTGGCCTACAGAGGCAGTCGCCTGGTGTACTCCTATGGCATTATTGTCTTGGCCCTGGTGGCCTCGCTCCTTATCACCCTCTTTAATGCTCGCGTTACCTTGCTGATTCCCTTATATGCGATTGGTGTATTTCTCTCCTTCAGCCTATCGCAGATTGGCATGGCTCGCCGCTGGCAAAAAATTGGCAAACTTTCACCTGGGCAAGAGGTGCGCGAGACTGGCTCCGTATTGCATCATGATACGCGCTGGTTTGTTAAAATGTTGGTGAATGGGTTTGGGGCTATTTGCACCGCCATTGTGATGGTCATTTTTGCCGTCACCAAATTTGCCGATGGTGCCTGGCTCATTTTGATTCTCATTCCTTCCCTTGTTGTGGCGTTCTTTGGCATTCATCGGCATTATCGTAGTCTGGCTAAAAGCCTTTCCCTGGACAAACATGGTGAACCCCCACAGGCCCGTCGCCATCGGGTGATTCTGGCGGTAGGTAATGTCCATCGCGGCACATTGGCGGCCTTGAATTATGCCCGTTTGCTCTCTAATGATGTAACTGCTGTGCACGTCTCTATCAACGATGAAGATGCGCTGAAGGTGAAGCAAAAATGGGAAAACTGGGGGCAGGATGTGCGGCTGGTTATTCTGGAATCACCCTATCGTCTGTTGGTTGAGCCGCTCTTGGAGTACATTGAAGAGATAGAACGTCGCCGTCAACCGGATGAGATTATTACGATTGTGGTGCCCCAATTTGTGCCAGGGCGTTGGTATCATAATTTGCTCCATACGCAGACGGCTTTCTTGTTGCGCCTGGCCTTGATTTTTAAACAAGGCATTGTGATTACGGATGTGCCGTACCAGGTAAGATGAGTCGTGGACAGGGGACAGTAACTGGTAATTTAGTGAAGAGGTAGTTTTATGAACTTTATCATTGTTGGTTGCGGCCGCTTAGGGGCGGAGTTAGCGTATCGGTTATTTCAACAGGGACATCATCTGGTGGTGATGGATCAGAATGATGAGGCATTTGCCAATTTACCGGCGGCTTTTCGCGGCCGCACGTTACCCGGTGATGCCCTCAACAAAGGTATGTTAGAGCGTGCCGGTATCGAATCTGCCGATGGGTTGGCCTCTGTTACCAGTTCCGATGCCACTAATGCCGTTATTGCCCATACCGCTCGTACCTTATACAAAACGCCCCGCGTTGTCGTGCGCGATTACGAACCCCGTTACCGGGCCATTTATGATGCCTTTGGTCTCCAGGTCATTAGCTCTGTTGAATGGGGCGCACAACGGCTGGAAGAATTGCTCTACCATGCGGATCTGCGTACCATTTTCTCTGCCGGAAATGGCGAGGTAGAAATTTATGAGCTGTCTGTCCCCCCCAACTGGCAGGGATGTTCCCTTAAGGAAGTGTGTCCCTTACAGCAAGCCATTCCGGTGGCTCTCAGCCGGGCCGGACGCGCCATTCTGCCTAACCCAGAAACACGGCTAGAGACAGGGGATGTGCTTCAGGTGAGTGCCACGCTGGAAGGAGCCAAAGCATTACGACAAAAAATAGGCTAAAAAGATCAAATAGCCTCCCATAAATGACGCCATGATAACCAACTTTTTAGTGGGCTTATTGTTCACTTTTCAGGCTAGATGAGGTTTAACCCATGCTCGTATTTATTGCGGGTGGCGGCCGCACCGGCACCCAACTCGCCCTTTTACTTCTACAGCAAAATCATGATATTCGTGTCTTAGAGCACCGCCCTGACGTATTAAAACGCCTACATCGGGAACTTCCTACCGAGATTATTTACGAAGGTCGCGCCCTTGACCCCCAAAAACTGGAACTCGCCGAAATTCGTTCGGCAGATGTTTTTGTTGCCTGCACCGATGAGGATGCGGATAACCTGGCTATTTGTTATATGGCCCGGCATATCTACAAAGTACCGCGTATTATTGGCCGTATTAATAATCCCCGCACTGACTGGCTTTATACTGACCTGTTTCATGTAGATGTCGCTCTCAATCAACCAGAAATCTTTGCCAGTATGATTGAACAAGAAATGGCGATGGGGGATATGATGACCCTGATGAAGCTCAAACGAGGAGCCTATTCCCTGGTAGATGAGAAAATAGCTTCCCGTTCCCGGGCCATTGGGGTGGCAATCAAAGATCTTAAATTGCCAGAAAATTGTGTTATTGCCGCCATTATTCGAGAGGGTAAAGTGATTATGCCTCGTGGCGTCACTACTTTTGAAGTGGAAGATGAAGTGTTGGCCGTGACTGACCGCACCGGGGCGGATAAATTGGCGACCCTGCTCTCGGCGGCATAACAAGAATTATCAATATTTCGGGGCTTTGGCTGGTCTCCTGACCAGGCCACCAGGGTGATCCATCCCAAGTTATTGAGAGGATACAAAACGGCAGATACAAGTTGTCTGGCCTGTTTATTATTCAACATTCCTTTTTTACTGATATAGGCTGTACCCGGTGAAGTTTTACCGGGTACAGCCTGTTGTGTTTAAGGGTATCCCACTGGGGTTAACCACTGCGGCAACGGTAGGGTATCAGGTTGAAGACCCACCCCCCTGCCCCCCTTCCCAAGGGGGGGGGGAACTTAACGGTGCGGTTTTTCGGGGCGAAGGCCCCGAAAAACCGCGCCTAAAAAAGCTCCCCGCCCCTGGGGGGCGGAGTTAGGGGTGGGGGTGTTAGGGTTAGACTGTTCTGGCGGTGGTGGTATCAGGTTGAAGACCCATCCCCCCTGCCCCCCTGCCCAAGGGAAGGGGGAAATACCAGAACTGCCTGTTTTCGAGCGCGGCCGCGCTCGAAAACAGGCACATTAGAAAGTTCCCCGCCCCTGGGGGCGGGGTTAGGGGTGGGGGAAATCCGAATATGCAATCGCCCTGGTTTCCCCTGCTAGAGCCTGTCCTCATTCCTGATTCGGGCTATAATGAACAATAGAAGCATAAACTGCCTTTGCCTGCCGCTATTTGACTATCAGGTATGACAAATCTCACAAGTGGTTTTGAAGAAGTTCCCTCTGGCTCTTTGGCGCATCCAGAGGAATGAAAATTTGTAGGACGATTTTGTAAATCGTCCACATAGCGATTTACAAAATCGCCCTACATTTTTGCAGGAGTTCACCCATGTCCTTACCCGTTTATAAAACACAGCTTGAGAATGGTCTGACGGTGGTCTTAAAAGAGATGCGCCATGCCCCGGTAACCAGTTTTTGGGTTTGGTACCGGGTGGGTAGCCGTAATGAAAGACCTGGTTTAACAGGTATCTCCCATTGGGTCGAACATATGATGTTCAAGGGAGCAAACCGTTTTCCGGCGGGTGTGTTGGATCGAGTGGTTTCCCGCGAGGGGGGGCGGTTTAATGCCTTCACCTGGATTGATTTTACGGCTTATTTTGAAACACTCCCTTCTGATCGGGCGGAATTGGCCTTGCAAATTGAGTCTGACCGGATGACGGGGGCTTTGTTTGATCCTGAGGAAGTGGAATCAGAGCGCACGGTGATTATTTCGGAGCGGCATATGTATGAGAATCAGCCGTTCTTTGTGTTAAGTGAGGAGTTGCAAGCGGCCGCGTTTCGGGTTCATCCCTATCATCACGAAATTATTGGGGATGAAGTGGACCTGGAAGTGATGACGCGGGATGATTTGTACCACCATTACCGGCAGGCGTATGCCCCTAACAATGCCACGGTGGTGGTGACGGGTGATTTCCAACAGGCGGAGATGCTGGCTAAAATCCAGGAATATTTTGGTCATCTGGCGGCCAGTGATCCGTTGCCACCCATGACGCGCCATGAGCCACCTCAGCGGGGGGAGCGGCGTGTTACGGTGAAAGGGCCAGGTGATACCCACTACATTGCGGTGGCCTACCGGGCACCTGCGGCCAATCACCCTGATTTTTACCCGATGGCCTTGCTTAATGCCGGGTTTTCTGGTGGCAGTAGCCTGGGATTGTTTGGTGGGGGTGGGGGGAACAAAAGTTCCCGCTTGTATAAGGCGCTGGTGTTGACGGGAGTGGCCGCGGCCGCGTTTGGGGGGTTAGGCCCTACCATTGACCCCTACCTGTACACCATTGGGGCCGTGGCTCGCCCTGGCCGCACTCTGGCTGAGGTTGAAGCCGCTCTGGATGCCGAAATTGAACGCCTGGCTACTGAGCCAATTACCCAGGCAGAACTAGATAAAGCAATGAAACGGGCGCGTGCCTCCTTCATTATGGCCGGAGAAAGTGTCAGTGGTCAGGCGCAAATGTTGGGCATGGCGGAAGCAGTCATCGGTGATTATGGTTGGTTTGAAACCGCCCTGGAAAAATTGAGCCAGGTTACGCTGGCAGATCTGGAGCGGGTGCGTGCTACCTACCTGCGCCCGGAAAACCGGACAGTCGGGTGGTATGTGCCCGCGTAGAACTGCCTTGTTACGGTTCTACAATCACCTTTTCCCAACCACTAAACTCAGGGAGTAATCGCCAGACATTCCCATCTGCCGCCCGGATAAAAGTATCATTGTACCGGGAGTAAGATGTCCACTGGATGGCGGTGGTATAGCCGGATTCTGTGGTTGTAGCCCAACCTAGCCGATCCCGCATTCCTGGTTGTTCCCGCCAGAGCAGGCCAAAACCACGTGTAGGTTGGTAATAACCGGACGGGGGAGTAATGGTTGGGTCATACTCTGGTTCGCCTTCATCCCATTCATCTGTAAATGACGCCCATTTGGGGTAGTGGCTATCGTCAAATAGGACATAAATACGATCTTGCCCCCCTACCCAGAGCATTACGCCATGTTCAAAGGTTTGTTCTGCGCCGGGGGAAACAATAGCGGCATATGCCGGGCAAATGTCTGGATGGGGAGAAAAGAACCAGGTATCGGGGCAGGTGAGGGGGATGGTGAGCATGGCCGAGGCTGTTTGGGTGACAGCATTGGTGGCAAAAAGCATGAACCGTTCAAAGTTACGGGTGGAGGTATTAATGGTATAGGTCATCGTACCCGTGCCCGTTACATCCCAGAAGGTGCCAAACTGACCAGAAGGGAGTAAATGATAGAGCGTAACCTGTAGGGCGTTTTCTGTGCCCCACTGTAATTCAATGGTGTCGCCAGGGTCAGCAATGGTGACATTGGCCTGGAAGTAATGGATGATGGGGAAGGGATGCGGCCGCGCTACCAAGGGTAGATATTGCCACGTATCCGTTCCCTCGGTGCCCTGTACACCCCAAAACATGCTCCCCACTAGTAATAAAAAGCTACCCAAGCAGAGGCTTACCCATACAACTCGTTTATTCATCATTGTCTCTCCTAGTCAGAAAGACTCTACCACTACGATACAGCAGGTTAACACGCCTGTGATACCGTAGGTTGAAGGAGCAAGGATAAACGACAAGAGTTGGTTCTTTGCTCCCCCGGAGACAAATCACCCAGGCGGGTAAACCTGTTGCTTATATTGTAAAACAAATGGCTTTGTTGTTTCAATCGCCAATTGGTTGCTGGGGGGAAGTGGGTGAGGGGGTATGCTGGTGTATGAGGGGATGGGCAGTGGCCCGCGGCCGCAAACCGTAATGCTGACTAAAACGCACCAGATAACGGCCAATGTCCCACCACATATGGATATGGGACCAGTAACCGCTTAAGCCTTGCCTTTTTTCTGGGCGCAGGGTATGGCTAACCCCCTCCCAGGGTATACGGCTCACCGGGTAGCCGTTGTACCAGGCATGAAGGTTGAGGGCGATTTCTATGCTCCAGCCACTGCTCGCGGCCGCGAACAGGGTGCTAAACAAGGGCCAGCGCAGACACCGTTGACCGCTCAGGTAAGGTAGAAACAGGTGGGCCAGGTCTGAGGGGAGGCGGCCGCGACGAAACCGGGCCACACTCATGGCCGCTACTCCCTGGCGCACCGGGTTAAGTAGGAGTGGAATGTGCCAGGGCTGTAATCCCTTCAAATCGGCATCCAAAAAGAGCAGGAGATCTGTTGCGGCCGCGGCCGCGGCTGTCCATAAGGCGTGTCCTTTGCCTTTATTATGGGGTAATTGGATGAGTTCCACACGGTTATCCTGTTCCAGCCATGTTTGCACCGCCGTAACTGTGTCATCTGTGGAGCCATCATCTATCACCAAAATCCGGGTTAACTCGTTGACCTGGTTGACGACATTGAGCACGGCCCCAATGTGCGCCCCCTCGTTGTAGGCGGGGATGATGGCCGTGATATGTTCTGAGGAGGGTGGGGAGATGTTTTTCACAGCGAATTCCGGAGCCGTGTACGTAATTGTTCCCACGTTTTTAGCAAAAACGCCTGAACGGGATGAGTCCAGTTACCGGTAGGAATGCCCCCCCTGAGGGCGCGGAGTAAAGTCGAAGGGTTGTGAATAGGTTGGCGGTCAAGCTCCACCCAGGCGGCTCCAATATCTACCAGCCGATGAGCGTCGGAGCCAGCGCTCATCAGGGTGCCATGGTGAACACACCAGGTTACAGCGGCCTGGTTCCACCGCGGCCGCGAAATACGGGCATTAAACGTTTCGATAATGTCAAACTCCCCTGCTAGTTGTTCACGGATTTCCGGGCGTAAACGAAATCGTTTTAACGGGTCGAAACCATGGGGTAGGAGCACCAGCCCATTTTGTGCTCGTATCTGGCTTATCGTCTCTGCCGCCGTAAGTCCCGGTTCGATGCGGTCATATAGAAACAAGCCGATAATTTCCCCTTCAGCCGTAGAGATTTCCTCGCCCACAATGATGGTCAGGCCCAAACCAGGATCGGCCTCGACCAGATCCTGTAGCTTCTGCGCTCCCCAGATTTGATCGTGATCCGTGATAGCCTGAACATGAATGTCCATTGCCTGGCATTTTTGAGGGATGTCAGCAAGCGGGGTTATACAGTCGTGTGAGGCTTCGGTGTGGCAGTGCAAGTCCACCTTCATTTTGAGCGGTGGTGGGGGTTCGCCTGGCTCACCGGTAACGGCCCCCCGGCGTTTGATCTCATTGATCTCGTCACGACTGATGTCTAAAGGGGAATTTAGCTGACTCATGGTCTTCACCAAAGCCCTACAAAAAATGGGGTGTGTAGTAAATCTATGGATAACTCCCAGCAATTCTCCATATGGCGAGCCGTTGGTAGTTGAGATGCTTCAGGAACCCGCTGTTTCCTCAAGAGGAGGTAACCACAGATTAATGGCCTGAGGAATGACGCGGATGGTCAAAGTACGCGAGGAACCATGGGGCAGGTAGGGATGTGACCCCCAGGGAGAGTCCTGGGTCGCCTGTTGGTCATGGATATGCGGCGGCCGCAACTCGGCATCAATATGGAGTGGAAAACCATTCCAGGTAAAGGTCATCTCTTTGGCCTGATGCACGGTTACCGTCTCTAGCTTTTCCAGATCTTCAGTGATGAGACTGGCGGCATAACGCAGTAACCCTTCCCGGTCGCTGGCTTCAATGCACACAATATCTAACCAGCCATCACCCGGGTGAGCATTGGGGGCAAAGCGTAAACGCGGCCCTATGGCTGGCGTGTTTAGTACCTCTACCAGAAGATAATTACCGGGCAATTCTTCGCCGTTAAAGTACAGGCAACTTTCGTGGACATATCCGTTTAGCAAGGTATTAGTGAAAGCCTGTAAGCCACGCCAGATGCTTTTACCTTTTTCCGGCTCATAGGTGGTGAGGATATCGGCGAAGAAACCAAAACCGGCCCCTTCCAGAAAATAATCTGTACCCCAGGGAGAATGTAATTGCCCCACATCAAAGCTGAAGGGGCGGGGTGTTTGCAGGCGGGCAATGATATCCAGAGGGGTTCCCTGAATGCCGAGTGCGGCCGCGATATTGTTGGCCGTACCTAAAGGCAAAATACTGAGGGGAATATCTTTGCCGATGAGTCGGGTGATGATGGCCCGAACCGTTCCATCACCCCCTGCCGAGACTACCAGCCCCCCGGCTTCTTCAGTGGCGGCCAGGATAGGATCTAACTCCTCTTCGTTTTGTGTGGGGGTGTAGACGGGCTGAAAACCAGCCTCTTGTAAAGCCTCTAACAACGTCTCTACATTGGTTCTACCAATGGTTCCGGCACTGTCATTGAATATCAAGGTTGCTTGCATCTTACTGTTCCTCCGCTGTAAAAAGAGCCGGTCAACCGGGAAATGATGTTCCCGGGAATAGCCTTTGCATCTATCACGGCACACCTCGGTTTGTGAGGAACTTCTCTATAAACGGCAGTTCTTTCTTCTTTATCCTGACCTGTTCCTGTTAGATCGAGGATTAAATGGGTGACTCCACTGAAAAAGGTCAAATTAATCTTGAGTGAACCCTAATCACCTGAATCGTTACCGGGTCATGCCCCTTTCTGGCATAGTAAGCAATTGGCCGCTTTATTCCTATCTGCTCGTGTACAAGAAACGGATATAAATCGGGATATATTTGTTTGTCAGGCCAGGGAGAAGGGACGCTCGGGTACTGGGGATTGCCTCTGTTTTGCGTTTTTAATGGGTAGTCTGAGAGGTGAGCTTTACCGGATAACAACGGGTGATACGGTCGGGAGACCGGCTACCGCAAACTCAGTTGTACCTCTTTGTATACCTGCATTTTGTGACCAGATATATTGGATTGGCTGGTGCTTCATGTTAGGTTGAAACCACTTCTCTCCGTCTTGAGAGGTTTGGTGGAAACTATAGTTTTCAAGAAAAAGATTTTGGCTGTACAGGCAACCCTGGTGGTTGCCCTCTTGTGTCAGGGCAGGCACAAGGCCAGCCCGTACCCAAAATCATTATCTTAAGCTCTATATATGGAGGCACAGTTCATGAATCAACCCTTGCCCACACTCCCCAAACCATTGGCTTTGCATGATGGTCCGGCTGTTTCTCCTTTTCTGCGGCACAAAGGTCTGGCGCTGGTGCTCATAGGTTTTGGTCTTTCGCTCTTTTTGAGCATGTGGGCAAGTTATCGTCGCCGCGTCTGGTTTTCTTTGTGGGATGAACCAGTGTTGCGTTATTTTAAGACGTACCGGCTGGGGACACCGGAGTGGCTTACGACGATTGTGCAGTTTGCGAGTAATCTGGGGAATATGGGGCTTTCTCTGGCGACGATGATTTTGCTCAGTTATTGGCTAATTAAGCGGCAGTTTCGCCATTTTTGGTTATTGTTTACCTCGGTGGCGGGAGTGGAACTTTTGTGGCTGACGGTTACGTTTTTGCTGGGACGCACGCGGCCGCGAGAAATCCGCACCGTCTTTTCTATTCTTCTCCCTGGCTTTCCCAGTGGGCATGTCATGACTTATATCGCCTTTGCCAGCACTTTGCTTTATCTTTACATCTCTCATATCAAAAACCAGACCTTACGCATTCTCATCGCCGCGGCCGCGCTTGCCTGGATGTTTATCACGGGTTGGATTCGGCTGTACTTTAGCTCCCACTACATTACCGATATTCTGGGGGGATATGGTTTGGGTATAGCCTGGACAGTGTCTGTCCTTACGTCGGTAGATTACTACTTTTTTCGGACGCGGCCGCGGGAATTACAAAAATCGGGGAAAAATTAATGAAGCCGTTAAGCTCAGCCCCCGAGAGGCTTAGGGCCTGTAAAAGATTAAGTTCCGTCAAGACCTGACAGGTTTCCGAAAACCTGTCAGGTCTAAACCGGGAAGTTATATTTTTACGAACCCTTAATAGTTACGAATTACTACCCCTTCGTAGGGCTTAAATTTATGGCCGTAAAACCAGCGGCAAAAAGAGTGGACACGGTGGCCCCAACAGAGCAAACACC
This sequence comes from Chloroflexota bacterium, assembly GCA_018004935.1. GTDB lineage: Bacteria > Chloroflexota > Anaerolineae > Promineifilales > Promineifilaceae > Trichofilum. The sequence continues at coordinate 46,170 of JAGNBF010000045.1, read as the reverse complement.
CCCGTTTCCATACTCACCCCCGTACCCATGTTCTCCTCCGGCAAAACAGTAAACCCGGTTTTGCCACCCCACAACCCGGTTTTGCCATCCCAACGGAACAGCCCAATCATGGTCTCCGGGGCACAAGCCGCCAATTGCCCTTCATCATAAACCAATTCCAGGCTATAGGGCATAAGCGGATTCGCCGGATCGCCTGTACTCCGCAATTGGGCCGTCATTTCGTAGAACACCCCCACATGGGGCACGGTCCCGGTAGGTTCAAAGCCGGTATAACTAACAACCACATCTTCGGCAAAGGTCCCGGCGGGAAACGTCACCGTCACCCCCTCAAGCGGTTCAAACAGACCCCCGCCACTGGGAACAACCTGACTTACCCCCTGACGGGCCAATTTCAGAGCCGAATGGGTGGCGTCATAATAGGCAATCATAGGGCGATCATTGATGTCCAGGGCGATGCTGTTGTATTGTCCCACATTGGGGCTACTATCTACGACGGTTGACACCCAACCAGAACCGGCCAAGGTGGCAACCATCAGGCCGTTGGCAGAATCGTAGTAGCTGATAATCGGTTCATCATCGGCTAACACCAGATCGTTATGCCAGGAAAGCGGGTCGAGTAGAGCAACCTGTTGATAATTCCACCCCGACCCGGTGAAATAGGTGTAATGCAGATAGTTGTCTGTGGCATTGGCATAACTGATATGTGGATGATCATTTGAGTCAATAGCCAGAGAAAACGCCGAGGTGAAATTACTATCACCAATCACAGCCAGGGGAACCTGATTCCAGGCTCCCCCATTCCAGTACACATAGTTAAGGCTAAAATCATCGGGGCGCCAATAAACAATATGGGGCTTATTATTACTGTCCATAGCTAATGCCGTGTAATTAGCCGGGCCAACAACGGGTAGTTCCGTTACCCAGCCCGATCCATTCCAGTAGGTGTACATAAGCCCCTGACCATTATTGTTGATATGGCTGATGTGGGAATTGTTGTTGTTATCTAGAGCCAATGAACTGTGGGTTCCATTGATCCCATTGTCAACGGGCGTAAAAAGAAGCCATTGGGTTCCATCCCATTTGCTGTATTGCAGACGGAAGAGGGGGGGGCCTTGCTGATAGGTAATGCGGGGGTAATCATTGGCGTCAATCACCAATGAGGTGACATCGGCTGTGCCCAGGTTTGAGGAGATGGCGACTGTCTGGCTGATCCAGCCAGAGCCATCCCAGTAGGCATATTTCAGCCGTTGGGCCGGGGTGCCAATAAAATCTTCGTAGCTGATGTGGGGAAAGCCGTTGCTATCAGTAGCCAATGAGGCTTTGAGACCCACCGAACCGCTGTTGTCTACGATTTCCGTTTGCCAGGTGGCGGTGAAGGGGATGGGGCTATTGAGGGTGACGGTTTGGGGCGCCGCGGCCGCGTTCTCAACCCCACTCTCCCCGCTCATCATGTTCAGCCACAGGACGGCCCCCGTCAACGCCACCACCCAGATAAGAGAAAAGGTAAAAAGTCGTTTTTTCATGGTGCTCCCTTAAAACGCTTAGGGCTTGTAAAAAAATAACGTCCCGGTTCAGACCTGGCAGGTTTCCGAAAACCTGTCAGGTCTTGGCGGAACTTAATCTTTTATAGGCAGTACGCGTAACCGTTCAGTTGAATGAATTCATCGGCCAGGCCCGCCCGGTCGTAAAACGGCCGGGCTATTTTTACAAAGGCCGCTGGCCTGGGCTGTTAGCCCGCAAAGCTCCGTAGGTTTAGCCCGGCGGTTTGACCGCCGGGCGGGGTAACTGAACGCTTACTTTTACAGACGCTTAGTAACCGTTTGGGGCGTGGTTCAAAAGTCGGCAAATGGTGCTTAACAGTTTGTAGGGCGATTTGGTAAATCGCCCACGAGACGATTTACCAAATCGTCCTACAAATTTGTAAAGCTGACCTGAACCATGCCCCGTTTGGAAATAAGCCAGGTGGCACGGCCAGGAGACCGGCCACAGCCAAGGTTTACTATCTATACAGGTACTCGTTCCACGCTTTGCGTGGAATGAGAAGGTCAAACCGCTGACCCTCACCCCCGACCCCTTTCCCGTAGCGGGAGAGGGGAGTTAGTTCCCTCTCCCTGGGGAGAGGGTTAGGGTGAGGGGCTGTATAGATACAAGGTTCAAATTATTTAATTCGTTGATCCTTACGACACCAGGCCGTTACGCCTTTTTTTCCAACTGCACCGCTTCGGTCAGGAGCACGCGGCCGCGAACCTCATCCCCTTGTGCCTCTTCATACCTGGCCCAGGCCCGCAACACCTCGGCCTGTTCCTGTTCCAGATTCGCGGCCGCAAACTGTGCCACACTCTGGGCAAAACAGTCAGCCACGGCGGGTATGTTGTCCATTGTAACCGGTGCTGTCAAGCCCAGGGCCAACACCTGCCCCAACGCATACCACGCCTGCCCCAACAAAATGGGATGTTGCCGTTCTTGCGCCAGAGCCAACGATTGGTTCGCGGCCGCAAACGCCTCTTCCGTCTCACCCAGAGCCAACAACACCTCAGACAAATTGGCATATGCCTCAGCCAGAAACGGCACTTGCCCCGCCGAAGGCATCGCCAAAAGCTGTTGTAGATGGGTCAGAGCCGCTTCATGCCGCCCCAACTTGCCATACAAACCGCCCAAATTATTCAAATGGAGCATCTCAGAGCCACGATCCCCAATTTCACGCGCAATAATGAGGGCTTGCTGGATGTAGGTCGCGGCCGCAGACAAATCCCCTTGCGCTTCCACCACCAACCCCTGATTCCCCAACATCACCGCCTCATTCCGTTTGTCACCCAGATAACGGTACAGGGCCATTGCCCGGTCTTGCACCTGCGACGAGGCTTCATAACGCCCCATAAGCCGGTAAATAGACCCCATCAGCGACAAACCACCGGCTTCTTCGGCCAACGCCCCCATATCCCGGCTGATCGTCAGCAACTCCTCTGCATACACCAGGGCCTGCTCCAGCACCTGCTGGCGATAAACTGTCCAGCCCAGACGCAACAACACCCGCGCCAGTTCCAGTTGAGCCGGTTCACCCGACAAACGGGCCAATTGTTCCGCCTGTTGGGCCGTGGCCAGGGCTTCGGGATAACGGCCCTGCCGGGCATAAACCAGAGAAAGGCGACGGCGGGCACGGATTTGGGCCAACGGATCAGATAGATCGTTCGCGGCCGCGAGCATCCCCTCATACGCCTGAACCGCTTCCCCATACCGGGCCTGATCTTCCAACATCTGCCCCAACCCTTCCTGCCAGCTCAACACCTCAGCCAACCCCAACGAACCCGCTTGCTCCGCCAGGGCCAACGCCTGCCGGTACGAAGAAATCGCCGTCACCGGGCTGTAACTCACCTGGGCCTGTTGCCCCGCCCGGCCAAACCAGATTGCGGCTTTACGCAAATCCACCGCCTTTTCATAATGTTCCGCAATAAGTCCGGCAAACCCATCACCCCCCCGCCGCTCCAACCAATCAGCCACCCGGGCATGATACTCCCGCCGTTGCCGCCGTAACACCCCCTCATAAGTCACATCACGCAACACCACCGTCTTAAACATAAACTCCGCCGTCTCGGCAAAAGCCGACAGTTGGCGGCGCGAAATCAACTCTTTTTGGCGCAGAACCGCCAGCATATCACCCCCCGCCGTATGGCTCAGATGGTTCACCGCTTCATCCCAAAAGATACGCCCAATCACCGACGCCTTCTGCAACGTTTCCCGCTCCTGTGGCGATAACCGATCTAACCGTGCCTGCACCACCCCGGTCAGCGTCGGTGGAATATGGATGCGGCTCAGGTCGGTGAGCGTCAGCCCCCACGTTTCCCCCTCCCGTTGGATAACCCCATCATCCAACAACACCTTAACCAGTTCTTCCACATAAAACGGATTGCCTTCAGACACATCAACCAGGAGATCGCGCAAGTCATCGGGCAAATGGGGTAGCGGCCGCAAAATAGCCTGTACCAGCCGTCGCATTTCCGCTTTGGCCAGCGGTTGCAAACGCAACAGCAGATGATGGGCCTGCCCTTCTAACCAATGCGGATGCGTTTCCAACAGGGTGGGCCGTGTCAACTCCACCCATAAAATCGGCTGATTGTGCCCCTGGGGAAGCAAATACTCAATCGTATTGAGGGTTCCCACATCGGCCCATTGCACATCTTCCAAAAAAACCACCACCGGCTGAAGCTGGGCCATCGCCCGCCACAATTGCCCCATCGCATGTTGTGCCCGGCCATGAATCTGCCGCGCATCCTCGCGGATACTGCGTAAATAGGGGCTATCACCCATATCAAACCCCAGCAGATGACCCACAAAATGGGCTTTCTCTACCCCCTCATCGCCGAGAAAAGCCACCATACCCGTTTCCAGTTTGGCCCGTATGACCACAGCCGGATCACTCTCATGAATATCAAAACGGAAGGCGAACAGGGCACGCAACAGGGCATAGGGCAACCGTTCTGTTTCTTGCGTGGCACGCCCCTGGAACAGCCACACATCCAACCCCTGCTGATTCATCCAGCTCCGAAACTCCCGCAACAGGCGCGACTTACCCAAACCCGCCTCCCCCACAATGGTCACAACCTGGCCTTCCCCTTCACGAATGGCCTGAGTAAACGCCTCTTGCAGGCGTGTCAGCTCCCACGTGCGGCCAATTAGCGGGGTCTGTACCCCTTCGATACCCCGTGTCGTGGTGTCAAAGGGCAAGGGTTGGGCCGATTTAACCAGATAAACCTGCACCGGCTCACTTTTGCCTTTGACCATGATGGGGGGGAGTTTCTGAATGTCAAACAGCCCGCGTACCTGGCGATAGGTATCGGCGGCGATGAGGATACCCCCCACCGGAGCGGCGTGTTCCAGGCGGCTGGCTAAATTGACGGTATCCCCCATCGCCGTAAATTCCTGGTTTTGCCCCACGATGTCGAGCAAAACCGGGCCAGTATTCAGACCAATACGCATGGCCAGGGGTACATTCATCTCTTTGCGGAAAACAAGCAAGGCCGCTTGCATCGCCAGGGCGGCACGGATGGCCCGTTCGGGATCGTCTTCGCGGGCGGTGGGGGTGCCAAAGAGGGCCATGACGGCATCACCGATGTGTTTATCTATGAAGCCGCCATTGTCGGTAATGGCCCGGTCTAGCCGGGACCAGAGGTTGTTCATGAGATCGCTGATCTCTTCGGGGTCGAGGGTTTCGGAGAGGGCGGTGTAGCCGGAGACATCGGCGAAGAGGACGGTGATGAGTTTGCGCTGACGAGTGGTGGGTTTCGCGGCCGCACGTAGACCCGCCAATCGTTCCCGTAATGGGGCTACCCCTGCTTCCACCACAGCATTCCCCAAAATGGCTCGTTGGGCTTCCAGAGCGGCAATAGCTCGCTCTAAATTTTCATGTTCTTGTTGCGGATCGGGCGGCGATGACATGGTACTCAGTTTACCATAAGACAATCACCCCTCTCAAATAGGCAATAGGTAGGTTTCCACTGAGTTGAATTGGGTCTCAGGATTTCAGAGGGTTGACACCATCTGTACGGGCAACCCTTGTGGTTGCCCTACACTGCGGCAACCACAAGGGTTGCTCGTACAGTCAACATCTTTTTCTTAAAAGGGCGTGGTTCAAAAGTCGGCAAGCTGTGCTTAACAATTTGTAGGGCGATTTTGTAAATCGCCCAGTAGATGATTTACAAAATCGTCCTACAGATTTGTAAAGCTAACCTGAACCATGCCCTTAAAAGCTATACGAATCCAAAATTTTGTAACTATACTGGCAACGGGCATAATCTGAGGTTTTTTCGCCCTGTCGCCCCCTCGCTTAGTCGCCGCGTCGGGTATATTCAGGTGGGGCGTGGCTCTGCCGGAGCTTGTCGAAGGCAAACGGGCTTCGACAAGCTCAGCCCTCGAGAGGGTTAGTCGTTACAAGAGCCATTTATTTTAGGGACGAACCATAAAGGGAAGATATTGTTGGCTGTACGGGACGGGCTGGAAGGGGTTCTGGTACAAAGCCAGGTAGAGCCAGGCGGTTGCCGAAACACCATGCCAGCGGCTTGTCCACACACCTCCTCCGCTAAAATCATCTGGGGAACCGGGCATAGATCCGTCCGGCTGTTGTTGGGCCAGCAGTTCGGCCAGGAGGTCAGGGGCATCTGGCCCACCCACGGCGATATATTGTGCTGTGCCCTCATTCCAGACTGACCAGGGACCCGCCTGCCCGTCTAACCCGAACAGTTGTGAATTTTGGGCAGGCAAAAGGAAGATGTGACGGGCATAACTGAGGGCACGGAGTGCTTTCTCCTCTTCCCCCAGGGCACGCCAGAAAGCCGCACCCCAGGTCTGGTTATCTAATAACGGTTGCCACCAGTCCAATCCCCCTTTGAAGCGACCCATTGTTTCATCCCAATATACGGTGACGAGGCAATGATGTAACCCATTCGCGGCCGCGACATATTCCACCCCGGCTGATTGTAGCGCCCACCACACATCCAACGTGGCTTCGGCATGTTCAAAGACCAGGCAACCGGTTGACTCATCCAGGCGGCGGGAAAGCCACGCGGCCGCGTTGTCACGGGTGTTTGTGGCCTCTCCATTTGTCCCCCCCAGAGTGAGATAGCGCCCCAGGGCATACACCGCCCAGGCGATGTCCCCTTCCCATTTGTAGGTGGGATCGGCGGGTGTGCCACTCTGGCAATCATACCGCTGATACCAGGAGCCATCACTGTTTTGGCTGGTGTTGAGAGCCTGCACCAGGGCTTCAGCCTCGGCCCATTGTCCGGCATGGGTAAAAACGAGCAGAGCCAACGCCTGATCGTAGATATATGAGTAGCAGGTTCCTTCTTCGGCCCAGGATTTGAGCAACCCATTGGCCTGTTGCTGGCTGGTGAGCCACGCGGCCGCAGATTGGGCGGCCAATGGATGATTCATCACCGGGGTAAAACTCCCGGGCACGGGCCGCTCCGCGACATTGTAAACATTCAGGTTATCTATCGCCAGATGCCCTATCCCCCCTTCATCCCCCACCGCACTGGTTTGGACCACAGAGAAAAAAATGGAGCTTACCTGACCAGGGTTAAACGTAGTGCCGGATGTCCAGGGATGCAAGAAGGAGAAGGGAACCACCATCTGTCCCCACCAGGAATGATGGGTAACATGCCCATAGGCCCGGCCAAAGATGTTCTCCTGGCTACCCGCCGGGTTGATGAAACCAATTTCTAGTGAATTCGCGGCTTCAGGATCGCCCAACCAGTCAAACCGAAAATGATCATAGTCTGAAAGATCTAGGGGGGGGCTGAAGTCGCAACGAATTTGGGTCCAGTGACCATCGCCATAGCCCAAGTTATAGGCCATTTGCAAAGCGGTGTCATTATAGCCAGGGATGGGCTGGACAAAACCGTTTGTGGGCTGGTTGCCATCGTGCACAAAATAACAATCATATGTGGTTTCAAAATCGAGAAATGTAAAGCCGGTGCGCAAACCCAATTCCAGCCAGGGTTCTGGGGGGTTATCCTGGGCCAGCAACCAGTACCCCACCTGGCCCGACTCACCCACCGCCCAAACCAGATTGCTGGTGGCATCCTCATGAAGCCATAACCCTACGTTATCATCATGCGGGTGGCTGGTATTGGTTATCCAGCCCTGGGGAGTAATGGTATGAGATGTGGGCAGGACATCGAGGGCCAGGCGCAGGTTGGGGGTGTTTCCCTGCCAACTGGCGTCATCGGTATGCAGAATATCCAGCCAGGGGCTACTCAAGGGAATGGGAGGGTTGAAGAGAAAGGCGGGGGCAACCGTTTCTGTGAAGGCAATCTGATGGCGTACCAGGTCTGCGCCGATAAAACGGCTGGCATTACTATCGTGGCAATCACTTTCCCCTCCATCACAGGTTCCCCCTTCGTTGATATACATCGTAGACACCTGGGCCAGTTTAAAGCCTTCATGCTGGGCATGGCGAGCCAGGTCTACGGTGATAGGGGCGGTGGCGGTGTAAATCTGGTTGACATGGAGTCGCGTTTGTTGGTCGGTAGGGGGTGGTAGAAGGAGGTCATAGTAGATATTGAAGGCGCCATTGGTGCCGGTAAGGGTAAGGCGGAGTGGCCCCTCAGGCAGACCGGTGGTATCCAGGGCAATCTGGCTGAGCTGGGGGTTGTGGTGGTATATGTCATCGCTTGACCAATAAGCTGGCCCCAGGACAAAGGAGCCGCCAAAAGGGTTGGCGGGGGTGGGGTTGACATTGGGTTTGAGGCGCAGGTAGCCGCTGGCATAGAGAACGAGTACCTGGGGTGTGCCCGGATCGTTGGCCGCGTCGTGATAGATAACGAGGTACGCGGCCGCGCCCTGATTCACCCCATCTAGTACCACGGTTGCTGTGATTGGGACGCTCGGCTCAGTGGGGCATAGTTCGATGGCCCAGCCGTTGCCCGGTTGGTAAGGGATAGAGCAGGCGTTAGCTGAGGACGCGGCCGCGGATGGTTGTAAGACCAGGGCCAGGAGCAAAATCCCTAAACAACTGGTTAAACTCACAGGGAAAAAGAGACGACGCCAGACAAAGGAAGCATGTGGGAAAGGGTTCATTTCTGTTTCCAGTTATAGGTGGATAGGATCAATCATTTGTAACTGCCATAGCGGGAATGAAACCTTGTTTTTGTGACTCGTCTCAGGATCAGTTTGTCCAGAACCACTCCCACCCTAACCCCGCCCCCAGGGGGGAGAACTTTTCTCGGCGCGGTTTGGAGGCATCCGCCCCCAAACCGCGCCGATAGGTTTCTCTCTTTTCCTCGGGGATGGCCAGGGGATGGGTTTTTAGGCCAAACCTACCCAAGCTGTTGCCGCCAACAAAACGTCACTTTATGACCGTGGTAGTTCTTTGGGAATTCAGGGGGTAGACACCAGATGACACCCGATGTACGGGTTGGCCTTGTGCCTGCCCGGTGTGGGGCAACCACAAGGGTTGCCTGTACCCCACGAAATCCTGAAGACCCACCGTGGTAGTATATAAGCCTACATCAACGCTCTAATCAATCGTTTGTACGGAGATAGCCGCTTTTTCGGTAATGTTGTAAGAGGCAAACATGATAGCGGGAATGCCTGTATATTCGTCCTCACATCCATTTTCCAGCCAGTTACTTATAAATTGGCTGGCGGTGACATCCGCCACGATAGCCACCAAATCAAACCATTCAGGAGAGCCGCCGGGTATACCCAGGTAAAGGGGGACATTCCACGCGCCGCTTTCCTGGTTAGGGGGCGCACCCACACAGGCATTTGGCGATTGGGGGTAATAAAGCGAATCGGCTCCGTAGGCCAATATCCAGAGGGTGTAGATCTCGATGTTGCTGTAGTCGCCATTGGCAGGAATCATCGTACCAGAGGGCCAGCCGGTGGTACAGTGCGGGGGGTTGCGAAAGGTTACTTGACCCGGGAGCAAAGCAGAACCGACCAATCGCGGCCGCGGTGACTCATAAAAACAATGTTTGGGCATAAGAGGCATAACCACAGTATACGTTTGTACCCCTGTTGCGATCACCGTTGTACTGTTACCAGCGCGGGCCACCGGCACAGAAAACAAAGAAGCATCTGGCAAAGCGCGGTAGAGCAGAATATAACAGGCAATCGCCAGGGCAAAGGGGCCACTCAAACGACACAAGGCACGGACATACCGATAAACCCACATGATATTCCTTCCCTTTTTGCCGGGATACACACCTGCTGAGTTTAAAGTGTAAGCCAACGCGGCAGGCCATCGCCGGTGAACTTAGTGAACATCTAAAAATAACTTCCCGGTTTAGACCTGACAGGTTTTCGGAAACCTGTCAGGCCTGCGCGGAACTTATTCTTGGACGATTACTTAGGATTCGCTCAAGATTAAGTTGGGTGGCGCGGTCAAGAGACCTGCCACAGCAACAGCAATTCTCAATTTAGCCAACGGTTAAAACCGTTGGACTCCAGGAGCACGCTCGAAAAATGGCCCAACCCGTAGAACAGCCTTTCAGGCTGTTCGCCCTCTCGGGCAAACAAAAAATGGGCGTAACGATACACATCCTCGAGGGCTGAGCTTGCCGAAGCCCGGCTTTGCCTGTATAGAGAGTGCACAGCCGGGAAAGGCTATGCTATGCCCAGTTGACCGCCGGGCGGATTAACGGAACGTTTATCGTTCAAACTGAGAATTGCTGAAAATGACGTTACTCCCCACGTATGATGGTAATTGTTTGCACCTCCATCAGCCCTTCCGGGAGTTCTGTTTGTGAGAGGCCCGGATAACTCTCGTTGTCAGCCCATTCTTGAAGTATTCGACTCAGAGAATCACTGGCTTCCGCTGTCGCCAGCATCACCACAATATCAAACTGTTCGGCACCACTTTCCGGTGTACCGGCATAAACCGTTACCGACCATTGCCCTTGCACCGGGATAATGGGAACCCCATCGGCGGCATTATCAGATTGGGGGTAATAGCGGCGACTTTGGGGATAAAGAAAGACCCAAATGTCTACTCCTTCTGGCAATTCTGAGGTGGTGCCGGTCAAAATGTTAATGTAAGTTACCTCAGCACAATTTTCTGGAAAGGTAACACCCACCTCGACATCGAATTCAGCGGTTTGCACCAGGGGACGCCCATAGGGGATACATTCGGGGACAGGTGTTGGGGTGGGTGGCGGAGTGGGGTCAGGTCCTGGGGTTGGTGTTTCTGTTGGGGTTTCAGTGGGGGTGACTTCGACAATGAGGATGGTGATACCGGATGTAGCTGTGCCCCCTTGATTGGCTACTTCTACGGTGATAGCGGCGGTATTCTGACCGGATGTAATTGTCTGTGGTGCCGTGTAAATGATTGCCGCCCCATCTCGCACATCGGAAAGAGTACCTACACCTACCATCGTCCATTCATAGGTGATACTCCCTGGGCCAGAGGCACTGGCCTGAATAGCTAATTGCTCCCCAGGTAATAATTCTATTTCCGTTTCCGGCAAATTTACACTGACATGGGGCGCTTCCATTGTAGGCAAAGGGGATGGTGTATTGGTGGGTAATTGGGCTACCTCATTGGCTCCATTATCCTTGCACCCTATAAGGCTAAACAGGCCCAAAAGGCACAATATAAGGAATAAACCTGAGTTTCGGGAAAGGGTTCGTCTGGCCATGATTTTTCTCCTCTTTAGATATAGACCTTAAGATAATGATTTTGAGTAGGGGCTGGCCTTGTGCCTGCCCTGCACTGGGGCAACCACAAGGGTTGCCCGTACAGTCAAAATCTTTTTCTTAAAAGCTACAGCAATTGGGCTTAAGGGTGATTTCATTGTGTTCAGGGTGAAAGCATAATGAATTTGGGGGGTGGTTCAAAAGTTGGGAAACTGTGCCTGTCATTTTGTAGGGCTAACCTGAACCATGCCAATTTTTGGAAACGTTCCTTTGGGTTCGTAAAAATATAACTTCCCGGTTTAGACCTGACAGGTTTTCGGAAACCTGTCAGGTCTTGACGGAACTTAATCTTTTACAGGCCCTTTGGGTCAATTGCCCTACACTCAAGAATAAGGACATTCTTCGATGTGAAGACTAAAGGATGTGTTGTTAACGGTGCGACCATGTTTGTCAAAGGGGGCCACACTTAACAAGAGTTGACAGGTGCTTTGGGCCATGGGGTTCACTGGCCCATCGGCTATGATGATTGTCTGATCGGGGATGAATTGCCGCCCCTGCCATACGAGTACCGTTGTGCCATAAAAAATAGTCCAGGCGAATTCACAATGGCTCCGGCTAAAAGCCTGATCAACAATGGGAACAAGGGCAAAGTCGGTGGTGTGGGTTGTTACGTGTTCACCGGATATGACGATGGCGATGAGGCGGGTATTTTCCAATAAGGCCAGGGCTTCAATAGCCTGATCTGGGCACATAACGGGGAAGAGTCGTTGTTGGATGGTTTTAACTGTAGAGAGATCGTCCTGTTGCGGCCGCAACAAAACCAGGCTCAGACCAATGACCAACGGCCACAAAAGGGCAAAGAAGAGAATCCCCCCCTGATATTGCCGCTGACGCTGTTCCAGTTGGGTATGCCGTGCCCGCTCCTGTACCAACAGTTCACGGTGTTTGTTGGCGTCCTCTTGCGCATTTTGTAATTGAGCCTGAAATTGATTTTTTTCGTTCCGGGCATCCGCTAAATCGTGGAGACATTGTTTATTTAGAGCGTCTAATTGTGTCTTGAACATGTGTGCCAGATGATTACTTCCCAGCCTGGCCACCAACTGTAAATCGTCTATTATTTCTTTGTAAGGGAAATCATCGCCCATTCTGGCACCTCATCGGGCATTAACGGCCGGATGGTGTCATCTTTTTTACCCCCAGATCACACCTTCCATAACACGTTTTGGTTTTTTATTCGTAACCGTTCAGTTCAGAGACGATTTTAGGCCGTTTTGGCTACTTCAACAGATTTAGAAAGAAACGGATTAAAGACGATCTCTGGAAAATCCGTTTATTTTTTGTAACTATACAGCCTCACTGGAGAAACCGGGTTTTTGCTGATGCCAACTCATGCCCTACAAGAGAAAAACCCGGTTTCTAACGTGTATCGTTACTATTTTTTAATCCGTTGCTGTAACCCGACTGAACGCTTACTTTTGTTCGTTTCCCGCCAAACTCCATTACATTAATACATTCAATTTCTCCGCCATCTGGTACAAAATAGCTTCGGCTAATTCATCATGGTTATGGATAAGCGGCAGGATGTCAGGGTTGTCCCGGCGGAGGCATTCACGCAACGCCTGATACTGTTGCGGTGTCTTATTTTGTTGCCATTCTGTGTATAGGCTTTTGACTTGTTCGTTGAATTCATGCAGGGTATGCAAGTAGGTTCGTGTTTCAGGGGTGAAGAAATGGCAATCGTATCCTTTCTGAAGGGCGAGAATGGGGGCGTACCATTGGTATACCAGGGAGGTTCGCATGCCCAATACGGCTTTATCTAGGGAATGACCAGCCAGGAGTAGATGATAAAAGCGGGCCGCGGCCGCGGCCGCGTTTTCCTCTAACACTTTTGCCTGCATCGCTACCACCGCCGGAATACCCGACACCAATAACTGCCAGGTCACCACGGCAAACTGATTGGCCTCAACCTTCTGCCCTCCACCGGTCAGACAGCTATTGAGAATAACCAAATGAGGAGTCTGTCCGGTGAGAGTCGTCAGTTCGGCATACAAATGGTTCCCGTCAAGAGGATTCGCTCCCCCATTTTCATCAGCAAAAATAATCGCCCCGCCCCCGCCATTAAAATTATCACTGCCATGCGCCACGATATGCACAATATGGTATGGGTTACTTGTCGTTAGTTTCTGGCGTAACTTCTCTAACGTATTTGGCCCGGTGATGGTGTCAAAATAGACCAATTTATCAAAATAGGCCCACTCATGGCGAATGGCTTGCTGGTGCATTTCGGTATTAAGGTGGTCATATCCCCCCGTCTGGGGGCTGGCGATGATGAGCAAAACGCGGAGGGGCAAGGTTAAAAGGCGAGGAGCAATCTCCTTATCCAACACCCGGATCATCGCCCCTTGTTGGCGACATATCTGAGCGCCACTGTCATCGGCAATGAGTTCATAAGGATAAGGAAAAATATTCCGATCTCTATTCTGATCAAAAACAAGCTGGATCGGAAAGGGATCGTCCGGCGACAAACCAGCGACCCCAAAAAAGAGAGGATATAACTTTTTCCCCAGGGCCAGGAGATCACCCGACAATGCAACATTTCCTTTCAAGACGTTAATAAGTTGAGGGCCTATACGGCTTAAATGGCGTCCCATAGACCCCATGTTTATTGTTGTTGGCATAATTTTTTCCTTGCGGTCTTTAACCTGAGTCGTCCCGAGGGTAAACGAAATTGCCGTGGTAATGAGTGGTGGGTAAATCGCTCTTCTGGTTATCAATCAGGTAACAACGCGGCCGCGACGCCAGCAATTGTGTCCCCGGAGCCGGTGGGATTGACATCATGCACTTCCTCGGGCCAGGGAACAGGGACAATAACAAACGAGTATTCGTTCTCAGTTGCGGCCGCGTAATAACCATTATTCATTATTTCAAACAACGCTTCGGGCATGTCCCGTGATTGGGCAAAATCATAAGCAAACTGCAATAACGCCATAAACCCTTTATCGGCCAGATCTGGCCGTTGAATCTGGCGGGTATTGGTTCGTTCTAAGAGTTGGGCAATCACAGCCAACTTGGCCGCCAAAATCGCCAACACGATACACTGGAGCCGTTTTTTATCGGCGGCACGAGTAATATAAAAACTACACTCATTCCCATGAACAAACACGTCTGTATTTAGAAATTGGGCCAGATAAACGCCCCGCTGATGCCGTTCCAACAACGACTCCGGCCGCCCTGTTGGCACAGGCCAGGCCTGTAGGTGGAGCGCCTCTTTCACTTCCCATGAGTTGGTCCAATGATCCAATTCCGTCTGGTTGATGCTGACAAAGGTAGCTCGCCCGGCAATCAGATCGCGGATGAGGGTAACATCACGAGGCACACCACTTAGTTCAATAAAAATTTTAACCCCGGCCTGGCAAAGAACCTCCATCTGGTAGGTAATTTCCTTAACCAGAAGGGCACGCTCCTGAGTGGTATAACCAGGGTCTTCAATGGCTTGCAGGCCACTCCAGACAAGGCGCGGATATTGCCCGGCCACTTTTTGCAAAAAGGTCGCATTGGCCGCCTGAAAAATCGCCTTTCCCTGGCCCACTTTCAACTGACCAAGCAAAGGAAGGGAAGGCCATTCGTTAGGATACCAGGTCCCCGGTTTGTGAATGGTTTGTCCCTGGTGACAAATCAGGTGAAATTCGTGGAGCGGTTCCTTTTCACTACTATACCGGCGCATCCGAAAAATAAGACGATCATTACCGGCGGCTTCAACACCAGCGATAACGTGACCAGCGGATAGGGCCACAATAAAGCTTCGTTTATGCGGCCGCCCCGCCTCCCGCGAGGAAAAGGGCAATACATGGAGTTGGTATGATTCATCCATCACTACCCGGTTGATCCGGTTCCAGGGTGTGAGGGTTCCATATTTGAGCAATTGGCGGGGATGATAAGGCCAGGCTATATCGGCCTTGATACCTAGATGGCTATTACCGGAGGCCATAAAAGCCTGTGCCCCCCCAATTTCTGTGGACGCGGCAGACACAAAATCGTCAAACAGGCCGATAAAGGTCTGGCTGAGTTCTGGGTTGCCCAAAAACGGTTTTAGCCCACGACCAGGTTGGATCGCGGCCGCGTGCAAGGCCGTCAGGACATCCCCTTCATGGCGCACCACCGATTCCACATCATCAGTCTCTACAGGTTGGGGTAAGGCCAGCACGGCACTAGCGATAATCTGCTGACCAGGTTCGACAGGGATAGAATGATGTAGTTCCGACCATAGCGTAGCGGCCAGGATCATAACATCCTGGCTTGCGGCTACCCGGCTAGCGGCAAAATAAGTCGGGTTATCTCGCATCATCCTCAGCAATAAACCCACATCTGGGTGTTCCTCATCAGTCGGTTGGAGTTCGCCTGATACCAACACCGACACAATTTTCTCCCGATGCTGTTTCACCACCATAAAAAGGGCCAGACGCTTTATAAACGCATCGGCGGATAACACCGAATCTTCAACAGCCCCAGGACCACAACACAACAAGGGAGAACGCCACTCTAACTGTTGACTTTCCCATAATCGTTTGTGCCACCTATCCACCGTCAAAGATAGTTCTGAAAGGGTAAGGGCACATAACGCCTTGTGAAGATTATCCAGGGATTGCCGAATGTGCAGGACATTAGCCGAAATCCATTGGTGTAAGGTTTTGGGGAAACCTAGTGCACGAAGTTGAGCTTCAACGTGGGACTGGATACTATTTATATTGAGGACATCAACAGCCAGCACCAAATCATTGATTTTGGCATCAGTCCATTGCAAGTAGTTGGCCAAATTTTTGAAGCGATCATCAAATTGCAAAGGGTTGGCCATATTGCGCTCCTGCGAAAATGTAGGGCGATTTTGTAAATCGCCCAGTGGACGATTTACCAAATCGTCCTACAGATTTTCATCCCTCTTGGTGTGCCGCAGGCCCATGGGGAACTCCTGCGAAAATGTGGGGCGATTTGGCAAATCGCCCGGACGATTTACCAAATCGTCCTACAGATTTTCATCCCTCTTGGTGTACCAAAGGCACATGGGGAACTCCTGCGAAAATGTAGGGCGATTTGGCAAATCGCCCGGACGATTTACCAAATCGTCCTACAGATTTTCATCCCTCTTGGTGTGCCGCAGGCCCATGGGGAACTCCTGCGAAAATGTGGGGCGATTTGGCAAATCGCCCGGACGATTTACCAAATCGTCCTACAGATTTTCATCCCTCTTGGTGTACCAAAGGCACATGGGGAACTCCTGCGAAAATGTAGGGCGATTTGGCAAATCGCCCGGACGATTTACCAAATCGTCCTACAGATTTTCATCCCTCTTGGTGTACCAAAGGCACATGGGGAACTCCTGCGAAAATAAGTTGCGAGTGGCGAGTGAACGCTTAGGATTGGCGATTAAATAACTTGAACATTTGCTGTGACCGGTCTTCTGACCGCGCCACCCACGTTATTTCGTAAGCGTTTAGTTATATATATTCATCGGCCAGACCCGCCCGGTCGTTTACGACCGGGCTATGGTTACAAAGGCCGCTGGCCTGGGCTTTTAGCCCGCAGGGTTTTGTATGTTTAGCCCGGCGGTTTGACCGCCGGGCGGGGTAACTGAACACTTACGTTATTTCTGAACGATTACTGAGTAATTACAACGGATCACAAAATTTGTCTGGCCAACGAACCCTCATAAGCATGAGGAAATTGATGGTGGACGTTTTCTAACCAGTGGCGTAACTCTTTGGCAACTGACTGTTGGGGCGAGTTTACTTCATCCCCATGGAGTTCGGATTTTGCTTGAAATGCCTGAGCAAACTGGGCATCCTGCTCTTTCTGCTGAGAAATCAGTCCTACCAGGCTTTGTACAACCGTTTCACCAGGGGGTTGTTGCAAGAATGCCCGCCGGATCAAGTCACCGCCAATTTTGCCCAACGCCCGCACAATGGTGTTGTAAAGTTTGGATGTTGGGGTATGGCGTGGAAGTTCATCGAGTAACAGGGAGGCGATCTCGGGGCCACCCAATTCCCCAATGGCAAAGATGGCCTCGCATTGGACGGATTCCCGGGAATCGGTCAGAGCTACGGTGAGAAATGAGCTAAGGGATAGGGCAGGAAAAACAGCCGCGGCCGCGTGCGTTAAATCACCTCTTACACAGGGGCCATGCCGCCGTGAGCGAATGCCTATCAGCCCCAATTCCGTCGCGGCCCGTAACCGTTTGTGGCTGTCCTTTATAAATAAGTCCAGCCAGCGGCGGGCTTCCGTTTCTAAGGGATTATGCACTATCATGGAACGTCACCTTTTTTAGTAACTACTAAGGCTCTCAAGGGCTGAACTTGTCGAAGCCCCGTGTTGCCTTCGACAAGCTCAGGCAACGGCTTAATAGTTACCCTTTTTATATGTTTTATGGGTCTTTGGGATATCGTGGGGAGATCGGTATTGTCGCCGTTGGCCTTGTGCCTGCCCGGCGGGGCAACCACAAGAGTTGCCCCTACAGAGGGTGTCAACCCCCTGAATTCCCAAAGAGCCTGTTTTATGATCGGTTAACCGGCCGGGTAAGTGAAACACCCATAACAAGCCCCACGATCAACGCCAGCAAAGCAATGATGACAAGTGTAGATAAAGTTACCTCAATCATGGCGATTTCCTCCAACAGGTGACAGGTTCTTTAAACCACTCACCAACAAATCCCCCTCGCCGCGTATACGGTAGCGATAGCCATCAAAAAAATCACGCCGATCCACCGATGTCATCACTTCCAGGGGGCGATTATCTTGATCATAAGAGATGCGCTCTCGTACATAGAGAAACTGGGATTCAGGTAACTGTAACAACTCTACCTCTTCCGGCGTGGCTGGTCGGGCTTTGATGATTTCATCGGCCCAGGCCACCGTGCGGTGGTAACGGTGGTACAGATCAAAAACACCTTTGGTGAAGTCTTCTACGGTTAGCAGGTTGTCTTTGAAATCGCTAACCAGAAGGTAAATGGTCTGCCGGGCCAGGGGGATGTCGTTGGCATAACGCAGACGATCAATACGGTAGAGAGGGGTGATCGCGGCCGCGGCCGCATCTAACATATACCCTTCACATACTCGTCCCCCGGCTACATTCGCCATAATCTTCGCCTGAGACAACACTGCCGTCCGTGGTCTTAACCCTGCCGACTTTACCTGTTGCGTAAAAGCTACAGCCTTGTCTGTTTTAGGCCGGGCCATCACAAAAGTGCCCGCCCCAGTGCGACGCGAGATAATGCCGTCATCCTCTAATTCACCTAACACCTTACGCACAGTTCCCCGGCTCACATTATAAATATGAGCCAGATCTGGTTCTGGTGGCAGTTGCTCGCCGAGAGGATATTCACCCATCACTATCTTCTGGACAATTTGTTCTTTGACAAGCTGGCCCTTACCCGCCATAAGTTGATGTTCTCCTTTTTATCGGTAAATGTATAGACAAATAAACAATATCACATTTAATAATTCTCTGTCAATCCCCAAACCCCCACAACCCGCCAAACTAGTACATCTGGGCAGAAGTCTCTAGCAGGTTTAGAAACCAGGTTTCTCTCCTTTAAATCGCTTGCCAACTTGATATAAACCTGGTTTCTACTTACGCCGTACTGTACTAGTAATACCTCTGGAGAAGTGCCGCCCTGACCCAGGCAACACTCCTTGCCACAAATTAAACCAGGGGGTGATTTTTCTCTTTTTGTAACTACACACGTAACCATTCAGTCATGAAGTTGAACTTTTCTCTGGTAACTGACCCTCACCCCCAGCCCCTCTCCCAAAGCGGGAGAGGGGAGTTGGTTCCCTCTCCCTGGGGAGAGGGTTAGGGTGAGGGGTTGTATTGTTACAACTTTTGGAGGGCTGAACGGTTACCTACACACATCAGAAACCGCGTTTTTCTCTGGTAGGGCATAAGCGGGCCTAAGCAAAAACCCGGTTTCTCCAGCGAGGTTGTATAGTTCCCTCTTTTTTTTGCTTTACGCTCTTGACAGGTAACGATTTATATGTATTATTGTACATACATTTAAACATTTGCCGATTTTTTGTTCCCCCGCAACACTCCGCAACGAAACCGGCAAACATGGCCCACATCCCAGCCCTGCCCCAAAAGATCGTCTATATAAATTTTCAGAGGAAAACCATGATGGACCACCCGGAAGAATTCCCCTCTTTTCCCCAGGCAGAACCAGATAAAAATGAGATTGAATATCAACTACAAAGCCTGGCGCATCCCTTTGCCGAAGTGAGAGCCGAAGCGATAGCCACCCAACAGGCATTACCCACCCCCACGGTTATGCAACGGATGGTAGAGCTATTACAGGATTCATCACAAATAGTACGGCACGCGGCCGCGCACGCACTCTGGACTTGGGCCGGACATCCCCACCCTGTCACCAATAGCCTGGCTTTTGCCCTGCGTCACCTGCGTGACGCCATTCAAGGCGACACACTCTTCCCATTACCCTTCAACAATCAGGAAGCCTGGGACTCTTTCTATCAATTACGTAACACCCGCCCCGATCAATATCCCCTCTTCAAATTTTGGTGCCTTTATACCTGGTGTCGTTCCGACGATACCCTGACTCAATACAGCCAGGAATTAAGTCATTTACATCAACGGTTTGGAACTTTTTATGGTCATCCCAGCGACATCGTGCGCCACATTGGCATCAAACTGGCTTTGATAGGGGGTGTAGAAGCAGTGGAAACGGTGCGGGAAGCGATTCGAGTAACGGAAGGGCACGCGGCCGCGCATGAACTCGATGACCTATGGAACAACAACTGTCAAAACGATACCCATCAACCACCATCCCCCCACCCAGACGAACCAGACACCCCCTGGCCTTCATCCCCTACACCCATCCCCTTCATCTCACCTGGAAGGCCTATCACCAAACCCCAAAACCCAAATCCTATCCAACTGCGACCCAGATCCGCCGCCGCTGTCGCCTAAACTTATACACTAAAGCGGTTTCCAATTTCTGAAAATCTACAGTCACACTCATCTCTCTCCGGCCATCAGCAAACCCAACTTTTCCGGTGTCGCCTGCGCCCCTTCCACAATGCCCATGATCTCCCCCTGAAACATCACGGCAATACGATCCGAAAGAGCCAGCACCTCATCCAAATCCTCAGAGATGAGCAATGTGGCCGTACCCTTTTCCCGCTGGGCAATGATGCGTTCACGCACATATTCCGTGGCCCCGATATCCAGGCCCCGGGTGGGTTGAGCGGCGATAAGTACACGGGGTGAACGGGCCAGTTCTCGCGCCAAAATCACCTTTTGCGCGTTTCCCCCGGAGAGGTTTTTGATGGGGGTTTCCAGGGATGGGGTCTTGACGGCAAAATTTTGCACCAACTCTGAGGCTTTGCGGGCAATCGCTTTAAAATCAAGAACACCATGATGGGCATATGGGGCTTTGTCGTTCTCGCGTAAAATCAAATTTTCGGCGATGGTAAACTCTTTGATCATACCATCCCGGTTGCGCTCTTCGGGAATATAACTGAGGCCGTGGGCGATCATCTGGGCAGGGACTTCTCCTGTTACATCGTGTCCATCAATGAACAAACGGCCCCCAGTCTGCGGCCGCAAACCGGCCACCACTTCCGCCAGTTCCATCTGCCCATTCCCAGACACCCCGGCCAACCCCACAATTTCACCAGCCCGCACTTCCAACGATACCCCGCGCAAAGCCGGTACCCCCCGATCACTTTGCGCCTGCACTTTATCCAGCGTCAGCCGGGCCACCCCGATTTCCACGGGTGGCCGATACGGGTTCAGATTTAATTCCCGTCCCACCATCATCCGGGCCAGGTCGGTTTTGTTAGTATCCTTCGTGGCAATTGCACCCACATTACGCCCATCACGCAGAACTGTCACCCTATCCGTGAAAGCCATCACCTCATGCAGTTTGTGGGAAATAAAAATAAGCGCGTGACCGTCATTGGCCATCTGCTTGAGAGTGACGAAAAATTCGTCTACTTCCTGTGGCGTCAGCACAGCGGTGGGTTCATCCAAAATAAGCAGAGCCGCCCCACGGTACAACGCCTTAATAATCTCGACCCGCTGTTGTTGCCCCACCGATAATTGCCAGACATACGCCTTGGGGTCTACCAGCAACCCATATAAGCTGGCTAACTCCACAATCCGCGCCGATACTTTGTCCAAATCGGTCAGAATCCCGCGTGATGAGGCCAAACCCAGGGCCACATTTTCGGCCACGGTGAGCGAGTCTACCAGCATAAAATGTTGATGAATCATACCTACGCCCAGCCGGATTGCGGCCGCGGGCGAGTTAATCGCTACCGGATGCCCATCAAATAGAATTGACCCCTCATTCGGCTGATACAGTCCATAAAGCTGACGCATCAGCGTACTTTTCCCGGCCCCATTTTCCCCCAGCAACGCATGCACCTCACCAGAACGCACATCAAAATCAACCCGGTCATTAGCTAACACGCCGGGGAACCGTTTCACAATACCCCGCATCTCCATATGGTTAATGCAAGGGCGGCCAGAGGGGAGAAGTCTGTTCGTTGTGGTCATCTTGATCAAGAAAGAGAACGGCAAAGACGCCAAGAGAGCGAAGAATCTAAGTAATCGTTCGGAAATAAGAAATGATTTTGGGTACGGGCTGGCCTTGTGCCTGCCCTGTCACGAGAGGGCAACCACGAGGGTTGTGCCCGTACAGCCAAAATCTTTTTCTTGAAAACTATAACCCTCTCCAGGGCTGAGCTTGTCTCAGCCCGTTTGCCTGCGACAAGCTCAGGCAACGGGCTTAGTAGTTACTACGTTTTCGGCATGGTTCAGGTGGCTTTACAAAGGGGCGATTTACCAAATCGCCCTACAAAATGTTAAGCACAGCTTGCCGACTTTTGCACCATGCCCCATCTTCTAAATTGTCTTACTCGCCAACACCAGTAGTGATAGAGCCATCAATAATACCGGCTATGGCTTCGTCCGCGGCCGCTTTCGCTTCAGCAGGCACATCATAGGCATCGTTATACTCAATCACCAGCCCTTCATTTTCCAGGGTGATGATAAACGCCTCACCGCCCAATGTGCCATCTTTTACATTGGCGATGATCTCATCCAACACCACCTTCCAGTCATATACCTGGCTGGCAACCACAATTTCTGGGGCCAGGGATGTCTGATTGGATTGGGTACCGAACCAGAGCGCCCCGCTGTCTTTGGCCACACCCACCGCACCAACAACCATTTGCGCCGAACCAGTCAGCACGTCCGCGCCAGCATCCACATGCGTATTGGCCGCTTCGGTCGCCAGAGCCACATCACTAAAAGAGCCGATGTAGTTGACGTTGACCTGCACATCAGCGTTGGTGGCAGAAGCTCCGGCCTTAAAGCCATCCACGTACAACTTGGCATCCCCTACTTCCAACGGGCCAACCACACCAATAACGTTGCTTTCAGACATAGAGGCGGCTAACACACCCAAAACGTACCCACCCTGATCCGACTGAGCCTCATAGGCGTACACATTGTCCAGACCAAAGGTGTCACCCGCTGTACCCCAGGCAAAGCTGACTTCAGGGAAATCGGGGGCGATTTCTTGCAACGAGGCCCCGTACTGGGAGCCGTGGGCAATAATGAGGTCGTAATCCTGACCAGCCCAATCCCGAATCGCGGCCGCGGCATCTTCCACCACAAAACTATTATCCGCAAACACAAACTCGAAGTTCTCAGCCCCCATCTCGGTTTGAATTTCCGTCAGGGCATCGAACATACTCTGGCTAAACGCCAGATCATTGGTGGCGCTGGGCATAATCACGGCAACCTTAAACACGCCGTCATCATCCGCCGTCCCCCCACTACCACAGGCAGTCAGAATCACTGCTAACAACACCAACATCAGAAACAATATTCCTTTCTTCTTCATGGCAAACCTCCACTTTTCCACTATGCGTTTGTGAGTTAAATAATTAATCGTTGCATGGTTGAACAGTTAAATAGTAAACAACGGAAAAAGTACCGACGTTCATCATTCACCCATTCAACCCATACACCCATTAACTATCCTCTTTCGATAAAACCATTAACCCCCGCGTGAATAGGGCTTGGTTAATGCCGCTGGCGGCCGCACCCGCTGTGCCGTCAACACTAAAACCACAATCGTAAGGATGTAGGGCAACATCACCGCCACATCCGAGGAAATGGGAATGCGTAACACCTGTACCCACAGTTGCAACGCATTGACCAGGCTAAAAATGAGCGAACCGGCCAACACATAAGTGGGTCGCCAACCACCAAAATAGACCAGTGCTACAGCGATAAAACCCTGCCCATTGGTTAGGTTCTGCTGGAAAATATTGACCATCGCAATCGAAAGTGACGCCCCCGCCAGCCCCGAAAGCAATCCCCCTAAGGTAACAGTAACATAGCGCACTCGGGCCACATTCACTCCCAGCGAATCAGCCGATTCCGGGTTTTCGCCTACCGCCCGTATTTGCAGGCCAAAAGTGGTCTTGTTCAGCACAAACCAGGCAATGGGTACGAGCAAGTACGCCCCATACACCAGGATATTTTGCCGAAAAAAGATTTCCCCGATGCCAGGAATCTGGCTCAATAAAGGGATGGGAAGTTCGGGGAAACCGGTGATAGGAATAGGAGTCCCGATAAAGGCCTGAAAAAGCAAATCACTCATACCCAGGCCAAAGAGATAGACCCCGATGCCACTGATGCCCTGTTCGGCCTGGAGTGTCACACTGATAAAAGCCATCGCCAACCCCATAATGGCTCCTACCAAACAGGCAATGAGTAACCCAAGGGCCAGATTGCCGGATCTGAGGACCACATAATAGGCAGAAAAGGCTCCCATAAGCATCATGCCATCTACGCCCAGGTTAAGGACGCCACTTCGCTGGCCAAAGGTTTCGCCAATGGCGGCGTACAGGTAGGGCGTTGCCAGACGAATACCAGAGGTTAAAACACCAATGAGGACTTGTGTGGTGAGGATGTCAGTTATCATTTTTGTTCATGAATATGTAACATCTCAATATTTCGGGGCTGTGGCCGGTCTCCTGACCGAGCCACCAGCGGTCACGGTCAGGAGACCGGCCCGATCCACCCCGAGTTATTGAGAAGATACATGAATATTCCCAAAAGTTTGGGACAGAGGTAAGCGTTCAGCCTTCCGAAGGTTTGTTCCACTGGTCAACACCTTTCCCGAAACCTTCGGAAGGCTTTCTCACCCGAGGGACTGAACGCTTACGGACAGAGTGTGTATCAGTTAATTCGTAATCGTTCGTTTTTAACTTAGCGGTTTGCTGTGGCCGGTCTCCTGACCGCGCCCCCCAGGTTATTTTTGGACGATTACTTAGTAGCTACTAAGGCTCTCGAGGGCTGAGCGTTATGAAACACACCTTGAGAAAATTGTTAGGGTCTGAATTAATCAGTGCCTTGCAGGTCAGGTTGGATAGGAGTGGATAGTTCCTCTTTGTGCGCGGCCGCGACCTCAGCCAGTGCCCGATTGTGCGCCCGTCGCCGTCGCCAGAAATCACTGCTAACCACAAACACCACCACCAGGCCATTCAGGGCAGTAATCAAGGCCGCCGGAACCTGCGACACACGCTGTAATTTATTCGCCCCTACCAGCAGAGCACCAAACAAGAAAGAGGCTGGAATTGTACCGATGGGGTGTAACTGACCAAACAACGCCGCCACAATCCCATTAAACCCGGCCGAACCGGTGAAACCGGCGGCTGTGCCATCTGTTACCATACGGTGATTCACACCATACACCTGAATCACCCCCGCCAATCCGGCCATCGCCCCACTAAGTAGGAGCGATAAGACCATATACCGGTTGACCTGAATGCCCGCATAACGGGAAGCATGTTGGTTTAACCCCACTGCCCGAATGCGATACCCTAAAGTAGTACGCCAGAGCAAGAAGTAAACAGCAAAGGCCAATAAAATGGCGATAAGTGTACCTAAATGAAGTCGGGTCGGGACAAGGCGAGGGAGATCGAACGCGGCCGCGAGTCGTACCGTTTGGGGAATCCGGGCCGCACCTGTCTGTTGTGTATCAATCAGGGCGTCCCGCAGGAGTAAATTCATCAATTGCACGGCAATGACATTCATCATAATCGTGCTGAGAATTTCGTTGACGTTAAAGCGGGCTTTGAGATAACCGGGAATGCCCCCCCACACGGCTCCGGCAAGTAAACCAGCCAGGAGCGCCAGAGGAACCACAAAAAGGCCCGGGGCATCGGGCAGAGTCAGACCAATGACCGTCCCCGCTAAAGCACCAAGGATCATCTGGCCTTCACCGCCGATGTTGATAACCCCGCCCCGGAAGGCGATACAAATGCCCAGGCCCACAAGCAAAAGGGGTGTGGCTTTCACAAGGGTATCAGCAAGGGCATTGGTGCTCCCAAAAGCACCATCCAGCAAGGCGGCATATCCTTGCAGGGGATTGGCCCCCATCAAAAGAAGCATCACTCCGCCAATGGCCAGGGCGGCCAAAGTGGCAAAAAACGGCAGAAGAGCATCAAACAGTTGATCTAGTCGAAGTCGCTTCACGGGCTTGCTCCAAGGTAAGGCAAAACGTCTAAGGGTTGGGATGTGCTCCGTTCATTGAACCATCATACCCAAATCGTTTATACCCATTACTGCGCGTACAACAGAAACGACCGCACCCAATATTTATTATTAGATAGGTATCTTCTCAATGTTTCCGGGTAAACGAGGCCTGAGTTTATCCAAGGCCGCATCGGGCTTCGACAAGCTCAGCCCTTGAGAAGGTGTATATACTTACCACGGTCATAAAATGACATTTTATTGACAGCAACAGCCTGGGTAGGTTTAGGCTGAAGACCCCGCCCCAAACCGCCCCACTTGTAGTTTGAAAAATTAATCAGGTAATGGAATCCCCCCACCCCTAACCCCGCCCCCAGGGGCGGGGAACTTTTCTAAGGGGCATTTCCCCCTTCCCTCGGGAATCGGCAGGGGGGGGGATGGGGTCAATGAATGCGTTACCCGATTAAAAATTTAATGAACAACCGGGGCGGTTTGGTGCGGGGTTAGGGGTAACCTCGAATATTCCCGACGTGGCAATAAAGCGGCACAGCGACACGGCGGGAGAATGTCAGATTAGACCCTTTGGCCGTATAGTTACCAAACAACAACAAATTCCTGATTATTATTGTTATCACAGA
>JAGNBF010000045.1:0-19737 GCA_018004935.1 Chloroflexota bacterium | reverse complement strand
GTGACCTCTACAATAAAGCCAGATATATCCAGAGAAATGAACGGTTTAGCCTGCAAAAATGGCCTGCTCTACAAAAGAACAGATATTATTTCTGATGCTTGGTGCAGTCAGGTCAGGGCGACCAAAAGGGGTGAAATATGCGGCCGCACCCACTAAATTCGTCCCAAAGAGTCGTATAAAACGCAGGGCCGCGCATAAATCCCAATAAGGCAGGCCACTGTAATCAAGGGACATGAGGGCCTGATACTGAGTGGTAAACTGATGCATCGCCTCCAGGCCAAAAATCCAGGCGATTTCAGCACGACTGCGAGCCAGGTCTATGAGAGGATCGCCCCATTCGGCATCTTCCCAATCAATCACGGCCACCAGTTTATCCCCCTGCCACAAACTATTACCCGGCCAGAAATCGCCATGTAAGAGCGCGGCCGCGTTCCCTGGCGGCAGATGCTTCACCGCAGTCAACACCTGGCGAATCTGGGTTTCATTTAACACCGGGTCAACAGGGGCAGGTGGCTCCCGCCCCAACTCAGGACAGCAGTTGCTCCTGACCGGCAGAAAGGTGAGATCAAACTTCACGCCATCTACCTGATGAATCCGGGCCAGGTGGGTGGCTAACTGGGTAACATAGAGATCAGTATGGGTCGGGGCGAACAGCATCTCCCCTTCCATGTATTCAATGACCAGATAGGGCGTGGGGAAAATCTCGCCAGAGATGTCAAAGTAATAAGGGGTGGGAGTGGGCAGACCAGCGGCGCGGGTTATGTGTAAGAGATGGAATTCGTTCGCGGCCGCGGGCAAATTGTCCGTTAGCGCTTCCCCACCAAACCGGCGCACCACCAGCTTTCTCGTCCCGCCATCCGGCAGGGCCACTTCCAGCCCATGCATCACCGCCGCGAGACCACCCAATAACGGCCAGACACGTCGTAAACGCCCCTGGGGCACAATTTTCTGCACCAGCCGGTTAAACTTCGCATCATCTGGGTCTCTATACATACACTCACGTCTCATCGAACTCGTAGCTAATCGCTAATACCCCCTGGGGTTGAAAATTGGCTTTTAGATAAGTGAAAGCTTGTTCTCGATCTTCGCCCCCTTCGTCAACGAGAAAAATTTGCTCACAAAAAACTGCTATATCTTGAATAATACGTTCATAACGATAATAGGCCAGAGCTACCGGATCGATCTCGCTCTGCCCATACGTCTGGTAAAACAAAGTCGCCTCTGCCTGGGGGGTAAGCCTATTCCCCATCTGCCCCCCGCCGATGAACATCAAATCACGCTCTTTGGGGGCCAGAATAGGGTTATCCCAATCCACAATGTAGAGTGCATCGTCGGCGGCAAGTAGGATATTGCCCGCATGAAGATCTGAATGGCACACAATGAATTCTGGGGATTGCCTCTGTAGACGTTGCCCCAGCCATTCCGTCCGCCGGACAAGCGCCTGAATCTCAGCCCCCTTGCTATGCAGAAAGGCGGCCGCTTTTTGGGCCACCGGGTCAGCAAAAACCTCACCCTCCAGGCGTACCAGAAACAACTGCACCATTTCGCGCCATTGGGGTGTATAGGTCTCCGGTTGAATCTGTTGGCTTAACGCCCCAGGGATGGGCATTGTATGAATCTGTTTGAGCGCCGTGCCCAAATCGTGCCAATGGTGATCCGCTAATGGCTGTTCATAACCATCCTGGCCCACCACAAATGGGTAAAGAATCAACTTAAACGGGTTTAGATCGGCCCACAAATGGCCGGAAAGGGTCGTCAGGGGAGCAATAATGGCTTTGATACCCTGGTCACTAAAGAATTTGGGTAATAACACGGCGGTTTCATCAAAGCGGCCGCGTCTCAATTTCACAAAATACACCTCGCCTACCCATGTAACCGCCTTATAAACAGCCGTATTAACATCCGCTCCAAGAGGTAAAAAAGTGACTTGAGTAACGGGCAACCCATACGCCATCTGCAAACATTGGCTAATTTTTTCGTCAGGAAAATCAGGTTTTTCCAACATCGTTATCGTCCCCGTATCTGTTCAGTTAAGTTACAACAACGAATTTTCCAGAGGCCGCTCTTCATCCGTTCAACAGTTCAACAATTAATTATTCCACTCATTTGAAACACACCCTTTACCAAGTCGTCCTACAAATTTGTAAAACTGACCTGAACCATGCCAGTTATTTAGTTCTCATTCCTAACCTGGACAAGCCAGAACGAAATAACTCGCGCAAAGGCGCAGAGGCGCGGAGAAAAACCAACCCTTTGCGTCTTCGCGTCTCTGCGCGAAACTTCTTGCCAACTGTACAAGAAGTTGACTCGTAAGGTACTAAGTTCGACCCCGGCGGGAGACGGCAAAGCTATATCATCTCCCGGAATCGCCGCACTGTATCCGCCAGATGCGGCGACTCCCGGTGCAAATTACTACTCATCAGATAGATTACATTGGGGCCATATACCATCCGCATATCGGCAAATGCACCGGGGCCAATACCGCCACCAGGCGCAGAGAAGATAGGTTTGAGGGTACCCATCGGCTGGTTGCACCCCTGGGCAATACCCAGACAGTCATCCCGACTGTACGAGGCGAATCGGCCTACGTAGTTGGGCATTACACTCATGTCGGCTCCGGCTAACCGGAGCAATTGCCCATGCATAACCCGGTGGCTAACGCCAAAATCAGGGCTGAGGACAAAACTGCCGCTAAAAGCCGGGTGGCTCATAAGGGGCAAGGCAATATTGTCATCATCGGCTACACGGCGCATAAAATCGAG
The DNA here is from genome assembly GCA_018004935.1 of Chloroflexota bacterium. Lineage (GTDB taxonomy): Bacteria > Chloroflexota > Anaerolineae > Promineifilales > Promineifilaceae > Trichofilum. The sequence goes on along the minus strand of JAGNBF010000045.1, from coordinate 16,975 downwards.
GCCACAATGGGCGGGGATGAGCATCAGCCCGGTGGCTCCGGCAGACCGGGCAAAATGGATGCGATCTAACATCTGCTCAAATGGGCCAGTGACGTTGGGCAGGTAGAGGGTGCGTTGACCGGTTTGGGCGTTAGCTGTGGCGATAGCCTCGATGGTGCGGGTGACGCGTTCCCGGAAAGGGGCAAATGACTGATTGCCCAATCCGTGATCGTCCTTGATGATATCCATACCGCCCAAAGCCAGTTGGTAAGCCATGTGGGCCAGGTCCGCGGCCGCAAGCCCCATCGGTTTAATCGCCGTCGCCAGCAGGGGTCGTCCCCACACCCCCACCTGCGCCCGCACCCCGTCAATACCAAACCGTGGCCCCTTGAACCGGGCCAACAGCGTCTCCGACAATGCCAATGACAGCAGACGAATGCCCGGTTTCATGCTGATGTTGCCAAAAAGGACGTTTATCAGTTGGGGCAGTTCGTAACCGCTGATCTCATCGGCGTAGGAGATGATCACCTGATAACGCTCCGGGCCAACGGGCACAAATGACTCAATGCGCCCAAAAACGTGGTCACGAATGCCCCCTGGCGGAATCAGCTCAGGCGGGTATTCGATAGTCTCTTCGATACAGATGTCCTCGGCGCGGCCGCGGGCCAGTTTCTCCTCACCCAACACCTGGTACACCGCCTGAAACCGGTTGCCAGACACCACCAGCGGGAACGAAGGGATGATGCTCACAGGGCTTCCGCCTTGGCCGCGCTGTGAACTTTATCTAGCCGCACCGCCTGTAAATCGGCCTCGCTAATATTGAGGGCTGTGCCCAGGAGCTTTTCGACCGTCTGCACCAGCGCCAGGGCATCCAAACCATAGTGGCGCATCAGGTAGGGGCGGCTGGCCCCATGAGCAAATGTATCCTTCAGGCCAATCCGTACCAGCCGCTGATTCAGCCCTTCTTCGGCGATGAGTTCAGCCACGGCTGTACCCAACCCACCCATAATAGTATGGTTTTCCATTGTGATTACCCCGTGGCGACTTTGGCGAAGGGCTTCAAGCACCTGCGGATCATTAAACGGTTTGTGGGTGGTGATGTGCAAATGGTGAATGGCAACACCCCGTTCCCGTAACGTCTCGGTGGCCCGCAACGCTTCTTCCGTACAGATACCCGCTGAGAGTAAGGTCAGGTCACTTCCGGTGCTTAACACACGGGCCTGATTGAATTGCATGGGGGTAGCAAACAGGCGGGGTATCTCCCCCCGGAGCATCCGCACATACACGGGGCCAGGAATGGCGTGGGCCACATCCAACACGCTCTCCACATCGGTGGCGTCACCACATTCGAGGATGGTCATGTTGGGTAGTGCTCGCAAAATGGCGATGTCATCAGTGGCCTGATGAGTGGCCCCGCCAGGGGTGGTAATGCCGGGCAGGAAGCCTATCAGTCGCACCGGCAGGTTGGGATAACAGACAGACATTGCCAATTGGTCGAGGGGGCGGCGGTAGAGAAAGACGGCAAAGGTGTGCAAAAAGGGGAAATACCCCTCACGAGCCAGCCCTCCGGCAAAACTGAGCATATTTTGTTCAGCGATCCCCAACGACAAAAAACGATCTGGGTATGCCTCTTGAAACAAATTGGCTTCGACCGAACTGGTCAAATCGGCGGAAAGCACCAGTACGTCTGGTTTATCTTTAGCCCAGCGTACCAAGTTTTTAGCATGAACCTGGGAGAGAAGTTGCATAACAAGTTCCTGGATGAATAGTTATGACTGAACGCTTACTGAACGGTCTCCTGACCGCGCCACTCTCAACGAACAACTTATTTAGTTCCCATTCCTGAGCTCACTACACATTCCCCATCTCGGCTAACAATGCCCGGTAACGCTCTTTTTCCTGGTTATCACGGAAGCGAAGGTAGTGAAGTTTGGGACGACGTTCTTCGAGTAGGGGGAAACCCTGGCAAGGGTTGCTGTAGGCCAAAACGATCAGTGGGCGACCATCGGGGGAGAGGGTGGCGGGGTAGGCCAGGGCGTCTACGTCGTGGGCGTCTACACAGAAGACCCGTGCCCCAAACGCTTCCAGTTTGGCCGGGAGTGGTTCGATGTTCATCACGGTAGCCATTGGGCCATCGCACTGTTGGCCGTTTACATCCACGTAGAGGCCCATATTGTCCAGACGATGAAAGGCCATTGTTTGCAACGCTTCCCACACTTGCCCAATTTGGAACTCGCCATCGGACATAAAGACCCAAACGCGGCCGCGCTCCCCCCGTCGTTTTCGTGCCCAGGCAATCCCGGCCGCCTGACTGATCGCCTGCCCCAACGAACCCGCCGTCACCTCATGCCCCGGTGAATGTTCCGCCCCAATCATCTCCACCCGACTGCCATCGGTGTTAAATTGGGCCAACCCTGCCGGAGCCATGCGCCCCGTCTCGACCAGCGTCGCATAAATGATAACCGCATAATGTACCGCACTGACAATAAAGCGGTCATATTCGGGGCCTTGGGGGCCATTGTAACCACCACCGGGAGTGGGGTCTTGGCCGGGGCCAGGGACACCGGGAAAGGGTTCGGGAATGGCCGGGGCCACACTGGGGCCAAGGTGCATGATGTGGGTGTACAGGGTCGCCAGCAGTTCAGCGGCCGAGGCGGCCTGGCTGAGATAGGCGCCATTATTATTGATGGTGTGTTCTAAGGCTCGTCGCCGGATCGCGGCCGCGATGCGGCGGGTTTCCGTTTGCCAGGGAACAGACTGAAGGACAAATGGCATAAGACATTCCTCTAAAAACAAGGTGGAAAATAACAATATACGTCCTCGAGGGCCAGGCTTGCCGAAGCCCGGCTCCGCCTGCGGCAAGCTCAGGCAGAGCTATACTCCACCTGTATATACTGTCAAAGGGCATAATCTGACATTTTTTCGCCCTGTCGCCGTCTCCCTTTATCGTCGTGTTGGGTTTATCCAAGGCCACTCCCACCCCTAACCCCGCCCCCAGGGGCGGGGAACTACTTTCGGCGCGGTTTGGCGAGCAGACGCTCGCCAAACCGCGCCGTGGGGTTTCTCCCCCCTTCCCTCTGAAATCGAAGGGGGATGGGTCTTCAGTCCAAACCTACCAATCTGTTGCCGCTAACAAAATGTCACTTTATGACCGTGGTAAGTATAAATACGGCGGGAATAATAGAGTTTATCGGTAATAACCTTCCGAAGGTTTATGTCAACTAACTGCGCAAAGGTACAAACCTTCGGAAGGTTTCCAAATGCTATTGCCGATAATGTCTAATATACCCCACGTGGCGACAAAACAATCGTGACAGGGCAAAAAACCTCAGACCCCCCTCGTTGTCAATATAAACACAATCCACACCCACTACGATACAAGAAAGCTTAGGAGTGGCAAACCTGCCCACCGGGCAATCGCCCTAAAATCCAGGTTTCGTAAACATCGTGAGGCAGGTATACTTTATACACTAACACTATGTTAGTCATTATTTGATTCTCCGTTTCAAGAGGTTCCCGTATGAAAGCATTCGTTACCGGTGGTACTGGGTTTATTGGCCGTCATGTCATCCGCAAATTATTAACACGGGGTTATGAAGTTGTAGCGTTGGTGCGCTCGAAAGAGTCCGCGGCCGCACTACAAATGCCAGGTGTGCTCCTTATAGAAGGTGATATTACCAACAAAGCCTCGATGCGGGCGGGAATGCAGGGTAGTGACGTGGTCTTTCATATTGCCGGTTGGTATAAAATTGGGGCACGAGATTGGATGGAAGCTGAAACCATTAATGTTGGCGGCACACGCAACGTCCTCAGTCTGGCCCATGAATTGGGTGTACCCAAAATTATTTATACCAGCACCGTAGCTGTCTTTGGTGACACCCATGGTGAACTGGTAGATGAAACCTATGAAGGCAGTGGCCCTTTCCTCAGCGAATATAACCGCACCAAATGGCTGGCCCATTACAAAGTTGCCCTACCCCTCATGCAACGGGGTGCGCCTATCATTATCGTCATGCCCGGCGGGGTCTATGGCCCCGAAGATACCAGCATCATTGCCGATATGATGTTCCGCTTTAACAAAGGACAATTGCCCGTTGTCCCTGGTGCCGATACATTGCTCACCTATGCCCATGTCGAAGACATCGCTGAAGGGCATATCCTGGCGGCTGAAAAAGGCAAAATCGGGGAAAGCTACATTTTGGCCGGACCAGCTATCCCTCTAGGTGAGATGATTGATTATTGGGCGGACTTATTGGGGCGTCGCCGACCACCGCATATTTCTTCTACCTATGTGCGGCCGCTGGCCCCGGTTGTGGGTACGTTGAATCATGCCCTGGGGTTATCGGCATTTTATAGTGAAGAGACCATTCGTAACCTGGGGGCGGCCCAATTAGGTCGAGCAGATAAAGCCCGGGCGCAATTAGGTTGGAAAACGCGGCCGCTGGATGCCGGAATGCGGGAAACGTTGACCTGGGCGGGGCAAATGAGTCAGGCTCAGCCCCTTGTCCTGAATGAACAACAAAAACAGGTCGCCAAAATAGCCTTGATCGCGGCCGCAGTTTTATTTATTTTGTGGTTATTCGGGCGCAAACGCCGGAATACAGAATAAAACGGCCCTTTGGGAATCCGCAAATCTCTATTTAACCAACAGTTATGGAGATTTAACATAACGACTAAGACTCTCGAGGGCTGAGCTTGTCGAAGCCCGTTTACCTTCGACAAGCTCAGACAACGGACTTAGGGTTCGTAAAAATATAACTTCCCGGTTTAGACCTGACAGGTTTCCGAAAACCTGTCAGGTCTTGACGGAACTTAATCTTTTACAGGCCCTTAGAATTAACGATGAGTCGTGGGAATTTCAGGGGGTTGACACCATCTGTAGGGCAACCCTTGTGGTTGCCCTCGGCGGGGCAGGCACAAGGCCAGCCCCACCATTTAACCACACCCCGCGAATTCCGAAAGAACCTTGACGATTAAATAAGTTGAACATTTGCCGGTCTCCTGACCGCACCACCTATCTTATTTCCGAACGATCACTTACTGAGAGGGTCAACCCCGGAAACCCTAAAGACCGACTATTTTCATGGGGAAAGGTATGATGCAGAAAAGACGACAGGGAACAGTTATTGCGGGCATTGTTACAGTTGTCGTCTTAATAGGCGCCATTCTTCTCTGGTTGTTTTTGCGGCCGCACCCTCCTCAACCAGCGCTTTTGTTTGTGGTAGATGCCTCGGCGCGGATGAATTTGCCCTTTAGTGGGGGGAGTGGGAACCGGTTCGCGGCCGCGCAAAATTTTGTCAGTGAACTCACCCGAGGAAGCAATACCAGTTCCACCTTAGGCCTGCGCGTTTTTGGGGGCGGAGCCGAAGCCGATCCCTGTCGGGATACCCACCTGCTGGTGCCCATTGCCGACAACAGTCAAACCGACATCCGCCGCGAATTAACCGGGGTACAACCCAACGCCGCCGAGGCCGGACTGACCGCCGCCGTCATTGCCGCCATTCGCGACCTGGCCGGATTGGCCAGCCGTGGCCCCTTCCGTCTGGTGATTGTCACCGGGGGGGCGGATACCTGCACCTCAACGCAAGGGGAACAACTGATTCAACAGGAGATTGAACGGGCTGATATTGAGGTAGATACACTTATCATTAACCTGGATGACAGTCCTGAAAGTGCCTTGGCCCTTAAAGATTTGCTGGAAGAGTTAGGTGCCGGGGGGGTATATGTGGAAGCCCCCAATGAAGCCGCTCTGCTCCGCATCAGTCGTCCTTTGTTAGATGTTGTAGATGATGGCACCCAAGATTTTGAGGATGTGATTGAGGAGCCAGATGAGACGACACAGGCAACGGCCACCTCAACCCCAAGAACAGAAGGAACGAATGCGGCCGCGACGCCCACGCCTACTTTTACCCCTACCCTTACCCCGGTCGCTACCGCCAGCCCCACAGCCACCCCCACATCCAGTAGCACGCCATCCCCTTCTGTTACCAGCACCAACACTCTTACCCATACGCCAACGGCTACACCCAGCCGCACGGCCCGCCCCACCGGCTCACCCACAGCCACAATTACCTTAACGCGGCCGCTGGCCACTGTTACACCGGTCATTCCCACCAATACACCTCCCAGCTCACCAGCCACCGCTGTACCCACAGCCCCGCCTTCAGCGACCCCTTCCCTGACCGCAACTCCCACAAACACACCTCTGGGCATAACAGCCACATTCACCGTTACCCCTTCACACACACCCACCAGTAGTGCCACACCCACCAGCACGCCCTCATCCAGCCCCACCCCAACAGCCTCCCCTACAGCCATCCCCATTCCTTATATTTTCTGGACCAGCACCGGCGGTATCTGGCGGGCAGAACTCAATGGAGCCAACCCAACCATCATCGCACCAGGGGGTGAAGTATGGGGGATAGCCGTAGATCAGGCGGGGCAAAAGGTATATTGGGCCGATTTCGGGGCCGGGTTGTTGCGTCGGGCCAATTATGATGGCACCAATGTGGAAATCTTTTATAGTGGTCAGGTCAATCAAGTCGCTATCGGTGGGGGATTTGTCTTTTGGAGTGATGGTTCCAATATTTTACGAGCGCCGCTGAGTGGGGGAACACCTACGTTCATCATTACCAGCGTTTGTCCTGATGGTCAACTAACTGTAGACACAGTAAATAGTTGGATTTATTGGGCCGATTGTGGTGCCTTTTTGGGTCGGGCCAACCTGGATGGTACGGGAATGCAATCCCTGATTGTGGACAATCTATTTAAGGCAATCGCTCCGGCTGGCTCCACTAACCAACTTTTTTATGTCATCAACCTGCTTTCCGTTAATAATTTGTACCGATCCGATCTCAATGGCAATAACAGCCTCTTTTTGGCCTCCTTTATTGATATTACCGAAATCGCGCTGGATGTGAGTGGTGGCACGATGTACTGGACGGATGGTGTCAACAATGCCATTGTTGCGGCTCATTTTGATGGCACCGGCGCAATAGAAATTGTACCGGTGTTGTCTAGTAGCCCTAGAAGTATTGCTATTTCCCGTTAGAAGCAACAACACGTTGGGCATTTTTTGTTTTCACCAGAGAAGGCACAGCCTGGAAGGACTGTGCTACATCCAGAAGTGGACAAGAAATTTGCCAAAAGTACACCCGAAAAATGGCCCAAGCCGTAAAACAGCCTTTCAGGCTGTTCACCCCCTATTGAGAATTGTTGCAACGGCGCGAACGTCAGGAGACTGGCAGTTACCCCGCCCGGCGGTTTGACTGCCGGGCTAAACATACGAAACCCTGCGGGCTAAAAGCCCAGGCCCGCGACCTTTGTAACCATGGCCCGGTCGTAATGAATGTTCAAAAAATAAACCGGTAATGTACGGGCGACCCTTGTGGTTGCCCAACCGGGCAGGCACAAGGCCAGCCCGTACATATGGTGGCAACCCCCTGAATTCCCCAAGAGTCTTATATTTTTACGAACTCTTAGTCGTTATGTAGGTTTTATGTTTACTCCACATTCCGTACCACGATATTGTCAAATGTAACCGTGAGTTCTCCCTCAGCCCGTTGGCGGGTAAGCAGGGCCACATCGCCGGGGGTCAGGATTGTGGTCGCGGCCGCAAGCAAGACCACCCCGTTTTGCCCTAATTGCACATTTTCCCCCTGACAAATCACCTGAAGTTCGACCATAGTACCGGGAGTAAACGCGGCCGCGTCCCCTTCTGCCAATGTCGTAATCGTCCCGGCCAGCCGTTGCCATAACATCACCGATCCGGATGGATTGACCGTCAGAGCCACAAAATTATCCACATCCTGCCAGCGACAAATCACCCCCATCTCTACATTGGTTATCCCCTCAACAAATGTAGCATCTACCGTCACCTGTACATCCGCCACATTCAGCCGCTCCGAGAGCGAAAACCAGAACACACCGTTCCGTCGCGAGGTAAAGAGCAAATGCTCATTTTCATAAGCCACTCCCCCATCCTCATCCGCTTTAATACCGAAGCCAGCAAAAGGGTCACGGAAATCATCCATGAGAAGCTGGCCTTCTGGGGTGGGGGTAAGCGCCGTTGTAGCGGTGGGCGGCAGGCTGGTAACGGTAGGTATAGGCGGTGTAGGCGTTGCGGCCGCGAACATTCCCCGCCCCACCACAAAAACACCTATCAACACAACCACAACCAGCACCCCCACCAATACCACCCCTGCCGAGGGGCCAGTACGCCCGCCGGGCCGCATCTCGACGGGCCTTTCTCGCACCCCATCATCTTTTCGCGCCATCACCCCCTCGGCTACGGGCTGTGTCACCCCTTCCCGTAGCGGTGGCGCGGCCACCTCAGTCCGGCCCAAACCCAATTCCATCGCCGCCAACCCTACTTCGGTAGCCACCTGAGACGGGCGCGGCAAAGGTTGATCTGGCTGACGTTGGCTTTGCTGGAGCAGATGAGCAAACGCGGCCGCGCTCCCTGGCCTCTCCCCCGGTTTCTTCGCCATTCCCCACTGAATCAGATCATCCAAAGCCAGACTGACCTGCGGGTTCACCGTGCGTACGGAGGGAATAGGATCACTCTGGTGGCGCACCATCACGCCCAAAGTTGTTTCGGCGGTGTATGGTTTACTCCCCGTGACCATCTCAAAAAGCGCAACCGCCAGCGCATACAGATCAGCGCGGCCATCGGTTATCTGCCCTTGCGCCTGCTCTGGGGCCATATACGCCACCGATCCCTGCCCCACCTGGCCTGCCCCCGTTCCCGCCAGACCAAAATCGGTCAGATAAACGTTACCCCGTTCGTCCAGGAGCATATTGGCCGGTTTGACATCTCGATGCACGATACCGCTCTGATGGGCCAAATCTAAGGCATCCGCGACCTTGGCGGCTAATATTACCGCCGTGGCTTCAGTCAAGGGTCCGGCCATCAGCCGGTCGGCTACACTGCCGCCATCCAGGTAACGCATGACCAGGTACGGCTGTTCATTCACTGTGCCAAAATCATACACTGGCAAAATGTTGGGGTGCTCCAGCCGGGCGATGGTGCTGGCTTCATGGCGAAAACGGTCAAGCGCGGCCGCGTCCCCCTTTGTTAATACCTTAATAGCCACCACCCGGCCTGTTTGTGTCTGTTGTGCCTGGTAGACAACCCCCATGCCGCCCGTTCCCGCCACTTTCAGAATGGTATAACCGGGTATCGAAGGTAAATTTATTGTCATATATCCATCCATGTTATTCCAGACGAATCCGGCTGACAGAATCACTGCCTTCATTGGCGACCCAAAGATCACCACAACTATCACCACAGGCAACCCAGGCCAGGGCTAGAGGAGCCTGCCCCACTTCGATGGTGCCGATGACCGTTTGCGCGGCCGCGTCTACCCCCATCACCGTGCCATCCCCTTCATTCGCCACCCACAAAACCTCACCCGCATAGAGCAAAGCAACGGGCCGTGCCCCCACTGTCACCTGCGCCGTTACCTGTCCTGAAACCGGATCAACTTGCGCCACCTCATTACGATCTGCCAGGGCTACCCACAACTGTCCATCTACCACGGCCATTCCCTGGGGTTCACCGGGCAAAGTCACTGTCTGCAAAATCTCCCCTGTCAAAGGATCAATCTGCATCAGGCTCAAATCCCCTTCGTTTGCCACCCACAATTCATTACCCAACACCACCAGACTGCGAGGCAAACTACCGACGGGCAACGTCTGGCTTACCGTACCATCCGGCTCCACACGGGTCAGGCTATTGTCAAAAGAGTTTGCGACCCACAGTGCGCCCCCAGCTACAATGATTTGATTGGGCAGGCTGGGCAGGGGGTAACTGGCGGTAAGGATGCCATCGGCCCGGTCTATTTGTGCCAATTCGCCGCTCAGGGTGCTGGCGACCCATAAACTATCGCCAGCTACAACCAGCGACACGGGTAAATCAGCTACCGGGAAAGTGCCCGTAGCCTGACCGCAGGGATCATCGGTTGGGGTACAGCCTGTCGCAACCAGTTGGCTGACGCTGTTACTGAAGAAGTTGGCCACCCAGAGAGAACCATCCTCTACCACCAGGGCGCGGGGGGAGTCGCCCACGGCGTAGGTGCTCACGGCCAGTCCGGCATAGGGGTTGGTATTACCGAGTACACGGGGGAGAAAGAAGGCCGCGGCCGCGATCAGCCCCACCAATAATAAAATCACCCCCAGCAACCCGCCCCGCTTGCGGGGTTTGGCTTCTTCACGCCGGGGAATGGCGACAGTCGGGGCGCTACTGCTGACAACGGTCGCCTCCGCCCGGCGGGCAAAAGCGGGGGTAATGGCCTCCGTAGCCTCGACAGCGTGCACTCGGGTGACATCCCCGTGACCGGCAACTGTGGGTGTGGCCCCCTGATGGGTGGCCGTGATGTCACGAGTCACTTTTACCCGCCCCGTCAGTTCAAAGTTTTGGCCCAGGTTTTGGCGCAAGGTTTGCATCAGTAACCCAGAGCGGTCTGGCCGTTCATCTCGGTTTTTGGCCAGGGCACGTTGGAGAGTATCCGCGGCCGCGACCGGCATATCAGGCACAACTTGCCGAATCTGCGGCACGGGTTTAGTCAGATGGGCCATCGCCATGCTCAAGGCACTATCTTCCAGATACGGCAACTGACCGGAAAGAGCCTCATAGGCCATAACCGCCAGGGCATACACATCGGCACGGCCATCTAATTTGTCACCACGCACCTGTTCTGGGGCCATATAAGCTGGGGTTCCGGCAATACCATCCTTTGTTTTCGTTAAATCCTCAGACCCTTCCACCGTTTTCGCCAGACCAAAGTCAGCCAGGAAAGCGTTGCCCCGTTCATCCATAAAGATATTGGCTGGTTTAAGATCTCGGTGGACGATTCCCTTATCATGGGCATAATCAAGCGCGGCCGCAATCTGATCCAACACCTTTAGGGTCTCATCCAGATTCATCGTCCGCTTCATCAACCGCTCCCGCAATGTTCCCCCGGTCATGTAGCGCATGACAATGTATGGTTTGCCCTCCCATTCACCATAGTCATACACCGGCAAAATATAAGGATGCTCCAGCGCGGCAATGATGCGCACTTCACGCTGGAATCGTTGCAGACTCAACCCGGTGAGATCATCCCCCAGGAGAAATTTGATGGCGACAGTGCGGTTGACGGCAGGTTGCGCGGCCGCGTACACCGCCCCCATACCTCCCTGTCCCAACAGATGTTCAATGGTGTACTGCCCAACTTGTTGTCCAGCTTTTATGTTCATAAGCGTATCTTCACTGACTATAGACCAGACGAGAAGACTCGCCAGTCTTTCCACTCCAAACGAAATGTCATTTTATGACTGCAAATGAATATACAGGAGTTCCCCATGGGCGGGGCACATCAAGATGAATGAAAATTTGTAGGACAATTTGGTAAAGGGTATGTTTCATTTCGGTTGAGTCGTAGTGGCGGGGCAACCGGGGGAAATGTTGTCTGATCACCCCCACCTGTTCTCCCGGTTGCCTCGCCCACCTGCCTCTCCACGGTCTGGTCTGATACCAGGGTGAGGCAGGTGGGCGATGAGGTAAGGGTGAAAGGATGAGGCCAACCCCACCTGTCCCACCCCTACCCATTGTGACAATTGAGGATGGCTGTTATTCAACTTATTTGAAACACACCCTTTACCAAATCGTCCTACATTTTCGTAGGAAAGCGAATGGCACGATACAAGCAGATTATACCCCACCTACTCACAGACCAAACGGCCACCTTCAGATAGAATTGCGTGTAGGATCGCAACGATACTCAGCACAGTCATAAAGTAATATTGGTTCTTTGGGGTTTCGTGGGGTACGGGCAACCCTTGTGATTGCCCATACGGGGCAGGCACAACGCCAGCCCCTCCATCTGATGCCAACCCCCTAAATTCCCAAAGAACCGTAATGTTTTGTCCAGCGGCCGCGACCCCAATAAGACCAGCCTGAAGGCCCATCCCTCGCCGGGGAGAACCCAACGGCTCGATTTTGTCCAGCGGCCGCGACCCCAATAAGACCAGCCTGAAGGCCCATCCCCCGCCGGGGAGAACCCAACGGCTCGGTTTTGTCCAGCGGCCGCGACCCAAATAAGACCAGCCTGAAGGCCCATCCCTCGCCGGGGAGAACCCAACGGCTCGGTTTTGTCCAGCTGCCGCGACCCCAATAAGACCAGCCTGAAGGCCCATCCCCCGCCGGGGAGAACCCAACGGCTCGGTTTGGGGGCGTCCGCCCCCAAACCGAGCCAAAAAAAGTTCCCCGCCCCTGGGGGCGGGGTTAGGGGTGGGGGTGGCAACAATTGTTTTATACCCAGGCAGGCATGAATATACACACCTGAACGGTTACAAAAACAAAAAGATCCGCCCACCATGTCACACAATGTAACATTCCGAGTTAGCCTGAGTTCCAGGAGTACCTGCCATGATTCACATCCGCACCGAATTTCCTCACCCCATCCGCGAAATCGAAAACATCTGGATACCCCTGGCCGATGGAACCCAGATCGCCGCCCGCATCTGGATGCCCGCCGACGCCGAAACAAACCCCGTACCCGCCCTGTTAGAGCATATCCCCTACCGCAAAAGTGATTACACTTCTCTGCGCGACGCCAAACGGCAACCGTACCTGGCCGGACATGGATATGCCGTCGTCCGCACCGACATGCGCGGCAGTGGCGACTCTGATGGCTTTTTGTATGACGAATATCTGCGCCAGGAACAGGATGACGCCATCGAAATCCTGGCCTGGATAGCCGCTCAACCCTGGTGTACCGGCCACACCGGCATGATGGGTATCTCCTGGGGCGGGTTCAACAGTTTGCAGGTGGCCGCCCGCCGCCCACCTTCGCTCAAAGCCATCATGCCCATCGCTTGCACCGATGATCGCTATCACGACGATGTGCATTATATGGGCGGCTGTGTCCTCACGGCGCAAATGCTTCCCTGGGCCACCGTCATGTTCACCTATAACCCCGCTCCCCCCGACCCTCGCCATGTGGGTGAAAAATGGCGCGAGATGTGGCTATCCCGCCTGGAAGAAAATGATCCCTGGCTTGCCAAATGGCTCAGTCACCAGCGGCGCGACGCCTACTGGAAACATGGTTCGGTGGGCGAGGATTATAGTGCCATCAACATTCCCGTTTACATTGTGGGAGGGTGGGCAGACACGTATAACAACACGATTCCCCGCCTGTTGGCTAGTTACAAGGGGCCGCGCAAGGGGTTGATTGGCCCGTGGGCGCACACCTTCCCCGAACGGGGTGAACCTGGCCCGCCGATTGGCTTTTTGCAGGAGAGCCTGCGCTGGTGGGATTATTGGTTGAAGGGTATCGAGACAGGGATCATGGACGAGCCGATGTTTCGTACCTGGATTCAGGAGAGTGTGCCCCCGGCTTCGCTGTATACGGAGCGACCGGGACGTTGGGTGACAGACCCGGCCTGGCCTTCACCCCAGGTGACGGAGCAGGTGTGGTTCTTAAATGGGGATGAACGAGGGGGATGGTTGAGCAATGCGGCCGCGACACCCCCCAACCCATCCCCCTTCACCTTGCGCGGCATCCAACCCCACGGCCTCACCTCTGGCGAATGGGGCTGTTATGGCTCCCCCGGCGAAACCGCCCTCGACCAACAAGCCACCGATGGTCAGGCTCTCAGCTTTACCTCAACCCCTTTGGCTGACGCTATAGTTATTCTGGGCAACCCCACCGTCACCCTGGAACTGGCCGTAGACCAACCCCTGGCCCTGGTCGCCGTGCGTCTGTGCGATATCACCCCCACCGGCCAATCCCGGCTCATCAGTTGGGGCCAACTCAACCTGACCCACCGGGAGAGCCATGAATTTCCTACCCCATTAACACCAGGGGCACGGTTTACGGCCACAGTGCAATTAAATGTGATGGGCTACCGGGTTCCGGCAGGGCATCGTCTGCGGGTAGCGGTTTCTCCCACCTATGGCCGCCACGCCTGGCCCTCGCCCGTGCCTGTTACCCTCAGCCTGTTTCCGGGGAATGGGAGTCAGCTTCACTTGCCGGTGCGCCAGCCCCAACCCGGCGACGCCCACATTCCGCCCTTCCCCCCGGCGGAAATCTCACCCCCAATACCGACGGAAGATAGACGGCTGGATTCGCGCCAGCAGAGTATCACCTATGATGTCATCAATGGCGTGACGACGTTTACGATTAAGAATGATGGCGGCCGCGTCTATCTGCTGGGTAATGGGCTGGAGTGGGAAGAGACGAGCGAGGAGACACTGATTCTGCACGATGATGACCCCCTGGCGACCCGCCACCACACCCAGATGCAGGTAGTATATCAACGGGGCGACTGGCACATCCGCATGAGTACCGACAACACCCTCACCGCCGATGCCACCCATTTTTACCTGAGCCACCTGTTTGATGCCTACGAGGGAAACACGCGGGTTTTTACCAAAACCTGGACGTTTAAGATTCCCCGTGATCTGGTGTAGGGCGTGATTCACCCGGTTTGCCTATGGGACTGTTTACTTTCAGTTGAGGGGAAGGAAATAATTGATCATAAGAAGGTGAAATTGCTAACCCTCACCCCCGGCCCCTTGAGTTTGGCTCTTTAATGTTACGCAAAAGGCACCATAAGATTGTTGAAACCACTGGTTTCAACAATCTCACGGCCCTATTGACGGCAAAATAGGGGAAAATCGTTTTTTCAGCACCCATTCAACCCCCAAAAGCTGAATGAGTGTCCTCAAACCCGTACTGAAGCCAAGACCGAATTGAATAGAGCCGCCCATAACGGCTCATTTCTCAGCCAGTTGTCCTGGGACCAAGTCCAAGTGGCGCGGAATTGAGGTTGTTGCCACATTTCGGTACGAAAACCACGCCATAAGGTGTTGAAAGACCAACGCCGGGGTGTTTTCCGCCACAATCCAGGCGGTGGCGGCCCCTCGCCGTTGCCCCAAGCCCGAAAGCCCGCCAACAGCATCAGGGCGTAGACCCATACAGACCATTGCACACTGGCTATGGTGGCCTTGTCGTTCCAGCATTGTTTTTCGCCTAACCCCAAACCGCTTTTCATCTGGCGGTGGGCCACTTCTAATTCCCACCGTTGCCATAACCAAGCCAACAAGTCGGCCAAAGGCAAAAAGCTCAGCCATCACCAGGGCCAGGGAACGGTTGAAGACCCGTTTTTGCCCATACGCAACCTGACATTTCTCGATGAGACTCATGAGTTGGGTCAACAGCACTGGTTTTTCGAGTTCGCTTTTGGTACTGTTCATGATGGGATGTCCTTTGTTGTCCTTTGTTTGTGAGAAAACCACTGTACAACAAGTACATCCCTTTTTCTACCCCTTTTTCAAAGAGCCAAACTCAAGGGAACTAACTCCCCTCTCCCGAAGCGGGAGAGGGGCCGGGGGTCAGCGGCATCACCTTCTCATTCCACGCCGAGCGTGGGAATAAGTTGTGACACCTGAATAGATATAACCTGCTTACTGAAAGTGGCACGGTCAGGAGACCGGCTCGGGCTTCCCCGTAAGTCCTATGAGAATTGCTGTTCACCACCCTACTCAACTTGCCCTATGATGACACCCTATCTCTGGCGTTTACGCCCGTTTGCCCAACACGAGACATCTCTGACTGCCGCATTACCCGAACTTTTGGCCTTACAAACCATTGTCGAACAGAGTGACTGGCACGACGACAGCCCCTTTACGCAATCGGTGCGGCTTCATGACTGGATCGTGGCCCTTCCAGATGCGCTCTTCCACACAATTAGCCTGCCCCCAAAACCCCTGATGACCCTTCTCTATCAGTCGCCAGGGCTGGAACCGGGGGCGCATACCATTCAGGCCTTGCTGGCGTTTGTCGCTCTGATCCATGATGTGGGCAAGGCGGCTACCTTCCAGACCCACCCCGATGGTTCTACCAGTTGCTCTGGTCATGAAATGATAAGCGGTCATCTGTCGGCAATAATTTGCGGCCGCTTTACCTTTACCCCTGCTGAAACCCATTTCATCACCACCCTGGTGGCGCAACACGGGCAACCCTATGCCCTCAGCAAAACCTCCCTGGCGGAGCAACAGGCCCAGAAGCAACAGTTTTTGACTCTACAGGGGGTGTATTTGCGGCCGCTTCTCCTTTTCGCCTATGGTGATTTCATCACCAGCCACATAGCCAGTCGTAACCCCGGCAAATACCAGACCATTCGCACCTTTTACCACCAGTGGCTTCACGAACTCTGGCCTGGTTAAACCTCCCCCTCCCCAGCCCTGATGTGCAACTGTGCCAGGAATGTGGCCGCCGTCACCTCGTTCACCTGCTGAAGCTGAAACGGGAGGCGTCCCACAACCTGCCGTAATGTCCGATTGGCATAATGCACCAGCCAGATCGTTGCCACTGGCATAACCCCGGTAAACTGCCGTTGAGCCAGACATGCGGCTATTTTTTCCTGCTGGGCGACGGTGGGTAGAGCCGTTAAATAACCTGTTGTGTGATGGAGCAACCCGGGGTCATAGTTTTGTCTTTTAGGCGGATCCAGTTCTGGGAAAACCGACAAAAAACGGCTGATGTGGGGTTTTATCTGCTCTCCCCCGGCAAATTGCACCGACACCATGCCATTATTTCCCAGGTGTGCCCCCACTGGTTGTAATACCAGCCGGGGAAGTTGGCTGAAACAATCATTGAGGGCCTGTACAAAGGGGGCCAGGGGTAGGGGTAGCTCGTTCATTTGCAGAGGTGGGTGGGTACGGTAGCGGCCGCGTAATGGCGCGATCACCGTGATGTGCCGGTGATACGGGGCATACCAGCCAAACTGTCCCGGTGCTATTCCCTCTAATTCATCGTGCATCTGTTGAATCTGTTCATCCAGAGCCGCTGGCAAGGGCAAACCCAACACCAGTGTCAGTCCATAACTACCTAAATTTTGTACCAATAGGGGTACAAGTCATAAAAAGATGACGATGACAGCTTTCCCTGCAAAAATGTAAGTGCGAACAAAACAGTTGCATAAGGAGAACTGTCATCATGAATAATTG
>JAGNBF010000220.1 GCA_018004935.1 Chloroflexota bacterium | reverse complement strand
GTTTTTAAAGTTGTACCACAACCCGTTCTCAGCCTATGAAGAACATAACATCGCGGCCTGGCTGTACCGGGTTGCTACCAACATGGGGTACAACGCCATTCGCGGCCGCAAACGGCTTTTCCAGCGTAACGTCCATCTTGTGCCCGACCCGGCCCCTGACCCGGCAGACACGGTGGCGCAAAGAGAAGCGGCCGCGAAAGTTCGCACAGCCTTAGCCAAACTGAACCCCCGCCAGACGCAACTACTCCTCCTGCGCCAGATGGGGTTCAGTTACGAGGAGTTAGCCGACGCCTGTGGCGTGGCTTCTGGTTCGGTAGGAACCTTGCTGGCCCGGGCGGGGAAGGCGTTTCGGGATGTGTACAAAGAATAGTTATTAGTGTATTAGTATATTGGTGTATTGGCATTCCTAATACACTAATACACCAATACACCAATACACCAATAACTTCTTTTTGAGGAAGAAGATGAACAGCCACGATGATGACATCCGCGATGTGTTTGATCAGCTAGAGTTGCTCGTGCCGGGAGAAGCGGACGCGCCCCGCCCGGCGAAACAGGCTCTGGCTCAATTTAAGCAACGATTGGGGCAAGAAATGCCCCACCAACCCTGGTATTGGAGGTTTACTGACATGTTCAAACAACGTAAATATGTATTCGCTACGGCAATGGTGATGTTTTTGCTTGTCCTGTTTGCCATTCCCGGTGTGCGCGCGGCCGCGAGTGATTTCCTCGGTTTGTTCCGGGTGCAGAAATTCGCGCCCATCTCCGTATCGCCGCAACAACTGGCTATGCTGGAGCAAATCGCTGACCAGGGACTGGTTCCCGGTGAGTTGACGATGGATCAGGAAGCGACGGAACCGCAGAAAGTTGATAGCCTGGACGCGGCCGCGGCCTCTGCCGGTTTCTTCCCCCGCACCCTGACCAACCTGGACAAACCGGAAAACATCATGGTCATGGCCGGGGGCACGGGTCGCCTGACCATCAACCTGGCTAATGCCCGTGCCATCCTCGAGGCCGCCGGGATTGACCCCCTGCTCCTGCCCGATAGCCTCGACGGCCAACCGGTAGACGCCACTCTGTACGCCAGCGTAGACCAAAGCTGGGCCGATGGCACGATGCTCATGCAAACCCCCAGCCCGCAAGTAGATTACCCCGACGATGTTGATCCGACGGTGTTGGGTGAAGCCTTACTGCAAATCCTGGGCCTGTCCCCGACAGAAGCCCACGCCATGGCCCAGGAGATTGACTGGACCAGCACCCTGGTTGTGCCTGTGCCCCAAACCGCCTTCACCTTCAGCGAAGTGATGGTGGATGGCACCAGCGGCATGGCCTTGACCAGCCTTGAGGATGGGCAATCCGGTTTGATGTGGCAGAAAGACGGTGTGGTTTATTTCCTCACCGCCCCTGGCTCCACCGAAGACCTGGTCAAACTGGCCGATTCGTTGAAATAACCCAGAATACGCCCCCCAATAACGTCGTAGGGGCAGGGCAACCGGGGTGAGCAAGGGTGGGAACACCCCAACCTATTCTCCCGGTTGCCTTGCCCCGGTTTGGGCAAACATCTGGTTGGGCAAGGCGGGGTGAGGGTGGTGGGAGACGAGGTTACGGTGAAAAGCCAACGCCACCCCCACCTACCCCACCCCTACGAGAATATCCCCTGCATCAAACGGCAATTCTCATTTGGATATGGTATGCTTCAATGCAGATTTCTGCCCCAATGACAGATGAATTGAGGTTCCCTTGACGACATTCGCCACAGCGGGCACCGTCAGGAGACCACCCCGAGCAAAAAGTTGATAAAGGGCGGGCACGGTCAGGAGACCGGCCCGAGCGAAAGGTTGATAGAGGTAAAAGTTGAGTGCATTTGCCATTGATACACAAGGTTTACGCAAGGAGTTTGGTGAGAAGGTGGCTGTAGCTGACCTGACACTCCAGGTTCAGCAGGGGGAGATTTTCGGCTTCCTGGGGCCAAATGGGGCAGGCAAAACCACCTCGGTGAAGATGCTTCTGGGGCTAACCGCACCCACCAGCGGCCGCGCTACCCTCCTTGACCAACCAATAGGCGACCGCCCCACGCGGGCCAAAATGGGCTTCCTGCCGGAACATTTCCGGTACCAGGAATGGCTCCGCGCCGATGAGTTCCTGGACCTGCATGGTAAGTTGTACGGGATGAGCAAAGAGGCGCGTGCGGCCGCGATTCCTGACCTGCTTGAACTGGTGGGTTTAGGCAAGCGGGCCAAAACCAAACTGGGGGCCTTCTCCAAAGGGATGCTGCAACGCATCGGGCTGGCCCAGGCTATGCTCAACAACCCCAAACTGGTTTTCCTGGATGAACCCACCTCTGGCCTTGACCCGTTAGGGCGGCGACTGGTGCGCGACATCATTCACGGCCTGCGCGAAGAAGGCACAACCGTTTTCCTCAACTCCCACCTGCTAGGTGAAGTCGAATTGACCTGTGATCGGGTGGCCTTCATCCGCGAAGGGATGGTGGTGGAGACGCTGGATTTGCGGGATGCCAGCACGGAGCAGGTGCATGTGACCCTGCGCGTAGGCCAACCCACGCCGGAATTGCTGGTGGCCCTGGCGCAGTTTGGGCGAGAGGTGGAGATGGATGATAGTCGCGGCCGCGTCTCCCTCACCCTACCCAATGAAAGTCACCTGCCCGGCCTGGCCCACTGGCTCACCCACAACGGCCACACCCTCTACGAACTCACCCCCCGCACTCTCTCCCTGGAAGACCGCTTCATGCAAATCATCGGCGACCATTCCGGCGATACGTAGTGAGCAGTCAACAGTGAACAGTAAACAATCTTTGTTCTACTGTCCACTGTCCACTGTTCACTGTCCACTTTCTTATGACCACAATCCTCACCATCGCCCAACTCACCATCCGCGAAAGCCAACGCCGCCGCATCCTTTGGGTCGGCCTGTTTATGGGGCTGGCCTTCCTTACCGTCTTTGGCCTGGGTCTCCATTACATCTTCCTCGAATTTGAAAGGTTTCCTGGCGGCAATACCCCCGTCCGCGAAATCGCCCGGGTCTTACAACTGGCGGGGTTATATGTCGTCTATTTCCTGGTCGTCATGCTGGGCATTCTCGTGGCTGTGGCCGCCATCTCCAGCGAAATAGATTCCCATGTCATCGAATCCATCGTCACCAAACCCATCCGCCGGGCGGAGATTGTGTTGGGCAAATGGCTGGGCTTCGTGGCGATTATCGCTTTGTACACGTTACTACTGGCTGGCGGTGTCAGCCTCATCGTCTACCTACGCACCGGTTATGGTTCTGCCGGGATCGGCTTTGCCCTGCTGATCATCTTTTGGCAAGGGGTGATTGCCATGACCCTGACCATCATCGGTGGCACACGCCTGTCCACGTTGGCTAATGGGGGGCTGGCGTTTATGCTCTATGGCATCGGGTTTATTGGTGGCTGGGTGGAGCAGATTGGGGCTGTTTTTCGCAACGAAACGGCGGTAGACCTGGGTATTCTCTCCAGCCTGATTATGCCGGTAGATGTGTTATGGCGGCATGTGACCTTGCTTCTGATTCCGACGCAGTTGTTGGATCAGGGATTTGCCGGGCCATTCACGGTGGTTTCCCGCCCCAGTGATGCCATGTTGGTCTATGCCGTCTTTTACGTCCTCATTCTCCTGGTGGGGGCTATGTGGAGCCTCACCCGCCGCGATCTCTAAGCAGTATCAACTTTTCCCCCACTCATTGACGATTCCCTCATTCCGTGAATAATCCTTCCTCGTACTGCTGACCACGTAACACGCACCACGAGGTATTTTTATGTCCCGAAGCTCATCCCGAGAAATGCGTCGCCGTATCCGCCAATGGGGAGAACGGCTCTATGAAAATGAAGGGCTACGTGATAGCCTGGACGATGAACAGGCCAAACGCCTGTTAGATTGGGGAATGAAGCAGTTGACCGCGGCCGCATACCAGACCCTCACCCTCGACGACATACAGGCTACCGAACGGATGGAAGATACCTGGCTTGTGGTTAGCCGGGTCATCCGTCAGGCCAATACCCTCACAGCCTTGCTCCCGACGGTTGTGGATGATGGCGAGGCGGGTATTCTGGTGGATGCCTTTGCCGGGTCGGTCAGTGAACTGACCGGGCAGACGGTAGATTATGAGTGGATTGATGGGTTGGTAGAGGGCCGAGAGCAGATGGACGCGGCCGCGACCTTCGATCATCTCTTCTCTATCCTCACTCACCCCCCCGCACCCACCGCACCCGACACACCCCCCGCACCCACCGCACCCGACACACCCGCCGCACCCCCCGCACCCACCGCACCTGACACAC
>JAGNBF010000141.1 GCA_018004935.1 Chloroflexota bacterium | reverse complement strand
GTAAATAAGAAAAATCGTTTGTGAAATTATTGACAATCTAACTCACAGTAGATATACTGTTTTCACGATTAGCGAAAATTCGCTAAAAGTGACGCCTGCGAGCACAACGATTCTTCTATTTCTTTTAGCAAAGGAGTACTATGCATCAAAGTAGTCTCGACATTCAGGGCGAAATAACTCCCGCCTTCGCTGAGATTTTAACCCCAGAAGCCCAAGCCTTTGTCGCTACCCTGGAACAGCAATTTGGGATGCGGCGGCGCGAGCTATTAGAGAAACGAGTAGAGCGGCAAGCCCGTCTAGATGCTGGCGAAATACCCGGTTTTTTGCCCGGCACGGCCACCATTCGGGAACAACCCTGGCGCGTGGCGACTATCCCTGCCGATTTGCAAGACCGTCGTGTCGAAATTACTGGCCCTGTTGATCGCAAAATGGTGATCAATGCGCTGAATTCTGGGGCCAATGTTTTTATGGCGGATTTTGAAGACGCTCATGCCCCCACCTGGCAGGCTACTATCGAAGGCCAGATTAATGTACGTGATGCGGTGCGGGGCACGATTTCTTATACTAACCCGGATAATGGTAAGTTTTATCAGTTGAATGACAAGATAGCGACCTTGTTAGTGCGGCCGCGAGGTTGGCACCTCACGGAAAAGCATGTTTTGTTAGGGGGCCAACCCCTCTCCGCTTCCCTCTTTGATTTTGGTCTTTACCTATTCCACAATGCCCAGACCCTTATTCAGAAAGGCACTGGGCCTTACTTCTACCTGCCCAAGATGGAGAACCATCTGGAAGCGCGGCTCTGGAACGATGTTTTTGTCTTTGCTCAGAATGCCTTGGGCATACCTCATGGCACCATTCGCGCTACCGTCCTCATCGAAAACATCCTGGCGGCTTTTGAGATGGACGAGATTCTCTATGAATTGCGTCACCATTCAGCCGGGCTGAATTGCGGCCGCTGGGATTATATTTTTTCCGCCATTCGCAAATTCCGCCTCCATCCACGCTGGGTCATGCCTGATCGTGCTCAGGTCACAATGACGACCCACCTCATGCGTTCTTACTCCCTCTTACTCATAAAAACCTGCCACCGTCGCGGCATACACGCCATGGGCGGTATGGCGGCACAAATTCCCATCAAAAATGATCCCCAGGCTAATGAACAAGCCCTGGCTAAAGTCCGTGCCGACAAAGAACGGGAAGCTGGCGATGGTCATGATGGCACCTGGGTAGCTCATCCTGGCCTGGTTCCCATCGCCAGGGAAGTGTTTGACCGGCTTATGCCTGCGCCGAACCAGATTCATCGCCTGCGCGAGGATGTTCAGGTTACGGCCGCTGACTTGCTTACCATTCCCAGTGGCTCCATTACAGAAGCGGGTCTACGCCTGAATCTGGATGTAGGTATCCAATACCTCTCGTCCTGGTTGGAAGGTAATGGATGTGTCCCCATCTATAACCTGATGGAAGATGCGGCTACGGCAGAGATTTCTCGCTCTCAGGTGTGGCAATGGGTTTATCACCGGGCCAAAATGGCCGATGGCCGCTGTGTTACCCCTGAATTGGTGCAAGAACTTTTACCCGAAGTACTGTCGCAGGTAAAGAAAAATGGCACGATCAATGGTCATGCGGACGCGGCCGCGAACCTCTTTGAACAAATGATTCTTAACCCCCGGTACACAGAGTTCCTCACCTTACCCGCCTACGAACAGCTTGATTAAATTTAAGTGGGTCTTCGGGACTTCAGGGGGTTGACACCAGATGTAGGGCAAACCTCGTGGTTGCCCTCGGCGGGGCAGGCACAAGGCCAGCCCCACCATGTAGCCACACCCCGCGAATTCCGAAAGAACCATTTAAGTAACAATACACATTCTCGAGGGCTGAGCTTGTCGAAGCCCGGTGTGGCCTGCGATACGTTCAAGCCACATCTGCATAGCTACAAATTTATTTTGTATGGTGTACGCCCTCATCTGTCACCGAATGGCCTACGCCCTACACCATCTGCATAGAGAGGGAGTAAATATATGTCCAAAATTGATCAACACCAGGTAGAACTTTTAGAAGAATCATGGCAATCCGATAAACGGTGGCGTGGTATCAGCCGCCCTTATACCGGTCAAGATGTATTTCGTCTGCGCGGTTCCGTACAAATTGAATACACCCTTGCCCGCATGGGTGCGGAACGTCTGTGGCAACTGTTACATCAGGATGATTATGTCCCGGCTCTGGGTGCAGTCACCGGTAATCAAGCTGTCCAGATGGTTCAGGCTGGTCTGAAAGCTATCTATCTGAGTGGATGGCAAGTAGCCGCCGACGCCAACGATGCCGCCCAGACTTACCCAGACCAAAGCCTCTACCCGGCCGATAGTGCCGCCAACCTGGTACGTCGGATCAACAACGCCTTGCTCCGTGCCGACCAAATCTGGCACAGCCAGGGAAAGAATGGCATTTACTGGTTGGCTCCCATTGTTGCCGATGGTGAATCAGGATTTGGCGGTGAACTCAACACCTATGAATTGATGAAAGGGATGATCAGTGCGGGCGCGGCCGCGGTTCATCTTGAAGACCAACTCTCCTCGGCCAAAAAATGCGGCCACATGGGGGGCAAAGTTCTCGTCCCCACCCGCGAATTTGTACGCAAACTCATCGCCGCCCGCCTGGCGGCTGATGTGATGGGTGTGCCCACGCTCGTTGTCGCTCGTACCGATGCCAACGGCGCTCATCTGCTCACCAGCGACATTGACCCCAACGACCAACCCTTCCTCACCGGCGAACGTACCGAAGAAGGGTACTACCGCATCACCGGCGGTCTGGAAGCCGCCATCAGTCGTGGCCTGGCCTATGCCCCCTATGCCGACATCGTCTGGTGCGAAACATCCACCCCAGATCTGCACGAAGCCGAAGTATTTGCTGAAGCCATGCACGAGAAATTCCCGGGTAAAATGCTCGCCTACAACTGCTCCCCTTCCTTTAACTGGAAGCGCCACCTGGACGACAAAACCATCGGTGAGTTCCAAAAAGAGTTGGGCCGGATGGGATACAAATTCCAATTTGTCACCCTGGCCGGTTTCCATGCCCTCAATACATCCATGTTCGACCTGGCGCAAGGATACAAAAACGAAGGTATGGCCGCTTACTCCCGCTTACAGGAACACGAATTTGCCCTGGAAAAAACGCTCGGTTATGGAGCAGTCAAGCATCAGAGCTTTGTGGGGGCTGGCTATTTTGACGAAGTGCAAATGGTAATTTCCAGTGGACACGCTTCCACCGTCGCTATGCACGGATCCACCGAAGAAGAGCAATTTGTCCCCACACTGGCCTGATTTGCCATACATCTGATCCCCTATCGGAAACGCCCATCCCCCTAACGATTCCCGGGGGGAAAAGGGAACCCATACTTACCACGGTCACAAAGTGACATTTTGTTGGCAGTATATTTGTGTCGTTTTTTGAGGGCATACACCCTCAAAAAACGACACTTTATCCAATTCCCCGCCCCTGGGGCGGGGTTAGGGGTGGGGAAAGCTGTCACTGGTATAGCCCAGGGCTAAGAAATTGGACTTTAGAAAGGTCCTATCCGCCAGTTTTGACAGGTTTTCCTGCGTGTGTTAAATTGCCATCATGCAACCACTCCATGCCTGGAATCTTACCCCTGATGAAGCCATCGAATTACAGTTGACCCTACGCAACAAGTTGGTGTTGACCTGGGACGGCCCTCAGATCACCACAGTTGGTGGTGTAGATATGAGTCTCAAGGAGGAAAAGGCTCATGCCGCCATCGCTGTTTTTTCCTATCCTGACCTAAAACCTTTAGAAGCCGTCACCGCCGATGCCCCCCTTGTCTTTCCTTATATTCCCGGTTTGTTGGGCTTCCGCGAAGGCCCGGCTGTATTAGCCGCCTGGGACCAACTTCAGATTAAACCTGACCTGCTCATGTTTGATGGACAGGGTATTGCCCATCCACGCGGCTTTGGCATTGCGGCACAAATGGGGCTGTGGCTGAAACGCCCTTCCATTGGTGTGGCTAAATCCCGTCTGTATGGATTGTATGATGAACCAGGGCCAAAACGTGGCGATATGACCCGCCTATATGATGCCCAACAACGGGTAATTGGCATGGTTTTTCGCACCCGAGAGAGAGGCAAGCCCCTCTATATTTCGCCCGGTCATTTGATTGACCTACCCCATGCTCTAGAATTTGTGGTCCGCTGTGGCATTGGTTATCGCCTGCCGGAACCTACCCGTTGGGCGCACAAGGTAGCCGCAGGGGAAAAATTTCCTTTGCCTGCGTGATGTCCCTCGGGCCATTTCCCCCGAAATTTTGCCGCGCTACCTAACTTATTTCCGAACGGTTACTACTTGAGTTTAGAGTTCAGAGCCAGAGCGAGAGGGTTTTCCAGAGTAATTTCCTCTTGCTCTCTCCTCTCGCTCTAAACTCCAGTTACTAAGGGTCCGCTCAAAATTATACTTACCACGGTCATAAAGTGACACGGCGGGAATATGTCAGATTATGCCCTTTGGCAGTATAAGTTGGGTGGTGCGGTCAGGAGACTGGCTACAGCAAATCGCCAAGTTAAATACGGACGATTGCTTAGGTCTGTAAAAGCTTAAGTTCCGTCAAGACCTGACAGGTTTTCGGAAACCTGTCAGGTCTAAACCGGGAAGTTATATTTTTACGAACCCTTAGAATTTATAGGGTTCCTCGAGCTGATTTTCTGATCGTGCTCATTCTGTCTCGGTGGGGACACCGGTCACAGCGCGTAAGTTCTGAGCTATAGAAATGTAAACCTATTATGCCTGCTCCAACAGTTCATTTCTTTGTTACCTGTTTGTTAGATTCGCTCTTCCCGGATGTTGCCCAGGATGTGGTGACGGTATTAGAGCGCCAGGGGGTAAAGGTAAACGTGCCTGTGGGGCAAACTTGTTGTGGTCAGCCTGTATTTAATGCCGGATTCTGGCCCGAGGCTCGTCAGGCGGCACGGTATACTATGGCCCTATTTGCGGACACTGAGGGACCTATCGTTGTGGCTTCGGGTTCTTGTGCGGCGATGATGGCGCATTCTTATAGGGAATTGTTTCGCGAGGATGAGGAGATGCGTGAGCACGCGGCCGCGTTCGCTCAGCGCATCGTAGAATTTACCCAATTTTTGGTAGACCACCTGGGTGTAACCGATGTGGGGGCTAAATATGCCCATAAAGTCATTTATCACCCGTCCTGTCATGGTTTGCGCGGCATGGGCATTACCACCCAACCCCAGGCCCTACTCCAGGCCGTCGAGGGGTTAGAGCTGAGACAACAAGAAAAACCGCAGACCTGTTGTGGGTTTGGCGGTCTATTTGCCATTAAAATGGCCGACATCAGTGGGGCGATGTTGAATGAACGGTTGGATGCCTTCCTGGCAACGGAGGCCGATTTTATTGTGGGAGGCGATGTGAGTTGTCTGATGCATTTGGAAGGGGGTTTGCGCCAGCGTGGCTGTAGCCAACGTACCTGTCACATTGCTACCATTTTGGCACAAAAGGTGTAAAAGCACTCATGGACACATCATTAGCGAATAGATACCGCGGCCGCCAGCAAGAATTGATGCAACAAATGGGCGAAGGCCTGGCACTTATCCAGGCCGGAGGTGTCACTCAAGACGCTCTTCTCCACGACAAAAATGTGCTCTATCTCACCGGTCTGTCTGCTCCAGATGCCGTCTTACTTCTCGCTCCTGGGGGGATCAAAGTAGATTATTTTGAAACCATGCACACAGCGGAAGTTGGCCGCGGCCGCATGGTTCACACCATCCTTTTCGTTAATGAGCGAACCGCGGCCCAGGTGTTCATTGATGGCCCGGCCGATAATCTGGAAGCTGTACAACAAGCCGCTGGTGTTGATCGGGTGTTAGGATTAGACAAACTCAATGAAACTCTGCATCGTAACCTCATGCGTCAGAGTGTGCTATGGTTAAACACACCCGCCACACCTCGGCTAGATAAACCGCTTACCCCCCAACTTTTTTTCAGTAACCAACTACGGGAGCGGTATTACTGGTTATCATGTCGCAATATTGCTCCGCTCATCCACAAAATGCGTTATGTCAAAGATGCCTACGAAATCAATTGCTTGCGTCAGGCATTTAGCGTGCAAACAGAAATTTTTACCCAAATCATGTCCACCTTGCGCCCTGGGACCAATGAATCATTAGGGCAGGCAATTTTTGAGTACGAAGTACGCACGCGGCCGCAACATATCAGCGTAGGTCTGGACATGTACGATAGTAGTATCATCGTAGGGGCGGGCAAAAACGCCGTCATCGGTCATTACATGGCCAACAACCAGGAAATTCTGGATGGTGATCTGGTGCTAATTGATGCGGGCATCAGCTACCATGGTTATTACTCCGACATCACCTCAACCTTCCCCGCCAATGGTTCTTTCACCCCTCGTCAGCGCGAATTGTATGCTATCGTTTTGGAAGCACAGAAACAAGCCATTGCCACGATGCGCCCTGGGGTAACTGAATATGAGGTACATCAGGCGGTGTATGCCGTATTTCAGGCCCACGGGCTAGAAAAAGAGAGTTATGGCCGTTGTGGTCACTCGGTCGGGCTGAATATTCATGATGTATACGAATACCCTGATCCACCTTTAGTGCCGGGTGTTGTGGTGGTAATTGAGCCGTTCTTGATGCTACCCAATGAAGGGATCGGCATTCGTCTGGAATGTGGGGTTCTCATCACTGCCAATGGCCCTGAAATTCTGCCCCATCCGCCCCAGGAAATTGAGGCCGTAGAGGCCGTATGTCGGCGGACGGCATAACAGCCATGTCTCAGGCAAATTTTCACTCTATCGCTGAATCATGAATCGTTTTTTCGTTGCCGGTTCCTGGCAGATAGGGGATGAGGTAGTTTTAGGGGAAACCCAGGCACATCAGATATGCCAGGTGTTACGCCTGCGGCCGCAACAAAATATTATCCTCCTCGACAATAGGGGGCTGGCTTATCAAATGAGCCTTACCCACATACACAAGCGGGAAGTGCGCGGCCGCGTCACTGCTCTTTTCCCCGCCTCCGGCGAACCAACAACTCACCTTACCCTCTATCAAGGTCTCCTCAAAGCAGATAAATTTGAATGGGTCTTACAAAAGGGAACTGAAGTCGGTGTGAGTCGGTTTGTACCGGTGGTGACGGAACGAACTGTCGTAACCGAAGTAAGTCCCAACAAACAAGCACGTTGGGAACGCATTCTCACCGAAGCGGCCGAACAAGCCGGTCGCGGCCGCGTGCCCGAACTACTCGCACCCCTTTCCTTCCGTGAGGCACTTAATTCCATCCCTCCTACCACCTTAGCCCTCATCCCCTGGGAAAACGAAACCCACACCACCCTCACTGCGGCCGCGACGCGTGCGATTTCGACAATTGCCTTATTTATCGGCCCTGAGGGGGGCTGGAGCGCATCCGAGATCGAGGCTGGACGGGTAGGGGGATGTATCCCGATTACTTTGGGGAGACGAATTCTGCGGGCCGAAACCGCGGCCGTGGTTGCGGCCGCATTAGTTTTATACCAACAAGGTGATATGCAATGAGTTCCACGCATCTTCTCAATATTTCGGGGAAAAAGTGGCCTGAGCTTGTCGAAGGCCATTGGTTTCGACAAACTCAACCAATATCACCCTGTTTTGTTGAGAAAATACAGTTTCACCATGTTAATTACGTATAGAACTGAGGTGAAATAAGGGGTGCCAGGGCATATGTCACTCCTAAGGCCAGAGCCTCTTGCCGTAAAACCAGACCAGCGGTTAACGCGCCCACAGCTCCACCCTTTTGTTTGACATTGTTTTCGCCCATAAGATCATCCATCAAATGGCCGAGTTCCACACCGCCACGAATTTTAGATGCAATCGTTTGAGGGAGAAGCAAACGACCACTGTTACCTTTGCCCATGCGGCCGCGATTATCCACAATCACCGTCCAGGCCGTCAGCCACAACTCCCCTTCGGCTTCATGAACCCCCCCCTCAATACCGATACCCAAATCCGCCATCGCCACCTGCTGTGCGGCAACCGCTCGATTTTTTGCCCCTTCAATACATTCTGCATCACTCAGCGGCATAGGGCGTACACCACTGGGTACTACCACGCTAGCAATTGTAGCTCCCGGCCACACACGTTCAATAACCGAACGTGCGGCCGCGACCTTTACTGGATTTGTTGAACCGACTGCTACCTTCATTCTCACGCCATCCGTAGATTTCGCGGATTAAGCAGATTCCACTGCCAACGACTAAAACCTGCGTAACCTGCGGATAACTTGGAACCAATAAAAAACCTATTGAATTATTCTAACCGATTTCAATCTTGGTGATTGTATCAAAATTGATTGCTTCTTCTGAACCTAAAATCGTGCCCAGGGCAAGTTGAGCAAACTGGAAAAAACCTTGCAAATCGCCAATTCGTTGTAAGTAAAAAGCGGCCACCGCTTTTTCCTCTTCACTTAAAGTATCATCTGCCGCTCTAAGCTTATCAATGCTATCACGCAACACATTCAGAGCTACCTGCACTTCACGCTGTTCTCGACTACTCAACACATTCCGAATCACCTGCCAAAAATCTGGCTCAACCGTGTAATATTTCTTCCGCTCCCCTCTCACCCATACTTCTTTGGCCATACCCCAGCGCTCCAGTGAGCGCATATTCATGCTCACCGAACCTTTACTGATCTCCAACGTTTCTGCCAGGGCATCCAGTGAGAGGGGTTCTGGATTCATCAGCAAAGTACCGTACAATCGCCCCATCACCTCACTAAAACCAAAAAAACGGGCCAACCGCCCTAGCCCGGATACCGTACTTTCGTTTACTGCATTTAGACTATGATGCATCATCACCACCATTCAAAACATTTTGAATGGTATGGTAGCAAGGATTAATCTAACGGTCAACCTGGCATAAAACCCGGGGTATACCCACAAAACGTGGGGCGCAGACCTGACAGGTTTTCAAAACCTGTCAGGTCTCCCCCAAAACGTGGACATACTCAAAAGTCCGGCCAATTGCCTACCCGGACTTTGCCTCACCCCTGACCCGCCCCAGGGGCAGGGAAACTTTTATGGGCCGTTTTTCGCGGGCGCACACCCGAGAAAAACGGCCCCAATTGATTTTTCCCCTTCCCAGGTTTGGACAGGGGGAAGCCGATCTGTGGACGAAATGGGAGGCTTTTGTCGTTTAAAAAATAGTAGCTCTTTGGGAATTCAGGGGGTAGACACCAGATATACGGGCTGGCCTTGTGCCTGCCCAGTGTGGGGCAACCACAAGGGTTGCCCGTACCCCACAAAATCCCGAAGACCCTAAATAGTCAGATAACTGGGTCATCAGACAACATTTCTCCCCGGTTGCCCGCCCCTACGACAAATACGCTCTAAATTGAGGATTGCTGGTTGAATGTTACGACAAAGCCTGTTGCCTGAGCTTGTCAAAGGCAACTAGACTTCGATAAGCTCAGCCCTTGAGAGGGTTAGTCGTTACGGTTGGATAATTGAGTCCACTGAAAAAAGGTCAAAACAGTTAAAAGCCCGGCTTCTTTTTCTCTGGAAGAGACGGTTAAATTAGTCAGAAACCGGGCTTTTTGCAGTAAACGCATCATTAATTGGTGAGGGGTCTAGAACTTACGGGCTGTGGCCGGGTCTCCACCGAAGCCCAACGAGCACGATCAGGAGACCGGCTCGAGCAACCCCGTAAGCCCTAAGTTATTAGAGTTTTGCCAGAGCCATTTGCAGGCCATCCCAATTGCTAATGGCGGCATCCCGCGAAGATAGACCCGAAACCAACACATGGAGACGTTCACTGGTGGGGATCTCATGCAAGCGTACTCGGTCAATGGCTGGATAGAAATATTGGATAGAGGATTCCAACCGAATGCGGCAACTATTCATCACCTGAGCCTGCCGATCCGCATGAGTCATAATCACAAAATCTACCGGTCCTACATGCCCTACAAAATTATCTGTGCTGTCACTTTCTTGTAAAGCATTGGTGATCATTAAACTGATCGCACGGGCGACATCATCGGCCGCTACAAACCCGTAACGATTACGAAAGCGATCCAACCCTTTAATGCGGGCCAAAACCAGACCCCATTCCGGCTGGCGTAACATTTTTTCTAGATTTTCCTGCACCAGAGAGCCTTCCGGCAGATTTGTCACTGGATTCACCACACTATCCATATCGGAGCGCCGGATGATGTTGCGTACGCGCAGACGCAATTCCTGGATGTCAAAGGGTTTCGTTATGTAATCTACTGCCCCTAACTCCAGCCCCATGAGTTTATCTTCCCGTTCCCGTTTTTCGGTCAGGAAGATAACCGGGACACTCTCTGTGTGCCGATTCTGGCGTAAACGGCGACATACTTCGAACCCATTGATATCGGGTAAGCGCACGTCTAGAACAACAACATCAGGCACATCCTGGAGCGCATTTTTAACCCCATCCTCGCCCCAATTAGAAACCTTCACCTGATATCCTTGGGTACGGAAATAGGCGTTTAGCATTTCCGCCAGGTCAATATCATCTTCAACAACAAGAATTTTGTTTGCTTCAGCCACGGCTCACTTCCCTTACATAGTCTAAAACGCATCCAACAAGCTGAGTTTGCCAGAACTTGAAAGCTGGGTCTTCAATCAACCAAATTCATCCTTGTTCTTACCTTATTTGATCGGTTCTTTGTCTACCCGGAAGATGCAAGTTGTATGCCCCATTGCGATACATTCTATTTCTTCAACGCGGAATTCTTGCCCATCACTTACCCAGTATAAAGCTGTCTGTAAGATACTGGTGGAGATATGACACACCGGATGATCGGCATGTCGTCCCCAGCACATGGGACAACGGTCAATGTAGTAAAGATAATGTTCTTCCTTCTCTTCGACATGGCTGACTTGATCGCTTAGTTGCGTGAATATACGAGCAACAGTAGGCAGACCAATTTTGAGCTTAGTACTGAGAGGCAGGACCTTGAAGGATGGTTCAGCCACACCGGCGAGGGTGCCAAAATTGCGCAGGCCATGTTCAAACATGGCCTTGCCGCTACGAATCGCCAGGTTGCGGCTACCGCGTGGACCGTACAACTGCTCTAAGCTGTTCAGAAGATTGGCAATGTGGGCAAAGTCAAACTGCCGTTCATAATCTTCTGGGGGTAAGTTGTGAATGTACTGACTGAGGTGGCTATGATGGAGCAGTGTTTCCAGATCGGCCTGTCCCATTACTTCTTCAAGGGATAAGAATAGAATGCGCCCCATTTTGTTGGGGTAGTAATAACCCGTCAGGGGAATTGAATCTGGCAACACGAACTCCAACCGTGAATGGTTTTGGCCTGTCAGTTATTTAGTCTGGGTTACGACATGATAGCTAGTGTAAGTATAACAACCCGGCCACAAAGGACAATAAGCCAGAGGTAAGTGGATATTGGTTGCGGTTGCGTAGCTTATCACAGGGGATACCCCTTGTCAAAAGGAGACGGATGCCAGCAGCAATTCTCAATTTGGCCTGAACGTCTAAAAATGGTGAGGCCGCCCGACCGTAAAACGGGCCTGGCTATGATTACGAAGGCCGTTGGCCTGCTGTTTTAGTCCGTGGGGCCTGGTATTAATAGCCCGGCGGTCAACTGTTCTACGGGTTGGGCCATTTTTCGAGCGTGCTTTTGGCGGGCAACGGTTTTAACCGTTGGTAAAATTGAGAATTACTGCTGTCAGGCGGTCTGATTTGGGGGCGAGGGGTATAATGCAGTGATTGTATGATAATGAAGATTTTGGGGTTTGTGGATTGATAGGAGAATTAGGCAATATATTTCTTTTTCATCCGCACGTCTTAAGCTTCAGAATAACTTAATCCCTTTAAGAAGGAGTGTAACATGGCTAAAAAATGGGCAAGTCCCCCAGCAATGCAAATTGACCCCAAGAAGATTTATCTGATTACAATGGAAACATCCAAAGGGGTGATCGAGATTCAACTCTTTCCCCAATATGCGCCAAAGACGGTCAATAATTTTGTCTTTTTGACCCGTGAAGGGTTTTATGATGGGGTCGTGTTTCACCGAGTTATCAGCAATTTCGTTATTCAGGGGGGTGATCCCACTGGTACAGGTACAGGTGGTCCCGGCTACCGTTTTGAGGATGAGTTTAGGGGGAACCCTCTGCGTCATGAGACGGGTTTTCTCTCGATGGCGAATGCGGGTCCGGGCACAAATGGGAGTCAGTTTTTCATTACCCATTCACCGCAACCTCATTTAGATAACCGGCATACGGTTTTTGGGAAAGTGACGAAGGGGATGGATGTGGTGAATGCCATTCGCCAGGGTGATAAGATGGTGAAGGTGACGGTAACGGAGAGTTAGTGGCTGTAGAAGATAGTGAGCCATAAGCAGTGATTTTTCACTGCTTATGGTTTGCTGATGCCAGGTTACTCGATTTCGCGGCCGCAAGCCTCTGCAATTGCCCGCATTTCCCGTACCAGTTTGCCAAACGCCTCCGGGCGTAACGATTGTGCCCCATCAGAGAGGGCCGCCTCGGGGTGGCAATGAACTTCAATGATTACCCCATCGGCTCCTGCGGCAACGCTGGCTTTGGCCGCGGCCGCGACATACTCTGATTTCCCTGTGGCATGGCTGGGGTCGGCAATAATCGGTAGGTGGGATAACTGCTTTACCACAGGAATGGCATTAATATCGAAGGTGTTACGGGTGTACTTTTCAAAGGTACGAATGCCCCGTTCGCACAGCATCACCCGTTTGTTGCCGTGGCTGAGAATATATTCGGCACACATTAGCCACTCTTCCATCAGGCTACTCATACCTCGTTTCAATAACACCGGATGTTGCGCCTTCCCCACAGCGTGGAGCAAGGCATAATTTTGCATATTCCGCGCCCCGATCTGCAAAATGTCCGCATATTCACACACCAAAGGTACCAGGGCAGGTTCCATTACTTCCGTGACAATAGGTAATCCGGTGATTTCACGGGCCTCGGCCAGGTATTTCAGCCCTTCTTCTCCTAACCCCTGGAAAGCATAAGGGGATGAACGGGGTTTAAAAGCTCCTCCACGAAGTACGTGTGCCCCTGCTTCCTTGCAAGCGATGGCGGTTTCGATAATCTGGTTGCGATCTTCTACGGAGCATGGACCAGCCATTACCAGTAACCCTTTGCCCCCAACGGTGTGATTACCGATGGGGAAAACGGTATCTTCGGGCTGGAATTCGCGGCTGGCTAATTTGAAGGGGTGTTTGACCGGCACAACCCGTTCGACACCGGGTAGTTGCCGAATCTGTTCCCAATCGCCTTGGCCTTCACCAACAATACCAATGATGGTATGGGCGTCGTTTTGCGATAGGTGGGCCGTGAACCCCCAATCTTCCACGCGGGCGATCACGGTTGAGACTTCTTTCATGGTGGCGTTCGTTTTCATGATGGCCAGATTCATAGACCACTCCTTCACATGATGGTAGGTTGAGGATGCGGCTGAGGCGGGACGGTGGCCATTGGTAGAGGCATGAGGGCGGGTGAGAACGGCAGTTAACATGGTAGAGCCTCCTGACTGACTGGACGTTGTTGCCAGTCGGGACGTAGAACTACAGCTTCACGCAGGTAACAATGACGAATTTCCTGGGGGGTTTTGTGGGTGTTCCAATGGAGTAACACCCGGATGATGCCACTCTTGCCACCTGGTACGTCCATTTCATGGCCGCACAGCATGGCTACATCATACCAGCCAAGTTGTCGGACTGCCAGTGCGGGATAGATGGCGGTGAGATCAGATGTGGTGGTGAAGAAAATACTGGCAACATCGTCGGGGTGGATGTTATTCGCGGCCGCGATCACCCCCATTAACTCTTTTGTGGCCGCGACAATGGCGTCGGAGTTATTTTCCGTTACGGAAATCGCCCCTCGAACCCCTCGGCACATCAGCGGCCGCGTTTCGGCCAGATGATGATGCCCATTTACTCCATTCGTTCCTGTATGCCCCATGACTGCCTCCTGTTGATTATCTACTTAGTCGCCCAACTCTGCGTTATTTTGAGCCTGGAGACTAAGAGAGTGAAACATTGTGAGTGAGGCGTCACCCGCATCTTCAAATAAAAAAGACGCGGGTGTGACGCCGCGTCTTTTGCTTCTTGTGTATTTGTCGGGGCTTCTTTACTTACCCAGGCCAGACAAACCCACTTCGCTTGTGCGCGACGTCGGTTGATTTCCCGGATAAAAATAAAAGTAGAAGCCCATAACCATGTTGAGGATGGTATCACCAGGGGTGGAGATCGTCAACCTAGCAATATGCCTAACAGATACCGAGGAGCGTTGTGCAGATGTGTCAATATGGCGGATCAGGGATGCCGGGGATTTCTATACGGCGTTATGGAGTTTCTGTCCTTGTTGTTTCATGGAGAACAAAAATCGTGCCAAAACGGCCTGTTCGCCCTTTTTCGGCACGGTGAGAGAAGAAGAGATCGGTGCGGCAGGCAGTGCATAAACCAGAAAATTCGATCTGTTGTACTCCGGCCCCAGCCAGATTTAGATAATTGGCGTGGACGAGGTCAAAATGCGGCCGCGCCTTTGCCGCTTGCCTCACCAACACCTCATTCCCCAGGCCAAACCGTTCTTGAGCCTGGCTGATAACCGGCTCATCCACTTCATAACAACATACGCCAATGCATGGCCCAATCCCGGCTATTAATTCTGCCGGATTGGTGCCAAACACAGCTACCATCTGCCGCACCATCGCCCCTGGCAAATCCTTCATCGTTCCTTGCCAGCCTGCATGTCCCAGACCAATCGCCCGATGAACCGGATCCAGCAGAAAAATGGGTGTGCAATCGGCATAATTCATTGTCAGGGCGCACCCCGGCTCATTGGTCAAAATCCCGTCTACGTGACTGATCCAGGTACCATTATTGGCCTGGCTGACGATAGCTACACTGTTGCCATGCACCAGATGGGCATGGACGACCGTATCTGTGTCCCGGCCAAATAGACCATAGGCCCGCCGACGATTGGCATAGACGGTGGCTTTGTCATCCGGGACGGACACACTGAGGTTCAGGCTGGCAAAAGGAAATGTTCCCACCCCTCCTTGCCGGGTGAAAACAGCGTGACTGGTGTCTCCATTGGGAAAGGTGGCAAATTGGAAGTAGGGCAGGGGATGGGAATGTTCTTTCATCATTCGCCAAAGAGGATCACGCCCCGAGCGACATCACCGTGGAGCATGGCGTCGTAGGCCTCATTGATGGCGATGAGGGGGTAACGTTGGGAAATGAGGGCATCCAGATTGAGTTTGCCCGCCATGTATAGGTCTAACAAAAAGGGAAAATCACGATGGGTATGGACACTACCGTAGTAACTTCCTTTGACCGTTTTTTCCTGGCGAGCAATGAAGGCGCCGGAGAGGTTGGTGGGTTCTTTGACATGGGAAAGTCCTACTAGAACGAGGGTTCCTCCGGCGCGGGTAAGGCGCAACCCCAATTCTTGTAGACTGGGTAAGCCTACCGCTTCAAAGACGTAATCAGCACCGCGGCCGCTGGTTAAATTAGTTACTTCTTGACGCACCTTGTCCCCTGAGAGGATGAAGTGGGTGGCTCCAAACAGGCGGGCCAATGACTCTTTTTGGGGGTTGTTGTCAATCGCGATGATCGCGGCCGCGCCACTCAACGCCGCA
>JAGNBF010000219.1 GCA_018004935.1 Chloroflexota bacterium | reverse complement strand
GGGAGATAAAACCGGGGTGGGCCGGACTGTCATCGTAGGAGCCGATGAGGGCATCGAGGTGGGGATGTGTTTGCAGGATCGCGGCCGCGTTCCCCAACGTATCTTCGTGTAATTCACAATCGGCATCAGTAAAGAACAGATATTGACCGGTGGCCTGGCTGGCCCCCAGGTTGCGGGCAAAGGCTGGCCCACTGCGGCCGCGGTTCACCACCACCCTGGCCCCCATCGCCTCAGCCACCCGGCCCGACCCATCCGCCGAGCCATCATCTACCACAATCAACTCCCAATCCCGAAACCGCGAGCGTTGTACCCCCGCCAAACAGCGTGGCAAATGGGCCAGCCCATTGTGAACGGGGATGATGAGGGAGAAGGTGGGCATAGGGCAGTGAAGAGTGGATAGTGAACAGTGAGCAGTGAGCAGTGGACAGTGAACAGTGGTTGGTCATTGACAATCGGCAATTAACCATTAACCATTGACCATTTGTTGAGTTCCCAGAGTTCCCCTCTCACACCCAACGCCCGACGCCATTCGCCAGCGGCCGCAACCCAGCCGCCACACCCTCTTGCTCCTCAATAAAACGAAATACATCCTCTATCACCCCATCGCTGTTGAGATAGCGAAAGGAGCCGGTGCGCCCCAGCAGGTGCAAACGGGGCCATTGGCAGAGGTGGGTTTTGATGGCGGCCAACTGTTTTTCATAACCAACACGGTATACCGGATACGCGTGCGGCACACGCACCACCCAACTGTTCCGCACCTCAGCGGCGCGGAACCAGTGGAGACGGGTTAATTGTTCCACCACCGTCTGCACCAATCGGTTATCAGACCATTGCCATTTTTCCTCGTGGGGATTCGTGAAAATCTCCACCGCCAATGAGGTCACATCGGGGCCGGGAACCATGTCTGCCGACCAGTTTTTGGGTTCGTGGGTGCGGCCAAAGAGGGCGTTGCCATTGGGGAAATAGGTCCAACTGTCGCGGGTGATCTGCGGCCGCGCCAACGCCAAAAACACACAGATCAACCCCCGGTAATCCAGGTGATAATCCACACGCCCGGTTTCACCCTGGGGCAAAGCCGCCACCAATTGATCCAGGGGAATGGTGGAAATGACCTGCCTGGCCCGAATGGGGACAGGTGTACCCACCCAAGAGGCCAAAAAGCCATCCGGGATTGGTTCAAGGCGGGCCAGCGTTGTCTGGGTGAGAATCGTGCCCCCTTGTTGTTCGATCTGGTGGCGCAGGGTTTGGGGGATGAGACCGAAGCCGGTGCGTGGGTAGTAGAAATGGCTGATGGCGGTGGCCGGGGGGATGGTAGCGGGGAGCAGCGCGTGCCGGACGGCCTGCCACAAACTGGGTAAACCGATGCGTTGCGCGGCCCAGGCGGCAGAAATTTCGTGGCCGGGAATACCCCACACTTTTTGGGTGTAGGGCTGGAAAAAGGTGGCATACATCGCCTGGCCGAACCGCTTCACCACCCAATCTTCAAAAGAGTGATCGGCGCGGCCGCGTTCCTTCACCCGTGCCGTCAGGTAGCTCCAACCGAGTGCGGCCGCACGCCGGGGCGGAAAGGCGGTCAACGCGCCGGGAAACTGGAGCGGGTAATCCACAAAACGCCCTTCCAGGTAGATGTGGCTGAGGCGCGGCACACGGAGCAGGTCGTCACCAAGCAAATTTTTCAGCCATTGCACCACCGCCGGGTTATTGCTGTGAAAACGATGCCCCCCCAGGTCAAAACGGAACCCTTCACGGGCAAAGGTACGGGCCAGCCCACCCACTTCTGCCCCCTTTTCGATGAGGAGAACAGTATGGCCCCGTTTTAGGAGTTCGGTCGCGGCCGCGAGTCCAGCAATGCCGCCACCGAGGATAAGATAGTCGTAGGTGAGCATGAGGGAGAGAATAGCCTTTAGCAGATTAGTACTTACGCGATTGCTCGAGCCGGTCTCCTGACCGTGCTCGGTGTAGTGCGTTAGGGACACCAGCCACAGCGCGTAAGTCCTGAGATTATTGAATCTTGAGTCTACTGCAAAAAGCCCGGTTTCTGACTAATTTAACCGACGCTTCCAGAGAAAAAGAAACCGGGCTTTTAACTGTTTTGACCTTTTTTCAGTAGACTCAATCTTCATTCCTTACTGCAGGCCATGCTTTTGGGCCAGAAGCACAGCCTGGACACGGCTACGCACATGCAATTTTTGCAACACATTGGTCATGTAATGTTTGATGGTTTTCTCCGATAGACTCAACTGCTCGCCAACTTCCCGGTTCGTTAATCCTTGGGCCACCAATTGCAAAATCTCCTTTTCCCGCTGGGTAAGATCATTAAACGGGTCCGGCTCCTGGTCGGAGGTGGCCATCTCAAACAGAATACTCCCGGCCATTGCCGGGGAGATATAGACGCCCCCCTCAGCAATCATGCGAATGGCGTTGGCTAACTGGCGGGCGGAAACGCCTTTAAGGACGTACCCTCTGGCCCCGGCCCGTAAGGCATTGAGCAGGTTATCTTCATCTTCAGAGACGGTGAGCATCATGAGGCGGATGACGGGAAAGGCGGTGGCGATACGACGTGCGGCCGCGATACCTCCATCACCGGGCATACTGATATCCAACAACAAAACATCTGGCAATAGCTCTGAGGCCATTGTGTACGCTTCTTCACCATTATTGGCCTGTCCTACAATGCGTATATCTGGCTCCCGTGATAAAGAGGCGGCCACACCTTCACGAAACAAGGGATGATCATCAGCAATGAGAATACGAATCGGCTCAGACATGAATCACCTCGGCATGGCTTAGCGGCACCGGTACTTCAGGAATACGTAAGGGGAGATAGGACCAGATTCTTGTCCCTCGCCCTGGGGCGCTGTCTATATTAAAGCACCCTCCTAACAATTCCGCTCGTTCGTGCATTGTGGCCAGTCCTAACTTACCCTCACGGAAAATCGTTTCTGGGTTAAAACCTGGCCCTTCGTCCACTATTTCTACACGCAATTCGTCTCCTTCTACCTGTACCATCACCCGTTGCCCTTTCCCCCCGGCATGGCGATACCCATTCGAGAGTGCTTCCTGCAAAATGCGATAGAGGGTTAATTTTACGGGCAGGGGCAAATCAGGGGGAATTTCATCCACCGCGGCCGCGACGTGGCAACCGGTCTTACGTTCAAAATCACGCAAGGCGCGGCGCACCACATCCGTCCCAGAAACATCTTCAATTTCCGGTAGACGCAACCCGGCAGTGATGGTGCGCAACTCACCCAAAGAGGATTCTAGAGCCGCCTGCACGGAGTGCCAGGCGGCGACGGTTTGTTCACGGAGCGCACCTTCAGGCAAATATTGCTCCAGGTCTTCCGTAACGGTGGCACTACGCAAAAGGGCCAGCGCCAGATCTTGGGCCGGGCCATCATGTAAATCAGCAGAGATACGGCGCAGATAACGTTCGTTGAGGGTTGTGGCGCGGCCGCCAGCCTGACGAATGCGATCTCGTAAACCGGCATTCTGGGCCACTTTCGTTTGTAACGCTTCCTGCTGTACCAGCAATATATGGCTGATGTGATTAACGATTCCCACCAATATCAGATACATCAGCAGGGTGCATAGTCCCACAACAACCCCGCTCCTTAATTCGGCCCACCGGATTTCAGCGATTAGCTCATTCGGTAGCTGATAAAACTCTGAAGAAGCAATGATTTCGCCGCTTCTTTGTGCCCGCACGGGGGCATAGATCTCTATTAGTTGGGGATACATGGCCCGCTCACTGGCTTGTTCCTCTTCTTCCAGGCTATTGATCGTCGCGGTTACTTCTCCCTGCAAAGCCCGCGACAGGGAATCCCCCACCGAAAATTGTTGCCCAATCAGGGTGGGGTTGGTGCTGTAGATGATGGTTCCATTGGGGAGCCAGATTTTGAAGGAGACGATTTGTTGCCCCAGCGGGGTGTCATTGAGTAAACGATCTAATTCCTGGATGTCTGTGGGGCTGAGTTCTCCCTGTTGGGCTAATGGCTGTAACAAAGGGGAGATGAAACTATCCACATAGAGCGCGGTAATTGAGGCGGTGCGGTTGGTAACGCCTTCTTCAATTTGTCTCCCCACCCAGCCGCCGACGATAAGCATCCCCCCTAACAAAATTAAGAGAGAAAGAAGTTTGAACTGTTGTGCCAAAGTTAGTTTTTTAATCGGTGCCAACATAATGTTCACC
Organism: Chloroflexota bacterium; assembly: GCA_018004935.1. GTDB lineage: Bacteria > Chloroflexota > Anaerolineae > Promineifilales > Promineifilaceae > Trichofilum. Next base: position 138 of record JAGNBF010000219.1, on the reverse strand, counting down.
TGCAAAGGTAACCGTTCAGTTGAATCAATTCATCTGCCAGACCCGCCCGGTCGTTTTTGTCGTTTAAAAAATTAATCAGGTAATGGAATCCCCCCCACCCCTAACCCCGCCGCCCAGGGGCGGGGAACTTTTCTATGG
>JAGNBF010000140.1 GCA_018004935.1 Chloroflexota bacterium | reverse complement strand
TTCATAGGTTGTCTGGCGAAAGCGGTAAGTAAACCGATAATGTTCCCAGGTTGGGGGCACGCAGGGGTTGAAGTAAAGACGGTTGCCCTGCTGGCGTAACCCTAAAATTCCTTCTATGCCCAGCCGGTACATCCAGCCGCTGGAACCTGTATACCAGGTCCAACCACCACGTCCTTCATGCGGCCGCACTCCATACACATCGGCCGCAATCACATATGGCTCCGCCTTATACCGGGCCACACCCTCTGGCGTATCTGCCTGGTAAATAGGGTTAATGAGCCGGAAGAGATATTCCGTCGTGTCGCCATCTTCCAGGGCGGCAAACGCCCAAATTGTCCAGAGGGCGGCATGGGTATATTGCCCCCCATTTTCACGGATCCCGGGCAAATACCCTTTAATATAACCGGGATCTTTGCGCGTCTGGTCAAAGGGTGGCGTAAACAACAAGATCAGCCGCTCTTTGGCCCTCACCAATTGTTCCCATACTGCTTGCATGGCCTGAGTGGCTCGTTCAGGGTTGGCGGCTCCGGTCAGCACGCCCCAACTTTGGGCAATGGCGTCAATACGGCATTCTGTATTTTGCCGGGAACCCAGCGGCGTGCCATCATCATAATAGCCGCGCCGGTACCATTCACCATCCCAACCCTGTTGCTCAATGGCTTCCTGGTAAGCCTCACCCTGTTGGCGGAAGGCCTTCGCCTTCGCCTCATCGCCCTGGGTGATGCATAGGGGCGCAAAGTCGTTGAGCGTACCAATTAAAAACCAGCCTAGCCAGATGCTCTCGCCCACACCTTCACGCCCCACCCGGTTCATACCATCATTCCAATCCCCCGTACCGATGAGGGGTAGGCCATGCACCCCTTTGGTTGTGGCCCGCGTCAGCGCACGGCAACAATGTTCATACAAGGTATAGGTCTGGAGGGTGGTTTCGTACTGGCCGTACCGTTCTTCTTCTTCTTCGGTTAAAGGATCCCCAATGAGAAAGGGAACCCTTTCTTCCAGGACGGAGGTGTCGCCGGTTATCCGCACATAATGGGCTGTGACATAGGGTAACCAGGCCAGATCATCGCTGATGCGGGTGCGTACCCCACGACCGCCTGGTGGATGCCACCAATGTAACACATCACCCGTCTCAAACTGGTGACGGGCGGCCCGCAACAGGTGCTCACGGGCGAGCGCTGGCCGGGCATACAACACGGCCATGACATCCTGGAGCTGATCCCGGAAGCCGTAAGCCCCGCTAGATTGGTAAAGCGCAGAGCGACCCCAGAGGCGGCAGGCGATGGTCTGGTAGAGTAACCAATGGTTGAGGAGTAAATTCATGGCCGGATCAGGGGTTTCTACCTGGACAGTTCCTAGAATATCATCCCATAAGGTCTGGATTTCCTGCCACGCGGCCGCGACGCACTCTGGCCGCTGGTAGGTTTGGACTAAACGCACGGCTTCGGCCTCATTGGCCCCCTGGCCTAAAAGAAAATAGACCGTTTCATTGGCCCCCGGAGCCAGATCGACATGAATCTGGATGGCGGCGCAAGGATCAAGACCGGCTTCTATCTGGCTGTTTAGACCAATGCGGTGTAAGGCGGCCGGTCGGCGCATATCACCCAGTCGTCCCAGAAACTCTGTGCGGTCGGCGGTGAGGCCATGGAGTGATTTATTTGCGGCCGCAAACGCGACCTTGTCGGCAAACTCCGGGCTGTAGGGGTTACGTACCAGCAACCCCTGGCATTCGGCGTGGTAATAGGGAACGAGGTAAGGCTGGGTGATTTCACGGTTAGTGCCCAGAACCCACTCAGCATAAAAAGTGATGGTGAGACGGCGCGGCCGCGTCGTCGTGTTTTCCAGACGTAATTGCACCACCTTTATAGGGTCAGTTGCGGCGATAAAAAGAAGCAGGTCTTGTTTCAGACCATGACTTTGGTGGGCAAAGCTCGTATAACCCGCCCCATGGCGTACCAGATAAGGCAGAGGCGCAGGTGCTGGTTGTGGGGTGGGGGACCAGATTTCCCCCGTTTCCTCGTCCCGTAAATACAACGCCTCAGCCGGGCAGTCCGTCACCGGGTCATTACGCCAGGTAGTCAGCCGATTTTCGCCACTGTTATCCGCCCAGGTGTATCCCCCGCCACTTTCCGTTACCAGACAACCAAAAGTCTCATTGGCAATAACGTTAATCCAGGGAGCGGGGGTACTTTGGCCCGGCTCCAGGTAAATAAGATACTCTTTGCCGTCTGGGCTAAATCCCCCCAGGCCATTATCAAACTGTAGATCACCGGGGCGCGGAAGCGGGGTGCTCTCCTGATTCTGGCCGGGCCGGGTCATTAATGTGGGAACAAAACGGGGCAGAGATCCGGGCTGACGCTGTAAATCACCTAATTGCGCCCGTAAGGAACCGGCTGAAGCGTCTAGAATGACGCGGGCGACGGTTTGGAGCAAAATTTTGGTGGGAGGAGTCAGTTGGTCTTGAAGCAGAACAAAGATGCCGCCGCGCCGGTTGAGCCAATGATCGCTTTCCATGTGTCGGATCAAACGATGGATGTACCCTTGTAAGGCTTGACTGTAGTTGCTGTCTTGTTGGTTGAGAATGATGAGATCGATCTTGAGGCCGCGCCGCCGCCAGTAGCGGTGCGCCTGAAGTACAGTCCGTAACAGGGTGGGATTGTTTTCATCGCTCAGGTGCAGGAGCAAAATCGGATAGTCACCAGAAAGGCCAAAAGCCCATAACCCGCTTTGCCCCTGTTGGTTGGCGGCCAGGGTGGCCGCGGCCGCACGCCGGGCAGGATGGGGGTAAAGGAGCAAAGAGAGCATCTGCTGTATCTGCTCCAGGTCAGTTATGGGCAGTTCTAGCTGGCGTAGCTCCTGTTCCGCCTGGGAGCGGGCGGCGGTGAAAGCCCGGTTGATGACGACCCAGCGGCGGTATTGCTCACCCAGGGCCAGCAGGTCGGCACGGCTTGAGGCGGTGAAGGTGAGAAAGGCCAGCTCTACAGAAGTGCGCGGTTGTAGTTGTATATCTTGCCCCAAGGACATGATGGGATCGAGGGTAGCCCCGGTTGTTCCCCGGAGCCAGGTGGCGCTGGTGAGGGCTGTGGGGTAGCGCGACATACCCCCGCGGCCGCAAAAGTAAGCACGATCCGTTTCATAGGCCCTGGTTGGCTCAATCCCTTCCTCCATAACAAGCATCGTGGCGAGGAAACGAGGGGCCTCAGCCGCCGCTCGCGGCCGCCGACGGAAGAACAGCGCGTTCAACTCTGCCACATATTCACTTTCTACAAATAGCTTGGCAAATGCCTGATGCCGCTGATCCGACGCCTGATCCGTAAGCACAACTTCCGCGTAACTGGTCAGGCGTAAATGGCGCGGTTGATCATTGTCATTCGTCAGCCGTACCCGCCGGATTTCCACATCCTCATTGATGGCGACCACGATGTCCAGTTCCAGGGCAATGCCTTCATGATGGCGGTGGAAGTGGGCCATATGGGGATAAAACTGCACTTCATAACGTTCGGCGTGGTGGCCGAATGGCTGTATACCCAACGACCATACACTATTTCGTTCCCGGTCTTGCACGTACAGCCAGTTACCCCAATTATCGAGTGTCGTATCGGGTCGCCAACGAGTATAGGCCACATCTGGCCCCATGAGTGCGCCTGAACCGGCATTGGTAATCAGTGAACTCAGGCGACCGTTAGATAAGAAGTGAATCAGGGGCATGGGGGTTTCGGCGGGCACCGACCAGGGGGTGGCAGTGATGAGGGATTGGGGAGGGCGCACCACTTCTATTCCTTCATCCTCGGCCGGTGGCTGTTCTACGGTGGGTTGGGGCGGAATTTTTTCCTGTAACAGGAGTTCGACGCTGTGAATACGCGGTTCGGCGTGGAAACGGCTCACCATTTTGTCTGCCTGCAAATAGTTTAGCAGGGAGAGCATAATCATGCCCTGGTGATGGGCCATATAGGAGCGCACGATGGCCCACTCCTGGCCGAATTGGAGCCGGGAGGCGGTGAAGTCTATGGCTTCATAAAAGCCATAACGTCCCATCATGCCTTTCTGGCTTAGCGCATGGAGGTTTTGCATGACGGCCTGCGGCCGCAAGGGGAGTGCCAGTAACGAGGCATACGGGGTTACAACCAGGTCTTCCCCCAGTCCCCGTTTAAAACCTAAACCGGGCACCCCAAAAGCCCGATATTGGTAATTTTGGGCGTTATCAAAGGTATAAAAGCCTGATTCGGAAATGCCCCAGGGTATCTTCTGTTCTTCGCCATACGCTATTTGGTAAGCCACCACCGCTTCCATACTTTCGGCCAGGAGCGTGCCCGGATATTGCCGCATCAGCAGGGGGGGCATCAGGTACTCAAACATGGTGCCGCTCCAGGAGAGAAGGGCCAACCGTCCTTTGAACCGGGTGAGGGGGCGGGCCAGGTGTAACCAGTGGCGCAGGGGCACATCCCCTTTGGCAATGGCGATAAGGCTGGCGATACGCGCTTCTGAGGCTAACAAGTCATAATAGCTATCATCTAAGCGGCCGCGTTCCAGGTTATAACCAATGTGAAAAACCCGACGTTGGGGATCAAAGAGGAAGGCAAATTCCATCTCGTTGGCATAACTTCCTGCCTGACGTGCCAGCTCTTCGGCATGGGTGAGGATGGGGCGAATGGTGAGGGTGGTGTTGCTGAGGCTGGCGGCCAGTTGTTGGCACCAGATCTCAGCTTCGGGAGCCGTGGGTAGAGTGGTTATGGCGGCCTGCAATGCTTTGAGGGGTTCGTGCGCGGCCGCGGCCACAGTCGCCACCTGGTTGAGTTGGGGCATCGCATACAAAATAGTGCATAACCTTTGCCACGCCTGAAGTATCGGTTCGGGGGTGTCGGGCTGATAAAAGGTGGGCGGGGCATTGCAGAGCAAAAAAAGCCAGGGCAGAAGCATTTCCATTTCCCGGCGCATGCCTTGAATGTGTTGGCGCAGGCGTTCGGCATAAATGCGCCAGCTTTGGATTGTTTCCGCTTCAATCTGGCCTAAATGGGTATCCACCAGCGTAATCAGACACTGTTCCAGTTCCGGCTCGGTCACTTCTACCAGATTGAGCACCAGGCTGGCCCATTGTTCCGGGTGATTTTGTTCGGCTACTACTTGTTGGCGGATGAGGTCAATTTGTTCACGCAAAGGGGCCACGATGGTTTCTGCCGTCCCCTGTAATGCCTGTTCTAGCAGGGCCATGGTGTCTAGTAGACCTTGCCACCTTTCCCAGCGCCATACTGACTGATTGCCTAGCTCACGGCAGGCCTGTTGTACCACCAGCAAACAGGCGGCCAGATTGCCGCTGTCTACGGTGGAAACATAACGTGGGGGTAGCGGCCGCAAGGTATCGGTTTCGATCCAGTTAAGAAAGTGGCCCCGATACCGCTCTAGCTTGGCCAGGGTGTCAAACGTTGGCCCCAGGCGCAAGATCAGGTTCATGGTGCTGATATAGCCCAAATCGTAGGCCGCCAGTAAAGAGAGTAGATATAAACCTACATTTGTGGGGGATGTACGGTGGGCGACGGTTCCGCGCGGCCACTCCTGGAAATGATCTGGGGGTAACCAGTTATCGGCTGGCCCTACAAATTGCTCAAAAAAGAGCCAGGTACGCCGGGCCAGGGAGCGTAAGGCATATATTTGTTCCGTGGTTAACTGTTCTGGGGGACGTATGTTGGGTTTGCTAACGCGATAGGCAATATCAGAGGCCAATACCCACAGGAGCATGATGGGCACGGCGATTAATAGGGCTTGCGGCCGCAGTAAGACCACTAACACACAAACAAGAGCCGTAACCAAGACCGAGGGTCCCATCTGGGTCAGAGTCATGGCGGCGGTCATTTCCTGACCAAAGAGGCGAGCCGTGTGCGCCGCAGTTGTCCATTGGAGCAGGTTCCGTCGCGAGATGAGAAGACGCCACAGGGTCATGAGAACGGCATCTACTACGAGGAGTGCTTCAAATGATAGGAAGGCGATATGCAAAAGCCAGCGAATAGCCCCATTACGAATGGGGCGGCGTATTTCGGCCCAGGTTGCCCCATTGATCCCCCGCACAATGCCGGTCAGGGTGCTAATGACCAGGGTAATGGCCGAAGCCAATAGACCAAACAATGACCAGAAGAAGGGAGAACCTGGTAATAGGAGCCAGCCCGCCAGGAATAAAAGAAACAGGGCCGGGGAGAGTAAACTACGGCGCAAATTATCGGCTATTTTCCATAGGCCCAGGGCACTGAGATTGTTGCGCCGCCAACCCGCTTCGGTGGGAATCAGGGGTAAAAGCCAGGGCAATAATTGCCAGTCGCCCCGGATCCAGCGGTGGGAACGGCGAATGTAAATGAGGTAATGGGTGGGAAAATCTTCGTATAGAACGACATCTGTTACCAGGCCAACCCGCCCCTGTATTCCCTCAAACAGGTCGTGACTGAGTAGCCTGTTTTGGGGAGTGCGCCCGGTGAGACTATGGACGAAGGTATCTACATCATAAATGCCTTTGCCCACATAGGTTCCTTCAGCAAATAGATCCTGGTAGACATCGGAAACGGCTAAGGTGTAGAGATCGAGGCCGACGTCGCCGCCAAATACACGGGTGAAGAGCGATTGGTTGGTGTGGCTGTAATGGATTTCGGTGCGTGGTTGCAGGATAGTGTAGCCAGCTATTACTTTTTGCCGCTGGGGATCAAATTGGGCCTGGTTGAGGGGGTGGGCCAGAGTGCCGATGAGACGTGCGGCCGCGTTGCGGGGCAAAATGGAATCGGCATCGAGGGTGATGACGTACTTTGTCAGGGTGAGAAAAGAGATCACCCCATTTTGTACGACGAAAGAGGTATCGGTGCGGCCGCGTAATAGCCCATTGAACTCCTCTAATTTGCCCCGCTTGCGCTCCCAGCCCATCCACGCCCCTTCCGCCGGGTTCCAGAGGCGGCGACGATGCAAAAGATAAAAAGGTGTTCTGGGATAACGCTGATTCAGTATCTCCAGACAGCTTTGAGCCTGTTCTAATAAGGCTTTATCGGTAGGCATCTCCATCTGTGGGGCATCGGCAAAGTCGGTGAGCAAGGCAAAACCCAATTGTGGATCAGGGTTACGCAGGTAATGTAACTCTAACTGACGGAAAAGGGATTCTACCTCTTCCGCATCGGTAAGCATGGCGGGTATGACAACCATGGTACGGCATTGGTCGGGCACACCTTCACTAAAATCTAACTTGGGCAGTACGTCGGGACGCACTAGCATGGTTACAAGCCAGTTGACAAGGCTGATGGCAATGGCAGAGGCGGGAATGAGGCTAAGGGCAAAGACGAGGAGAAGTGGGCCGAGGGTTCCCCCGCTGAGGTAGGCATAAACGGTCGCGGCCGCGGTTATAACCCCTGTTATGCCCATAATAGCACCCAAATAAACAAAGGTGGGATAAGCCATTACGCCGCGACTCAATTGTTCGCGCACACCGGGTTGGTAACCAATCTGCTTTTCCAGTTGGGCGCGTCCTTTGTCTAACAAATAATAACCGACATGGGCCAGGCGCGGCTGTTGCAAACCCGACCACACCTCATCCGCCAGTGACTTGTGATGGTTACTGATGACATGATAATAAGCTAACTGCACAGCCGCCTGGGCTACGGTAGCCTCACTTTGTTGACTTCCCAGAGCCAGCTTTTCAATTACCTTACGATAATGATCGCGCGTTTCAAAATCCATCTGCCCATATAGAGCCACCGGATCCTGGCGCAAAATTTGCTCTACCGGGCTGATCGTTTCAAAGAAGACAGACCAATTTTGGTTGATCAGCATCCGTAAACTAAGGATGCAATTGGCGACCATCTCTTCATCGCGGATGTCGCAGGTGCAGATTAGGGCCGCCGGTAACGTTTCTGCTGGGGGCAGGGTCGTTTCTGTCAGGCGGCCAAGTGCCTGGGTTAAGCTCTCCAAAACAACCAGGCGCAACATGAGGGGCAATGCCCATAGCTCCCCCATGGTCAACGGCGTGACTTCTTGATACGCCAGCACAAACCGTTGAATACTTTGCCGCTCAAACTGGCATTTTTCTTCTAATGTGAAGTAGTGCGCCAGGGCATACACTCGGGGATACCCCGTATAATCACTGCCCGCATTCAGTTGGGGCAATTCCTGATAATATTGAAGGGGTAAATCTTCTTTGATTTGGCGTAGGGTTTGTTCAACAACGTAGTAGTTATCTAATAACCACTCAGCCGCCGCTGAATAAACCAGTTCTTTATGGGTGGGATGGGCAAAAGCGTGGTAAGCCGCTTCGAGTTGCAGGGCTTGTTGGGGGAGTCGCTGAAGCAGGTAAGCTGGCGCAGGCGAATGACGGAGTTGGCTATGGTGAGTCGCCAACTCCTGGGCTTTTTGTTTCAGAGAGGGAAGTACAGGAGAATCAGTAGGGGTGGCTCCCTTGTACCCTACCTCAGTGGTAAGCGGGTGACCAGAAGGATGGTTGGGCATAATTGATGTTGGGTATTCCGTTTCCCTTTTTTATATGGGCGGTCATTTCTGCTTTTGTTTGTTGGATTTCTGTCTGGGGTAAATCTTGGAGAATAAGAAGGGGGGTCACTCCGTAAATAATGAAATTGGTGACCACACTGCCGTAGGGTCGTTTACCCCCTGAATGGCCATGGGCACTCATGACGATGAGGTCAGCGCCACTTTGGTCTGCTAATTCTTGTAAAGCCCCAGGAATATCTGAGGCTAATAGCAGACGTATTTCTGGACTTGGTGAGAGGTGTGCCTGCCATTTTTGCAGGTAGGCTGTGGCTTGCTCCTGGCTGGCGGTCACGAGTTGGGTTATTAGCTCTTCATCACGGGGGGTGGGGGGATCGCTTTGGAGGAGGTGCGGCCGCGCTACGACATGGGCCAGAATGAGTTGGGCATTGTTTTGTTGGGCCAGTCGGGAAGCCAGAGGGAGTACACATTCCGCCCGTTTAGAACCATCCAGGGGTACAAGAATACGGCGATAAAGCCGAGGTGTCATATCCTCATCCCCCGTCTGATAGGCACGTACGATCATTACGGAGCGTCCTACGTAATGGATTATTTTTTGCACGACACTGCTGATATTCCAGGGGCTTAACCCACTTTCGCCGTGACTACTTAAGACGATCAAATCATGATCTTGTTCATCAGCATATTCGATAATCCGATCTGCGGCCGCGCCTTCCAGCAATACAATTTCCGGTAAACCCATTGCCGTAGGCCATTGCTGACGTACATTCTGTAAATACGTCTCGGCTTCAGCCTTGCGTAGATGCCAATTGAGCGGATCGAGATGCGTTTTTTCTCGGGCTTGAATGGGTTCCACCACCGTTACCAGATCAACTGCACTGTGAAATGTTTGTACCAGGGTCAACACGTGGGGCAAAACCCGCTGAGCCAGGATAGAACCATCCAAAGGAGTAAGAATCCTTTTAAACATGAGTTTCTCTCTTGGCTACCCATTCGTCCCCTTGTTTTTCGTAGCTCTGTTTGACGGCCGCCCAGGCAACGCGATGGGCGACCTCTTCATGGGAAGCGTCATCACGACGCTCTTCAGGATCGGCATATTCGTCCCAGGCACTGTTAAAGGCGGCCCGGTAGATTTCCTGGGCATGTTTAGGCAAGTTGTTTTTTACTGATTCGGGTAGATCAGATAATCGGGTGTAAGGCATGTTGTATACTCCTTGAGTTTAGAGTTCAGAGCCAGAGCTAGAGGGTTTGCCAGAGTAATTTCCTCTCGCTCTCTCCTCTCGCTCTAAACTCCAGATACTCCTTAACATATCTATACTCGCCACGTTCATGAAGTGACATTTTGTTGGCGGCAACAGGTTGGGCAGGTTTGGGCTGAAGACCCATCCCCCAGCGATCCCAGAGGAAAGGGGAGAAACCCAACAGCACAGTTTGGGGCGTCCGCCCCCAAACTGTGCCCGAAAAAGTCCCTGGGGGTGGGGGCGCTACGGACAAATTGTGTGGCGGCAACGGCTGAGATAGGCCTAAACTGAGACCCATCTCCTTGCCCTTCCTCATTGTTCATTAAATTTTTAATCGGGTAACACATTCATTGATCCCGTCCCCCCTGCCGATTCCCGAGGGAAGGGGGAATTCCAATGGGGCATTTTTCGGGGCATTCGCCCCGAAAAATGCCCCTTAGAAAAGTTCCCCGCCCCTGGGGGCGGGGTTAGGGGTGGGGGGGATTCCATTACCTGATTCATTTTTTAGGCTCTTTGGGAATTCAGGGAGTTGACACCATATGTACGGGCTGGCCTTGTGCCTGCCCCGTGTGGGGCAACCACAAGGGTTGCCTGTACCCCACGAAATCCCGAAGACCCATTTTTTAAACTACAAAAAGGAAGGGGCAACCCGATTTACGGGCCAAAGATGAGTATTGCCCCTTTGCTCCCCTGGCGATAGCCCGACAGGCATGAAAACAACCCCCAATCTAAGGCTAGTATAGTTACTGTAACATCACACCCAAAGGAAGATAATGGGCAAAGGTATAGGGGAAGGTATATTGTGAGATACAAAGGCTAAAACCTATAGACCAACGCGGCGACAAAGCGAGAGGGCGACAGCAATTCTCAATTTAGCCAACGGTTATTGACCCCATCCCCCCTGCCGATTCCCGAGGGAAGGGGGGAATTCAATGGGGCATTTTTCGGGGCATTCGCCCTGAAAAATGCCCCTTGGAAAAGTTCCCCGCCCCTGGGGGCGGGGAACTTTTTTCGGCGCGGTTGGGGGGCAGACGCTCCCCAACCGCGCCGGTGGGTTTCTCCCTACCCAATCTGTTGCCGCCAACAAAATGTCACTTTATAACCGTGGTAAGTATATAATCATTGGACAATAAGATAGGGAGCACTGATAATTAATATAGAGCTTAAGATAATGATTTTGGGTACGGGCTGGCCTTGTGCCTGCCCTGCCACGAGAGGGCAACCACAAAGGTTGCCCGTACAGCCAAAATCTTTTTCTTGAAAACTATAGTTACTGGCACTTTATAACTATGATGAGTTGTAAACTATACACGTCAGAAACTGGGTTTTTCTCTTGTAGGGCATGAGTTGGCCTCAGCAAAAACCCGGTTTCTCCAGTGAGGCTGTATAGTTACGAAGAGTTTAAATCTATGGATACCAAACAAAAAATAGTGGAAAACTGGCTTCCTCGTTACACCGGAACCCCTCTAGATGAGTTTGGGCAATATATTTTGCTGGTGAATTTCAGTAATTACGTCCACCTTTTTGCCGCCTGGCATGGGGTGCCTGTTTCTGGCCTGGATCGGCCTATGCTTAACGCCACGGCCGAGGGTATCAGCATTATCAATTTTGGTATGGGCAGTCCTAATGCGGCCACCATTATGGATTTATTGGCGGCGATTGAGCCCAAAGCCTGTCTTTTTTTGGGGAAGTGTGGGGGGTTGAAACGAAAAAATAAAATCGGCGATTTAATTCTGCCCATTGCGGCGATTCGGGGCGAAGGTACTTCAAACGATTACTTTCCGTCAGAAGTTCCAGCGTTACCGGCGTTTAGTTTACAAAAAGCGGTGTCGGGAACGATACGGGATGGGGGATATGATTATTGGACAGGAACGGTTTATACAACTAACCGGCGTATCTGGGAGCATGATACCGCTTTTAAAAAGTATCTGCGGCTTATCCGCTGTATGGCCATTGATATGGAGACAGCGACTATTTTTATGACTGGTTTTTATAATCAGATTCCTACCGGGGCCTTGCTTCTGGTGACGGATCAACCGATGATCCCGGAAGGGGTCAAAACGGAAGCCAGTGATCAGCGGGTGACGGTAAATTATAGTGAGCGCCATCTGCGTATTGGAATTGATGCCCTCAATGAGTTAAAAAGTCAGGGGCAGTCGGTAAAACATTTACGTTTCTGAGTCGCGGCCGCAAGCGCCCCTTTTTTAAACCATACCTCTACCTATACCTGCCTCTTATACCCCGATACATTGTCCCCTTTGCTTTCCCGGCATAGGCTAAGATTAGCCTGGCCGACGTGCTGATTTATCCCTCATTTGCCTAAGCCAGTAATCAATCCGGCGGTGATCTTCCCTCAAAAATGATAATGTGGCTCTTGGGGGGATGCAGGGGTTGACACGGGTTGTCCTTGTGCCTGTCCGGTGTGGGGCAACCACAAGAGTTGTCCGTACCCCACGAAATCCCTAAGAACCTTCCTTTTTGCTGTGGCTGGCGTCCTGACCGTGCCACTCCTACGAAAATGTAGGGCGATTTGGCAAATCGCCCAGTGGACGATTTAAAAAATCGTCCTACAAATTTTCATTCCTCTTGGTGCGCTGTAGGCCCATGGGGAACTCCTAACAAATAAGTTATTTACTTGAGTTTAGAGTTCAAAGCCAGAGTTAGAGGGTTTTCCAGAGTAATTTCCTCTCGCTCTCTCCTCTCGCTCTAAACTCCAGTTACTTAGTAATCGTCCAAAAATAAGTTCCGCACAGACCTGACAGGTTTTCGGAAACCTGTCAGGTCTAAATCGGGAAGTTATTTTTAGATGTTCACTTAGTTCTCATTCCTAAGTGATCTAAGCACCGTTTGCCAACTTTTGAACCATGCTCTTTTTTGTCAACGGAGGCAGGCATGACCCCTCGTCAACAGACGCAAGTTGAAGCGATTGTGCATCATCTGGCTGAAGCATTGAAGGAAAATGAACAGTTTTACCGAACGGCCGCCAATAATGCGATCAATGACCGATTGCAGGAGTTATTGCAGGAGCGTGCCGCGCAACGGCCAAATTTGCCGCCTCATTGCTCACCTATGAGGATGTAGCTCTCAGGGATGTAGAACCGAATGAAGTCAAATCTGATCATGTGATGGATGCGGTTCACCGGGGTATGGTAACGATTAAGGCGGCTATGACGATTGAGCCTGATAAGACGGATGAGGTGGTAATGCGAGATAGCGCGGCCGCGGAGCAAAAACTCCTCTCTGCCTATGAATCTACCCTGGCCGAACCAGACTTGCCTCCTGCCCTGAACCGTCTCCTGCACCAGCAGTACACTCAGATCCAGGCCACCTACAGCTACGCCGGGGCTGTTGCTCAGGGTGGTTATCCGGTGGTTGTGGGGCTGTTCATAGAAGCGCATGATATCCAGCAGGCTATTCACCAACTCCAGGCCCGGGGCATCTCTCGGGATGAGATTGACGTTGTGGCTGAGGAAGCGGCCGCGACTGAGATGTTCAGGGGTACAGGCAAAGATATGGCGAAAGAAGGGGCCGGAGCCGCCGCTTTGGGTGGAGGGGTGCTGGGTGGTGTTTTGGGATTGGTGTTGGGTACGGCCATTACAGTTGCCTTTGGTCCGGTGCTTATTCTGGGTGTACCCGCTCTGGCAGGAACCGTAGCGGCTGGCACCGCTATTGGGGCCTCTCATGGGGCCTTGTTTGGCGCCTTGTTAGGCTGGGGTATGGCCGAAGAAAATGTGGATACCTACATCAAAGGGGTGCGGCAAGGCCAGATTCTGCTGATCGTGCGTGTCCCAGTCGCTCGCAGTGAAGAAGTCACGGCCATTCTTCAAGAAACCGGGGGTCAATTTGTGACAACCCGCGCCGAACCTATCGCCACCCTATCAACCTGAAAATGAAATGATCGCGCCGGTTTTCGGCGTATCCTGATAAGTAGTCACTGGGGGCAAACGATGTTGTTCCCTTGCGTAAGCGTTCAGCCTTCTGAAGGTTTGTTCTACTGGTCAACACCTTTCCTGAAATCTGTAGTTACGAAAGTACCGTTTATCTATGAAAACCGGACGCATATTACTGATCAGCCTACCCTTTCTTTTTCTGACGGTGCTCTTAGCCGGATGTACCCAAACGCCTTCTACGCCAAACGCCCTTCAGCCCCACAGCGCGGCCGCGTCCCGTATCGCCAGTTTGTGGTGGGTCATGTTGGTCCTGGCCCTCATCACTTACCTCATCACCATGGGGTTGTTGGCCTTCGCCCTCTGGCGTAAACGGTATCGTCGGCCTGATGATGATGGAGTGCAACGAGATTGGTTACGTGGGCAGGGGCAGAAATTGGTGCTGGGGGGCGGGGTTATTTTGCCTACCGTTGTGCTTTTTATCGTTTATGGTTTCACCCTTAGCACCCTCTCCGCGCTCAATGAGCAGACGAGCCACGATCCTGTGATCATTGAAGTTATTGGTCATCAATGGTGGTGGGAAATTCATTACCCCCAGCAACAATTCCGCACCGCCAATGAAATTCATATCCCTGTAGGGGTTCCGGTGCAGTTGCACCTGACTTCTGATGATGTAATTCATAGCTTTTGGGTGCCGGAACTACACGGCAAACTAGATTTACTACCAGAACGTAGCCACACATTATGGTTAGAAGCGGACGCGGCCGCGGAATATTGGGGCATGTGTGCTGAGTTTTGTGGCCTGCAACATGCCCGCATGTTACTTGTTGTCGTCGCTGAGCCAGAAGAAGATTTTAATAACTGGCTGTTAGCGCAACAGCAACCGTCCGTTGAACCGAACAATGCTCTGACACAACAAGGTCAGGATGTTTTCCTCGCCAAAGGGTGTAATGACTGTCATGTGCTCCGGGGCCTGGTTGAAGTCGCCGCTGGTGATCTTGGCCCCGATCTGACCCACTTCGCTGACCGCCTCACCTTAGGTGCAGGCACTGCCCCCAACAATCGCGGCCATCTAGCCGGATGGGTGGTAGATCCCCACGGTCTGAAACCAGGGAACCTCATGCCCGCCACCCCGCTGACTGGCCCAGAGTTAGCGGCTTTGCTGGCTTATATGGAATCGTTGCGCTAAAGGGTCGTAAAAATGACACAAATATGGGTTCCGAACCCACTCGGTGGGCAAAATCGGGGGTTTTTGTTGATTAAATGATTAATCGGGTAATGAGTGGATTCGCCCATCCCCTTGCCCACTTCCCCAAAGGAAGGGGGAAAACCAACGGTGCGGTTTGGCGGGCGTCTGCCCGCCAAACCGCACCAGAAATAGTTCCCCGCCCCTGGGGGCGGGGTCAGGGGTGGGGGAACTCCGATTAAGCAATCACCCTAAACCGCGCCACCCATGTTATTTCTGAACGATAACTTACTCGTGACGGAGTAAAGAACTGTCTAAGAATAACTTTCCTTTTGGCTGTGGCTGGCCTCCTGACCGCGTCACCTAAGTTATTTTTAGACACTCACTAAATGCCATTATGAAGTCAACGCCGATAGACCCCTTTGAGCACCTAAACAACAGTGCGGATTCCGCTGTGCCCCCACCGGACGCTGTTTACCCCCGGGCTGAACTGCCGGACAGATTAACCACTGAAGCACTCAAAGCCACCTGGGCCGATCCCCGAGGCCTTATCGGCACCATTCAGGCTCTGCAAAACGATACCATTGGCGGACGCATTATGATCACCGCCTTTAGTTTCTTCCTGGTGGCTGGACTGTTATCCCTTATCATGCGCCTGCAACTGATACGCCCTGATAACACCCTCGTCGCCCCAGATACGTACAATGAGCTATTTACCATGCACGGCTCCACCATGATGTACCTCTTCGCTGTGCCCATGATGGAAGGTTTCGCTATCATGTTGCTTCCCTTCATGATTGGCAACCGGGAGATGCCTTTTCCCCGTCTGGGGGCGTTTAGTTTCGTCACCTTATTGTTAGGAGGGCTGTTGTTCTTCTCTAGCTACCTAAATTTTGTACCAATAGGGGTACAAGTCATAAAAAGATGACGATGACAGCTTTCCCTGCAAAAATGTAAGTGCGAACAAAACAGTTGCATAAGGAGAACTGTCATCATGAATAATTGT
>JAGNBF010000218.1 GCA_018004935.1 Chloroflexota bacterium | reverse complement strand
GGCGGGTAAAAGCGGGGCGAAGCCCCGATTTTACCCGCCGAGTGGGTTCCCCCTTCCCGATTTCGGGAAGGGGGGTAGGGGGATGGGTTCATTCTGGTGAGTATGCAATCGCCCTAGAGAAGTTCTAGGGCGATTACGTACTCGGATTTCCCTCACCCCAACCCCGCCCCAGGGGTGGGGAACTTTTTAGGGGCCGTTTTTCGCGGGTATTCGCCCACGAAAAACGGCCCACATTAATTTTTCTCCCTTCCTGCCAGGAATCGCCAGGGCTGAAGGTCAGAGCTAGAGGAAATCCCTCTAGCTCTCTCCTCTCGCTCTAAACTCAAGTCAGGGGGGATGGGTTCATTTTGGTGAGTAGCCATTGCCTTGCGAGAAGTGAAGGGTCTGTAAAAAATTAAGTTCCATCGAGACCTGACAGGTTTTCGGAAACCTGTCAGGTCTGAACCGGGAAGTTATACTTTTACGAACCCAAAGTCAGGAACAGTCGGTTGCCTGTCTTAACTTCTCATTCTAGCAATGTTTCCGGGGTCTGGGGACTATCAACGGAAAATCAGGGGGGAGCCGTGGAGCAGGCGTTGCCTGCGGTAGGGTTGAATTGTTGGCTTCGGCTATGGTTTAGCAGTTGTGGACACAAACCCAGGTCTGGCCATCCCATTCCCAGGTATCGTTGTATTCGTTGTTTTGGGGATCAATGCCGCCGTACAGGACGACGCGGCCGCGCCCCTCATCGTATACCATGCTGTGATGACTGCGCGGGGGTGGGCCATCCCCTGTCCATTCTGCCCAATTGACACCATCCCATAACCAGGTGTCGCGCAAAATTTGCCGCCGACCGTAATCTCTGCCACCAAAGAGCACCAGTTGGTTTGCGGCCGCGTCATAGGCCATGCGTGCGCCAGCCCGTGTGGGTGGGCTGACCCCAGTTATATGCCGTTGCCAGCTTTGCCCATTCCAACCCCACAACTGATTTGGCCCTTCTCCGAGGAGTAAAACCTGCTGATGAACGGGATCAAAGGTTAGAGCATAATGGATATTGAGCGAGGGGCCAGTTAACGCCCGCCTCAACCATTCGGCTCCATCCCATTCCCAGGTGTTCGTGTACGTCTGCTGGCTCAGGTCTTGCCCACCATAGAGCACCACCCGCTCCCGCACCGGGTCGTAAACCATTGCCAGATGGTTGCTCAACCCACCCGGCGCAGGTGTGTCCAGTTGTTGCCAGTGGTGGATCGGGTCCCAGGTCCAAAAGTCGGTGTAGTCAACGGTGAGGGCGCGGCCGCCAAAGAGCAGAAACAGATTGCTCTGGCTGTCGTAAGCCACACCACCCAAAAGGCGGGGTGGTGGGCCGTCATTGCTAACTGAGTACCATTCGCTCCCATCCCACCCCCACAAACTACTCATTTCTGGTTCGTCAAGCCGGGCATCCAGGCAATTTGCCAGAACGACCAGTGCCAGTTGGGTGTGGTAGACCATATCGTGACCACTGCATGGGGGTGGCGCGACACGTAGGAAGGGTGTGGGATGCGGCAGGGGGGTCGGTGTGGCTGTGGACTGGATAGTGGCGGTGGGTGAAGGCGCGGCCGCAATGGGGGTGACAACCGTTGGCGAAGGGGTAGGGGTGGTCGCGGCCGCGTCGCAAGCCGTCAACAACAAAATCAGCAAAAGGGAGATGGCTGTTTTCATGGGTTGACCTTTGGCGGTTAGAGATTGAGAGACTGAGAGACCAGCAATTCTCAATTTGGCCTGAACGTCTAAAAATGCCGAGGCCGCCCGGCGTAAAACGGGCCGGGTTATGGTTACGAAGGCCGTTGGCCTGCTCTCTTAGCCCATAGGGGTTGGTATTGATAGCCCAACGGTTTGACCGCCGGGCGGATTAACGGAACGTTTATCGTTCAAATTGAGAACTGCTGGAGAAGTTATCAGGGCGATGGCATACCCGGTTTTTTCCCCACCCCTAACCCCGCGTCCAGGGGCGGGGAACTTTTCTAAGGGGCATTTTTCGGGGCATTCGCCGCGAAAAATGCCCCATTGGAATTCTCCCCTTCCCGAGGGAAGGGGGCAGGGGGATGGGATCAATGAAGGCGTTACCCGATTAAAAATTTAATGAACAATCAGGCTGTTCACCCACAGGGGACCGGCCACGGCAAATCGCTAAGTTAATTGCGAACGATTACTAAGGCTTTCGAGGGCTGAGCTTGTCGAAGCCTCGTGTTGCCTTCGACAAGCTCAGTTAGTCGTTACCCTTTGGCCCTATATCCAGGTTAGGGGGTTCAGGCTGTGGCAAAGTTGAGGAGAATTCTGCGGCCGCGAACCAGCGAAGCTTTTTCTAGCTCCAGGCGTAACGATTCCTGCGCGGCCGCGTCTGCACACGCCATCATTGCTACCGCCCGTTGCCACACCTCATCACGCCAGCCCGTAATCAGCCAGCCGATAAACCATTCATCCAGCGGCCCACTAACCAGATCCATCCAGGCCATTATCCGATCATGCCGTTCCAACACTTCGTCTTGAACCTGATCCGTTGTCTCTTTGATGATGACATTGACATGGTCAAAATCTTGTTGGTAAAGCTGACGTTGTTCCGGTGACAATGTGGGCCAGATGGGGCCTAATAGTTCCACGACGGTGAGGGCCAGGTCGTAGTTGATATGGGCGTTGACTCCCAAGAATAGATGTTGCGCGGAGAAGAGATGTGATTGCGCGGCCGCGTCGTGAGCCAATTGCCAGACGGTGGGAATAGCTGTGTCCTGTCGTTCATACGCTTCCAGGGCCGCAAAGTAATAGTCGGAAAAACGGCTCAGCAACCGGACTACCCAAGCCGGGTCCCGGAACCGCCCTTCCCCTAGAGCGGCGAACATATTTTGCGTCATCAGGGCATAACAGTTGAGGAAAATCGCCCGCCGATCCTGCATTCCTTCCCACTGTTGAACCTGTGTTAACATCCGTGCCATAATCGTTGTTTCACTTATCACCCGTTTGCCTCCCAATTACGTCTGCTCTTCTGTCGCAAAAAATAGATCCCCCAATCATACACCAATAACCCCACCGTCAGACCACTCACATTACTCATGTAATTGTTGATCAACCCCGGTAGTGAGTTTTTGCCCGTAGCCTACTCTATCCAGCGGGTGTAGGTGATGAACTCATCGGGGATGCCGGTGTCTACCAACTGGGGCACACTTTGTGGGCCTGCTAACAGGTAGAGTGATTCGTTGAGGGTGAAGAAGAGACCCTGGCTGTTGGGCCACCAGAGGATGGTTTCGCGGCCGCGAGCCAATTCTGGTAACTCTATCTGAACCGGTTCCCCGCCACTCCCCAACCACCACAGACTCTCCTCCTGTATAATCGCCAGGTTTTGCCCATTGGCCGACAATGCCATAGCCTGCAAACGCTCCCCTTCAGGTAGAAAAGAGATCATCTGACCATCGGCCAACACCGCCTGTACACCGGTATCTGTCCTGACGAAAAACCGCAGGTCCCCCAACCCGGCCAATTCCACCTCTTGGTAATCACCCGATGCTATCAATTCTGAAGACAGATCGATCAAATTAACCCGGAATAAACCGACTGTGCCCGAAGCATCCGTTCCGGCCACAAGCAACTGATTCATCTCCCGATCTAAGGCCACCGAGGTGTAAACACCGGGCCAAAGTGTTTTGACTTCGCCACCGGGAACATTGATCTGGCGCAGGTTAAACATGCCCACCCCATTATCGCCATCCGCCACCCAATAGCTGTTGTCCGTGAGCCAGCCCAGCCACCGCTGAACCCCTTCAGAGGGCAAACTGACAATTTCGCTCCCATCGGGGCGGGCGGCGTGATAATTGCCAATGGTTCCATCTCCGGCTTCGTTGATTTCGTGGGCACTGGTGTGCAAAATCCATTGCCCATCCGGCGACCAATCCAGCCAAAGCATCTGCTCTGGGCCAGAGGAGAGTCGGGTTACGGTGGCGGTTGTCATATCGTAAACGTATAAATCGGAAGATGGGCCATCTACACCGCTGGCAAAAGCCAGATAGCGGCCATCGGGGGACCAACGATGGCTGGTAAGGCCACAGAGGAAGGTGTTAAGACGCACATCACGGCTGGCCTGTGCGTCATCCGTGATGTTGTTGGGATAGTCGGGAGGCAAAATTGACCCTACGGGGGTGATGTTGTTGCCATTTGGTAGATCAAACAGGGCGAGTGACAAATCATAAGGCGGGTCCATCAGACCGCCGTCGTAAAGTTCCATACAGCCAGCACCGGCTGTGCCGCTGTAGTAGGCCAGCCATTGCCCATCTGGTGACAGGCTGTTGGCGACTTGCCATTGAGGGTTGTGGGCCAAAGACCCACTCTCTACCACTTCACCGGCCAGGTTCATCCAGACCATCAGGCGTTCTTGGGCAATGACGATGGGTGAACCATCGGCGGATTTAAAGTAGAAGAGAAGGGGTGTGTCGG
>JAGNBF010000139.1:11805-16212 GCA_018004935.1 Chloroflexota bacterium | reverse complement strand
AAACCTACCAATCCCCGGCCCATCGTTTGAACAAGCGGGTTTATCACGATAACTGGTTGCACAATTTGCTCATTTCCACTTCATTGGCTGGAGCAAAATCTTGACCACAAAATCCGTTAGAACTAGGGTTGTTTAATTTCCCTGTCGTGGTAACTGCTGGAATTGCCAGATTTTGTTGTCAACCCCAGACAAAGAATCGTTAATCCCCAAATTTGATTCCTTGAGCCAGTGGTAAATCTTTGGACCAGTTAATGGTGTTTGTCTGGCGGCGCATGTAGGTTTTCCAGGCATCGGAGCCTGATTCGCGGCCGCCACCAGTTTCCTTCTCACCACCAAAGGCCCCACCAATTTCGGCCCCGGATGTGCCAATGTTGACGTTGGCAATACCGCAGTCAGACCCGGCTACGGAGAGAAAAGCTTCGGCTGTGCGTAGGCTATCGGTGAAGATGGCACTGGAAAGTCCCTGAGGAACATCGTTGTGTAAGGCAATGGCCTCAGCCATTGTTTCATATTCTAGCAGGTAAAGAAGGGGGGCAAAGGTTTCTTCTTTGACAATAGCGGTTTGGGCAGGCATTTTGATGAGGGTGGGTTCAACAAATTGTGGCCCCAGGTCGGGCCGGGTGCGGCCGCCGCTTATCAATTCCCCCCCTTCAGTTATGGCCTGGGTGATGGCTTGCTCCATTTTGTTGACGGCCGTGGCCGTGACCAATGGTCCCATGAGAGTATTTTCCCGCAAAGGATCACCCATGTTAATCTGTTGATATGCCTGTTTGAGCCGTTTGGTTAAGGGTGCGGCAATTGAACGGTGCACGATGAGCCGACGGGTGGTAGTACAGCGTTGTCCAGCCGTGCCCACAGCCCCAAATACGATAGCCCGTGTAGCCAGGTCCAGGTCAGCATCTGGGGCCACAATGATGGCGTTGTTACCGCCTAATTCCAGGAGGGAGCGGCCTAAACGGGCCGAGACGGTTTGGGCGACCTGGCGACCGGTAGGGATGGAGCCGGTAAATGATACTAGAGGGATGCGGGTGTCCAGGGTAAGTTGTTGACCCATCTGTGGCCCGCCATTCAGGAGGTTGAAGATGCCATAGAGGCCATGGTCGGCCATGACATCGTTGCAGATGTGTTGCACAGCGATAGCGGTCAGGGGCGTAAGTTCGGATGGTTTCCAGATGAGGGTGTTGCCACAGACGGCGGCAATGGCCGCGTTCCATGACCAGACGGCCACAGGGAAGTTGAAGGCGGTAATAACGGCGACGGGGCCAAGAGGATGCCATTGTTCCATCATGCGGTGTCGCGGCCGCTCTGAAGTCATTGTCAATCCATAAAGCTGACGTGACAGACCTACCGCAAAATCACAAATGTCTATCATCTCCTGCACTTCCCCAATGCCTTCGGCCCGTATTTTGCCCATTTCCAGACTGATCAATTCGCCGAGGGGTTCCAGATATTCTCGCAGGGCAAGGCCCAGATCGCGGATGACCAAACCTCGTCTGGGGGCGGGCATTTCACGCCAGGTGTAAAAAGCATTTTGGGCTGTTTCTACAATGTGTTCGTAACTATCGAGCGAAGCGGGGATAACCCCGGCAATGGGTTTGCCAGTGGTGGGATTATAGGAGATGAGGGGATCGGCTTGCGTTTCTAGAGGCCAACGATCGCGGCCGCAACACGTTCCTAAGTTTACTGTTTCTAGCCGTAGTTTGTGCAATAAGGCTTCCATGTTCCACTCCAAGGTCATTAATTTATGAAGACCATGAGTGTAACACAAATGCTATAGAGTTTCAGACAGCAGATTTGTACCAGTAGGGTGATTATTTACTCGGGTTGGGGGAACTTTCTCATATGCCGGTTATCGAGCGCGGCCGCGCTCGATAACCGGCACGCCTGGTGTTTCCCCCTTCCCGCCGGAAAGCGCAGGAGAATGATATACTTACCACGGTCATAAAATGACATTTTGTTGGCGGCAACTGCTGAGTAAGCCTGGGCAGAAGACCCATCCCCCTACCCCTTTCCAAAGGGAAGGGGGGAAACCAATGGTGCGGTTTGGCGGGCGGACGCCCGCCAAACCGCACCAGAAATAGTTCCCCGCCCCTGGGGGCGGGGTTAGGGGTGGGGGCCGCCTCGGACAAACCGATCATGAGACCAAGCACAAATCCATGGCCCCATTCCCCTCATGATGATCAGGCGCGTGGCGATTATTGCATGACCTGAACCAGTTGAGTTTAGAGCCAGAGCTAGAGCTAGAGCTAGAGCGGGAGCTAGAGCTAGAGGGTTTTCCAGAGTAATTCCCTCTCGCTCTCTCCTCTCTCCTCTCTCCTCTCGCTCTAAACTCCAGTTACTTAAACGCGTTCACCGATGGTGACATTGATGGTGCGTAACTCTCCGCCCCGGATAATATCCATTGGTACTTTCTGGCCGACGCGATCCCCGGCGAGCAAGGCCAGCAGGTCGTCGTGGGTACGGATGGCTTGCCCATCCAGAGTGACTACCGTATCACCAAGAACGAGGCCACTCGCGGCCGCGGGCGTGTCCGCATCTACGGCAATAATCAATAGACCACTCTTCCGTCCCAGTTGCTCGCGGAAGTTTTCCGGCAGATGTACCCGTTGGGTGCTGATGCCCAGGTAGCCCCGGCGCATCTTGCCATGCGCCAGGAGTGTGTCGGCTACTCGTTTGAGGGTGCTGGCGGGAATCGCCAGACTGACACCCTGATTCAGGGCCGAGGTGTTCAGGCCGACAACGTTCCCGGCGGCATTAACCAGTGGCCCACCGGAAAAACCAGGATACATAACCACATCGGTCTGGATGTAGCGGTCTACATTACCCCCGGCAGGGGTACGCCAGGCATCGCCAAGGGCACTGATAATGCCTAAAGTAGCCTGCACCGTTTTGCCCGGTCGTCCCAACGCCAGCACCAGATGACCGACGCTGAGTTCGTCCGCGGCCGCGTGTTCCAGCCCCGTTAATCCCGTAGCTTCGGCTTTGAGCAAGGCCAGGTCGGTGCTGGGGTCGCGTCCCACCAGAGTAGCCTTTACCTGACTGCCATCGGCCAGACCAATTTTGATTTCTTCGTGCTGGACGACATGGTGGGCGGTGATGATTAACCCATCGGCAGAAAGGATAAAACCTGTGGCAGGGTGACGATGCCGGGCATCTACGCGCACAATACCGGGGGACGCGGCCGCGACGACACCTGCCAGTTCGTTAGAGACGGTTTGTAGGGTAGTACTCATGAAAAGCTCCTTTGCGAAAGATTAAGGATCAAGAATTAAATAACGTGCAGAACTGCTGTGACCGATCTTCTAACCGTATCACTTTCGGTGAGCAGGTTATTCAATTTTTATGAGTCTTTGGGAATTCAGGGGGTTGACAGCAGATGCACGGGCTGGCCTTGTGCCTGCCCCGTGGGGACAACCACAAG
The DNA here is from genome assembly GCA_018004935.1 of Chloroflexota bacterium. Lineage (GTDB taxonomy): Bacteria > Chloroflexota > Anaerolineae > Promineifilales > Promineifilaceae > Trichofilum. The sequence continues at coordinate 12,791 of JAGNBF010000139.1, read as the reverse complement.
GGTTGCCCGTACCCCGCGAAATTCCCAAGAACCATTTTTATTCCTAAGAGATTGAGTGACTGATCAAGCTCTCACTCTATTCTCTGTCGTTCCGTGTCTTCTCAATCATGCAGGGTAGCCGTGGGTTGAACTTGTCGAAACCCACAGCCTGCGACAAGCTCAGGCCTCGTTATCCCCGAAATTTTGAGAAGATACAGCGTTCCGTAATTAAGTAAACATGATTGTAGGGGATGCGGTCGCGGCCGCGCATCGTCCCTTTGATAGTTACACCCCTGGAAAAATGGGTAGGTACACCTGACAAAAAGGGGCAAAAAAGGCTCTTTATCCTGACAAAAGGTGGCAAGAATGGGCACGAACGGCGTCAAACGACTAAAAATTGTCACCGTTTGTGGATATAGCCTAAACTTATCAGAGTTTCAGCCTCTGTGTTGCCAGGTTACTTATACAGGAGTTCCCCATGAGCGGGCGCTCACCAAATGGAATGAAAATTTGTAGGGCGATTTGGTAAAGGGTGTGTTTCATTTCAGTTGAGAGGAAGAAAATAATGAATCGGTGAATTCGTGAATTGTTGAATAATTAACCAGGGAAACCCACTCGGCGGGCAAAATCGGGGGTTTTTGTCGTTTAAAAAATTAATCGGGTAATGGAATCTCCCCCACCCCTAACCCCGCCCCCAGGGGCGGGGAACTTTTCTAAGGGGCATTTTTCGGGGCGAATGCCCCGAAAAATGCCCCATTGGAATTCCCCCTTCCCTCGGGAATCGGCAGGGGGGATGGGGTCAATTGGACGGAACGCACACCAAGATGAATGAAAATGACGTTACAATTTTCATCCCCATCCGTGTTTCCTATCCGGGTTCCCGTCATCCGTAGCTATTTTCGCAGGAGTTCCCCATGGGTTTTAAGCGCACCAAGAGGAATGAAAATCTGTAGGACGATTTTGTAAATCGTCCACTGGGCGATTTGCCAAATCGCCCTACATTTTCG
>JAGNBF010000139.1:0-11705 GCA_018004935.1 Chloroflexota bacterium | reverse complement strand
CCGTCATCCGTAGCTATTTTCGCAGGAGTTCCCCATGGGTTTTAAGCGCACCAAGAGGAATGAAAATCTGTAGGACGATTTTGTAAATCGTCCACTGGGCGATTTGCCAAATCGCCCTACATTTTCGTAGGAGCAAAAAAATGGGTTTAGAAGATAAACTAACCGTTGACCGTCCTTTTATGCCAGGGTATGGCCTTCAGCCAGCCGAAACAGGTTTAGGCTTGTTCCCCTGGACACAAGTGCAAGAAAAGATGGAAGCGGCCCGAAATTACTGGTTAGGTACTGTCCAGCCTGATGCTCGGCCCCATGCCGCGCCAGTGTGGGGAATTTGGGTGGATGATGTTTTCTACTTTGGCACGGGCAGAGAATCGCGTAAGGCCAGAAATCTCCTGGCAAACCCGTCCATTGTCGTTCACCTGGAGAGCGGGGATGATGTGATCATTATTGAGGGTTATGTCGAGGTTGTAACCGACATGGCGTTATTAACCCGGATGGATGCCATATACCAGGCCAAGTACAATGTTGCTTTATTAGGGGAACATCCGGTGTTTGCCGTGCGGCCGCAGACCGCTTATGCCTGGGTAGAGAAGGATTTTCCTGGAAGTGCCACACGCTGGCATATTACAGACCAAGGGTTCGCTCAAGGTTAAACTGGACAAGAAGTTAACTGGTAAGGTACTAGTAGTTCAACAAACTTATTCCGTCGAATAGCTGTGGCCGGTCTCCTGACCGTGCCACCACCTTCCAACCGACAAATCTTGTCTGTCGCACTACTAGTACGGTTTGGCGAAGATAGAAGGTGGTATGGAGTTTCCCCCACCCCTAACCCCGCCCCCAAGGGCGGGGAATTTTTTCTTGTGTCATTTTTCGCGGGCGGGCGCCCGCGAAAAATGACACGAATGGGGTTTTCCCCTTCCCGCTGGGAAGGGCGCTATTGCTCAGGTTGCGGATGGAGGCGGTGAGGGGTTTTCCCTTTTCCACTGGGATCGCAGGGAGATGGGTCTTTCGTGGGAGCCATTCTATGTTAGTGCCTACGGTGTGTTATAGCATGATCAGCCCGGCGCGAGTGGCGCGGACGACGGCTTCGGTACGGCTTTGTGCCCCCAGTTTGGTCATGATGGCGTTGACGTGAAATTTAACGGTGTGCTCGCTGATCGCCAGTTGCCGGGCGATGTTTTTGTTGGGGAGTCCTTCGGCCAGGAGTTGTAGCACCTGTTGTTCACGGCTGGTCAGGTTTTCGATGAGCAGGGTGTCGTCATTGCCAGGGTGAGGAAGCAGGGGGGAGGCCAGTGTGGGATCAATGAGGATGAGGTGGACCGCGGCCGCGTCAATCCCCATCTGCAACTTTTCCACCTCGCTATCCCGCCGCAACAACACCTGTGCGCCTACAGACCAGGCCGCGGCCGCGAATCCCTCATTGGGCAGTAAGGCCACTACCGGCACACCCGCCTCACGCATATCCGGCAACGGCTCCGGCGGGTTCCAGCCCAAATCCCACACCAACACATCTGGTGGCGATTCTTCTACCTCGATGAGCCAGTCCGATTGGCTATGCAATTGATTGACCAGGGTGTAGTTGGGTTGCCCCCCCAGGAGCAGGGCCAGCCCGGCGCGGGCCAGCGGATCATCGGCGAGAATGAGCAGGCGGGTTTGAGTCATGCTGGCGGAGCATACCAGAGGAGTCTATGAACTGGGTTAGATTTGGCGAGAAAACCTGATTGATGGGCGAAATGGGGGGTAATGCCCCCATTTCGCCCGCCGGAGAAAACTCCCCGCCCCTCCAACAAATTCGCTCCAAATTGGTAACTACCAAGTAATCGTTCGTTTTTAACTTAGCGGTTTGCTGTGGCCGGTCGCCTGACCGAGCCACCCAACTTATTTCCGAACGATGACGAAGCCTGTTGCCTTCGACAAGCTCAGGCAACAGACTTCGCCAGGCTCGACCCTTGAGTGGGTTACTATAGCTTTACTGAACACTTACCTTTTTAATCCGTGTTCATCCGCATACCCCAAAAAGACAATCTTGGCTCTTTGGGAATTCAGGGGGTTGACACCAGTTGTAGGGGCAACGCCTGTGGTTGCCCTCGTTGGGGCAGGCACAAGGCCAGCCCCTACAGTACCGATCACCCCGCGAAATCCCAAAGACCCAATTGAGAATTGCGGCATGCTCAACAGCAATTCTCAATTTAGTCAACGGCTAAAACCGTTGGCCTTCAGGAGCACGCTCGAAAAATGGCCCAACCCGTAGAACAGCCTTTCAGGCTGTTCGCCCTATACATCCTCGAGGGTTGAGATTGCCGAAGCCCGGCTCTGCCTGTATAGAGAGTGCACAGCCTGGAAAGGCTGTGCTACGCCCAGTTGAATGAACCCCCGGCTATCAATACCAGGCCTTACGGGCTAAAACAGCAGGCCAACGGCCTTCATAACCATAGCCCGGCCCGTTTTACGGCCGGGCGGCCTCGGCATTTGTTGAGGTCCAGACCAAATTGAGAATTGCGGCATGCTCAAAGATGCTATTTCCCTTTATGATGAGCAGAGGCATAATTAGATGTTCGCCTAATGGCTGGAGTTTAGAGCGAGAGGGGAAAGCGAGAGAACCAAGAAAACCCTCTGGCACTCGCTCTGAACGATAAACCCCAGCCACAACGAAACAAAAAGATAAGCGATTAATAACCCTTTGAGGCCCTCATGTCTACTTCTACACTTACCCAGGCCAGCCGCCGCATTACGAACGCTTTGTTTGTGTCGCAGAGTATGTTCGCGGCCGCGATGATTGCCAGTTTCACCCTCACCTCTATCATTGCCGCCGACCTGAGCGGCGATGACAAATTGGCCGGTTTGCCCGGCACCATGTCGCTGATCGGACGGGCGGCCGTGGCTTATCCGCTAGGCTGGCTGATGGACCGCCTGGGGCGGCGGATCACGCTGGCCGGGGGCTTCTTCTTTGGCGCATCGGGGGCGGCAATCTCCATCTTGGCGATTGTCTGGCAAAGTTTTCCCCTGTTCATGTTCGGTTCGCTTATCTTTGGTATGGGGCGAGCCTCATCGGATCAATCCCGCTACATCGCCGCCGAAGTGCAACCGACCAGCAACCGGGCCAAGGCTATCGGTTTCATCGTCTTTGCCGGGACGATTGGCTCTGTGTTGGGGCCGAGGTTGGTTGGCCCTGCCACCACCCTGGCCGAAAACCTGGGCCTCGATGGCTATGCTGGCCCGTCGCTCATTGGGGTAGCCCTGACCTTTGTGGCCGGGATAGTTGTGCTGATCTTTGTTTACCCCGACCCGTTGCACATTGGCAAGGCATGGCGGGAACAGGAAGAGGACCCACTCCAGGGTGGAGTAACGGTGGTCAAACGGGCGGCGCGGCCGCTACTCACCATCTTCCGCCAACCCTCGGTGCAACTGGCTATCCTCTCCATGGTCATCGGCCAACTGGTGATGACCCTGCTTATGACCATCACTCCTTTACACATGGATCATAATGATCATACCGTGGATGCGGTGGGCTGGGTGCTGATGGCCCATACACTGGGCATGTTTGGTCTGGCCAGTGTCACCGGCGGACTCATTGACCGGATTGGCCCGGTGCGCGTCATCGCCATGGGCGGTCTGATCCTGGTTATCTCCTGCATTCTGACCCCCATCTCCGCCGGGTTTTGGCCGCTGGTCGTCGCCCTGTTTCTGCTGGGGCTGGGGTGGAATTTCTGTTTTGTCGCCGGTTCATCCCTGTTAACCTCAGCTCTCAGCCTGGAAGAGAAAGCCCGCACGCAAGGGGCTACCGAAGCGTTAAGCGCATTGGCCTCTGGCCTGGGCAGTGCCAGTTCCGGCTTTTTCTACAGTTGGGGCGGCATGGTGCTGGTGGCGGCCTTTGGCCTGGCCCTGACGTTGGCCGTACTGGCCCAGTTGGCCCTTCAGCCCCGGCGCGAGAAGGCGGTAATGACGAGCGCGGCGGATTGAGGGAGGGGAATGGGGAATGGTTAGTGATCAACATCACCAATAACCAATACACCAATATACCAATGGGTCTTCGGGATTTCGTGGGGTACGGGCAACCCTTGTGGTTGCCCCACACGGGGCAGGCACAAGGCCAGCCCGTACATCTTTGTTCACCCCCTGAATTCCCAAAGAGCCATACCAATAACCAACACACCAATACACCAATACACCAATAACCAAAGAGGTCTTATGCTTTTTACAGACGCCGTTTATAGTCAAGTGCAAATTGACGAGCCGGTGCTGGTGGCGTTGTTAAACTCACAGGCCATGCAACGGCTGAAAGGGGTGCTCCAGCATGGCATCAGTGGCTTGATCGGCATAACCAGCCCGACAACCCGCTTTGAACATTCGCTGGGGGCGATGGTGTTAGTGGGGCGGTTGGGGGCCTCGCTGGAGGAGCAAATCGCCGCTTTGTTGCATGATGTCAGCCATACGGCGTTCAGTCATGTGATTGATTATGTGTTTGATGGGCATGACGATCAGAGTTATCACGACCGGGAAAAGGAACGGTATCTGGCAGAGACGGATGTGCCGGGGATTTTGGCCGAGTTTGGTTATGATTGGCACACCATTCTGCACGAAGAGGATTTTCCCTTGCTGGAACAACCATCGCCCCGCCTGTGTGCCGACCGGGTAGATTATTTTCTGCGTGATGCCCAGGATTTGGGCGTGGCGACGGCGGCTGAAGTGGCCTGGGCGTTGTCCCATCTGGTGGTTGGGGAAGGACGGATGGCGGTGGATGATGTCGCGGCCGCGTCCTGGCTCGCCTACACCTTTATCAAAGCCGACGATGCCAGTTGGTCCAATTTTCGTGAGGTGGGCATCTACGAATTGACGGCCCAGGCCATCAAACGAGGGCTGGCGATTGGGGCCATTGGTGAGGCGGATATTTGGGGGACGGACGCGGCCGCGTGGCACAAACTCCAACAACATCCCGACCCCACCTTGCAAAGCCTGCTCCGCCTCGTCAACAAAGAAACCCAATTCGCCTGGGATGAGGCCAATCCCACGTTCATCATCAGCACCAAAATTCGCACCATTGACCCGGATGTGGTGGCCGATGATGGCCGGTTGCGGCCGCTGTCCCACCTTGATCCCACCTTCGCCCAGCACCGGGCCAACTACCTGGCCCGCAAGCAGGGCAAATGGCCCATGAAAGTAGTAAGAGATGCGTGCTGAAGACAAGTCACCTTTGACCTTTTTTCAGTGGAGTCACCCATGCACATCATCATCCCTGATGATTACCAGAACGCTGTTACTCACCTTGCCTGTTGGGCCACATTAGCGGGACATACCGTCACCGTGTTTAATGACACGGTGAAAGAGGTAGATACCCTGGTGGAACGGTTTTACCCCGCCGACGCCCTGATTCTCATCCGGGAACGGACCCAGATTACCGAGGCGTTGCTGGCGCGATTGCCTAACCTGAAGTTGATCAGCCAGACGGGGAAAGGAATCGCGCACATTGACGCGGCCGCATGCACCCGCCATCACGTCCTCATCTGCGCCGGAACCGGCTCCCCTGTGGCCCCCGCCGAACTCACCTGGGCACTCATTATGGCGGCTATGCGCCATATCCCCCAGGAAGTGGCCCACCTGCGGGCCGGGGGGTGGCAAACGACAGTGGGCAAGGTATTACGCGGCCGCACCCTGGGCATCTTCGGCTACGGCAAAATTGGGGCACTGGTGGCCGGGTATGGGCGAGCGTTTGGCATGAAGGTGCTGGTGTGGGGACGAGAAGGATCATTGGCACGCGGCCGCGCCGATGGCTACACCCCCACTCCCGACGCCGCAACCCTCTTCGCCCAGTCTGATGTCCTCTCCCTGCACCTGCGGCTTACCCCAGAGACACGCGGCCTCGTTAGCCCAAACGACCTGGCCCTGATGAAGCCCGATGCCCTTCTCGTCAACACCAGCCGCGCTGAACTCATGGCCCCTGGCGCGTTAGAAGCCGCCTTACAGGCCGGTCGTCCCGGCTTTGCCGCCATAGATGTGTACGAAGAAGAGCCGATCCTGGGAGCAAACCACCCTCTACTCAAATTAGACAACGTTATCGGCACGCCTCATCTAGGTTATGTTGAAAAAGACAGCTACGAACTATATTTCGGCCAGGCGTTTGAGCAGGTGAACGCCTTTGCGGAGGGGCGGCCCATCCATGTTGTGAATCTAGAAATACACAGAATTTAGCGACGCGGCCGCGCTACACACCCCTTGCTTTCCCCGGTACAATCTACAACTATATACATTGACAACTTTACCACCTCACCCCAGAGGTAATAGGTACTTGGTTATGCTATTTTTCCGCCCCCCCATCTTTGACGACGACAATCAAACCTTCGTGGCCCGTTCCCTTTATCACATCCTCGTTCCCCTGTCCTTCATCTGTCTGGGCGCAACCTTACCCTTTTTACTCTTCGCCCCGGAAACAGCCAGCCGCTTTCTCATTTTCGCCGGGGTAATGGTGCCATCCTGTTTGGGATTAATGTGGTTTACCCGCCAGGGTCGCACCCAATTAGCCAGCATCTTATTGATAACCATTCTTTGGTTGATAACCACACTGGGAGCAATCACCGCCGGTGGTGTACAGGCCCCTATTTTTCTGGGTTATGTCGTCGTCATATTTGTCACCGGTTTTCTCCTGGGATCCCAGGCGGGCATCGTGGCCACTATCAGCATTATTCTCAGTGGCATCGTCATGGTTCTTGCGGAGAGGCAGGGTGTCTTGCCCCCATCTGTAGTCCATTACAGTCCAGTCGGGGTGTTGATCATCAACAGTTTCTTCTTTGTGGTCGTGATGATGCTCCAACACCTGGCCTCTAGCACCACCCGCAAAGCCCTACACCAAACCCAACAAGAAGTCTCTCACCGGCGCAAAAGCGAAACCCGGTCGCAAGCCCTACTCAATGCCATTCCCGATATGATTTTTGAACTGGATGAAGATGGAACTTTCCTGAACTTTATTCCCGCCAAAGGTATTGAGCCAATTGTGTCGGCGGCAGGTTTAATCGGCCGCAACATTCGTAACTTATTCCCCCCAACTCTTTATGAACCGATTTTGCACGCATTGACTCTTACACTCAGAGAAAACAACGTGCAGATTGTCGAATATAACTTGCCTGGCCCTCAGGGAACACTCCTGGATTTTGAAGCCCGCCTGGTAGCCCATGATACACATACCATCCTGGCCCTGGTGCGTGACATTACCACACGCAAGCAGGCTGAACGGGAACGGGAACGTATTATTCGGGAGTTAGAAGATAAGAATAGTGAGTTGGAGCGTTTCACCTACACGGTGTCCCATGATCTGAAAACGCCCCTGGTGACAATTCGGGGGTTTTTAGGTTATATTGCCCAGAGCGCGGCCGCGGGAGACATGAACCAGTTCAATACTGACCTGCAACGCATCAAAGACGCCACCAACCGGATGCATCACCTGTTAGGGGATCTGTTGGAATTGTCACGCATCGGGCGGGTTATCAACAAACCCGAACCCATCTCCTTCAACCAACTGGTCCACGAAGCCCTGGAACTTGTCAGCGGCCCAATCGAAAGCAATCACATCCAGGTCATTCTCCATGACAATCTACCCACTGTTTATGGCGATCATCAACGCCTGGTTGAAGTTCTGCAAAACCTGCTAGATAACGCGACCAAATTCCTGTGCCCCCACCCCCAACCATATATTGAAATTGGTCAGGCGGGTTACGATGCAGATCAGAAACCCATCCTATTCGTGCGTGACAATGGTATAGGCATTGCCCCAGAGTACCATGAACAAATTTTTGGTCTGTTCAATAAACTTGATCCCCAAACCGAAGGAACCGGCATCGGGCTGGCTCTGGTTAAACGCATTATCGAAGTTCACAACGGCACCATCTGGATAGAAAGTCAACCACAACAAGGCGCAACCTTCTTTTTTTCTCTGCCCCCTGTTCCACCCATTTAGGTCTCCGGGTGTGGGGCAAAAGTCGGCAAGATGAATAGGCAATTACTCTGACGCGAGGAATAGACGCCCTTTTCCCTGTTGTCGTTAAAATAATCAGTCAGGTAACATGGATTCCCGCACCCCTGACCCCTCTCCAGAGGTGGGGAACTCTCTCATGTGCCGTAACTACTTATGTGACCGTGATAGGTATAGTTACCTTTTTGGGCAAAACAAAGGTTGATATGAACCATTTGATTAAACTCCTGCACCGGCTATTTCCTATCAGTCATTTCATCATCAGCCTGCTATTTTATGTCGCGGCTGTAGCGCTCATTATTCTGGCGGTCATTCAATTGGGGCACGCCGTTTATCCCAATGGCGAACTCTCCCTTAGTCAACGGCTCAATGCCGTTTTGGAGAGCATCGCCATCCTCACCGTTGCCGTAGCCGCCCTGGAATTGGGACAAACGTTGTTGGAAGAAGAAGTGCAACGAGGAGCACATATGAGTGCGCCTACACGCGTGCGCCGGTTTTTGTCTCGTTTTATGGTGGTTTTGGTTGTGGCTTTATCCATTGAATCGCTGGTGTTGGTTTTCCGGCTTAGCCATGAATCACCAGAAAAACTGCTTTACGCGGCCGCGGTTGGTATCACTGCCGCCGTTCTCCTGGCCGCCTGGGGTCTGTTTGTCTGGCTCAACCGCAGTGCAGAAGAACTTGAACCCGAAGCCATGGCGGAGGCCAAACAAGAAGATAGGCACGTTGAATAACCAACCCTTGTTTTATGACCACCTGTAACCGTTCAGTTGGGTTACAGCAACGAATTTTCCAGAGTCGTCCTTCATCCATTCCTTTCTAAATCCGCTGATGTCATCCCCAATGGCCTAAAATCGTCTCTGAACGGTTATTACTCACCTTCATAAAATGAACAAATTCTCAGCAATAAGTTGTAAAATCACCCTACTCCATTATAATTAGTTCATCTTCACATCCCACGATGCACTCTCAATCTCTCAGTCTCTTAGTCTCTTAGTCTCTTAGTCTCTTAGTCTCTTAGTCTCCACTCTCTTCTCTATGAACCGTGAACTCGACGACATGGATCGGGCGGTGTTGGAATTGCTCCAACAAGACGCCCGCATCACCCAAACCGATCTGGCCCGGCAGGTAGACATCTCCCCCACCGGCTTGCAGAAACGCATCCGCAAGCTGGAAGAGGATGGCATTATCGAACGATATGCCACCATCCTCAACAAAGAAAAACTGGGCTACGATATGCTCTGCTTTGTGCAGGTAACACTGCAACGTCACAACAGCGAAGCCGTCGAAAATTTCCGCCACGCCGTACAAACTATGCCCGAAGTGCTGGAATGCCATCACCTCACCGGCGAATACGACTACCTGCTCAAAATTATCGTTTATAACCGCAAACATTTAGAACGGTTCCTCCTCGAAATCCTCACTCCCCTGCCCGGTATGGACAAAATCCGCACCTCGCTGGTGCTGAGTGAGATTAAAGCGACGACGGTAGTGCCGTTGAATGGTTATTAGTGTATTGGTTTATTAGTATATTGGTGTATTAAGAAAGCTAACTAATAGACCAATACACTAATACACTCCCTCCTATATGCTCAAATCTGACATCTCTTCCGCTGATTGGACGCACGGCATGAAACGCTCGGTATTGCGGCAGATGATTGCCGTGACGGCGCAACCGGGCATTTTGTCCTTTGCCGGGGGACTGCCCGCGCCGGAACTATTTCCCAATGAGGCTTTTGCTGAGGCGATGGCGCAGGTGTTGCGTGATCCGCTCAGCCTGCAATATGGCCCACCCCAGGCCGCCCTCAAGGCGCAAATTGTGTCGTTGATGGCCCAGCGGGGGGTGACCTGCGCCCCGGAACAGGTGTTTATCACCACCGGGGCGCAACAAGGGCTGGATGTGCTGACCCGCTTTTTGCTCAACCCCGGCGGCACAATGCTTCTGGAAAACATCGTTTACACCGGGGCACAACAGGTGTTAGCCCCATTCCAGCCCCGCATCCTGACCGTGCCCACAGATTTGGCAACGGGGATGGATGTGGATGCCATCGAGGCCCATCTGGCACGGGGTGAACGTCCGGCTTACCTGTACAGCATCACCGAGGCGCATAATCCGCTGGGGGTGAGTCTGAGCCAGGCCAAACGGCATCAACTGGTTGAAGTGGCTCAGCAATACGGCGTGCCGATTGTCGAGGATGATCCGTATGGCTTTTTGATGTATGACGATCAGCCTTTGCCGCCACTCCGCGCCCTGGATGAAACACAAGTGATTTACCTGGGGTCGTTCTCCAAAATTCTGGCTCCGGCGTTGCGGCTGGGGTGGATGGTGGCCCCGGTTGACCTGATTCCGAAGCTGACGGTGGTAAAGGAGATGGGGGATTTGGAGAGTTCGGTGTTGATCCAACGCGCGGCCGCGACCTTCCTCGCCTCTGGTCATTTCCCGGAGCACCTGGCCCGCCTCAAGGCCGAATACCGCCGCCGCCGCGACACCATGCTGACCGCCCTGGACGCCCATTTCCCAACCGAAGCCCGTTGGACGCGGCCGCGAGGGGGCATGTTCATCTGGGTTGAGTTACCCGGCCATGTGGACACCGCCGCTTTGCTGGATGTCGCCATTGCCCAGGAAAAAGTCGCCTTTATTCCCGGCCATGCCTTTGGGGTGGAACCGGGTTGCGGCCGCAACAGCCTGCGCCTCAACTTCTCCAACGCCACACCGGATAAAATTGAAGATGGCATCGCCCGATTGGGGCGCGTCATTCGTGATGAGATAGGTAAGAATTTTTAACACGGATAGGAAGAAACACGGATAAAAAACAGTTTTATCCGTGTTTCTTCCTATCCGTGTTTTTCCCTACGATGAACATACCAAACCTGATTCCCCATACCGCTTACCAGGAATATTCAGCCGAAGAGATGCAGGAGCGCGCGGCCGCGTTCTATGCTGACATCAGTCGGCGGCGCACGGTACGGGAGTTTTCCGACCGCCCCCTGCCGCCGGGGGTCATCGAGAACTGCCTGCTGGCGGCGGGTACGGCTCCCAATGGGGCCAACCTGCAACCCTGGCATTTTGTGGTGGTGACAGATAGTGAGGTGAAGCAGAGGATTCGTGCGGCCGCGGAAGAAGAAGAGCGCGACTTCTACAACGGCAAAGCTCCCCAAGAATGGCTCGACGCCCTGGCTCCCCTGGGAACCGACGACCAAAAACCATTCCTGGAAACGGCCCCCGCTCTCATCGCCATCTTCGCCCAAAGCTACGGCCTACTCCCCGACGGCCGCAAAGTCAAACATTACTACGTACAAGAAAGCGTCGGCATCGCCACCGGCATCCTCATCACCGCCTTGCACCATGCCGGGCTGGTCAGCCTCACCCACACCCCCAGCCCCATGGGCTTCCTCAACCAGATTCTGGATCGTCCCAGCCACGAACGCCCCTTCCTGCTCCTCGTCGTCGGCTACCCGGCAGACGGCGTCCAGGTTCCCGCTCATGCCCTAAAGAAAAAGCCGCTGGCGGAAACAACAACGTTTATATGAAGGAACTCAGTGGGCAGTGAACAGTGAACAGTGAGCAGTATTCAGCCATTCACCATTCACCATTCACCATTCACCATTCACCATTCACCATTCGCCGTTCACCATTCACCATTCACCATTGGCAATTGGCAATTAACCATTGACCATTTCTGAGTTCCCAAAATTTCCCTATTCCCATTCTCAAGGAGTCCTGTCATGTCTGAAGATTTTCTGCCGATCA
>JAGNBF010000004.1:96970-154051 GCA_018004935.1 Chloroflexota bacterium | reverse complement strand
ACCCCCCCTGCCGATTCCCTTGGGAAGGGGGGGAATTCCAATGGGGCATTTTTTGGGGCATTCGCCCCGGAAAAATGCCCCTTAGAAAAGCTCCCCGCCCCCGGGGGGTGGGGTTGGGGGTGTGGGAACTCCACGTAGGCAATCACCCTAGAGCGTCTACCGCTTCATGAACAGTTCAACAGTTCAACAATTAATTATTCAACTCCTTTGAAACACACCCTTTGCTAAATCATAATGACTAAGAAGGTCGTATGGATTTACATATCATTCCCGTAGATGAACAGGCGAATGCCGATAAATTCATCATTTTTCGGCCCCTGGCTGGGTTGGCTTTTGTGGGCAACCGGGCCATGGCGACTCTGGCCCAGCAGGTAGCGCAAGCCAGTCACCTGGCGGATGTATGGCATCAGAGTTCGCCTCAGGCATGGGATTTTCTGGCGGAGATTGGTTTTTTGGAGCCTGATCCCCCGGCTCCAGGGGATCAGGCTACATTGTTTCGGCCTACCATGGCGGTTTTGCTTCTGACCAATCAGTGCCAACTCCGTTGTACCTATTGTTACGCGGCCGCGGGCGAATTTCCCCCCGAAACGTTGACCGTACAACAGGGCTGTGCCGCCATTGACATTGTTTGTGAACAGGCCCAGGCCTTACGCAAAACACAATTTGAAATCTCTTTTCACGGAGGGGGAGAACCTACCTTTGCCTGGCAGGTTCTCCAAGAGTGCACTGCCTACGCCCGACAAAAGCCCCTTTCTGCCCGCATCACCCTCACTTCCAATGGTGTCTGGTCGCCCCGGCAACGAGAGTGGATTTTGGAGCACATAGACGGCCTGACCCTTTCCTGGGATGGCACTCCGGAAACCCAAGATCGGCAACGCCCTTTCACTTCTGGTCAGGGTTCGGCCAGCCTCATTCGGGCCAACATTGCAGAATTAGACAGCCATCATTTTCCTTATGGAATGCGGATGACGGCGACTGCTCCCTGGGCCGCGTTTGTGGAAGGGGTACGCTTCATTTGTGCACATACCGGTTGTCGTAGCCTACAGGTGGAGCCGAGTTTTAATACGCAACGTGGTGGTCATGGCGTCCCGGCCGAAAGTGATTGTCTGGCCTTTGCCGAAGCGTTTATGGCCGCCTGGGATATTGCCCAGGCGGCGGGGCGGCGTCTGATGTATTCTGGAGCACGCCTGGGAACGATCACGCCCACGTTTTGCCTGGCCCCCTATGATGCTCTCATCATCAGCCCACGCGGCACCCTGGTAGCCTGTTATGAAGTCACCGATCCGACTCATCCGTTGGCGAGCCTTTCGGCGATTGGCCGTCTGGATGATGGGGTTGTGACACTCAATGAAGCGGCGCGTCATCATTTGCATACCCTGATGGTTGAGCGTCGTCAGCAGTGCCGGGATTGTTTTTGTTATTGGTCTTGTGCTGGTGATTGTTATACCCGGTCATTGCAGAACCGGCCGGGCGGGCATTTGTTACGTGGTCCCCGTTGTTTGCTGAATCAGACAATTACCCGGCAACGGTTGTTGCAGGTGATTGCGGAAGGGCAGGGGGTATGGCGACGGAACGCGGCCGCGTAACTCTAAAAGCGTATTACGATGACTACACCCCCCAATGAACTTACTGCTATTCCCAACATTCCCCGGCGCGATCTGTCTTTCCGCCTGTCTCGGCGTGATTTTTTTGGCCTGCTCCAGACGGAACTTCAGGTGAATGAGGATGAGGCCAGAGGGATTCCCGGCTTTAAGTTGGCTGATTTGGGTGCGGCCACGGATGATCTTCTGGCGCAAATCGTGCCTGTTATTGTTCCTGGCTGTGTCATTACCGTGGATAAGGGCCAGGTATGGGGCCGTGTTTCCCCCCAAAAGGAACCCGTCGGGCTATTTGGCCTTTCTGCGGCCGCGACGCACACCTTTAATCTGTTCAATGGTTATCACGACATCGGTACCGCCGCCACCCAACTTGCCGCCGCCCTGGATTGGCCGGAAGAACAAGCCTTTGCCTTTACCCGTGACTTATTCTTGCATCTGGTGCAATTGCGTATCTGTGTGCCCCGGTAAAGGGCAATCGGAATGATGTGTGCGGATGAGAGCCTACATTTCCCCTCTCGTTCCCACTCCAACGACCCATGACAGACTGGCTTCCCATCCACATATCCCCACATGCGGCCGCGATTTTTCGCCAGGAGCACTTGACTTATAGTTTGTTCTATACACCGGGGTATCTGGTTGTTGTGCCTGCCCCAGAAGCCACCCGCTTCACTGCCAGCCTGTTGGATGCCCAACTCACCCATCCAGAGGCCCTTAACCTGTACCAACAGGCTCAGACTGTCCGGCGTCGCTGGGATGCTCTGCAAACGACTCCCTTTGCTCCTGTTTGCCTGACGCTCTATCTGCATAATCAGTGTAATCTTTTTTGCCCCTATTGTTACGCGAAACCCTCGCCCTTGTCGTCACCGCGTCTAAATTTACGCACAATCCGGGACGCGGCCGCGCTGGTTGCCGCCAACTGTCAACACCAGGCCAGCGGTATGACCCTGGTTTGTCATGGAGGTGGAGAACCAGCCCTGGATCAGCCTTACCTGGCCCAGGTGTTACATGAGGTGGAGGCGGTTGCCCAACAAGCCCATGTGCCTTTGTTCCGTTACCTGGCGACCAATGGCGTCTTCCCCTCGGCTACGGCTCGCTTCCTGGCCGAAAAATTTGATCTACTCGGTTTATCTTGTGATGGCCCACCCGATATTCAGGCCCGGCAACGTCCCTTGTGGGGGGGCCAAAACAGCGCCCCTTATGTGGAAAACAGTGCCCGTATCTGGCGTGAACAGGGCATCCCCTTTCATGTCCGTGTCACTATCACCCCTCAATCCGTTGCCCGGCAGTCAGAAATCGCCCACTATCTCTGCCAGATTCTCAAACCCGCCGCCATTCATGTGGAACCCGTTTATGGGGTAGGGCGGGCTACACCCTCCATGACCCTTCACGATGCCGAGGAATTTGTTATTGCCTTTTTGGCCGCCCAACAGGTAGCCCAACAATATGGTTTGCGCTGGCAATACTCTGGGAGCCGTGTGAACGAGATTCACGGTCCTTACTGTCATCTGTTTCGTCAGGTTTTGAACCTGATACCGGGTGATACCGCCACCGCTTGCTTCAAAATTACCCAGGCGGAGCAGGCCAAAGCCGCCGGTGTTCAGCTTAGGACTTACGCGTTGTGGCCGGTGTGCCCACAGAGCCATAGCGAGTACGGTCAGGAGACCGGCTCGAGTAGCCCCGTAAGTTCTAGGCTTTGTTCGGATCCTGGCGAATATCCTTTCCTATTAGATAAGCGACAGATTGACTATTTACGCCAGGTTCTTTTCCCTCTGCCGGAGCAGTGCCGGGATTGTTTCAACCAATATCATTGTGTACGGGGATGCCCAGAAGTTTGTCCTTTGGACGACGCGGCCGCGGGCATACCAGCTTTTCGCTGTCAACTGCAAAAAACATTGACCCAGGCCCGCCTGGATCAAATAACTGCCCAGGTTCGAGATCAGATAAACGCAGGAATAATCATAGGGCGAGAGGTGCTCCCGTTATGAGCGAAGCCGCTTTAACCGCTTATTTGCGGCAATTCCCCCCATCCATCAATACTGAGAGCATCCGGGCACAATGGCAAGCCCTTGCCCCCACTTACCATGTAGATCATTGGTTGTTGCCGCTCCCACTGTGGGGGCGGCGCCCCTTAGATCAATTAGGCCCCGATGCCTGGCACCATCTGCGCCATTATCTGTCCCACTACGACACCAACAACCCTTTCTGCCTCTATTTGCACGTTCCCTTTTGTACCAGTAAATGCCACTTTTGCGATTGTTACTCCTTCAAATTGAGATCCCATCAGACCCAACAGTGCCAAAACTATGTAGATCGTTTGTGTGAGGAGATCCAATTGTGGAGCCAACAAGGTAATTTAAACCAACGGCCCGTTTCTACTGTGCATTGGGGTGGAGGCACGCCCACCTTTCTGAGCGCGGCCGCGTTGACCCAACTCACCACCTGTTGCCGCACCCATTTCCACATCACCCCCAAAACCGAATGGGCCTTAGAATCCACGGTGCAAGGGTTAACACCAGAGATGATCCATACCTTGCACCAAATAGGTTATCGTCGTTTACACCTGGGCGTGCAAAGTTTGGAAGAATCAGTGCGCCAAAAAATTGGGCGGCGTCAACCCGTAAAAACCGTATTACACACCATTGCCGCAATGGTGGCGTTGGGGTGGGTGGTTTCTGTAGATATGGTGTGTGGCTTACCCTCACAAACGGCAACCGGTTTTATAGCTGATCTGGAAACACTGATCGCACTAGGCGTCAATGGCTTTTCCCTGTATGAACTACTTATTTATCCGCAAAACCGTCGCTGGGCAGAAGCCCAAGGGCTGGCACAACGAAGCCATCTGGACAGCTACTGCTTATTTCAGGCAGGCGCGGCTCTTCTCCAAAGATATGGGTTTCAGCATAACCTGTTTAATCACTGGGCAGATACCCGAGACAAAAACCTCTATTTTACATTTCCTACTCGAAGGGAAGATTGTCTGGCGTTGGGCACAATAGCCGATGGTGTTTTAGGTGATTACCATTTCCGCCATCCTCCCTATGCGGCCTATATGCGCACTTGCAGAGATGGGCAACCGGGTTTGCAAGGCGGGTTATGGCGCACATCTCAGGAAACGGCCCTATTACCCCTGACCACAGCAATCCTTTCCGGGACGATTCCTTCACATATAGCGGCGGTTTTCCAGACAATTCCTATGGGGGAGACCAATCTACTGGCTCATTGGCAACAGCACCAGTTCATTGAAGCGTCACGAGAAAAGGAAGGCTTTTGTCTGACAGCTAATGGTGCCTGGTTTGCGGGCAATATGGTGAAAACCCTGGCGGGACTCACAGCTTCAAATATTTCGCATATACCTGCAAAGAATGAACCATTGTAACGATACACCTTTTCGAGGGCTGAGTATGTCGAAGCCCGGCTCTGCCTTCGACAAGCTCAGGCGGAGCCGTACACCACCAAGATAGATATTAAGATTAAATAACTTGAACATTTGCTGTGGCCGGTCTCCTGACCGTGCCACCCAACTTAATTTTGAGCGAACCCTAAACCCTGCGTAGATTTCGTTGGCAGACCCATCCCCCTACGATTCCAGAGGGAAGGGGGGGACCCGGGCGCGGTTTTTCGGGACGAAGGCCCCGAAAAACCGCGCCTAGAAAAGTTCCCCGCCCTGGGGCGGGGTTAGGGGTGGGGGGTTCGGCGACAAACCGAGGGTGACAGTTGTCATCAAATCGTCAGTCTGACTTTTGTCATGAGGTGCTCGTCTTCAGACCCCTGTAACTTATTTAATTCTCGTTCCTTAGTCGTAACGATCAGGCTATAAAACTATGCAACAGGCTATCTCGTCCTAACAAGCCGAGCAAACAACCATTTTCATCCACCACAGGTAACCGCTTTATTCCATGTTGAAGCATTAGCCGTAGCGCTTCAGCCGGTGTGGTATTCACAGATACCGTAATAACCGGGGTCGTCATCAGGTCAACTGCTTTTTCGGTGGCTTGTGGTAACGTGACCCTGTTTGTTGATGGGCCAGTCACAAGTCCCCGTAAACGTGTCAAAAGATCGGGATGAGTTTCTTTTTGGGTACGCTGTAGTAAGTCCCCATCACTGATGATACCTACGACGCGCCCGGTATTATCTACGACGACAGCGCGGCGGCGGCGGTTTTTCTCCAGCACCTGCAATACTTCTTCTAAGGATGCCTGTGGGGTTACGGTAGGGGTATCCTGATACATCAGGTCGGCGATAGTAGCGCCGGTATGGGTTGTTTCTGGCATTGCTTTGGTGATCGGGTGATGGTGGTGCTCTAAAGTGCGCAGGATGTCTACCCGGCTCACCCAACCGACGAGACGGCCATTTTCTGTTACAACTGGTAGCCGTTTAAGGTGTTTTGTGGTCATCGTTTGGATGGCCTGATGGAGTGGAGCCGTAGATTGAATGGTGATGACGGGAGCCGTCATTAAGTTGGCGGCGGTCGCCTTTTGTTTGAGTAAGTCGGCTAATTGCTGTTGCCACTCAGTTGCCGACATGGCTGACGGTCTATCGAGGCGTATACTGAGGCCAGCCCGGTGCAATAAGTCACCGTCGGTAATGATGCCAAGGGGGCGACCATTTTCAGCTACCACTGGCAGGCTACGGTACCCCTTTTGTAAAAGCAGGGTCATAATCTCCGCCATGGGTGTGTCTGCGGAAACCGTAGCTACATCAGAGCGCATGACCTCATGCACGGGTTGATCGAGAGGATCTTGATAATGTGGTGTGGCGGCTTTTTCCATTTTCTCGGCAAAGGGAGCAATCATCAAGGTTTGTATCACAGAGGGAGTCGCCCCGGCGGTTGCGGACTCTTTTTCGGCCATGGCGGCGGTTACTCCCAATGAAGTAATGGCTTTGTCTGCGCTCCAAAAGACGTGATCGACACCTACCTCATCCAGCAAACCGGTACGTTCCAAGAGAATACGTACACGGTCATCCATAGATGTGAGGATGATGTCGCCGCCTGCGTGTCGTTGCCGGTGGAGTAGCTCCCGGATCACTTCTACACCAGTGGCATCTATGAGAGGGACACCGCGAATGGATAAAATCAGGGTGGCTTCTGGCCCATCATGGCTTTCTACAAACTCCAGCAGGCGACGGGCCGCGGCAAAAAAGAGTGGCCCACTCAGATAATAGACGGCGACATTGTTACCGGGATCGAAAAATGGCTGACCGACATCGGTTAAGCGTTCTACTTCAACCGGTCGGCGGGCTATTTGTAGTTCGCTCATCTGTGCCATAAAAATCAAGGTGCTTATGCCAAAACCGATCAAAATAGCCTGGGTTAGATCTAATACGACGGTGGCGATTAGGGTAATCAGGAAGGCGATGATGGCATGTTTCAGGCGGTGGCTGAAGAAAAACTGTACGGTTTGCCATTCGTTCATGCGCCAGGCTGTTACAAGTAGTACCCCAGCTAATGCCGCCAGTGGTACCTGACCGATGATGCCAGCCAATAAAAGGGCCGCCAGTAATAAGACAACACCATGGAGAATCGGAACCAGACGGGTTACGCCGCCGCTTTTGATGTTAACACTGGTACGAGCGATGGCGGCTGTTGCTGGCACACCTCCTAATAGGGGAATTATTAAATTGCCTACACCCTGAGCAATCAGTTCTATGTTGTTGTTGAGGCGGACGCCGGTCATATTCCCGGCTACAGCACCACATAAGAGGCTTTCAATGGCCCCCAGAGCGGCGATGGACATGGCGGGTACAATTAAATCGCTCAGATTGGCCCAGGGAATGTGGCTGAGACTGAGCCGATTCTCTAACAAAATGGTGCGGGGAATGGTGCCGATGACGGGTACTTCCCACTGGGTTATGACAACCACCAGGGTAGCCAGGATGATACCGACGAGGGAGCCAGGCACCCGTTGTCCGAATTTAAACCGGGGCCAGAGGATCATTGTTGCCATTACTAAAACTGCCAGGATTATGGCCTGGGGGTTGGGGGTGATGCCGTTTTCGAGGTAATAACGCATTTTGGCGATGACACTTTCGGCGGCGGGGGTTTTGATACCGAGGAAGTTGTCGAGTTGTCCCAGGGCGATAATGATGGCGATGCCGCTGGTAAAGCCGGAGATAACGGGACCAGGGATGAGGGCGACGACGCGGCCTAAACGAAAAAGGCCCAGGAGGATGAGCATAATGGCGGCTATGAGGGAAGCGAGCCACATGCCCTCCAGGCCGTAGCGGCTGACGAGGACGATCAGTACGGCTGACATGGCTCCGGTGGGACCGGAGATTTGGTAAGGCCCGCCCCCGAGTAGTCCGATGATGACGCCAGAGATGACGGCTGTTACCAGCCCCGCGGCCGCGTCTGCACCTGATGCTACGCCAAAGGCCAGGGCCAGGGGGAGGGCTACTGCCGCCACTGTTACGCCTGCCAATAAATCTTTTTGTAATGTTGTTTTGTTGTAACCGGCGAATTCTCTCCGCCACATGCCCAACCAATCTTGAATCATGTTAGATACCTCTTAATATTTTTTGGCGTCCGGCACGTTGTCCAAAAAAAAAACATGCCGGAGGCATGTTGTCTCATTTACAAAAATTGGGCACCTGTCGGGTCGTCTTTTCTATCATTTTATGCCTATCAGTAGGACAAGGCAATACTCTATATCAGGGTGATTATATATTTGGGTGTTCCCCCACCCCTAACCCCGCCCCCAGGGGCGGGGAATTGTTTAGGGGCCGTTTTTCGTGGGCAAACGCCCACGAAAAACGGCCCAGATTGGTGTGTGTTTTCTTGTTTGCTGGGCTGGGGTTGTGCCCACATTCTGAATGGTAAAAAACGGCCCCAATTGATTTTTGTATATTTGGGTGTTCCCCCACCCCTAACCCCGCCCCCAGGGGCGGGGAATTGTTTAGGGGCCGTTTTTCGTGGGCAAACGCCCACGAAAAACGGCCCAGATTGGTGTGTGTTTTCTTGTTTGCCGGGCTGGGGTTGTGCCCACATTCTATAACCCTTATAAGCGCAGAATAGGCCGTGTCAGGCAGGTTGCGCCTCCTTCGGCTTTGAGTGAAATTTCATTCCCTTTGTAGGTAAATACCTGGCAACCGGCTTCTTCTAGACGATGTTGTGTAATGGGGTTATTCTCTAGCATCACACATTGACCTGGTGCTAAGGCTAATACATTCGGCCCCATTGTCATGAACTCTGATGCGGGCACTTCTACCCAGCGCATCCCGCGCTCCTGCAAATAGTGGTAAAAGGGCACGGGTATTAACGGTAAATACACTACGGCTAGATCATGATCTACCAGACTGATGAACGACATCAGGTGTAAACACGCCTCTGGGCCAGTGTAATAAGGCAGGTGTACGGGTATCACCTGTACATCTGGCAACGCCTCTTGCAACTGGTGCAAGCCCTCTTTGTTGGTGCGGAAACCCAACCCAACTGCGAGCGTCTGCTCATCCACCCAGAGCAAATCACCTGCTTCGGCGCGGGCTGTGCCATGTAAGGTGTAATGGATGGGGATGCCTAATTTTTTGAACGCGGCCGCTTGAGCCGCTTCTTCCCCTTGCCGCAATGTTTTGCCCATCTGCAAAATAATCGCTCCCTGATCCGTCATTAGAGCCGGATCGTGGACGAACAGGGCATCGGCATGGTCGGGTAGGGGGATGTCGTGATAAATCACTTCGGCCCCCCCCTGGCGCACAATTTGAACCAAAGCGGCGTGTTCTTGTTGGGCCACGACCAGATCGGGTTGGCCCGTGTAATGCCATTTTTGTGGATCTGCCTGACCAAATGAATGATCCGGCGGCCGCATTAAAACCGTCTGCAAAGGGGTGACCATACTTTGACTGCCATACGTTTTGTGGCGCATTTTTCTCCTCCAACAACAAAAGGTATTATCTCAATTATGCCCCATAGGTGTCTTCTCAATATTTTGGGCAAACGAAGCCTGAGCTTATCGCAGGCCGTTGATTTCGACAGGCTCAGCCAACTTTATCACACATTATTGCCCCCATAGGGTTAAACAATATGTTGTGTTCCCATTCACCGTCAAGAAGTTGAACTTTTCTCTGGTAATACGTTGTTTAGTCGGGCAAAAAGTTCAACTTCTCTAGAGGGACTGAAGATTTACATGTGTTGTTTAACAACCATAAGTTACCATCATGAGATTAGAATGATAACAATCTGGCCGTTCACTTTCAGCTTTTTGATCTTTGCCACCCTGGCTTTTACTGCTCCTTTCCTGGTGCTCTATTATCAGGAACTTGATTTTACTGGCCCCCAAATTGGTTTATTGGTAGGGTTAACCCCCCTTATTACCTTACTCACCACCCCTCTCTGGACAGGGTGGGCGGATACGATGAGACGACATCGGCTGGTGATGGGTTTTATTATTTTGGGGGGAGCGTTGGCCCTGGTAGGCCTGTCTCTGGCAACTAGTTTCTTGCCGGTGTTGTTGCTGGCGTTGCTTTTTAGCATCTTTTATGCGCCTCTCACCTCTTTTGCCGATAGTGCTACGATGTTCATGCTGGCAGATAAAAAAGAGTTGTATGGTCAGGTTCGGGTAGGGGGGACAATTGGGTTTGGCCTGCTTGCGCCTTTGGCCGGTTTTTTGGTGCAAAATTTTGGGCTGAGGGTGAGCTTTTGGGGTGGGGCTGTCCTTTTACTTTTGGCGTTGGTGGTTAGTCAAAAGCTGGTGCATGGTCACTCCCCGGTGGGTGAATCGGCCAGGGCGGGGTTTCGTGCCCTGTTGGTAAACTGGCAATGGTATTTTTTTCTGGCCCTGGCCTTTATGGGGGGGGTGGCGATGTCGGCCACGAATAACTACCTTTTCCCATATTTGCAGGAGTTACGGGCCAATGAAGCTACGATGGGGTTGGTGTTGACTTTTGGCACGTTCTCCGAAATCCCGGTACTGTTTTTTGGCTATTATCTGCTCCGGCGGTTCAAACCTTATGGATTGCTCCGGTTGGCCATGTTGATCACGGGGTTGCGTCTTATGTTATTTGCTTTGTCTCATTCGGCCAATCATATCTTGATTTTGCAATTATTTAATGGATTGACCTTTCCGGCGATGTGGATGGCAGGGGTAGCATATGCGGATGAGCATGCACCTGCCAGTTTACGCACGACGGCGCAGGGGCTTTTTGGGGTGATGGTGGGTGGTATTGGGGCCGCGGTAGGCGGTTTTATGGGGGGGGCGTTGTTGGAGAGTTTACGCGGCCGCGGCCTCTTTTTTCTCTATGGCATTATTGTCTTCAGTGCCACTATTCTGGTGAGTTTTTTGCAAAGTCGTTACACCACCAGTCAGCAGAAAGTGAGCGAGTTATAGATCTGCGGTTGAGAGCTATCCCGGCAACGGGCACAATCTGCGATTTTTTTCACCCTGTTACTTTATCGCCGCGTCGGGCATACCCTCACCC
This sequence comes from Chloroflexota bacterium, assembly GCA_018004935.1. Taxonomy (GTDB): domain Bacteria; phylum Chloroflexota; class Anaerolineae; order Promineifilales; family Promineifilaceae; genus Trichofilum. Next base: position 143,042 of record JAGNBF010000004.1, on the reverse strand, counting down.
CTAACCCCGCCCCGGGGGCGGGGAATTTTTTCTGGCGCGGTTTGGCGGGCAGACGCCCGCCAAACCGCGCCGTTGGGTTTCTCCCCCTTTGTTGGTTTAAAAAACAGTCAGGTAATAGGGTTTCCCCCACCCCTAACCCTGCCCCGGGGGCGGGGAACTTTTCTAAGGGGCATTTTCCGGGGCATTCGCCCCGGAAAATGCCCCATTGGAATTCCCCCCTTCCCTCGGGAATGGGCAGGGGGGATGGGGTCAATGAATGCGTTACCCGATTAAAAATTTAATGAACAAAAGCAGGTTAGGGCTGAGAGGTGCGGCTTTTCGCGGCCGCGTCGGCCCATTCATCCAAAAAATCTAATACCAGGTGATATTGCGCCTGCCGGATGCTTTTGTAACTAGAAACCCGAAAACGGCGGTATAACTCGGCAAAGATGCCCTGAAAATGGTTTTTCGAGCCATCGTTTTCCGTCAGTTGCAAAGCCAATGCTTTGACCTTTTCGGCAATATCGGCCGCTTGTTCTTCGGTGATGGCTTGCCGGGGAGCCAATTGTTGTTCCAATGAGGTAAGCCGCCGCCCATGTTCCCCCACAATCACCGCCGCTTTGTCTATCCGGGTGGTCAGGGTCATCTGCTCATCGGCCAGTTTGATGATGGCTGTGGCCATTTCTTTGACCTGTTGTAACGATTGCATCGCCATGTTGGTGGCATAGGTTTCGGTGAGGGGAGCCGAAGGTAGGAACGCGGCCGCTAAAATTTCATGACATTCTCGTTGGTAGCGAATCAATTTATCCCGCAAATCGGGATTTACCCGGTTGGCATTAATGCCAAAAAGCCAGCCGTTCAGATAATTCAATGGCAGGCAAGACATAATGCTGGTGCGTGGACGTTTACTTTGGGCATCCATGTCTGTGGTTGTAACAACCACAGACATCAAACTTTCTGACAGCACCGGATCGCGATTGATGCGCTGTCTTTGGGCGGACCAATCAACACCCAATCGCTCACAGAGGGGGCGAATGGGAATGTAGACTGTCTGGCCTCGTTCGCTGGCGACGATTACGGCCGTCAATTCGTCATCATAAAAAACGATGTGCCGCTGTTCGGTAGGGAGCAAAGCGTTTTGTTCTTCGTTCATGGCCAAGGATAAGTTGACTCTTGGGAATTCACGGGGTTGACCCTATATGTACGGGCTGGCCTTGTGGTTGCCCCACACGGGGCAACCACGAGGGTTGCCCGTACCCTACGAAATCCCGAAGACCCGATAAGTTTATGGTAATTACGGCATGGTTCAGGTCAGCTTTACAAATTTGTAGGACGATTTGGTAAATCGTCTCGTGGGCGATTTACCAAATCGCCCTACAAAGTGTTAAGCACCGGTTGCCGACTTTTGAACCACGCCGTAATTACTAACTTGAGTTTAGAGTTCAGAGCCAAAGCTAGAGGGTTTTCCCGAGTAATTTCCTCTCGCTCTCCCCTCTCGCTCTAAACTCCAGTACTAAGTGAACATCTAAAAATAACTTCCCGATTTAGACCTGACAGGTTTCCGAAAACCTGTCAGGTCTGTGCGGAACTTATTTTTGGACGATTACTAAGGGTGCGCTCAAAATTAAGTTGAGTGCACGGTCAGGAGACCGGCCACAGCAAACTGCTAAGTTAAAAACGAACGATTACTAAGCTAACACGTCTGAGGCACCAGCGTGACAATGAAACCAAGTATACCCTTTTCCCGAAAACATCGCAGTTTTGTTTACCGCTTGTGACTATACAGCCCCTAAAAATACAGCCTTTCCACACCACATGGTAGGGTATTACCCCATAAGGTCTATAGCTCCTTTAGGGCAGAATGGGGATGAGTTGCCCTATTGGCTGAAACGAATCACCCTATACATATAGGGTCAACTCCCTGAATTCCCCAAGACCCGTTATTTAATCGTTAATCCTTAGTAATCGTTCGTTTTTAACTTAGCAGTTTGCTGTGGCCGGTCTCCTGACCGAGCCACCTATCTTATTTCCGAACGATTATTTAGCATTTAAAGGATATGCCGCTATGAAACAGTTTGATATTTTAATTATTGGCGGGGGGGCGGCAGGAAGTAAATGTGCTGACACCGCGAACCGTTTGGGGTATCGGGTAGCTTTGATTGAACGAGACACTTTAGGGGGAACTTGCCTGAACTATGGTTGTGACCCGACCAAAGCATTGCTTTATAGTGCCCAACTGCTGTACCAGGCCCAACATGGTGAATGTTATGGCCTTGGTCTCTCTGCCAACCCCGCCGACTGGAATAAACTGCAAACCCATATGAAAGATGTTATTCACACTGTCCGTGGTTACACCAAAGAGGAAGCCCAAACAATGATGGAAGAAGCCGAAATTGCCTTATTCTGGGGTGAAGCGTCGTTCGCTTCCCCGCATGAAGTGATTGTCAATGATGAAACATTAGCGGCGGAACAAATTGTCATCGCCACCGGAAGTGAACCAACGATTCCGGCGATTCCTGGTCTGGCCGAAACTGGGTTTGTGACCAATAAAAAACTTCTCTATCAGGCGTCGCTTCCTGGCCGATTGGCTGTTGTGGGGGGTGGCTCGGTGGGGGTCGAATTTGCCCAGATGATGCATCGTTTTGGTGTGGCGGTGCATCTTATTGAGAGCGAAATGCACATTTTGCCTCAGGATGAACCAGAGTTGACCGATATGCTGGCCCATTCCTTAAGGGAAGAGGGTATTTCTGTGGAAACCAATACTCAGGTAGTGCGGACAAAACGGCATAAGGAAGCCAGACAACTTGTTTTGCAATATGAGAATGAATACGAAAAAGAGATTTTGGTGGATGAAATCTTGGTAGCGACTGGACGCCATCCGGCTATTGAGGGGCTTAATTTAGAAGCGGCAGGGGTGGAGATAGAAGAGGATCATATTAAGGTGAATGAAATGTTGCGGACGAGCGTACCCCATATTTGGGCGGCGGGTGATGTGGTTACGGATTATCCGTTTACGCATGTTGCCTGGCGGCAGGGAGAGCATATTGCCCAAAACGTATTCGCGGCCGCGCCCAAACCCTTTGCCCCTGGTCCCATTCCCTGGGTAAGCTACACCGATCCGGCGCTGGCCCACGTGGGGCAAACGGAAGCGCAATTACAGCAAGCAGGTATTCCCTACCGCGTAGCCCGGCATGGGCTGGAGCGTTCTAGCCGGGCGATTATCATGCGGCAAGAGGTTGGTCTCATTAAATTACTTGTGGGTGAAGATGACCTTCTTCTGGGTGGACACATCCTGGCCGATAGAGCGGGGGAATTAATAGCCGTGTTGGTACTGGCGATGAAAGCAGGTCTGCCCATTCAAGCACTACAGGATGCGGTCTTCCCTTATCCCACACTGGGGGAAGCGATTGGTGAGGCGGCTCGGGGGTTGCTCGCGGCCGCGAAATAGCCTTAATCCTTAGCGAGCGTCTAAAAATAAGTTAGGTGGTGCGGTCAGGAGACCCGCCACAGCAAACGCAAAAGTTATTTGCGAGCAAATCCTAAAAGTGCTATCCGCCATTAATCAGTGGGGTTGTTGTGGGGGGTCAGGTAGATGGGCAGGTACTTAAACCCCAGAGTAAACCCCAGTAATCCATACCCCAACACACCCAACGAAACGGCAATCTCGACCCAGGAAGGCAGGTACGCGGCCGCGACCACATTCCCCAATACCCCCGGAGACCATTGCGGTGGCGCGACCAACCCCGACAACGTTACATTCCACCGATTGACCACCACCCCTATAATCACCAGAACCAGAGCCACCCACACATAACGGTCCCGCGCTTTCAGATTTTTCGACAACAAGATAAACACCGGAACCACAATACCCAATAACACTTCCAACAGCCAAAACGATTGATTAAAGGGTGTCGTCAACTCCAGCCGTTGCAAAACGTCAGCCGTACCCGAAGGGTGACTGTAATACGAAGTTGCCGCCCAATCCCACAACTTCAGATACAGATAAGCCAACAGCACAAAAGCGATGAAACGGGCCACATCACGATAAAGGGAGCGACTGATCAACTCCTGTCGTTTGAGTCTTTCCGTTACCAAAGTCACCAGAAGGGTGAGCGACACCCCCCCCGCAATCGCTGACAAAATAAACATCACCGGCAGAGAAGGTTTAAACCAGATAGAGCGGCTGGACAACACCCCATACGTTGCCCCTAACGACGATTGGTGTAACAGAGATAACCCCATACCAATCGCCGCCATTACCGGGGTCAACTTATGCAAGGTGTGCCCCAATTGGCGTAATCGGGGCCAGCGGATAAAAAACCGACTCTCAAACAAAATGGGCAAAAACTCGATGATTAAAACAGTGGAATACAGCACCACACACCAGGTAATCTCCCACAACACGGAATGCACATTCCAATAAACCAGAGGATGCCAGAATCGGTCAGGGCGGCCAATATCCATAGCCAGAGCCAGCATAGCCGAGGTATACCCCAAAAACCCCACAAACACCGCCGCCCGAGCCAGCGGTTCAAAACGCTTTAGACGAAACAGGTACACCACCGCTGAAAACGTGAAGGCACCCGCCCCCAAGGCGATGGCCGACAAATCATGGGTGATCCACAACCCCCAGGGCACACGATCCGTCAGGTTAGTGACTTCGAGGCCATACCACAGCGTTTGATACACGCCGACGGCTCCGATGGCAATGAGCACAAGCAATAAAATGACCCAAAGGTACAACAAGGGAACCATTTGGCGACGGGGGGGTATTGAAGGTGCCATATCAGCTTTGTTTCTCCGGGCGCACATAATGAACTTTCGGTTCTGTGCCGAGATCTTCACGCAGGCGGAACGTATCATGTTGGGCCAGATATTGGGCAACCGGACTTTCGGCATCGTTAATATCGCCAAACACACGCGCCCCCACCGGGCAAACATTCACACAAGCCGGTGTCGCTTGGGGATGCACGCCGGGCATGAGACCCTGCGCCAAACCGCGATCAATCCGGTGACTGCAAAAGGTGCATTTTTCTACAACCCCCCGTGGGCGGGGTTCTACCTCAGCCTCACCCCAGAGGGGCTGATAAACATTTTCTGCTTCTGACGCGCCCCAATTAAAGCGGCGTACATCATAAGGACAGGCCACTTCACAATACCGACAGCCAATACAACGATCATAATCCATCGCCACGATACCATCTTCACGGATCCAGGTGGCCCCAACCGGGCATACCCGCACACAGGGAGCTTCCTGACAATGAAGGCAAGGGCGGGTCATAAAAAAATCAGTTCCCCCTTCCGTGCGTTCGGGGAAACCAACGTTCCAGCGCATTGCCTCATCTGTTACATCGTTGGTTGCCTGGCAGGCCCACAGGCAATACTGACAGCCAATACACTTTTCCAGGTCAATAACCATATGCCATTCATGCATGGCACTGGCATCCGACTCACGATGTAAGCCCTGAACCGCATCGGCGGAGAGTGGGCCAGAAGAAAAGAGTTGGGTAAATAACACACTGACGCTGGTTGCTCCCATAATCTTGAGCAGATCGCGCCGCGTCAGGAGCGTTGTTTTAGTTTGTAACTGACTCATGTTCATTCTCCCGACGGGCACTACGAAGGTTGTTGGCGACAAACCAGGCCGTTGTTCCCCCCAAAATTAATCCGACCACGCCCCCTTGAAAAATCATCGTCACATTGCGGTTGGCGAGGGCGGCTTCCAGAGCTTGAACCTGCTGTTCGGGTGTGCTCCCCGTTGGCTCGGCAGGAGACTCACTGGCGGCTACTGGGGTTGGTTCGATGGTTGTATCAGCGGGGGTTTCGTTCGCGGCCGCTTTGGCCCCATTTTCATAACCAGGCAGAGAAAATCCCGCATGTAGCGTATCGGTATGACAGGCAATGCAAGTGGCCGGGGTGATCGTAAATGCGTGGCCGGTGGGGACAAGCCCATCTTCGGGTATTTCCTCAGGTGGAATGACCAACGCGTGGCAGTCCACACAGCCTATCCCTTTTTCGATGTGCAAATCTTCCAGATAATCACCCATTGTGTCTTCGTGGCAGTTTATGCACATCTCATCAGCTACCTCAAAAAGTGCCCCCTGACTATGGGGATCGTGACAATCCATACAGCCAATGTCTTCACTGGCATGTCCCGTCAGCCGCCACTCCCCCAGGGTCGTCGTGTGGCAGGAACCGCAATAATCTGTGTCTGCCTGGATGGCGACGATGGCCGGGGGATGTTCTGCGTCTACCTGGTCATGGCAGGCTTCACACGTTACCCCTTCGGTTTCATATTCGCCGGTCGCGTGCTGATAATTGGTGGTATGGCAGGCCAGGCATTCACCCTTTTGCCCTAAACCCGTCCAGCGCTCTTGGAAGGTAGGATCATCAAAGGCGTGGGCATGAGGACTGGCTGACCAGTTGTTGGCAATATCAAGGTGGCATTCCTGGCAATCTTTCCCTTTTTGACCCTCATGAGGATCCTCTGGTACAGGAGTAGCTTCCTGGTGGGGGGGGGCCGCCTGCACAGAGGCGGGGTTCCATCCCCAGACAAATCCCAGCGATAGGATCAAAAAGGCGATTAAGCCGGAAGAGGCGAGGATTTTTTTCATTGCGCTATTTCCATCAAACAAGTTCAAAGATGGTTTGTAACGGGGATTCATCGGGCAGAAAAATATTCTGTGTGTCTAGATACCCCCAAAAAGCCGCCTGAGCGGCACTGGCCGGTATACGTATGTTGCGGCCAAAATAAATTTTGCGTTCAATGTTTATTCCCCGGATGGGCACAGTCGCCACGCGATTTTCCACCAGGCGGGTGTATACCATGCTGGAAACAAACCCGACGCCAATGCCTTCCTGGATGGCGATGGCAATGGCTTCCGAACTGCCCAGGGTGAGCAAGACGTTTAATTCATCTTCGGCAATGCCGTGGCTTCCCAGGGCGGTGCGCACGGCGTTACGTGTCCCGGAGTTTTCTTCTCGTACAATAAAATCTGCTTCCCGCAATTCTTCTGGCTCGATATGCGGCCGCGTGGCCCAGGGGTGGTCTAATGGGCATATCAAAACAACGGGGTCGGTCATGAATTGACGGAATTCCACATCTTTGCAGGTGATCAGATAGTCGCTGGCAAGGGCAAAATGCACTTCGCCATCGCAGAGCATTTGTAATGTCGTTTTTTGCGGGGCTACCTGGCAGGTTACACGGACGCGAGGGTAGTGGCGGTGATATTCGGCTAACAATTGAGGCAGGACATATTTGCCAGGAGTCGTACTGCAACCGACAAGCATATGCCCATAGACATCCCCTTTTAACGATTCCATCGTTTCTTTGATCTGCACCGAACGCCCTACCATCTCACGCGCCAGGGGCACCAGGGCGATTCCGGCATCGGTTAATTCCAAATGCCGCCCCGCCCGATTAAAAAGTGTCAGCCCGAACTGTTGCTCCAATGATTGGATATGCTGGCTGACACTGGGCTGGCTCATATGCAACTTTTGGGCCGCCTCCGTGAAGTTGCGTGTTTCTGCGGCGATCAAAAAAACATTGAGTTGGTGGGTGTCTAACATCCCATCCATCCTTCAAGGGCGTTCAAAATTACCTGGATGGGCATGGTTCAGGTCAGCTTTACAGATTTGTAGGGCGATTTTATTGTCGTTTAAAAAATTAATCAGGTAATGGAATCCCCCCCCACCTCTAACCCCGCCCCCAGGGGCGGGGAACTTTTCTAAGGGGCATTTTTCGGGGCATTCGCCCCGAAAAATGCCCCAGGGGATGGGGTCAATGAATGCGTTACCCGATTAAAAATTTAATGAACAATAAAATCGCCCTACAAAATGGTAAGTATCGTTTGCCGACTTTTTAACCACGCCCCTGAATGTCATCGTGATCAGGTAGGTGTCCGTTAAAGAACAAACCCTTTGTGAATATTTTAACAAACGGAATAGCAAAGACAACAGGGTGGATAGTTTTGGCTATAGGTTTTACCTATGCTCTTTTATAGGCAAAACCTATAAGCAAAACCTGTGATGTGCATTGATCTTACTATGGATTTGTCTATACTTTTAGTGAAATTTTTCACGAAGGAAGATGACAATGATCCGGTTAGCCCGAAAAACAGGCATGTTATGGATAAGTGTGGTCTTGATATTGGTGCTGGTGGCTTGCAATACGCCCGTGGCGGTGGATACCTCAGGCGATATTCTGGCCCCGGTTATAGAGGATGACACAACCCTGGTCACAGATACACAAACTGAGTCAGATGATATGTTATTGGTGGCCGTGACGACGCCCGAACCGTTACCTGTGGATGAGTGCCTGACCTGTCATCTAGACAAACAGCGCCTGATTGACACGGCCGCCCCGGAGGTCGTGGTAGAAAGTGAAAGCTCGGGAGAGGGTTGAGGCGGAGAGGTGCCTCCGTTGGAGGCATGGGCGAAGGTTTTGGTGAATGGGGAAAGTTACCCCGAGACGGTTCATGGGCAAATTGCCTGTATTGATTGTCATGATGGGGTGCAATCCCCGGATAAGGAGACAGCGCACACCGGTTTAATTGCCAACCCCAGTGATGACCCGGAAGCGGCGTGTGGGGAGTGCCATCCCGATGTGGTGGAGATGAATCAATATAGTTTGCACAATAATCTGGCGGGTTATTGGACGGTGCTGGAACCACGATATGACATGACGGACGCGGCCGCGCACGATGCCATCAGCGAAATGTTTGGCAACCATTGTGATAGTTGCCATGCAACCTGTGGCGAATGTCATGTGAGTCAGCCCGCCCTGGTGGGGGGTGGATTTATTGATGGGCACATGTTTAATGAAACACCTTCGATGACGCGGAACTGTACCGCCTGTCATGGGAGCCGGGTGGGCAATGAATATCTGGGTAAACATGAGGGTTTAATGGCCGATGTTCACCTGCGTATGGGGCGGATGAACTGTGTGGATTGTCATAGCGGCCACGAGATGCATGGTCAACCGGCGGAATGTCAAACCTGCCACACCAGCCCGGACGCGGCCGCGGTTCCCCCCGCCGATCATCGTTATGCGGGTGTGCAACAGCCCCGCTGTGAGACATGCCACGTTTCAGCGGCTCTCGGCCAGGATGGGTATGAAATGCACCAGGCCCACGGCGGTGATCTGTCTTGCCAGGTGTGTCATTCTATTGCCTATACAAATTGTGATAACTGCCATGTCGCCCTCAGCGAAACAACGGGCAACCCGTACTTCGCCACCGATGCCAGTTACCAGGGCTTTTATATTGGCCTGAACCCTATCCGTAGTTATGACCGCCCCTACCAATATGTCCCAGTCCGGCATATCCCCGTATCCCCAGAAAGCTTTAGCTTTTACGGTGCCGACCTGCTGACTTTCTTTAATGCCTTGCCGACGTGGAAATACACGACACCGCATAACATTCAACGGATTACCCCGCAGGCAGAAACGTGTAATGCCTGCCACGGTAATGCTGATCTGTTCTTGACGATTGATAAAGTGAAACCTGAAGAAGTCGAAGCCAATTTGGCGGTGATTGTGGACATCATCCCACCACTCATCATCACTAACACGATCAGCAGTACGATGGCCATTACCAACACGATGACTACCACTGTTACTTTGGAGACAACTCCTTAAATTTAGATGGTGCCGGTTTACTATAGATGTTCAGAAAATCATTTGGAGTTCTAGTTCGTAGTGACCGCTTTAGCGGGCTGACGCTAGCCCGCTAAAGCGGTCACTACAAACAAAATCTTATTCTTGACAACTATAACTGACACCATCGCCAAAACAGATGCGCATTTTGTCTGACAAGATGCAAGTTTTTTGAGGTGAAGAAAATGAAACCCCGTTCCTATTTACTCCTTTTGCTCGTTATATTTAGCCTGATGTTGGCCGCCTGTAGCCAGACGGGCACCGCAAACAATGACCCTGTGGTTGAAGAACCTACCGCCGTCGTTGAGGAAGTCGAGGAAGTCGAGGACGTTGCCGACGTGGAGGAAGTTGAACCTACAGCAGTACCGGAGGTGGTGGAACCCACAGCGGAACCCGTTGTTGATGAATTTACCAGTGAAGAGCTGGACGCCTCTTTCGAGGTTTTCCTGTCTGATATGGAAGGCTACAACGCTATTGGACTGGAAGCGTTCAACGCCATGCTGGTCGAAGACCCTGCACCGTTTATTTTGGATGTACGTGAAGCATCGGAATTGGAAGAAAAAGGTTGGATACCCGGTGCCGTCCACATTCCGATTCGGGAGTTGGCAGACAATGTCAACCTCCTGCCAAGTTTTGATACGACGATTGTTAGTTATTGCGGCAGTGGTTGGCGTTGTACTATCGCCCTGACCGGCCTGGAATCGTTGGGCTGGGAAAACGTGATGGGGCTGAAGGAAAATAGCTTCACCGGTTGGGTGGAAGCTGGTTACGCGGTGGAAACTGGGGAACTGCCTGCCCCGGTGGAGATGGATGCCGCAACCCCGGATCCGGCGGCGGTTTCTTATTGGGATACCGTTTTCACTGCTATTCCTGAGGGGTATGGTGGTATTTCCGTTGATGATCTTAACCTGAAAATCGCCGAAAACCCGGAGTTGATTCTGATTGACGTGCGCACAGCGGAAGAAGTGGAAACGAATGGGTATATTGATGCTCCCAATGTTCTCTTTATTCCCATTAAGGAAATTGTTGAGCGGCAGGCTGAATGGCCCACTGATCTGGATGCCCCCATTGTTGTTTATTGTGGTAGCGGCCACCGTTCCACGATAGCTATGACAATGCTCTGGGCGTATGGTTATACCGATGTTTTGAGCATGAAGGGTGGGTACACCGAATGGCTGAAGGCGGGTTATACGACCGTTGGTGGCGTGCCGCCCGCTCCGGATCTGGATACGGTTTTCACCACTTTCCTGACCGGAATGGAAGCTTATAATGCTATTGGCATTGAAGCTCTGAATGTGTTGATTGTGGAAGAAAATGCGCCTTTCTTGCTGGATGTTCGTCAACCGGAAGAATTGCTCGAAAATGGTTGGCTTGAAGGCGCAGTCCATATTCCTATTCGCGAAGTGGCGGCGCACCTGGATTTATTGCCCAGCTTTGATACCCCCATTGTGGCTTACTGCGCCAGTGGCTGGCGTTGCACCATCGCGGTGGCGGCTTTGGAAGGGCTGGGTTGGGAAAATGTTCTGGCGCTGAAGGAGAATAGTTTTACGGGATGGGTGGATGCAGGTTATCCTGTGGTCACGGGTACGGAATTGCCGGTTGCGGAACCCTTGAACGCGGCCGCGCCCGATCCTGCCCTGGTAGAAACCTTCAACACCATGCTGGCGGCCATTCCCGAAGGATACGGTGGCATTTCCGCTGATGATTTGAACACCAAACTGGTCGAAAACCCAGACCTGATCCTCATTGATGTGCGCACCGCCGAAGAAATTGCTGAAAAAGGGGTGATTGAGGCCGAAAATATTGTCGCCATTCCCCTGGCACAATTCATTGAATTGAAGGCTGATTGGCCCCAAGACCTGAATGCGCCTATCGTGATTTATTGTGGTAGTGGTCACCGCTCTACCCTGGCGATGACGATTCTCTGGACATATGGTTACACGGATGTCCTTAGCCTGAAGGGTGGCTTCACCGCCTGGGCGGATGCAGGTTATGCCGTCGCACCGATGGAATAAGAGTTGAATGGAGATAAGGAAGGAGAATTATACTTACCACGGTCATAAAGTGACATTTTGTTGGCGGCAACAGATTGGGTAAGCCTGGACGGAAGACCCTTCCCTCGTCCCTTTTCCAGAGGGAAGGGGAGAAACTCAACGGCTCGGTTTGGTGGGCGTCTGTTCGCCAAACCGAGCCGTAAATTGTTCCTCGCCCCCAGGGGCGGGGATTTTTTTTAGTGCCGGTTTTCGAGCGCGTCGGTGCGCTGGAAAACCGGCACTTATGGTATTTTTCCCTCGCCCCCCAAATCGCGCCGTTGGGTTTTTTCGTCCTGCCGGGGATTGTAGGAGAATGGGTTTGCGGCCGCGAATCGCCCAACCTTTCCTAACCATCCCTAACCCCATCCTCACCAATACCAGACTATGATCCACCATATGGTAAAGGAGAAATCCGTAACCCTTTTTGGTCTCGTCGAATTCAATGTTGGCATCAGCCAACACTCTTTTCTGCTTCACTGATTGCCGCATACCCTGGTTAACCATGAACAAAAAACGAATCCTTATTGTTGATGACGAAGAAAGTATTCGTACGGTCCTAAAAAATAGTTTGCAGAAACTAGGGCCGGAATACCAGGTAACCACAGTTGCGGATGGTCTGGCCGCCATTACTCTCTTGCGCCGACAACCCTTTGATGTGGTAGTGACAGATTATAAGATGGCAGGCATGGATGGCCTGGAACTCCTGGATGCAGTGAGCAAAATTCGGCCAGAGACACGGGTAATTTTGATGACCGCCTATGGCAGTAATACCCTTGAATCTCAGGCTAAACGGTTACAAGCCTATCGCTATCTGGCGAAACCGTTGGAAATTACAGCCTTTCGTCAGGTGATACAAGAAGCGGTAGGGGATGTGGCCGTCAGCCAGCCAGGGTTGCTGATTTTGTCAGACAACCGTTACCGTGAGGCTCTGGCCGCTCTCACCCACCTGCGTGAAGATGTTGGCGCACGCTGTATTGTGCTGACAGATGCCCGAGGCCGCCTTATCGCCCGGACCGGAGATTTGACCGGGCTAAATACAGAGGAGATGGCTTCGTTATTGGGGGGTGGAATGGCCACCCTGCAAGAAGTGGGGCGGGTGCTCGATGATGATCCGGATGCCATTCACCTGGCTTATCGGGAAAGCAAAAGAGAGTGCCTGTATGCCATCAACATCGGTGAGCAAATTTTGCTTACTTTGATTGTGGATCGCCAGGCCTATAGCAGTCGGATTGGCTCGGTGTGGTATTACGCTCACCAGGCCGCTCTGGCCTTACGCGAAACATTGGGTGAAACAGATTTTGCTACCCCCTCAGGTCTGTTTATGGATGAAAAGGTAGATGAGGCGTTTGATCTGGAACTGGATCGCCTGTTTGGTGAATAGCCCATCAACGGATGTAGATACAGCAATTTTCAATCTGGTTTGATTGGTGTTTGCCGTTTTAGCTGAACGTGAACCGCCTGAAAGGTTGGTCTACATCTGGGGTTGTTTTTCGCGAGTGGCGAGTGGCCGAGTGGGCGAGTGGCGTTCACTTGCGACTCGTATACTTGCAAACATATTTGCACAGGAGTTCCCCATGAGTGGGTACTTACCAAGAGGAATGAAAACTTGTAGGACGATTTGGTAAAGGGTGTGTTTCAAATGAGTTGAATAATTAATTGTTGAACTGTTGAACTGTTGAACTGTTAATGAAGCGGTAGACGCTCCTCTCGTTAATCATTCACCAATTCACCGATTCACCGATTCATTATTTTCTTCCTCTCAACCGAAATGAAACACATCCTTTGGTAAATCGTCCACTGGGCGTTTGTCAAATCGCCCTACATCTTCGCAGGAGCTTCCTATGACAAAAACAATTCCTTCTGGTGCCGGTTATCAGCTTCGTAGTGGTATTGCTATTTTTCCGGTACAGGAGCAGGCTTTACAGCAGATTATCGCTGATTTGTTGAACCGTTTACCTGCACGGTTTATCTTGTTGAGCGATGTGGCCGGGCAAATTATTTGTGCGAAAGGGGATCACGAGAATATTAATCTGGTGGCCCTCAGTTCGTTGATGGCCGGAGACCTGGCCGCCAGCCAGGAGATTGCCCGGCTGACGGGGGAGTATCAGGATTATCAGTTGATACTACGTGAGGGTCAGACCAGTCACACCGTTATTTCCGAAGCGGGACATCATTTGGTGGTGTTGGCGCAGGTGGCCCATGAAGTGCCCCTCGGATGGGTGCGGTTGCAGATGCAACAGGCGGTACGGCAACTGGCAGAACAGATGGATGTCCCAGTGTCAGATCTGCCTGTTAGGCCGTTGCCGGTGGATGATACGGGGGATGAATCCTTGGCGGATCTGTTTGGTGATGCGTTGGAGGCGATGTGGGAGGCAGAAGGGTAAGCAAAACGGTTCTGCCTGGTAGCCAGGGGTAGGGCCATAGTGGCCGCCATATCTGATCTTTGCCGAGGGCCACCGCAAATGGGGAAGTTATTGTGGGGCAAGTATTAAGCCCTGGGGTGGGTGACAATAATGCATATCAATTGGCAGTTACGTAAATTGAATTTGAAGATTGTCTATTATGGCCCAGCCTTGAGTGGCAAGACGACGAATCTGGAGCAGATTCATCGTTCGGTAGACCCCAAGCGGCGCAGTGATCTGGTATCGCTGAAGACACATGAGGATCGAACGTTGTATTTTGATTTTTTGCAATTGGAATTGGGTAAGATTGCTGGGCTGACGCCCCAGATTCAACTGTATACGGTTCCGGGGCAGGCGTATTATGAGGCCAGTCGCCGGGTGGTGTTGCGCGGCGCGGATGGGGTGGTTTTTGTGGCGGACTCGTTACCGGCGCGATTGAGGGCGAACCGGGAATCGTGGGAGAAGATGGAACAGCATCTGGCGTCGTTTGGGATTGCTTTGCCGCATTTTCCGTTGGTGGTGCAGTTTAATAAGCAGGATTTGCCGGGGGCGTTGCCGATGGCGGTGTTGCAAAACCTGTTACGCGTGAACCAGATGCCGGTAATGGCCGCGGCCGCGATTAAAGGTCAGGGTGTTTTGGAATCGCTTAAGGCCATTACGAAAGCGGTTATTCATCAGGTACAGCAGGAAATGGGTCAGGCGAGTAATGGGGCGGCTCTGTGAGGGAGATGTGAACCAGAGAAGCGGAAAAAATGATCAGTGGGCAATGGAAAGATAAGGGTGAATGGTGTGTTATGAATGACAATCTGGTCATCGCTCATGCCGTAGCCAACCCTTGGCTCAATTTTGGGGAGGAATAAAACTGTGACTGTAACGATGACGAATACGAAATCCGGCTCGGCACGGCTGGCCGATCTCTTAACAGAAATGAATACGACCGGCCAGTTTCTCTTGTCGTTACTGGCGGATAAACATGGGTTTTTGATCGCGGCCGCGACGGCCCCCGGAGAAACGGCGGAATATCAATCGGCAGTGGTGGCTTTGGTGCAGAAAACCGCCATCCAGGTCCACCAACAGTTAGGCCTGGCCCCTACGGATGAAATTACGCTGAATGATGCCAAAGGCCAACGGCTCATTTGTCGCCCTTTTTCGGCCAATGGTTATGAAATGATCCTGGCCGTATTGGTTCCCGGACGGGAGCAGAGTTACCGCCGCCTGACCAATAAAGCTATTGGTGAGATAAAACAGGTGTGGAAACTATAACGATAGGGTTGCTTTCCCTGAGTGGGGTGCACCAGGTGGAAGGAAAACAGCGAGTGGCGAGTGGCGAGTAGGCGAGTAGGCGAGTGGGCGAGTGGGTGTTCTTACTTGTTACTCGCAAACACGCAAATTTATTTTCGTAGGAGTTCCCCATGGGCCTACGGCGCACCAAGAGGGATGAAAATCTGTAGGACGATTTTTTAAATCGTCCACTGGGCGATTTACCAAAGGGTGCGCTTCAAATGAGTTGAATAATTAATTGTTGAACAGTTGAATTATTGAATGGTTAATGAAGCGGTAGACGCCTTCCCCGTTAATCATTCAACAATTCACAAATTCACCGATTCATTATTTTCTTCCTCTCAACTGAAATGAAATACACCCTTTACCAAATCGCCCTACATTTTTGTAGGAGTTGTTTATGGCACTACGCGGAAATTTACACGATATGTCCGTTGCCGATCTGATCCAGAGTTATTGTCAGGATCAGAAAACGGCGCATCTGATGCTGAATAGTCAAGGACAACAGGCCGAGCTTTATTTTAAAGAAGGGCAGATTGTGCACGCGGCCGCGAATGGGCATCAGGGTGAGGAAGTGGTTTACCAGACATTGGCCTGGGTTGAAGGCGAATTTAGCCTGGAGACAGGGATTGAACCCCCGCGCATCTCCATTCGGCAAAGCTGGCCTGGTCTGTTATTAGAAGGCGCACGTCGCCTGGACGAGGGGCAACTTGTCCCTGTTCAAAGCAACAAGGAACAAAAAAAATGGCTACCAAAAAGAAGAGTGAACTTTTAGCAGATATGCTCACCGAATTACTCAGTGAATCATCAGATATTGAAGGGGTGGCAGTGGTAGGGGTGGATGGGTTGGTCTATTCGGCCAACCTGCCCTATAAAGGGCTGGATGAAACGATGGTGGGCGGCGCGGCCGCGGCGGTACAAGGGTTGAGCAAACGGAGTGTGCAACAACTCCAACGAGGTAACTTCAACCAGACCCTCATTCAGGGGGATAACGGCAATATCATCATCCATCCGCTTAACTCCGACACGCTGTTTATTGGCCTTACCAGTGCCAATGTCAACCTGGGAATGGCATTTGCCGAAACCCGGAGTATTGCCAGTAAACTGCGATCTATTCTCTAAAGCAGAAGGGTCTTGGGAAATTATGGCACCAAAAGTAACGACTAAGTGAACATCTAAAAATAACTTCCCGGTTTAGACCTGACAGGTTTTCGGAAACCTGTCAGGTCTGCGCGGAACTTATTCTTGGACGATTACTAAGGGTTCGCCCGCAAATAACTTTTGAGTTTGCTGTGCCCGGTCTCCTGACCGCGCCACCTGACTTAATTTTGAGCGAACCCTAAAACTCCCGAGGGCTGAGTTTGTGGAAGGCAAACGGGCTTCGACAAGTTCAACCCTTGAGGGAGTTAGTCGTTACAACCAAAAGATTTTGGCTGTAGGGGCAACCCTGTGATTGCCCTTGACGGGGCGGGCACAAGGCCAGCCCTTACCCAAAATTATTATCTTGAGGTCTATCGTTGCCCGCGAAACCCTGAAACTCAAGCAGAAATTATTGGTTTATTGGTGTATGTGTCTAATGATGGGATTATGTTTCAGTCAGTTAGACCAGCCATCGAATAACCGGAGGCTTAAAAATAATGCTTTCTATCAATAACCCCCAGCCCACTACACCAATGACCGCCCTGGAGGAATCTATCATGGCGACGGAAGCAGAAAAACGCGAACGTCTGTTGAAAGTCTTCAATATCGGCATGTATGGCATGATCAAAGGTTTGTGGGATTTATTCGGCGAATCATCCTTTGCGACGGTGCACTCTGTTGGTGAACGTATCCTGACCACCATGGAAAAAGAGAACGGGCTGAAAATTGAAGGGGATAGCCCGGAAGCTATTCTCTTAAACCTGGTACATGTTTTACGTGATGAAGTCGGGACAATGAGTGAAGGGCAAGTAGAGGTACAAGAAGATGGGCGGGTGAGTCTGGCCTGTCAAAACTGTTTCTTGCGTGAGGCCACCTGCTGGCTGGAAGCGGAAGGGGTACAGCCTTTTGCCTGTTTGCCTATGAATATTGGCGCGGCCGCGATGCGCAAACGCCTGGGAACCCGTCATCGTCTTTTGGGGCGCGACTGGGAACCGCAAACCCAAACCTGCACCATTAAATTCGCGCTTATCGAATAAACACGGCTTTGCCCTTTTAGTCAGGTAATAGGGTTTCCCCCACCCCTAACCCCGCCCCCCAGGGCGGGGAACTTTCTCCTGTGCCGGTTATCGAGCGCGGCCGCGCTCGATAACCGGCACTTTTGGTGTTTCCCCCTTCCCGCCGGAAATCGTAGGAGTTCCCCATGGGCCTGCGGCCGCACCAAGTTCCCCATGAGCGGGCGCTCACTAAATGGAATGAAAATTTGTAGGGCGATTTGGTAAAGGGTGAATTCGTGAATTGTTGAATGATTAACCAGGGGAACCCACTCGGCGGGCAAAATCGGGGGTTTTACCCCCGATTTTGCCCGCCTTAAAAAACTCCCCGCCCCTGGGGGCGGGATAACTGAACGCTTACCCCCACATCATCCCCCACCGAATTATTGCCACCCATCCAGTGAATTGTTTCGTTTTCATTACATTTGTCACTGGTCAAAATTCTCTCCTTAACCTAATCTATTGGGGCAAAACCTGTTTTGGTGCCCTTAGCAAACGCTACTTCAATAAAGCATATGGCCTGTATAAGTTTAGGGTAACTCCTAATGCTCTCGAGGGCTGAGCTTGTCGAAGCCTCGTGTTGCCTTCGACAAGCTCAGGCAACGGCTTAGTAATCGTCCAAAACTAACCTGGGTGGCGCGGTCAGGAGACCGGCCATAGCAAATTGCTAAGGGGTGTGTTTCATTTCGGTTGAGAGGAAGAAAATAAGTTGGGTCTTTGGGATTTCAGGGGGTTGACACCATCTGTAGGGGCAACCCTTGTGGTTGCCCTCGGCGGGGCAGGCACAAGGCCAGCCCCTACATCTAGCCGCACCCCACGAATTCCGAAAGAGCCAATAAGTTCTTTGGGGATTTTGTGGGGTACGGGCAACCCTTGTGGTTGCCCCACACGGGACAGGCACAAGGCCAGCCTGTACATATGGTGTCAACCCCCTGAATTCCCAAAGAACCAACTTTCCTGGTGTTGTATTGCTTTGACATACAGTAAGCATTTGCCCTCCGACAACTTGCTAACAACGATCAATTATTCGGTGAGGTTCCATGACGCAATTACTATTTGTTGGCGAACATCAGCAGACCGCCCAACAATTAGCACCTTTTTTGCCTGCCACTGTTGGCTGGATATGTATTGATAAAGTAGCCCAGGTGGTCAATTATCTATGTCCAAAAACGGAGTTACCGGCTCTTATTCTTTTAGAAGCGGCAGATGACAACAACCTGACAGAACAATGTCACTCTCTTAAGCAAAACTAGACGACGGCAGATCTGCCTATTATAACTATCCTGACTCACCCCCATCAGCGTGAACTTGTGTTGGCGGCAGGGGCTACGGATTATATTTTTCGGCCATTTGTTGCCCAGGAAGTAAAAAACCGGTTGTCACCTTATGTACAGCCGGTTATGAACCAGGATACTTTTTTCCTGACGGCACTTCAGCAAGTGGATCAGGGTGTCCTTTCCTGGTCCTGGCTCTATAAAAATCTGGCACCTCTGGTAGAAACGATGCTGGGGCGCAAAGCTACGCTTTGGTTGGAGAGTGATCAACAAAGGAACCGACAAAACGACGCCCCAACCGCGGCCGCAACCCCCGATGATGCCCTTTCCGCCTATCTCAGCCAAAACCCCATATTGCCGCATAACCAGATCGTCTACCTGGGCAACCCTCCTCAACCCGTCCTGTTAATTCCTCTGGCCACCGCCCAACGACTTAAGGGTGTGTTAGCCATAGGGTATGAACAATCCCCTGTGCTGACAACCCCAGAAGAAACGCGCCTCACCTTGCTGGGCAAATTTGTAGCCTATTTGCTAGAAATCGCCGACTTGCACGATGAAGTTCAATCTTATGCCACCCAAACTGCTTTCATGATTCTGGTGGCGAAGATTATTAACGAACAACTAGACTTGAATAACATCCTGGCCCTGACGTTGGAGCATGTGGCTACCATCTTGCAAACCACCAGAGGGGAAATCTGGCTTTTAGACACGGAAAACCGGACCCTGTCGTTGGTCTCAGAATTGACCACCTCGTTCACTCATTATCCGGTGGCGAAGCGGCCTGTGGGAGCGGGGCTGATTGGTTGGGTTGCCAAACACAATAAAACGCTGAATGTCAGCAGTGCGGCCGCGACGTTGGACCCCTCTTATGACCTTATAGCGGGTAACGGAGCCTATCAATTACTCGCCGTTCCCCTTTATCACCATGATCTCATCGGCGTATTGGCCGTTTACGCCCCGGCACAAAACCCCTTTTCCATCGCCCAACAAATACTCTTAGAAGGCATTGCCCGCCTGGTTACTTCCGCCATTACCAATGCCCAACTAGTCAAAGAACTGCGTGATTTTGCCCGCCAACAATATGTCCTCTACGAGATGAGCCAACAACTTGCTTCCGGGCTAGACCTACAGGTCTGCCTCAACCATGCCATGGGCTGGGCTACCCGGCTATGCCAGGTAGAAGTAGGGATGCTTTGGCTCGTCAATGACAGCAATGAACTTGAACTTGTGACCACCTATGGCGTAGAACGACTACCCAATATCACCCTTTCGACAGATGATTGCTTTATTGGTGAAGCAGTACTCCAGGGCCAGTCACGGATC
Organism: Chloroflexota bacterium; assembly: GCA_018004935.1. Classification (GTDB taxonomy): domain Bacteria; phylum Chloroflexota; class Anaerolineae; order Promineifilales; family Promineifilaceae; genus Trichofilum. Next base: position 122,903 of record JAGNBF010000004.1, on the reverse strand, counting down.
AGCAACAACCCCGCACCCTCAGAACCATACGACCATAACCGCCTCTTCAAACTATTTGACCTTAACCTACGTAACATCATTGCCATTCCCATGATCTACCATGGCATCTCCATTGGCGCTTTGAGCCTCATCAATAAACTGGGCAATGACTTTGATGTCAACGATCTAAAATTACTAACGACCGCCGTCGAAATGATTGCCGTAGCCATTGGCAATGCCCATCTGTATGCCCGTACCGTCGCCCTTATAGATGAACGGGAACGCCTCCACCAGCAGGTGATTCAAACTGAACGCCTGGCCACCGTAGGCCGCTTAACGGCCAGCCTTTCTCATGAGATCAATAACCCTATGCAGGCCATCAAAGGGGCAATGACATTGGCCCTGGAAGACTTAAACGACATCCCTTCTTTACGCGAATACATCCAACTTACCCTGGAACAAAGTAACCGGGTTGTCCAATTGGTCAATCGCATGAAGGAAATTTACCGACCTCATAACAATGCCCCAGAATGGGTCAATATCACCCATCTTTTACAGGAAATATTGATCGTGGTGCATAAGGCCATCAGTCGGCAAAATGTAGCGGTTCGAACCCGCCTGGCGACCCATCTCCCCCTCGTTTTTGGTGTTGCCAACCAACTTCATCTAGTTTTTCTCAGCATTGCCCTTAATCTGAGCGACGCCTTGGGCAGTCAGGGAGGGGAAATATGGCTGGTGACCAAAGGGTTGCCTGATTTCATTCAGGTGCAGTTTATTACGCCAGCGGCTCATTTACCGCTTCCATCTTTTCACCTGGCCCCAGGCGAAACCATGACCGAAGCCAGTTTTGGTCTGTCGTTTTGTCATGATATTGTGCAAGCTCATGGTGGATCCCTGCATATCACGCCTCAGAATGGACAGGTTTTGTTTACGATTGCGTTGCCGACAACGCGGCACTAACGCATCACTCTGGAATGGCTTCAGTCCAGACCCTGAAGGTTTGACGGAAGCGTCAGGATGGCATTGGGACGTTGTTTTCTCAGACACGCACGAAGGGAAAAAAAAAGAGATGAGTGCCCCCCAGATTTTACTGGTTGATGATGAAGCCGATGTTTGTTTTGTCCTGGAGCGTACGTTACAGCGTGAAGGGTATACGATTGATGTTGCCGTTAGCGGCCGCGAAGCGCTTCATAAACTTGCTACCAATACCTATGATCTTATCTTGTTAGACCTACACATGGAACCAATTCATGGGCTGACTGTATTTCAAGCCGTCCGCGAAAAAGATCCGGATATGGTTGTTCTTATTCTCACCGCCAATGGTTCCCTGGAAACCGCTATCCAGGCCCTGCGCCTGGGGGCCTTTGATTACCTGTTTAAACCAACCGAGCCAAACACCATTCGCCAGCGCGTAGAGGCGGGCCTGGCACATCGGCGCCAACTCTTACAGCAACGCCAAATTGTCAGTCAGATAGACCAACTGCGGCTGATACTCAACCAGTTGGAGACAAAACCCACACCTCCGCCAGCAAAAACGAACTCCTGCCTGGCTGATAAAGCCCCTTTGGTGATAGATACCTATCATCATACTGTCACCCGTGACGATCAACTCCTTGAATTGACAACCGCTGAGTTTGATCTCCTGCTTTGTCTGATAAAAAATGCGGCCCAGGTAATGACACCCCAACAACTTGTTCGTTGTGCCCTCAACTATAACAGTGAACATGAGGCGGCCCGCGAAATCATCAAATATCACATTCATAATTTACGCCGCAAATTAGAACCAGACCCCGCCCAATCTCATTACATCAAAACAGTGCGCTATAAAGGTTATATGTGGATTGGGGAAGCCAAATTGCCTGCCAAGGGTAACAACTAAGGCTCTCAAGGTCTGAGCCTGTCGAAGGCCGTTGGTTTCGATAGGCTCAACCAACGGCACCGCGTTTTATTGAGGAGATACTTTTGTATCTATACAGGTCTTGGACAAAATCGGATGAGTCTCTTCCATTTTGTTATGGATCTGACCAGGAGTTAGCGGAATGCAATCCGTTCAAGAGACAGATACGGAAATAACGACGGTGTCAAGGCCAGATATGGTAGTCATAACCGAGGAGAATCACCGGGTATTGCCTGCCGCGCCCCGAGAACCTCAACCTTTTGGAGTCACGGTAGACAATGCTCCCTTTCATCCCACTGACCTGGGGCTGAGTCAGGCTTATTTGCAAGAGGAAATTGTCCGGCATGAACAAATAGAAGAAAACTTTAGGGCTAATCAAAAATTGTTGGAACTAAGCCAGATGCGGTTGCAGACGTTGTACCAACTGTCACAAATGATCAATGAACCAGAAGACAGTCTTAAAGATTTTGCTTTGGAAGCCAGTGTACGCATTACCGATAGTCAGATTGGTTATATTTATTTTATGAATGAAGACGAAACTGTCTTGTCATTATACGCCTGGTCGCAGCATGTAATGGCTCAGTGTCAGATTGCTAAACCACAAACAGAATACCTGGTCGCGAATACAGGTCTGTGGGGAGAAGCGGTACGGCAACGCCGCCCCATCATTACGAATGATTATGAGTTGTCGTTGCCTCATAAAAAAGGGTATCCAGTGGGTCATGTGATCATTAAACGGCATATGAATATTCCCCTTGTGGACAATGGCAAAATAGTTCTGCTGGCTGGTGTAGGGAATAAGGAAGAACCATACACGGAAGATGATGTACGGCAGTTGACGCTGGTTATGGAAACGATGTGGCGGTTGGTCAATAAGAAAAGGACTGAGGTTTTTTTACGTCAATTGTCACAGGCGGTGGAACAAAGCCCGGCGTCTATTATGATTACGGATGTCCGCGGCCGCATTGAGTATATCAACTCCACATTTACCCATGTCACTGGTTATCACCCGGATGAGGTGTTGGGGCAAAACCCTCGTTTTCTCCAATCAGGCCAAACTCCCTCAGGGGCTTACACCCAAATGTGGCAAACCATCACCGCCGGTCAAATATGGCAGGGTGAATTTCATAACCGCAAGAAAAATGGCGAAATGTTTTGGGAGACGGCCTCCATTTCTCCTATTGTGGATACACAAGGACAGATCACCCATTTCCTGGGCGTAAAACAAGATATTACCGAACAGAAAAAAATGCAGGCCCAATTGCAGAAACGGAATGATGAACTACAACAATTGCTTGGCCAATTGCAGAAAGCCAAAGATCGGCTGGTGCAAAGCGAAAAACTGGCGGCCATTGGTGAATTGCTGTCAGGTGTTGCCCATGAGCTAAATAATCCCCTGGCGGCAACGATTCTGTATGCGCAACTATTACAAAAAAAGGGGGTAAGCGAAGAAATTGAGCGCGACCTGGAGCAAATTGAGATTCAGGCACGCCGTGCCGGTCATGTTGTGCGTAGTTTGCTCGATTTTGCTCGTCAGCGGCCGCCGGAGCGCGTTCCCACTCAGATAAACCAGGTCATCAAAAGCACGATAGAACTTCTGGATTATGAATTACGCACGCATAATGTCAGCCTATTTCTCCAATTATCTGATTTGCCTCTCACAATGGCCGATCCCCATCAGTTACAACAGGTGTTGGTTAACCTGATTCATAACGCCCTACAGGCCATGTATAGCGCCCAGGGCGGGGGCCATCTGGCGATCACCTCGGAATATGGTGTTAGCCACTATTTTGCCGTGGGTGAACCTTGTATACGTATTTTTGTGCAAGATAATGGGCCGGGTATTCCCGCCGCCATTAAACGGCGCATCTTTGACCCCTTTTTTACCACCAAAGCGCCTGGCGAAGGCACTGGTTTGGGGTTATCGGTGTGTCATGGCATTGTTACAGAACACGGGGGTCACATCTGGGTAGAAAATGGGCCAGATAAAGAGGCAACCTTCATTGTAGAATTGCCGTTGCTGACTTGGGCCACGACGGAGCCGGAAATAGAGGCACGACAAACGGTGTCCGCGGCCGCGAATGGCACCAACTCCATCCTTATCATTGATGACGAGCAGAGTATCAGCCTCATTCTTGCCCGCATTCTGCGTCGGCAAGGATACAACGTAGACATTGCCCATGATGGCGAGATGGGATTAGCCCGGTTGTCGGCAACACACTACAATCTGATCTTATGTGATTTACGAATGCCGGGCATGAGCGGTACTGATTTTTATCACGCGGTGACTCAACGCTTCCCTGATATGACCCACCACATCGTCTTTACCACCGGTGATACCGTCAACAACGCGACGCGTTCCCATCTAGACTCACTCGGGGCCGCCTATCTAACCAAACCTTTTGAAATGGAAGATCTCCTCAAATTGGTGTCGCGCCACTTGCACCCCTGAAAAATCCCTCGATTATTGGTATACAACCCCTTTTTGGTTTCTATACTGCCAAAGGGCATAATCTGACATTTTCCCAGAGAGTGGTGGTTCCTGGAGTTTAGAGCGAGAGGAGAGAGCGAGAGGAAATTACTCTGGAAAACCCTCTAGCTCTAGCTCCCGCTCTAGCTCCCGCTCTAGCTCTAGCTCTGGCTCTGGCTCTGGCTCTGAACTCTCAACTCAAGTGGTTCAGGTCATTTAATAATCGCCACACCCTTGATCATCATGAGGGGAATGGGGCCATGTTTTTGTGCTCGGTCTCATGATCGGTTTGTCCGAGGCGGCCCCCACCCCTAACCCCGCCCCCAGGGGCGGGGAACTATTTCTGGTGCGGTTTGGCGGGCGTCCGCCCACCAAACCGCACCATTGGTTTCCCCCCGTCCCTTTGGGAAGGGGTAGGGGGATGGGTCTTCTGCCCAGGCTTACTCAGCAGTTGCCGCCAACAAAATGGCATTTTATGACCGTGGTAAGTATAACTATTCAGTCCCTCATTCTAACCCTCTCCCCAGGGAGAGGGAACCAACTCCCCTTTCCCGAAATGGAAGAGGGGCCGGGGGTGAGGGGCAGTATCCTTACAAAAAAATTTTGGTTCTGGAAGATTTCGCGGGGTACGGGCAACCCTTGTGGTTGCCCCACACTGGCAGGTGCAAGTCCAACCCGTGTATCTGGTGTCACCCCCCCCGGAATTCCTAAAGAGTCAATATTTTGTTTACGCTGTACTTAGGGTTCGCTTGCAAATAACTTTTGAGTTTGCTGTGGCCGGTCTCCTGACCGCGCTACCCAGGTTATTTTTAGACCCCCACTTAATGTACTGATTGTAGGCACAGATTTATGAGACGAATTCTGATTATTGTGAGTCTGGTGGGACCAGCCATTTTTTTGGCAATATTAGCCTTGTTCCCGGAACTGGACGTAGCGATCCATCAGCCATTGTTCCATTTTTATATTGTCACTTTTTTCACCTTCGCGGCCGCGGTCACTTCCCTTTTTATCGTTAATACCATCCATCAACAGGGGTTGCCCCGTTTTCGCCTTCTTCCCACCGCCTTTGCCGCCATGGGTAGTATCTTCTTCATTCATGGCGTCCTGACCCCAGGAGCCATCATTTTTACCAACAATCCGGGCATTCGTTGGGCTTCCTGGCTCACCCTCTTTGTCGGCGGCCTTATTTTTCTAGCCGCCTCTTTCGATCCTGATCCCCCGCAAGTTCGCTGGCTGAACAGATTCCTCTTCGGTGGCATCACGCTTTTTATTCTCATTGTTATTTTCGTGCCCCACTGGCTCACCGCCATAGATGAAAATGTCTCACCATTCCATTTTCGCCTGGCCTTTATTTCGACCCTCATGGCCTGGGCTATGGCGCTCATTCGGTTAGGTCGCCGGTGGTGGCAACAGAGCGAACCCTTGGATGGGGTGATGACGTTAATTGCCGCCTGGCAACTTTATGGCACGTTGAGCCTGCACCTGTTTACGCTGTGGCATATCTCCTGGTGGCTGTACCACATTGAACTGTTGTTGGGAGTCTTCCTGGCTACTTGGGTGATGGTGCAACGTTATGAAAATCTACGCCAGTTCCGGCTTACACCCTATTTTGCCCTGACCAGCCTTATTATCACAGCGGCGGTAGCTCTCCTGGCCTCGCACCTGTTTTCCCAATTTGTGGAACGAGAGTTGGTACGTTCACTCGAAGCTCAAGTGCGACAATCTGGGGAAAATCTGGCAATGGCGGTCATCCATGATTTACCAGAGCCAGTAACGGAAGAGAGTTTGCGTGCGGCCGCAGACGGCGCTGTTGATCTTAACCAGATCATCTGGCAACAATTAACTGGCCTCACCGTAGAATACGTCAATATTTATGATGGCGACGGTCAATCCCTGCTAGAAAACCGCTCCATGCCCCTCACCCCCGCAGAAGCGGATCTCATCAATCAGGCCTTGGTGGGGCAGGCAGATGTCGCCGTCATCAATTTTGCCGATGAGGAAACCCACACCGAACACACCCTGACCCCCGGACCGCATTTGCGTACCTACGTACCTCTCCTGGTTGAGGGGTTGACGGATCCGGTAGGTGTTTTACTCCTGCAACAACCTGTCCCCGAACTCAATCCCACCGTCACCCGTGCCCGATTACAAGGGCTTTTCATCGGCATGGCTTCGATGGGATTACTCTTCCTCTCCTCATTGATCATCATTCGTCGGGCCGATCAGGTTATCAGTAACCGCACCAACGAACTGGCTGAGGCGAATACGCACCTGCACGCCGCCGAACTAGCCCGTGATGAACTGACGAATATGATTGTGCATGATTTGCGAAACCCCCTGACAACAGTCATCATGGGGTTGGATTGGTTGCAAAAGGTGGGTAATGAACCCGAGCGATTAGAGTCCCGACATCGTTTTTTAAACAGTGCACGGGTCGCCGCCGACCGTTTGGTCACGATGATCAATGACCTGTTGGATGTGACACGCCTGGAAGCAGGCCGGTTACAACCACATTACACCCCTACCGATATTATGGAGTTACTGCAAAACCGCGCGGCCGCATATACCCCCCTTGTCGAGTCTGACAACAAAAGAATCGCTGTCCAGGCCAATGGGCGACTGCCTATCATCTCCACTGATATCGCTTTGCTGGAGCGAGTTTTAGATAACCTGATCGGTAACGCGCTGAAATACACTCACTCCGGTGGTCACATTACCCTGATGGCCCACCGCCAGCCCGGGCAAATCCTTATCAGTGTCGCCGATGATGGTGAAGGCGTCCCCCTCGCCTTCCAAAGTCGCATATTCGACAAATTTGTCCAGGTCACCAATCAGAGCGGCCAACCCATCCGCAAGGGTACAGGCCTGGGATTGACCTTTTGCCGCCTGGTTGTAGAAGCCCACGGCGGCAAAATCTGGGTAGAAAGTGAGCCAGAGCAGGGGAGTATTTTCTACTTCACCCTGCCCTTTCCTTCATAACTTTCAGCCATTCTCCATTTGCCTGAACATCTAAAAATGTCGAGACCGTCCGGCCGTAAAACGGGCCGGGCTATGGTCACGAAGGCCGTTGGCCTGCTGTCTTAATTTTTAGCCCGGCGGTTTGACCGCCGGGCGTATTAACGGAACGGTTATCGTTCAAACTGAGAATTGCTGGCAATTAATTTAGCGATTTGCTGTGACCGGGCCACCCAGATTATTTTCGGACGATTGCTCAGGCCCTAAGGGTTCGTAAAAATATAACTTCCCGGTTTAGACCTGACAGGTTTCCGAAAACCTGTCAGGTCTTGACAGAACTTAATCTTTTACAGACCCTAAAGGCGGCACTATCAAAAAAAGCCGCTGTTGGTGGATGTAGCACAGCCTTTCCAGGCTGTGCGTTCTCAGTCGCGCCAGGTCTTACATGCCCCAAAGACGTAGAGACGCAAAATTTTGCGTCTCTACCCTTATCTGTGATACGCGACGCAGAGCGTCGTAGGGAGCGTTCCACGCAGAGCGTAGAACGAGTACCTACTGTAGGGGGCTGGCCTTGTGCCTGCCCAGTGTGGGGCAACCACAAGGGTTGCCCGTACCCCTCGAAATTCCCAAGTCCTATGAACTTGTGATGGCCTGTAAAAGATTAAGTTCCGTCAAGACCTGACAGGTTTTCGGAAACCTGTCAGGTCTAAAGCGGGAAGTTATATTTTTACGAACCCTGAGGTATTAATGACGATGGATAATCGGCAGATACAACAGGGTAGGGGGTAACTCGTCTACCACATGCAGGGTGATCGGGATCACGTAGGGCGGGTTGTCCGGGCCGCCGAGGTAGATTTCGGCCTGGTAATCACCCAGGGTGAGGCCGGTGGCGTCAAAAACAACGCTGATCGTGACCTGGCTGTTCGCGGCCGCGACGCCCGATCCCGGCGTCTCTGTCAACCAACTGGCATCCGGGACATCCAGCGCACAGGTGTAGTTGGTCGAACCGGGGTGGACAAAACAGACCGCCAGATTGTCGGCAAGCACCGGTTCGTTGTAACCATATTCCAGCCCTGTCGTCTCATTACCCTGAATACCTATTGTCGCCTGGTCGCCCGTATCACTGTTGAGGGTCTGGTACTGCATCAGGATGTTGCCCGAATCCTCAAACAGAATGACCTGGAAGGTGATGGCGTTGGCCCAATTGGCGGTGATGTTGTTCCACTGAATGATTAGCCGCCGGTGGGGGGCGATACCCTGCACCTCGTAGAAGGATTGGGGGTTGTTGAACAGGTCGTAGTTCAGGTTCCCCCAATATGGGGCGATGTATGTCTGCACCCCATTGCCGCTGATCGTGCTGGGAATGGGCTGGTTCCCGCCGAAATCGGGGTCAGCGGGGCGATCTTCAAAGTAAATCTGGCCGTAGGAGCTGATGGCGATTTCGTCGTAGGTTGTGCCGTAGTAGTTGAAGGCGAAGGGTAGTTCGAGCATACCGTAATAATCGTTGGCTCCGTCTAGCCCCAAACTTGTGCCGGTGGTGCTGATGTCTACCCAGTTGTAGGTGGGGCCGCCGGTGGTGTTGGAATCAATACAGGCGTAGCCAAAGGCATCGGGGGTGCCGCAAGAGGTGAGAGCGGGGGGTGTCGCGGCCGCGTCCAAATCTTCATCCCGAATGGTAAAGGGCAAATTACCCAGTCCCGTATTGGAAATTTGGAAGGTACGGGTCACAACCGTGCCCGGCAAAATATACTGCTCCATCGTGGCCGGATTCAGGATAATGACCGGGATTTCGGCGGTGAGGGCGAAGTTAGCGGTGGTTGTGCCCGCGGCCGCGACCTGAACCGTCGCACTTTCGCTGGCATACCCGGCCCGCTCTACCTGGATGGTATAACTGCCCGGTCGCACCGTCAGATCATAACTGGCCTTGCCTGACAGGTTCACGGCAAAACCACCCGGCCCGGTAATATGCAGGTTCGCCGGGAGCGGGTCCCCATTGCCATCGGCCGTAATGGCCCCGGTCAGTGTGCCGCATGTGGCGCAACTCAGGTGCAGAGCCACCGGCACATCGTTCACCGGGTTGATAAACGTCCCTTCAAAGATCAAGTCGGAGGTGTAATCACCGGTGCGGTAGATGCTCCGCGTGTCAAACACCAGGTCCAACGTGGCGGATGCTCCGGCGGGAATGGTCATCATCTCCGTCGGGAATTGCGCCCATTCGATCACTTCTGCCTGCAAGCCCAGCCCGGCCACATAACCCAGCCCGACTCCGGGTGTCACCGTGCCAATATCATTGAGATAGATGGCTTCTCCGGTGAACAGGTTGACCCGGTACAGTTTTTGAATGAAGGGGAAGCCACTCACATCTACAACTGTCAGGTACATCTGGTCGGTGGCGGAATCCCAGGCTAACCCCTGCTCAAAAGTGGGAATATCGAAGCCTACCCCGCCGATCACAGTCGCGGCCGCAGTGGTGGTGTCAATCTGGACGAGGGTGTTGTTGTCTATGTCAATGCCGTACAGATGGCCGCTGTCGTCTACGGCGATGTCACCCAGACAGCCGATGCTCCCGGTGATGTCGCCTACGGCGGTCGCGGCCGCGGTCGTCACGTCCACCGTGTACAACACATAAGGTGTGGTGAAACAGTCGTAATCGTAGGCCAGGTACATTGTGCCGGTGGTCGCATCATAGGCCATGCCATCATAAGCGGAGTAGGTGGATATGAGCGGTAACGCGCCCACATATTGTTTGGCCCCGGTGGCCGTATCCAGGGCGATGAGGCGGCTCTCTTCAAAGCCGTAGAGGGTGGTAAAGTCGTCGCCCCAGAAGTCGCCGCCGCCCAGTGAGCCATGATCGTGAAAGAGGTTGGCGGAGAGAAGTGTGCCCGGGTTGCTCAGGTTGAACCAGGCCAGTTCACCCCCCACCGTGCCGGGGTGGTTGATGCCGTAAGCCAGAATGGGTACGACATCTTCCGGTGAGCGCACTGCTTCCCCTTGAATGGCGGACAGGGTGGCGTTTTGCATGGCGACGGGCACATCCAGGTTGTCGAGGCGTACGGTGAAGGTGAGGGGGATGGTCCCGGTGTTGGAGACGGTGAGGGTACGGGTGATGATGGGGCCGATGGGGGTGGTGACGTTGATCGCGGCCGCGTTCACTGCCAACAACCCGGCTTTCGGTGTCAGAGCCAGATTTTGTGTCGTCGTGCCGCCATTTGTCACTACGGCGCCACTCGTTTCATCCAGATAACCGGGCGCACTGGCCACCAGGGTGTAACTACCCGCTGGTACGGTTGCGCTATAACTGGCCTGACGCGGCAGGTGAATATCCATACCGGCATTGCTGGTGATATGCAACTGTGCTTCCAGCGGCAGACTCGTCCAGGCATCCGTGAAACTGCCCTGCAACACGCCGCAGGTGGCACAATTGACCTGCATGGTGATGGGCATGGAAGGCACATTGTTATCAAACAGGCCATTAAAAGCGATAAATCCGGCGTAACTCCCCGTCTGGTAGAGCGGATGGGTGTTCAAAACGATGTCTACGTTGGCCGAGCCGTTGGCGGGAACCGTTACCTGGTCGGGGGTTATACTGAGCCAGGGGGCTTCCGCCGAAGCGAAGGCGATCCAGGTAAAACCAATTTCCAGGGGTGTGCCGGGAACGGTTGTACCCAGGCCGCCGACCAGCGTGGTCTGCCCGGTGGTCAGGTCAATGGTGCGGAGTTCGCCGCCCTCGGCGGTGCGCCAGATGCTAAGGTACATCTGGTTGGTGGCCGGGTCCCAGTCCATGCCGCTGTTGAACTCCGGCCAGACATCGGTGGCGGCGACGGTGTTAATGGTCAGGGCATCAACATCAATTGTCACCAGCTCTTGCGTCCACAAATCTTCGCCATACAGTGTGCCGGAACCATCAAAGGATATGGCGTCAACCTGGCGGGGCACGGGGGAGGTGAGTGTGCCGATGGCCGCGGCCGCGCCAGTGGTCAGATCAACGGTGTAGAGGGTGTTACCGCCGGTGCCAAAAAAGTCCACATAACTACTGACGGCGTACATCTGTTGTGTCACCGGGTCATAGGACATCGCCCCGAATGATTCAAACCCGGTGGGATCCCCCAGTGGGCCGAGGGTGGTGGTGATGCCGGTGGTGGTATCAATGGCAACCAGGGTGTCATCGGTCGAATTAAAGGGGTCGTTGTTGGCGATGGCGTATACCTGGCTGAAATCATCTCCGGCAAAGTCGCCACCCACAGAACCGTTAGCAAAGAGGCCCATGTCGGACAGTGTGCCAGGGTTGTTACGCTGAAAACGGGCCAGGCGGGGGTCGGTGGCGGTGGCATACACGCCATAGACCCGATCCAGCAGGGTGGTGTAGGGCTGGAGTGTCACCGTGGCCGGGTCGGCTCCGCTGGCTTGTAGGGTCAGGGTGTGGGTAACAACACCCCCCAGGGTGATGGTCTCGTTGAGGCTGGTGGGGTTGTAGGTGAGGGAGGCATTGGGATCAAACCCTGTATCCCAGGCGGCGAAGGAAATTCCTGTGGTAGTCAGGAATAATGTCAGCGCCAGCCCGGTTAGCAGAGCGATCAGGAAAAGGATGGGTCGGTTGTTTCTCATTTTTTTCTCCTACGAAAATGTAGGGCGATTTGGCAAATCGCCCAGTGGACGATTTTGTAAATCGTCCTACAGATTTTCATTCCTCTTGGTGCGCTGTAGGCTCATGGGGAACTCCTAGGGGTGGTAAGTTAAGTTGCGGCCGCAATGCCCCAATAAGTTGTTCTGCCGTAACAAAACCATACCGCTCTCCGGTGCGGGGGATTTCCAGCAAATAGCGCGAGGGATGGTGTGGATCGGCTTCGTTCCAACAGCGAATGATGAAAACACGATATAAATCAGCGAGAGAATTTTGAGGTTTGTTCATGATTGGGGCCTGGTTTTCCAGCGTCAGGTTCGTTCAGGTACAATAGCCGGGAAACGCCGATAGAAGAGCGGAAATCGCGGCCGCGAACGTCGGAAAAAATCCTGCCATGAACAAGTTATCTCTCCACCTGTTTGGCTTCCCCAAAATTGAGCGGGCCGGGTCGAACCTGGCGCCCGGTTTGCCTAAAAAAGCCCAGGCTATCCTTTTTTACCTGGCTGTGACGGGCAAAACTCACGACCGGGAATGGCTGGCTTCGTTGTTCTGGTCGGAAGTGCCTACCCAGACCGCTCTCAAAAACCTGCGCGATCTCCTGCCGGAATTGCGTAAACGTTTGCCGGATCATCTCCTCATCACCCGACAGACCCTGGCTTTTAATCAGGCGCAACCCCATTTTTTAGATGTGGCCGCGTTCCAAACCGCTCTCCAGGCCGAAACGCCGCCGCTGGAAATGGCTCTGGCTTTGTACCAGGGGGAGTTTCTGGCCGATTTTCATATTCCCCACGCGCCGTTGTTTGAGGATTGGGTGGTGATCCAGCGGGAGCATTGGCACGAGCTGGCGGTGCAGAACCTGGATACTCTGGTCGAGCAGAAAATAGCGCAACAGGCCTGGCGGGCCGGTTTGGACCTGACGCGCCATCTTTTGCAGTTGGAGCCGTGGCGGGAGAGTGCCCATCGCCAGCGGATGCTCCTTTTGGCGCAAACCGGGCAACGTGCGGCCGCGTTAGAACAGTACGCCACCTGCCGCAAAATTCTGGCCGATGAGTTCGGTGTTGCGCCCACGGCCCAGACTGAATTGTTGGTGCAACAAATTAGAGCCAACCAGCTCGCGGCCGCGCCAGAAACTGTCACGGCTCCGGCTCGTTACGCTTTGCCTCGCTCTTTGACCCCCTTCTTCGGGCGAGAAGTGGAGCTGGCCCGCCTGACGGCCTTGCTCCGTGACCCGGCTTACCCTCTGGTGACGCTCATGGGGGAAGGGGGTATTGGCAAAACGCGCCTGGCCCTCGCGGCCGCACGCCAGGTTTTGCCCTCATTCCCGGATGGCGTCTGGTTTGTGGCCCTGGCAGGCATTCCCGGAACTCAGGACGCGGCCGCGGCCGCCGACAGTCTGGCCCGCGCCATTGCTGACCTGTTGGGTTTTCAGTTTCATGGCCCCACCTTACCCACGCAACAACTCATCCAGCGACTTCGGGCACAGAAGTTGTTGCTGGTGCTAGACAACTTTGAACACCTTATTGCCGGGACGCCATTCATCCTGACCCTGCTCGAACAGGCCGAACATGTTGCTGTTCTGGTGGCCTCGCGGGAGCGGCTCTCTGCCCCGGCGGAGTGGGTGATGCGGTTACAGGGTTTGCTGGTTCCCGAGGGTGAGGACGCGGCCGCGATGAGTGCCAGTAGTGTGCAACTATTTGCCGAACGGTCGGCCCGCGTTTCACCCCATTTTGTGGTTGACGAAACCAATCTGGGGGATGTGCTACGGATTTGCCGCGCCGTCGAAGGATTGCCCCTGGGGATTGAGCTGGCGGCCGCGATGACCGAACGGCAAACCTGCCCGGCCATTGCCCAGGCTATCAGCCTCGGCCTGGCTCATCTGACCACAACCCATCGGGGTCTCAACCTGCGTCATCACAGTCTGGCCTCGGTGTTCGACTATTCCTGGCAGTTGTTGACGGCGGCTGAGGCCCAGACACTGGCCCGCTGTGCCGTTTTTCGGGGCGGGTTCAGCGTCGCGGCCGCGCAGGCCATCACCGGAACCAGCATCGCCGTGTTGGTGGCCCTGGCCAACAAATCGCTTTTGCGTCCGGCCCTGAATGACCGGTTTGAACTGCATGAACTGGTGCGCCAGTTTGCCGGGGAGCAGTTGGCTCGTCAGGAGTCGTCAGCGGTGGCGGTGGCTCATCGTCATTGTGATTATTATCTGGGCTGGTTACAGCAGAATCAGGACGAGATTGAGAATAATCAGGCCAGATTGCAGGCGATTCAGGCTGATTTGCCCAACATTCGCACCGCCTGGCAGTGGGCGGTGCAAAACCGGCGGGTTCCGGCTCTGACACAAGGGGTGCAGGCCCTGACCCTGCTTTATCGCCTGATGGGGCTGTTTCGGGAAGCGCGGCAGAGTCTGGATGAGGCCATTAACCTTCTGCGCCAACCGGGTGTGCCGCTCGATGCGGCCGCGGCTCGCCTGTTGGGTCTACTCTCGCTGGAACAATCCTTCTTTTATGAGCATCTGGCCCATCTGACGGAAGCGTCTGCCTTAGCTGAGGAAGCTCTACACCTGGGGCAAACATACGGGGATGTTTTTGTGACGGCGTTTGGGTATCAACGGCTGGCGGCCATTCGGATGAGTCAGGGGGATGTGGAAGCCAGTCAGCAATTTTGCGAACAAAGCCTGGCATTGGCGCGTTCGGTTGGGTTGTCACGTCTGGAAGCGAGTGGTCTGGCGGGGTTGGGCATTATCCAGCAGATGCAAGACAGACCGGAGCAGGCGTTGGTGTATCACACGCAGGCTCTGGCGGTGGCCCGGCAACACCGTTTTCGTCGTTTTGAGGGGATTGTGACCGGGAATCTGGCGGTGATGTACCGGCGGCTGGGGCAGTTCGCGGCCGCGATCTCCCAGGCTGAGTCTGCCTTGCGTGTGGGCCGGATGATTGGTTATGCCGATGGTGAAGGGATGGCCCACCTGAATCTGGCGGATGTTTATTATCTGTGGCGGAATTACGAAATGGCGGATAGTCACTACGCGGCCGCGCACACGATTTTTCAGCGGGTGGGCAATCAGCGTTATCAGAGTCTGACGTTTACGGGGTGGGGGTTGTCGCTTTTGCGCCAGGGGGAACTATTCAGGGCCAGGGAGCTGAGTCAACAGGGGCATCTGCTGGCGCAATTGGCCGGGGATGTGTTGACTGAGGCGGCGGCGTTGCTGGTTTTGGGGCAGGTGGAGATGGAGAAGGGGGAGTTCGCGGCCGCGGAACAAATCTACCATCAGGTACAAAACCTCATTCCCACAGGGCAATTACCGGCGCAAATCATGGTTTCTGCCTGTCTGGCCGAACTGGCCTGGCGGCAGAATCAGCCGGAGCAGGCGTTGGCGCAGGTGCAGTGGGTTTTACCCCACCTGGAGAGCCTACCGTTTGACCCACCTCTGACTGAGCCAGAAATCATTCGTGCCTGTTGTGGGCGAGTTGGTGCGGTTGACAAAGCGGGAGCATGAAAGAGGTGAAACAGAATCCGTCTGCGGCCGCGGGCCACCCCCAGAGGTTGACGCTCATCGCGCCAGATAGCCCCCATCTACAGGGTAATAGGCTCCTGTCACAAAGGATGCTTTCTCTGAACTCAGCCAGATCACCAGTTCCGCAACTTCTGCGGGTTTCCCCAACCGCCCCAGGGGATGCAGGGAAAGTGATATACTGTTCGCGGCCGCGTCCGTTTGTTTACACCGGCTCCTGAAAACCGGCCTGGTGGGATAAGGGTGGGGGAGATTCCGGCAATAAGAGGCCCTCTGGCTCCGCGGCCGCGTTCAAAATCGGTTCAGCGTCAGCCAGCAACTTCGTGAGCCGTTCCAGGCTACTGACAGCCAGGCGCGGTGGTTCGGCCATCGCCTCAATCGTGTGCCACACCCGCTGTTGACGCTCCTGTAAATCAGACACCAGAATAGCCGCCGCCGTGCGCCGACTGATCAGGTGATTCCATAAAATTTGGCAGGCGGCCGAGAGTGGTGGGGCGACAATCATGCCTAGTACCCCGTAAACATCGGCCAGAGCCATGAGGATGATGAGGGTTAAAATGGGGTTGGTATGGGTATGATTGGCAAGGCGTGGCTCTACCCATTTTTCCAGAACGACCAAAACGATCAACGTATAAAGTACCGTGAGCAGGCTCAGCGATACCCCTGTCAATAACCCCAGCAAGAGCGGCGCCAATACCGCCAAAATGACCCCCACCACCGGTATCAACCAGGCCAATGCCCCAATCAGGGCCAATAATATGGGGTAAGGGGAGCCTAAAAGCCAATAACCCAGACTCAACAGCAACGCGGCCAGAATGCTTTGCCCGACTTCACTGCGTACATAAGCCCCCACATCTAGCTCGATGGCCCGCCACATGGCCCGCATAGACTGGCGTTGTCCCGGCGGCAATAACGACAGCCAGAGTCGTTCAAAATGGATTTGATCCACACTCCAATAAAGGCTCAGGAACAGAATGATGAGTCCCGCGCTCAACAGGCTAAAAATACCCTGGGTGAAGCCCAAAATGGCCGGTAAAACGAGTTGCCCCTGCTCGCCGATGAGGGCAGAAAAAATTTCGCTGGGTGGGGGTAAACGTTCATCCAAAAACTGTTGCAACGCGCTTCCTTGCAACCAGGCGGGTTGTCGCCACGCATTTTGGTTGGATACCTGCTCGGCCAACTCCTGAATGTCGCGGATGGCCGAACCGATACCCAGAAAGAGTAAGGACAAAAAAGCACCCAGTACCAGTAGGGCAAGAGCACCGAGGGCCAGACGGCGCACCCGACTTTGGGTAGCCTGATAATGAACGAATGGTCGCACCGCGGCCGCGAACGCCAACGAGACCAGCACATAAACCACCACCGTGCGGAACTGCCATAACAAAACCAACGCCAGCAAGGTGGTCATGATCGCCATGCCGATCCCAATCAATTGTTTGGTCATGGCTCCTCCTCCACTCTGGCCTGAGCCAACAGCCTGTCCAGATCCGTCGTAATCGCCTCAATCTCATCCATAACCTGATCTACCTGCCCCACATTTTGCACCGCTCCATCCTTCGTGAGCCGCGACTGTTTACGCAAATCTTGGGCCAGGTCTTGGGCTTCATAACGCAACCGACTGGCATAATCGCGCCCCACCATCACCCCTGACTCTAATGCGCCCGATTGAAAAACAAAACGATCCAGCAAAAGCTGGATGATGGCCGCTATCGGGATCGCCATGAGTGCCCCCGCCACGCCCAGTAAAGAGCTAAAGGCAAAAATCGCCAACAAGGAAACGAAGGGATTCACTCCCACCGCCCGGCGCATGACGCGGGGAACCAGGATGCTGTTTTCTACCTGTTGAATGACAATGGTCGCTACAATGACCCAGATCAATTTATCCGGGCCTAAAGTGAGGGCTACCAGGACGGCGGGAATAGCTCCCAGGAATGGCCCAATAAACGGTATCGCTTCCATAATCCCGGCCACAAAGGCCAGTACCAGGACGTAGGGCAGACCAATGAGCCAATAAGCCACGAGTGCCATGAGGCCGATGACCAGGCAAAGGACGCCCTGACCGATCAGATAAGCCCCGACCTTTGTTTCCATGGCGGTGACGAGTTCGCGGCCGCTGTCCCGTTGGCTCATAGGCAGAAGTAATAACAAGGTTTGTACGGCACGCGGCCCATCCAGCGTCCAATGAAAGGCCAGCAGGAGAATAGCCATTGTGGTCAGAAGCGTCTCCGCCGTCAGGGCCACGTAACCCAAGGCCTGACCCGCCGAAGCCAATATCTCCGCGCCGGTCTGTTGGGTTAAGGGGGAAAACAAGAGGGTTGGGGGGAGAACCGCTCTCAGGTTCTCGGTCAATTGGTTGGGGTGTTCATACAGCCAGACGTGCAGGCTTTGATAATAATCAGGCAACGCGGCCGCGATGGTTGTTCCTTGCTCTACAATCAGCGGGGCCAGCAGGAAGATGAAGCCAATGAGCAGAGCCAGCAATAAGAGGTAAACAAGAATCACCCCCACGACGCCAGGAATACCCCGCTGTTGGAGCCACGTTACGGGGGGCCTGAGAATCGTGCCCAGGATAATCGCTACGGCCAGGATAAAAATGATCTGGTTAAAGCGATAGAGAAGCCAGAAGCTCACGCCGACAGCCACAAAAACAAGTGTCGCCCACATGACTCGCCGGAACGTCCAGTTATACAGTTGCGGCAGTGGAGAAGTCATCATTATGCCCTTTCCCAATGGCTTGTTTTACAATCCATTACTACACCATGGGTCTTCGGGATTTCAGGGGGTTGACACCATCTGTAGGGGCAACCCCCTGAAATCCCAAAGACCCAAAATTGGCACTGCCTGACAAGCAAAAGCTAAACCGCGCCAATGAGTTGCAATATGAGAAGTGTGACAGCGATAACAATCAGAATGTGAATCCAATTACCGGTGCGGGGCATTCGGGGACTGATGTTCCCACCCAAAAAGCCGAGCAACCACAGGATTAAAAGAATGACGATGATAGTCCACAACATGATATTTCTCCTTTACGAAGGGTTGGTAACACGGGTCATAAGTAATCGTTCGTTTTTAACTTAGGGTTTTGCTGTGGCCGGTCTCCTGACCGAGTCACCAGCGGTCATGGTCAAGAGACCAACCCGTGCATCCCAAGCTATTGAGAAGATACACCTACTTAGGGTTCACTTGGAATTAAGTTGGGTGGCGCGGTCAGGAGACCGGCCACAGCAAACTCCAAAGTTGTTTACGAGCGAACCCTTAGTAATTGTTCGTGAATAAGTTCGCTAGATTGCGGCAGTCTTCAAGACTGCCGCAATCTAAAAACCGCTAAGGGCCTGTAAAAGATTAAGTTCCGTCAAGACCTGACAGGTTTCCGAAAACCTGTCAGGTCTAAACCGGGAAGTTATATTTTTACGAACCCTAAGTTAATTCCGAACGATCACTTAGATCAATCGCCGTTTACGGCCGTTTTTCCGGCTTCCACCACAGCGGCCCAACGCTCTTTTTGATGATCAAGTACATCCTGCCCGCGTTGTTGTAACTCTTCGGCCTGCTTGTGAATCTTGGTTGAGACCTTGTGAGCTTTGGTGCGGACCTGTTTCATGCCATCTTCTATGGTGTCACTGGTCTGCTCACGCATATCCTGACCTCGCCGCCATAGTTGTTTGCGTGTCTTTTTGCCTGATTGCGGGGCCATCAGGAGCATCGCCCCCGCACCAATCAGGCCCCCCACCAGCGTTCCGGCCACAAACAACAATCCAGCTAAAAAGCGGTTGAGGGTGTTGACTTCGTGTTTAGCATTGCGGTTATTATTTTTCATTGTCTGATTACCTCTGTTTACTCGTTATACCGTTCGCTGGTCGTCGTTCGTATGACAGCATCCGGTTCGCGAGTTGTTGTTTGTGTGACGCCAACGACTGGCCCACGGGGACGGTAGAAAATCATCCACACGATTCGTTCGAGTGCCCAGGCCAGTAATGCATAAACACCCATGGCGATGATGGAAGAAAGTTCTAAAACCATAGTCCCAACGACAGGGGTACCAATCAACCCCGCAAAGGGGAAGAGAAAGATATCGCTGAAGTTGTAGATGAAGGTGGCAAACAGGCTATCGGGGTTGGCCCCAATGAGCTTCAGCCCAATGCGTAAGGCAATGAGGGCTTCGAGTAATCCCAGACCCAGCCAGATCAGTTGGGTGGCTTTAAACGTGAATAGACGTTGGTTTTGGTCCAATTCTCGTTGGGATGTTCTGACTTCTGTCACTTGATGCGGTACCATGTGAACCCTTCTGATCACCCGCCCAGAGGTGTGGAACGACTGCGCGGGTGATCGTGAATGAAAGGCCGGAGTCAACGAAAGGACATCCGGCGGAATAAATTGACAACGGCCAGCAGGATGACAGCTCCCATCAGGGACACCAACAAAGCGGGCACACTGAAGTCGTTCTGGTTAATGGTAGCGATGCCAAACAAGGGTGTAAGGAACCAACCTGCCACCAATGCGCCCACAATACCTACAACGACATTGAGCACCAGGCCCTGTTGTCCATTTGTACGCATGACCATACTGGCAACCCAACCGATAAGACCGCCGACGATAAGCCATATAATGAAGTTCATCTTGGACTCTCTTTTAAATTACATGAGCCAGTCATGTAATCGAATTTAGTTTGTGCCTCTTCTCCATTAAGAAAGAGGGATTGTGGGGAATTCAGGGGAGTGACATCAGATGTACGGGCTGGCCTTGTGCCTGCCCCGTGTGGGGCAACCACAAGGGTTGCCTGTACCCCGCGAAATCGTGAAAACCCAACGATTTTAGTGGACTTTGGCCGCTTCCAACCGCCGGTTGATTTCCTCTTCGGCGTACTCTTTGGTGTAGCCATACTTCTGTTGGAGTAAACCAACAAGTTGGTCGGCCTTGCCTTCCACTCGTTCCAGGTCGTCGTCGGTGAGTTTGCCCCACCATTCTTTGACCTGACCTTTCATTTCTTTCCATTTGCCTTCAAAAATGTCTTGGTTCATCATGTGATCCTTTTAGGGTATTTAGATTAACAACCCTAATTTGTGAATGTTGACGCCTGGGGGCACTGTTATAAGTCGTCGTCAACAGTAATAGAGGGGGGTGGGGAACAGTGATGGCTTTTTAGGGTGTTTACTTACCCATTTGTCTGATCTGTTGTGCGCATTCAGCGGCAACCGTGTCATCGGGTCTGCTTTCGCCAGGTATGATGGTTATTCCCCTGGTTGTGCATAAGCCAACCCATTGGTTTAATGAGAGAGACGCCTTTTAACTCTATTTTTCACCGGGCACGTTGCTGATGTCTTTTGACTGCGAGTCGCCTCCGTCCAGACCGCTTCATGACCACAGTGTCTATGTTTTTAAATATTTAGGTCTTCTCACTACTATCTAAGGCTAACAGAAATAACAGTTGGTTTCATCCGCTGGTCAGGGGGTATTGTTATCCCCTAGTTGGGGGATAATTGTTAATTAGTGGTAGCCACTACTCCATCGCGTTTTGTTCCGGGTAAAGAATAACGAAACTGTAGGGGGCAAAATGTTTTGCCAGTTTGCTGGGTATGTCGTTGAGTTGATGCATATGAGAAAGCGTGTCTTCTCTTGCCGAAATGATGAGGAGAAGATCGTCTCGGGTGATTTCCCGCCCCATGATGAGGAGATCATCCCAATCAGTGAACTCGTGATAAGAAACTTTGATGGATGAGAAGGGCGTAGGAGCCAGGTTCTTTAAGGCGTTTAAGGAGTCTGGTGTACCGTAAAAATGGAGTGGTGCCCCCGTTTGGCGCACCAGCCTCACTAATGCTCCCAGCCAATGACCAAAACCGGGTTCGCATTCAGCATAGGCAGGCAAGAGGGCTACGATTTTCCGGGTAAGGTTAAGGGGGTGGGTGAGTTTGCTCACAAGAATCATTTGGCTGGTGCTGTCTAGCAGGTTGTCTAACACGGTACCAAAGATGCGACGGCTGGGAGTAACTTCGCCGTTCCAGCCCAAGATGACACAGGTAATGACTTTCTCCTGAATGGCCCGACGGATACCATTGGCAACATTGAGGTCTACTCGGGAAACGATTTCGATGTTTGTGTCACTCGCGGCCGCATGTTTTAAGGCTGTGGTCAAAGTTTTGCGGCTGGACAGAACCCGTTCCCGGGCCGTTTCATCATCTTTTACCACCACTAATGGATAAAGCGGCTCTGGTGATTGCGGGTTTTTGACCATAACCGCCAGGTCAATGAGCTGTTCAATGGTCGCTGGATTGCTGATGGGAACGAGGATTCGCTCTGGTATGTCCGTGAGGTTGGGCCGGTGCTCTTTTTCGGTGATCGCCAGTTTGCGGGCGGCGTTTTCCACGACAAATGTGCTGATCAACGAAGTGATAAGAATCATCAGGACGGCACCATTTAAGACATCTTCATCAAACAGGGCCAGATCAAAACCTACAAGGGCAATAGCCAGTGTCGCGGCCGCACGGGCCGCACTTAAACCAAAAACCAGGTTACGCTCTGTGACGGAATAACGAAACAGTTGTTGAACAATAAACGCGGCCAACCATTTGCTAACAACCGCCAGAAAAATCATCGCCCCGGCAACGATGAGGACATTGCCCCCTTGCAACAAAACCTGCAAGTCAACCAACATACCCACATTGATCAAAAAGAAGGGGATGAAGAGGGCATTGCCCACAAACTCGATCCGATTCATGAGGGGTGATGTGTGAGGAATGAGCCGGTTGAGGGCCAGGCCAGCCAGAAAGGCCCCCAGAATGGGTTCCAGACCGACGATCTCGGCCAGGAACGCGGCCGCGAACACGACCAACAGCACAAATATATATTGGGCACTACCATCACTCTGTTCATTGCGGAAAAACCAGGCCCCAATCCGGGGGAAAATACCCACCACAACCACGGCTAGCACCGGTATGGCAATCAATAATCTCAGCCAAAACAGGGTATCCAATGGCCCATTCTGTGACCCAGCGATTATAGCCAGGATGATAAGCGCAATCGTATCAGCGATTAAGGTGCCCCCAATCGTTATGGCGACGACCTGATTACGGGAAATACCCATCCGACTGACAATAGGGTAAGCCAGTAAGGTGTGAGAAGCTAACATACTGGAAAGCAAAATCGAGGCCGCCCAACTAAAATGCAAAATGTAACGGCCTAATAATGTGCCACTCACGACCGGTATCAGAGCCGATAGCAAACCAAAGAGCAGGCTCCGATGGCGGTTTTTCATGAAATCGGTCAGGTCAATCTCTAGTCCAGCCTGAAACATCAGGTACAACAACCCCACCGTGCCAAACAAAATGATACTGGCGTCACGTTCCAGAATGGCCAGACCATAGGGGCCGATAATCATACCGGCAATTACCAGGCCGATAAGACCCGGTACCCGGATTCTTTTAAGCACCAAAGGGACTAATAAAATAATGAGCAGGACTAACGTAAAAATAGGAACGGGTTCTTCTAACGGTAAGTGTAAAAATTCCAAGATAGCCTCCTTACAAGGTTAATTTGTGGGAAACCTGACAGGTTCTAGAAACCTGTCAGGTCTGTGCCCCACGATTTATGGGTATATCCCATTGTTGTTCTTTCATTGACACCCAAAACGTTTTGGATTACACTGAAAAGACATCCAAAACGTTTTGGATACGGTTATTCAGAGAAAGTTTACCACAAGTGGGGAAAGAAAATGCCTGCAACGCTCAAAAACGTGGCCGATAAAGTAGGTATTTCTGTGACCACTGCTTCGCGGGCGCTGGCGGGCTACAGTGATGTCTCAGCGGAAACCCGTCAACGAGTAATCGCGGCCGCGGACGAACTCGGCTACCGTCCCAACCTCACCGCCCAACGCCTGCAAAAACAACGCACCGATACGCTGGGTTTTATCATGCCCACCTTCGGGCCTCGTTTCTCCGACCCTTTTTTTAGTGAATTTATCGCCGGTATTGGCAACGAAGCGGCCGCGCACCGCTATGACTTGATGGTGTCGGCACACGCACCAGATAGCGAAGGCGAGCATCAGGCCTATGCACGGGCCGCCAGAGGGGATTGGGTAGATGGGTTGATCATTGTGCGTACCCGCGTGGATGATCCCCGCATTAAACGCCTAAGCCAGGAACAATGTCCCTTTGTCGCCTTTGGTCGTACCGAATGTGAATTTGATTACCCCTATGTTGACGAGGACAGCCAGGCCGGTATGAGCCTGCTCGTACAACATTTTATCAATCTGGGACATCGTCGCATTGCCATCATTATCCCGCCGGTGACGTTTATGTTTGGCCGGTACCGTTTGCAGGGTTACTACCAGACCATGGCCGCCAACGGCCTACCCGTAATGCCGGAATGGGTGGTGGAAGGGGATCTGACCCAACGCGGCGGGGCCGAAAAAGTGGAACAACTGTTAGATTTAAAACCATTACCCACGGCCATCATTGCCGGTAATGATTTAATGGCTATTGGGGCTATGCGAACCGTACAACAACGCGGCTTACAGGTAGGCAAGGACATCGCTATTGGTGGTTTTGATGATATTCCTTTATCTGCTTACACGACTCCCGCGTTGACGACGGTACACCAACCCATTTATGAGATCGGACGCCAGGCTTGCGCCATGCTGATCAATATTATTAACCATCGTCCTCTGCTTGAACCCCACATTCTCCTAACCCCTACCCTTATCGTGCGCGAGTCTAGTGGTAGCCCCATCAACACACCCGACCCGGCCTGATCTTTTCCCGTGGCGTGGCTTATTTTCGGCCACCCCTACCACCAACCAATCGTTCGTCCCGTTGCCTTTGGGCCGTAAATTTCACTTGAGGAAATTTGCGGCCCAAAAAACACTTTGGTTCTTTGGGAATTCAGGGGGTTGACACTATATGTACGGGCTGGCCTTGTGCCTGCCCCGTGTGGGGCAACCACAAGGGTTGCCCGTACCCCACGAAATCCCCAAGACCCAACACTCTCGCTGGAGAAACCGGGTTTTTGTTTAGGCCAGCTCATACCCTACCAGAGAAAAACCCGGTTTCTGACGTATAGAGTTATTCCAATTTTACAAAAGGAGAGAAGAATCATGTCCAGAATGACAAAACTAGTTGCATTGTTACTCGTGGCGATTTTGTTCCTGGTTGCCTGTGGTGGAAATACGGATGAGGCCACAGATACGCCCGCGGCCGCGAACAACACCCCCACCGAAAATACCACCGAACCCACCGAGGAAGTGATGGTAGAACCTACGGAAGAGGAAATGGCTGAGCCAACCGAAGAAGTGATGGCTGAGCCAACCGAAGAAGTCGTGGTCGAACCCACTGCCGAAACGATGGCGCAAGCGGTCTTCTTCTCCACCCAGTTTTCACCGGTCGAAGAGCAAGAAGCCTTCCGCGCCATTCTGATGGCGGCCGGTTATGACTTCACCGCCTCTGAGGAAGGGCCACTGTTGGACCTGGTGTTGGCAGGTGAACAAGCCACACAAGGGGAAGTGGATGTTGTAGGGGCACTTCATGGCACATTCCCGCCGCTGGCGCGTGAGGATGCCTTGATGAATATGATTGACATTGCCGAAGACCTGGCCGCAGATCGGGAATTTGCTCCGGCATTCCTGGAGACGGGCCTGCTAGGGACGGATGATTTCCTGTATTACATTCCCTGGATGCAGGCGACTTACATCATGGCCGCCCATGTGGACGCTCTGCCCTACTTGCCGGATGGGGCCGACCTCAATGCCCTGACCTGGGAGCAGTTTGGTCAATGGTGTCAGAACATCCTGGACGAAACGGGTGAACCCCGTTGTGGTTTGCCCCATGCCGGTCTGTTCCAACGCTTCCTGGAAGGGTATCTGTGGCCTTCGTTCACGGGGGGCATGGTGACAAACTTCCAAAGCCAGGACGCGGCCGCGATGATGGAATGGGTGCGTGATTCCTTATGGCCGACCATTCACCCCCAATCCATCAACTACGAATTCATGCAAGAACCCTTGCTGGCCGGTGAAGTCTGGGTAGTCTTTGATCATACCGCCCGCCTCATTGACGCCTTCAACACCGAACCGGATAACTTCGTGGCCTTCCCGGCCCCCGCTGGACCAGCCGGTCGTGGTTTCATGCCGGTGGTAGTAGGGCTGGCTATTCCCGCCAGTGCCGCCAATCCCGAAGCCGCCATCGCCCTGATTGATTATCTGACCCAACCCGCCACCCAGCAGATGATATTGAACGATCTCGCCTTCTTCCCGGTGGTCAGTGGTGTGGATTTCTCCAACTTACCCGCCGGGGTTGCCCTGGAAGCGAGCGCTGTTGAGGCCCAGGCCAATTCGGCAGACGCGCTACCTGCCCTATTGCCCGTGGGTCTGGGTGATCGGGGTGGTGAAATCAACCAGATTTACCGCAATGCCTTTGACCGTATCGTCTTGAATGGGGAAGACATTGCCACCGTTCTGGCCGAAGAAGCGGCCAATCTGCAAGCCCTTATGGATGAGACGGGTGCGCCATGTTGGGC
>JAGNBF010000004.1:48803-96870 GCA_018004935.1 Chloroflexota bacterium | reverse complement strand
TCAACCAGATTTACCGCAATGCCTTTGACCGTATCGTCTTGAATGGGGAAGACATTGCCACCGTTCTGGCCGAAGAAGCGGCCAATCTGCAAGCCCTTATGGATGAGACGGGTGCGCCATGTTGGGCACCCGATCCGAGTAGTGATGGGCCATGCCAGGTGAACGAGCCGTAACCTGATGGGGCGATTGCCCCGGGGTGTGTTTCATTTCGGTTGAGAGACAGAAAATAATTAATCGGTGAATTTGTGAATTGTTGAATGATTAATGTGGGGAGCGTCTACCGCTTCATTAACAGTTCAACCATTCAACTGGCGTTTAGAGCACGAGAGGAAATTACTCTGGAAAACCCTCTAGCTCTGGCTCTGAACTCTAAACTCAAGTTCAACAGTTCAACCATTAATTATTCGTATCTATACAGGTACTCATTCCACGCTCTTGTTCATTAAATTTTTAATCGGGTAACGCATTCATTGACCCCATTCCCCTGCCGATTCCCGGGGGAAGGGGGGAATCCCAATGGGGCATTTTCGGGCGAATGCTCCGAAAAATGCCCCTTAGAAAAGTTCCCCGCCCCTGGGGGCGGGGGGATTCCATTACCTGATTAATTTTTTAAACGACAACTGTGTGGGAATAAGTTTGGACACCTGTATAAATACAATTGGCTCTTTCGGAATCCGGGTGGTGCGGCGAGATGTAGAGGCTGGCCTTGTGCCTGCCCCGCCGAGGGTAGGCACAAGGCCAGCCCGTACCAATCGTATTACCGTATTAAATTCTTAACTTTCATGGAGATTGCCGCAATATAAAAGTGGACAAGCCATTCTTGGCCCGAGGTTAACCATGAGCACAACACCAACACCCCTGCGGCGGCGAACAAACTGGACTCCTTACCTGCTCATTTTGCCTTCGCTCATCTATCTTTTGTTATTCTTTGCCTGGCCGATGGCGCGGGGGTTGGTATTGGCCGTGTGGGATAACGATGCGCTTCTGGCTCTCCACAGCGAAGCCCAACAAGATAGTGCCGTTGCCGACCATTTGCCCCAGGGAACTCAGGTTGACATTTTGGATCAACAAGGCAATTTCATCTCCCCCGAAGCCTTGGCCGAAGGGGGGAACTTGCTGACGGTCGTCTGGTTCAGGGTGCGCGGGGTCAATGGGGCAGGACAACCGGTGGAAGGTTGGGCGGCGGAGAGTCGCATTCGGGTGCGAGAAGAGGCGGCTGATGGGACGCCGCTCCAGGGCACGGTTAGAACGAGCCTGAGTAGCACGGCCGATCCGTTTACCACGCTTTATGCTGAACCTAATGATAACAGTGCGGTCATGGGACAATTAGAGGCGCGGGTGCCGGTGGATATCCTCGAACAGGCTACGTTAGAACTTTGGTATCGGGTGCAGGGTGAATATGAGGGTGAGGTGATCACGGGCTGGACTCCGGCAAGGTATTTGCAGGTGTTCGGTGAGGGGGCACGCGGCCGCGTTGACCGGGGTAATAGTGGTCAACTCACAACCGATTTTATCCAGCGGATGGTGAATGACCGCTTCTTCTGGCCCGCCTTTCGCACCACCCTGTTGCTCATGGTGCTCATCATTCCTACCCAGTTTGTGCTGGCTATCATCATGGCCCTGGTCATCCAGGCCCGCCTGAAAGGAAGCACCCTCTTCCTTTATATCTTTGCCATTCCCCTGGCTGTATCTGATCTGGCGGTGGGCATTCTCTGGTTTTCTATCTTTACCCAAAACGGTTATTTGAACAGCCTCTTGCAGGGGGCCGGGTTGATTGATGCCCCCGCCACCTATCTTTCGGCGGATTCGCGCCAATGGATTATTGTGGCAGTTTGGTTGGCAGAAGTGTGGCGGGCCACCTCGATTGTGATGATCATCGTTGTTTCCGGTTTGCAGGCCATTTCTCAGGAAGTATTGGAAGCGGCCGAACTTTTTGGGGCCACGTTGTGGCAACGATTGCGCTATATCATCTTGCCCTTGTTGCGCCCCAGCCTGCAAGTGGCTCTGATTTTACGCACGATCCTGGCCCTGCAAGTGTTTGCCGTTGTGGTCGCTCTGAGCGGGGGGGATGTGGTAACGGTGTTGGCCAATGAGACCTACCGGCAATATAACGAGTTTCGTAATCCTAACGTCGCGGCCGCGTACGCCACCTTTATCCTGCTCATCTCCATGGTGAGTGCCGCGTTCTATCTGCGTGCCTTACGCACACAAGGGGAGGTTGCCACATGAGCACCACCGTACCCACCCCTGCCGTCACCGTCCAGGCCTCGCCTGAGGTACGAGCACTCCACCGCCGGATGTTGCGCCGTCAACGGTTTAACCGGGCCGTGACTTACCTGATCGGGATTCTGCTCTCCTTATGGATTCTTGTGCCCATCTTCTTTATCGGCTCCTTAGCCCTGACGACCCGGGAAGCGGTGCGTCTCTACCCCAAAAGCGTCTTACCTTTTATCCCCTTTTCCACCGAGACGATAAACTTTTTCCTCAGTTCGCAGGGAATCATGGCGGGAATCAAGAACAGCCTTATCGTGGCCTCGCTGACGGTGGTGTTGTCTACGCTTATGGCCATGCCCGCCGGGTATGCCATTTCCCGTTACCTGTTTCGCGGCCGCGACCTCTTCCGCCTTTCGATTCTGGCCGTGCGGGCTTTTCCCATCGTGGTGCTGGCTATTCCCCTGGCGGTTGTTTTCATTAACCTGGGTATCTTCGATAATGTATATAGCCTGGCTTTGATGCACACCGCCCTGACACTCCCCACCACCATCCTGGTCATTGGCAGTGTTTTTGCCAGCATCCCGTATGAATTAGAAGAAGCGGCTATGGTGTTTGGCTCTACCCCGGCCCAGGCATTTCGCCATGTGGTTGTGCCGCTGGTGCTACCGGGCATTGCGGCCGCGGCCATTTTTACCTTTGTCATGTCCTGGAATGAAGTGTTTGCCGCCAGTATTTTGACTATTCAAAACCGGACGCTCCCCGCCCAGGTATTGAATACCCTTGATGAATCATCGCAACCCTACCAGTTCGCCGGGGGCTTCTTCATGTTAATACCATCCCTTATCTTTATGTTTTTCATCCGTCGCTACCTGTTCAATATGTGGGGGCAGGTTAGCAAATAAATTAGAGCTATACAACCCTCACCCTGGCCCTCTCCCACAGGGAGAGGGAACTGACTCCCTTCTCCCTCACAGGGAGAAGGGGCGGGGATGAGGGAAAAATGTTCCAAGCGATAGAATTGGACGAATGGGGGCGACGACTCCATTCGTTGCCTTGTTCGCACTTTTGAGGAAACCGATGGCTGAGATTAAAGTGGAACACGTCACCAAGCGGTTTGGCAACTTTGTGGCGGCCAATGATGTGAGCCTGACCGTAGCCGATCAGGAGTTTGTGGTGCTCCTGGGGCCAAGCGGTTGTGGCAAAACGACTCTGTTACGGGCCATTGCCGGGTTGGGCATGGCCGACGAGGGGCGGATTAGCATTGGCGGCCGCGATGTCACCTATCTGCCCCCTCGTGAGCGCAAAATTTCGATGGTCTTCCAAAGTTACGCCATATTTCCGCACATGAATGTCTTCGACAACATCGCCTTCGGGTTGAAGATGAGCAAAATGGAAAAAACGGAGATGGCGCGGCGGGTGAATCAGGCGGCCGAACTGTTACACATCGAGACCATGTTAGATCGTTATCCCAGTAAAATGAGTGGCGGTCAGCGGCAACGGGTGGCGGTAGCTCGTGCCATTGCCATGCAATCCCAGGTGCTTCTAATGGATGAGCCGTTGAGCAACCTGGATGCCCTCCTGCGTTTGGAGATGCGGGCCGAGCTAAAAAAGCTCCTGCGCGACATCGGGGCCACGACCATTTATGTGACCCACGATCAAATTGAGGCGTTGAGCATGGGCGACCGCATCGCCGTGATGCAACAGGGCGTTATTCGCCAGATTGATCACCCATCCCTGGTTTATGATATGCCCGCCGATCAATTTGTCGGTAGTTTTATTGGTAATCCGCCCATGAATTTCCTGGAAGGGCGGGTGCAACAAACCAATGGACAGGTTTCGGTCTGTATCGGCGATTTTGTTCTCACACCCGAACCGCTTATGCAACCCCTCATAAAGGCCAGAGATGGCAAACTGATTGTTCTGGGCATCCGGGCCGAGAATATGGAAACCCTGAATCACCCCGCTGATGATGCTTTGCCGGTTGAAGTATTGGTCGTTGAACCCCTGGGGGCACAAAATTTGCTGACGGTCAAAATCGAGAGAGATATGGTGAAGGTGTCCACCCATCCCACCTTTGCCGTATCGCCGGGGCAGACAATCTGGCTCCGGTTTCCGGCGGCCAAAATTCGTTGGGTAGACCGGGACATCGGTCGGGTTCTCTCCCCGGCCTGAGCCAACAGCTATAGTGACTCATTGCCTATGAAAAAGTCGGTTTTCCATGATCATCTGGCCTTTTTATACGGAACGGAAAGAGCGGATGAACTCACAACACGCCTGCTCGAGATGTTGACTCGTTTTCAGGCGCAAAACCCTCACCTGGCACGGGCAGATAGTTCGCGTTTTGATGAGCAAGACACCATTCTGATTACTTATGGGGATATGGTGCAGGCCGCCGGGGAAACGCCTTTACAGACATTGGCTGATTTTCTAGAACGTCATCTACGCGGCCGCGTCAACACCATCCACATTCTGCCCTTTTACCCCTACTCCTCAGACGATGGCTTTTCCGTCATTGATTACCGGCGCGTCAACCCGGCTTTGGGCAGTTGGGCCGACATAACCCGCTTCCAAACCCACTTCCGCCTGATGTTTGATGCCGTTGTCAACCACATTTCGGCCCAAAGCGACTGGTTTCAACGGTTTTTGCGCGGTGAACCCGCCTACCAGAATTATTTCACCGTCGTGGCCCCAGGAACCGACCTGTCGGCGGTGTTCCGGCCCCGTGTTTTACCTTTACTAACCGAGGTGGAGACCACACGCGGCCGCGAACTCGTCTGGACAACCTTCAGTGCCGACCAGATAGACCTGAACTTCGCCAACCCAGAACTCCTGCTGGAAATCCTGGCTGTACTCCTGTTTTACGTGGGTCAGGGGGCCTCATTCATTCGCCTGGACGCCATCGCCTTTATCGGCAAAGAAATCGGCACGAATTGTCTTCACCTGCCGCAAACCCACCGCATTGTTCAGTTGATGCGCTCAATGCTGGATGCCGTGGCCCCGGGGGTCGTCCTCATCACCGAGACGAACGTCCCGCACCAGGAAAATATCTCTTACCTGGGCAACGGCCACAACGAAGCCCAAATGGTCTACAACTTTTCCTTGCCCCCGCTGACCTTACACGCTTTACACACCGGTAACGCCGTAACCCTCTCCCAATGGGCGGACACCCTGCTTCTACCCTCTGACGAAGCGACTTTTTTCAACTTTCTGGCATCACACGATGGCATTGGCCTGACACCGGCACGGGGTATTTTGCCGGAAACGGCCATGATCGCCCTGGCCGAACGGGTGCAACGGTTGGGCGGCTTTGTCTCTTATCGCCATAACCCGGATGGTTCCCAAACTCCCTATGAACTAAACATCAATTATCTGGATGCCCTGGGCGATCCGGATGCGCCGCACGAAGACACCCGGTTGATGGCCAAACGATTTCTGGTGGCCCAGGCGATCATGTTGGCCTTGCGGGGCGTGCCGGGCATTTATTTCCACAGTCTGTTTGGCTCACGGGGCTGGTCTGAGGGGGTGAAGGTTAGCGGCCGCAACCGCACCATCAATCGCCAGAAATTACAGCGCCAACCGCTTGAAGCTGAATTGGTCGATCCTCTGGGGTTACGGCATACCATCTTTTCTGGCTTTCTTAACCTGCTCCAACAACGCCGGACACACCCGGCGTTTCATCCGCATGGGGGCCAGAAACTCCTGGATATTCATCCGGCACTCCTGGCCCTACTACGCTCATCCCCGGATGGACGCACCTCTATTTTGTGCCTGCACAACGTCAGTGCTCAGGCGCACCCCCTGGTTTTCATCTGGCCAGAGCAAAAATCACCGGGTCGGCTGATGGATTTGTTGAGTCAGGAAATATTTACCACCACCGGTAATAGCGTGGCGTTGACCATCCAGCCTTATCAGGTTCTCTGGTTAAAACCTGCCCAGGTCGAACGATAGCTTTTGGGAAAAACGGGCGTGGTTCAGGTTAGTTTTACAAATCTGTAGGACAATTTTGAAAATCGTCTACAGGGCGATTTACAAAATCGCCCTACAAAATGTCAAGCCCAGTTTGCCGACTATTGAACCATACCGAAAAACGTTTTGGCTGTACGGGCAACCCGCGTGCCTGCCCTCTCGTGGCAGGGCAGGCACGAGGCCAGCCCTTACCCAAATCATTATCTTAAAGTCTATGGATGAGGGGGTGACGAGATGAACATTGGGTTTGTTGCCACACGATTGGCTGGTACGGATGGGGTATCGCTGGAAGCGGCGAAACTGGCCGCGATTTTACGCCGAATGGGTCATGCCGTTTTTTATTGCGCGGGCGAATTAGAGGGTGATGTACCCGGATTGTTAGCCCCGGAACTCCATTTCACCGATCCGGTGGCTTTGGCCTTGGGTCAGCGGGCATTCGGCACCACCCAAACAGACCCCCCGTTAGTGGCGGATATCAAGGAACGGGCGCAGGTTTTAACGCGGCCGCTACACCAATTCTGCCAACAATATGCTATCGAATATGTCATCGCCCAAAACATCTTCGCTATCCCCATGCAATTGCCTCTGGCCCAGGCGTTAGCCGACCTGTTGGCGGAGACCGGGTTGCCCGGCCTGGCCCATAACCATGATCTGTACTGGGAACGAGACCGCTTCCAGACAAACTGCATCCCTGAATTCCTCGACACCTATTTCCCCCCGGCTTTGCCCCAGCTAAAACAGGCCACCATTAACTCACTGGCCCAACAAGCCCTGCAACAACGCCGTGGCTTAGAGAGCATCCTTATTCCCAACGTCTTTGATTTTGACACCCCACCTCCTGGCCTTGACACCTACAACGCCGACTTCCGCCAGACCATCGGCTTAGGGGATGAGGATTGGCTTATCTTGCAACCAACGCGGGTCATCCCACGCAAGGGGATTGAGTTGTCCATTGAGTTACTGGCCCGGTTGAATGATCCACGGGCCAAACTGGTACTTACCCATAAAGCCGGGGATGAAGGGCTGGATTATCTGCACGAATTGCAGACCATGGCTGAGGGGCGGGGGGTGGATTTACGTTATGTGGCTGATAGGGTAGGGGAGCAGAGGGGGGTGGATGACCGCGGCCGCAAACTGTATTCGCTTTGGGATACCTACCCCCATGCCGATCTGGTCACTTACCCCAGCCTCATCGAAGGATTCGGCAACGCCCTGCTCGAAACCATCTACTTCCGTTTGCCCGCTCTGGTCAACCGGTATGCGGTCTACACGGCCGACATAGGGCCACTGGGGTTTCAGTTTGCCGAGATTGAAGGGGTTATTACCGATGAAACGGTAGCCACTGTTCGTCACTGGTTAGAAAATCCGGCCTCTACTCGCGTCATCGTTGCTCACAACTACCGCCTGGCTCAAGAACATTTCTCTTATCAGACCCTGACACGCTTGTTACAACGTATTATCCTGGCCGTATAAACCCAGGTTGGCCCAAAACTTGTCTCTTTGGGGTGATTGCGAGTCCCTTTCGTTAACATCCACATTTTTTCTAAGAGTTCGCTTGGAGAAAAGGGGTAAACACGGATAAGAAGAACACGGATAAAAGCCAAAGCCATCGGTGTTTCTCCTATCCGTGTACAAAAGATTTCGGGTCTTCAGGATTTTGTGGGGTACGGGCAACCCTTGTGGTTGCCCCACACTGGGCAGGCACAAGGCCAGCCCGTACATCTGGTGTCAACCCCCTGAATTCCCAAAGAGCCAAGATTTCCCAAGCCTGCCATTTTTCAAGAAGATCAACAATTTTTTGGCGATGTGGGTGCATAAGTGCCTTTATCGCCGCGTCGCGTCTAGTTCCCGCTCTACCGCCAACCGCCAGCCACGTGGCCCCACCGCGGAAACCCGTTTCACGTTCACCCCATCCATCGCCTGCCACACCTCACCCGGCTTTTGCACCAGATAGGGTCGGTCAACCGCCATTAACAAAGGCCGATCATTGGCACTATCCCCCAGGCCAATAGTGACGATATGCCCCAATTTCGGCCGATAAAGGGCCGTGAGGTGGGTAACGGCTCGCCCTTTATCACTGCCCGCTCCCATCACGGTGTAAAACTTACCCCCAGAGACAATAGCCAGCCCTCGTTGGGCCAATGCCGCCTCTAGCTGGGTCAGGGCCTCGGCTGAAAGGGGGGTGACGATGGTTTCACTGTACTCCCGTTGTTGGGCGTGCGCGGCCGCGGCCGCATCCAGCCCCGTCCTATGGGCCACCTCAGCGGTCGTGAGGTCGGCGTACCCCTGGAAAACCAACCCGGTTTCCTGACGCACGGCCATTAAGGTGGTTTGAATGGTTGCGGCCGCGACCCCCAACTCAATCACCTGCCAGCCATCTACCCACCGATGGGCAAACGCAAAAGGGAATGTGCCGGGTGGAATAAAAATCGCACTCCCATTCTCCACGATAAACGGGTCCGGAAGCGCCAACGCCTGCCGCAGGGATTCCTGCTCGGCCCGTGTTTTAGAGGAACAAAGAATGAGAGGAATACGGCGGGTCACTACTTCCTTGACAGTGTCGGCGGTTTCGGCCAAGGAATAGGTGGCAAAATCAATCAGCGTCCCATCAATATCGGTAAAAATAAGCAACTGTGTCATGGTTACAGTTTTAAGCCTGACTTTCGTAATAATGGATCAAGAATTCACTAACCCGTTTACGGGTTCGCGCCCAGTTGAGCGACTCACCAATCCGTGTCAGCCCCTTCTCGACCTGGCGGGCTACCAGGAGTTGCCGATTCAGTAAGGCGGAAATTTGCGCTTCATCATAGTGCCGGGCCAACGTTGCCTCCCGTCCTTTTAACCGGTGCAAGAGGGTGAGTTGGGCGATATCAGGGGCGGCCCGGCGTTCAATTTGCTCTTCCATGATATTTGCTTCACTCCGAATTGCCTGCAAAGCGATGCCCAATTGTGTGGCCCGTTGCTCTTCGGCCATGACCTCATCTTCGGTGAGCAGGCGGGGCAATTTATCCGTCTCCCCGTTTTCCAGGTGAGCGACGGGCATTAACTGGGGTAAAACACGGGCGGGATGACGATTAAAATCGCCAATTTGGTGATTGGGTTCTAGCCGGGCACGCAAAGTGACAATTTCTTTGCCTCTTGCCTGCACCGGGATGATGTTATGCTCTGCGGGCAGGATACTCTCGTTTTCTTCGTTGAGATTGGTGCGCCACGCGGCCGCGATCTTAGCCCCCAGTTTGAGCGACCCCGTGGCCGGTAGGTCGAACGCGTTATAAAAACGAATAATGAGATCGCGCCCATCTTCTGACTGTTTCAACGCCGTCAACTTAAACGCCCCAGCCTGCGACTCCTCAGTCCAACTCAAGAAGGAAAATTCATCCGCCAATGAGCCAGGATGCCCATTGCTTTGCACGGCCCGGAATTTCAACGTATGCCGATCCGACTCAAAATGAGGGTTGGCCGTTGCCAGGTTGCCGCCGTGCGGATAAATAGCATAGGCAAAGGTTTGTGTGCCCAGGCATTGGGCTTCCGGGGTGAAGATGTGGGGGCCAACATCACCTACACGGGTGAGCAGGTCGGGGCGGGCCAACCAGCCAACCCCCCGGATGAGCGTCAGGGCAATCTGATTTTGCTCCGCGAGGATCTCGTACTCGCTCAATCCCCGGCTGAAAATGCTCAGGCTACTTTGTTCGCTGGCCAGCGTAATAAAATTTTGGAAGGGGTGGGTTCCAACTGGAGCTGTGTAGCGACCGGCTAACAGCAGACCATACAAGGCTTCAGGCACATCATTGGTTTTCGTCTCTACAATGGGAAAACGGGCCACATCAAACGGCATACCCCCCAACGAATGATCTGTCTCGATGCCACCAGGAAAGAGAACGCGGAGCCGGTGATCTTTGATGCAATTATGAACGGTGGTGGTAATTTCCACATGCCCGGCGTTGGTTGCCAACTCCACAAAAGAGACAATCGTCACCTGGCTCGTTTTGTTACTCCTTGCCTGCCGGTCAGAGGTCAGGGCGCGGGGCAGTTTCAGTTTTAGCTCAATGCGGAAGCGGGCCAGCAGAGGGCCAGCCAGCTCCAGCCGAATGTCAGCTTTTTCGTTCAGGCTGGTGATGATCTGATCGTGGGTGGGGTAGGAATAGTCGTATGTGTCGCCGCAGTCGCCGCCATCTTCAAAATAGCCCAGGTTTTCATACCGATCGTCGTGGATTTTTTCATGGATGGTGAGGGTGCCGTTGGGGTTGATTTGTACATGCAGGTAGGCATTTTCCATGCTGTTGGTGCTGGCGGAGGCGGTGATCTGTGGATGTGCGGCGGGGGGATAGGCATCCGGGGCAATTGTGTAGGTGCGATAGCCAACGGCTGGCACGGCTTCTATCGTCCACAGGTACAGGTCCACTTTGCGGCCGATGCGGTTGACGAGCTGGTAGGGAATGATGCGGCCGCGGCCGTCATGAATGTGGAAATCCTCTAGCTCTTCCGGTAATTCCAGCGTCAGACCCACCAATTCGCGACGCGGCCGCGATGAGGGGTTAAAAATAACCACCGTTGTCTCACCCCCCGCTTTGCCAGTATCCACCACCTGCACAATCGCCCGCAAACTCTCAGAAGACATCACCTGCGCCATTCGCTCCACCTCAATGAAGCGACTTTGCATATCCTGAGCAATGGGGTCAATGCAACAACCACACAAATCATCATGTGTATGGTTAAGTAGAAGTGTCTTCCAGGCGTGGTCAAAACGCTCTTCGGGATAATCAAAGCCATAAGCCCAGGCAAACGAGTTAAACTTCTCGGCCCAACGCTCCAACTCCCGCTGGCAATTGTTATTTTGTTGGTTGAGGTAGCTACGACTGGAATAAACCCCTTTAAGAATGGGAGCAAAACGACCACTGTAAAAATAGCCGCGCAGGGTAGGTAAATCGGGATTATGCTGACGAATGGCCTGGAGATAGTCGGGTGGGGTGGATTGAATCGCGAATAACTCTGGCCCAATACGTGGATTTACCTCAGCTAAAATGGGCAATACATCATCTGGTTCTGGCACTTGCTCATAACCATTCATTAACAAGACGTTGGGGGTGGTGGCAAAACGGCGGAGTAGTTTGGCATGGCTGACAATCCGCTCCCCCGCAATCTCCCGCGTCAGGCTTAAGGCCATGGCGTTGCGGTAGCTGTCTAGCAGATAAACGGCCAAAATACGTGAGCCATCCGGTGCTTCCCACCAAAATTCCGTCTTTAGCTCCTCTGGGGGCATCTCCACGCCCCGCCAGACAAACGCCCCCTCAACGCCAAAGCCCCGCAAAATCTGGGGAGCCTGGGCAATCTGGCCGAAGTTATCCAACAGCCAGCCCACTTTCATCACGGGGCCAAAACTGCGAGCCATCTTGTCGCCAATGAGTAGGTTACGCACCAGGGCTTCCCCGCTTACCAGGCTCCAATCTGGTTGTAAATAGGCTGGCCCAATTTGCAACTGACCGCTTTGGGCAAAACGACGAATATCACGCGTGCGCGCGGCCGCTTCATTAGCCGGTAACTGAGCCAGGTAATCTTCAATCATCAACATCTGTCCATCCAGAACAAAACGGTACCCTGGCTCCGCTTCCAGTTTCGCCAACAGGTTGTTGAAAAAAGTGGGTAGCCAACGGTTGGCATACCGGGCCGTAAAAATCCATTCACGATCCCAATGGTTGTGAGTGATCAGATGGATGGTTGTTGGCTCAGTCATATAAACTCCTTGCCGTGATAGTTGGCCTGTTATTCGGTCACTTTGCCCCAAGACAGACTTAGTAACTGTCCAAAAATAAGTTCCACCCAGACCTGACAGGTTTTCGGAAACCTGTCAGGTCTAAACCGGGAAGTTATTTTTAGACGCTTACTTAGGACTTACACGTTGTGGCCGGTGTCCTTACCGAACCACGACGAGTACGGTCAGGAAACCGGCTCGAGCGATCCCGTAATTCCTAAGTTAACCGTCAGCAGGTAAAGCGGGGGCAATTCCTGGTAGCGATTTATATTTTTCAGGGGGAACAAGCATAGCGGCATACCGCCGATCAGATAAGGTGGAATAAAAGGCCTCCAAATTCAGTTGCCATAGAGGTGGGTAGTAGATTACGTTAGCCGGTTGATCCCCTTTCTCCAGTAATTTCAACTCCTGCATCTTTTCCAACAACTCTTTTTTTAGTTTTTGGGGGCAAATGGGGGAGTGGTAAATAACCTGCATGGCGGCATAAGTCATGTCGTTGATATGCTCATCCCCTTTGTCACTGTCGTGCATATGCGGATTCCGGGAGGCAATCTGGAAAATCTCTACGTGTTCTTGAATCAACTGTTTGCGTAAGGTAGTGCCCTGGATGCCACCAAACTGCTCAAACAGATTGATAAAATGATAGGGTTCAATGGAGTAGCCAGAGGAATAGCGCAATTGCATGGCCAGGTCCATCGTTAGCGCATGTTCGCCAGCGTTGCCGGTTTTGATGATCTCTGTTTCAAAACCTGTATATTCAGCCAACAGATTGTTCAACAGGCGGTTGGTACTCCGTGAGGTTCGACCCCATTTCGCAAAGAAGAGGGCGTCTTCGACAATTTTGGGTTTACTATGCCAGGCGATGCGCGTCATGATGTAGCGGGATTGGCTGAGGACGAAACCCGCGGCATATTCATGGACATATTCCAGCACTGCGCCAGGGAAGTAGTTATCTGCATCTACAAAACCGATATATTTACGGCCCGCCAGACAGGCCAACATCGTAGCCATGATCATCCCTTCTGCCTTGCCGTTACGCACCAAACCCGTATGCGGGTCCAGAATATCTTCGTAACCGCTCCGGCGGAAGGCTTCGGCAATAGCCTTGTCTTGCTGGTGGACGACAATGATTTGTTTATCGGTGAATTTGGAAAAACGAGCAAAGGCTTCCCGTTCCATGGCAAAACGGTCTACCGGGTGGCGAGGGCTGTTGGAGGCGATAATGACCAGGCAGTGGTTAGGAATGCCACACAAAACACCTTCCACTAACTTGATCCGCTCGCCCCGCATCGGCACGACGATAGCCATTTGTTGTTCGATGTCATTCAGCTCCTCATAAGAAATACGGCGGATAATGTCGGAATCGTTGCGGATGTCTTTTTTTTGTTTAAGACTGGCATCTAATTCCCATACATGCTGGACGCTGTGGATGAGAACGGCACCAAAGCGTTCGGTATCTTGGGGAATGGCAATACGCATTTTTTACTCCCTGTGATGATAGTTGTGGATTGATAATACAAAATGTTCCAGAGGTTGCCTGGTCATTTTGTCAAGGAATCCGATTGGGTTTCGTGAGCGTTTCGTGCTCGGAGAAAATGAACCTTACGCAGGTTTCTGTGCCGATGTTGAGCCGTGGAACAAACCTGCGGAAGGGTGAACGGTTAGTGTGTTTGCGACGATGAAGAGGATGGCAACAGGTTTGTTGACATCCTTTGCCAGTATGGAGGGGTGTTGTCTGGGTGAAATGGTTACAGTGGCAATTACTGACGGGGATGTCGTGTTTGGTCGGAATGATAACGATGTTTGATTAGATGTTAGTTGACTTTGGTTATTTTGACCACCCATTTCCGCTCACCGGGTGTGCGTGAATGTAACCGTTCAGCCTCCCCCGGGAGAGGGAACTAACTCCCCTCTCCCGAAGCGGGAGAGGGGTCGGGGCTGAGGGTT
Organism: Chloroflexota bacterium; assembly: GCA_018004935.1. Taxonomy (GTDB): domain Bacteria; phylum Chloroflexota; class Anaerolineae; order Promineifilales; family Promineifilaceae; genus Trichofilum. Next base: position 82,994 of record JAGNBF010000004.1, on the reverse strand, counting down.
CAGTAGTTTCACCTTCTCATTCCACGCTCGACGTCGTGTAGGACGCAGAGCGCCCCAGAGGGAATTCCCACGCCGAGCGTGGGAATAAGTTGTGACACCTGAATAATTACTTTGGGTACACGGATTTTTAGCTTCGCCATGTTCCCAAAACCGTGTTTATCCGTGAAAATCCGTGAGTCCACTGAAAAAAATAACCGCTAAGACGCCAAGAGCGCGAAGAAGAAAAGAAGTTCAGAGTAAATCTTTGCGTCCTTTGCGCCTTTACGGTGAAAACGCCCCTTTCTTCAGTAGTCTCATCCGTGTGCGATTTTCTTTCTCCGACAGGTTGCCGGGTTTTATTCCCGGTTGATCACATGCTGGAAACGGCGCAACAAAACGGCTATCAGTCCGAAATGAACCAGAAAACTAAGCCCCACATATAAGAGGTAAATCGGTTTGTCCATTTCCCAGAATGCTTTTACCGGCCAGTAGAAGGGGTAAACTACCCCGATCAAATATTGCCAGGGGAGAGCTACAAAGTAAGCCGCCACGGGAATCATGTTTAACGTCCCAATCGCTTTAAGGAACCCAAACCCTTGCACTTTGTTTTCGGCAAAGGTGGCGTAGAGAATGGCGATTAAGGGGGCAATAGGGGCGGTAGATAGGGTGACTAGCACCAACGGCCATGATAAAGAGACCAGACCTGTGAGAGGTAGGGAGATCAAGACGACTACAAAACTCAGGGTCATGGCGATTCCCATCCGGTATATCAGGAAACCGCGCATGGGTAAGGGCGTCACCTGAAGGGCTACTAGTGTGTTTTCATCTTTTTCTTCAATTAGCAAAAAGCCAAACACTGTACCCAATAACACCGGGGCTACCAGCATTACCATGTAGCTGACGATGAGTGGATAGTAGGGAGTCAAATCGAGTGTTGGGGCCAGCCATTCTGTTGCTAATGGGGTGAGCCAACGCACTAAAAGGGCATCAATGATGGACAGTAGCGTCATCCCTACTAAAAATGAATCTCGGCGTACTAAACGCAGATCATTTAGACCAAGACTTTTAATGAGTGTAAGTTGCATGACAAGCTCCTGCGAAAATAGCCACGGATAGTGGAAACACGGATAGGAAGAAACACGGATGGGGATGAAAATGGTGGCGTTGTTTTCATTCATCCCTTCGGCAAGCTCAGGACAGGCTTGGTGCGGCCGCAGACCCATGGGGAACTCTTACCTAATTCCCGGCATTTAGTACGATAAATTTGCGAAATGCTCCTTGTGCCCAACGAAACATCCCGGCCAGGATGAGTGCTGAACCGATGGTAGCATACACATATTCCCATAGAGGCAGGGGAATGAAAGCCGCTTTCATCAGGAGTAAGGGGGGTTGTGTGGGCCAGAGATAGAAGATGAAGCTATCTGACAGCCCATTGTGGTGCAGGAGCGGAATACTTAAGAACAAACTAACGGCTAATGTTGGCACGAGCAGTTCTGTGATTTGGTTGTACCGGGCTACCATAATAAAAGCCATTAGCGTGTAGAAAGCTCCCAGAACCATGATGCCCAGTAAGAAGGGGATGAGTTGAAAATTTGTGCCGTAGGTGAAAAAAGTAATAACCAGGCTTTCTAATACGGCTAAAAAACCCAGGGCTACTATTTTGGCCAGAAGGTATTCGTTCAGGCTGAGGGGGGTAACGACCATGCCTTGTAGGGAGCGTTCGCTTTTGCCGAAGAGAACCAATGCCGCCAGGAAAAGGTAAGTTGTTCCGGCAACGGCGTAAAGAAAGAAAGATGGAATTGCCAGTTTTAAAGCTTCTTGGGCAAATAGGCCCCGCAACAGCCATATAACGACAAGGGCTAACCCTGCGCTCAGGTGATAAATCTTGTTACGCCATAAGAGGCGTGTATCCAGTTGAATGGTGGCGATTAAACGTTTCATCATACGACCTCTGAGTCTGTGAACCGTAAACAGGGGGTGAACCGGGGTTTGACGGGTTTCTGTTGCCGGTGGACTGGTTTACTCAAGCTCTTGACCCGTAACCTGGATGAAAATCCGCTCCAGAGACGTTTCCTGAGTATGGATTGTTTGGATGTCGTCTCGTTGGAGTAAGTTCATGAATTCAGGGTTACGCCCCAGGCCATCAAGGGCGAATTCTTGTTGTTGCCATTGGCCGTTAAGGCCAAATTCCACCTGGATGCGCCGTTGCCCATGACGGACTTTTAACGCTCTTGGGGTATCAATGAGTTTGATCTCCCCATCCACGAGAAAGGCGACGCGGTCACATAGTTCGTCGGCGACGTTCATGTTGTGGGTGGTTAAGAAAATGGTACGTCCCTGATCTTTCAGGCTTTGAATCAGATCCTTGATGAGTTTGGCATTGACGGGATCCATGCCGGAAGTTGGCTCATCCAGGAAAAGAAGTTCTGGTTTGTGCAGTAGTGCCCGAACAAAATTAAGGCGCATCCGCATTCCTTTAGAGTATTGCCCCACGAGTGTGTCACCGTCTTCCTGCAAGCCCACCATTTCCAGGAGTTTTTTGGGGTCTTCGGTCAGGCCGCTGTAGAGTGAACGGAAGTAGTTGAGGTTTTCCAGTGCGGTCAGACGCAGGTAATGGTTGGGCAGTTCGAAGGAAACGCCGATATGTTCATAATAATCGGCGTGCCAGGTGTTGAGTTCTTTACCTAATACGGAAATTTGCCCCTGGTAATCTTTGAGCAGGCCGTTGAGGATTTTTTGGGTGGTTGATTTGCCTGCCCCGCTAGGGCCTAAGAAGCCAAAGATTTCGCCGGGTTCGACGACGAAGTTTAGATTGCGAATGGCCGGTTTGTGACCCCCGGCGTAAGTGAAGCTAAGGTTTTTGACGGTGATCATTCAAATTACTCCAGGGAAAATAGGGTTATTTGTGAGCCAGGTAAAGTGTTTATGCTTTGCCTTTGCCTAAGCCTAATTCCAACATATTCATTAATTGATCAAAAAGTTCGTTCGCGGCCGCACTCTTTTCCGTGAGTGATTGCCATCGTTCGCCTAATTCCTCGCGCCGCAGGCCTAACCTTTGGATGAGGTAATAACCGAATTCGGTGATGAGGGTATTGATGAGAAACGCGGCCGCGTCCACATCCAAATCTGAGCGTAAATCACCTCGGGCCATACCTGCCTGTACCAATTGTTTGAAGTACAGGCGTCCGGCTTCCTTGCCCTGGGTCATTATTTCTTCCGGCAACGTCTGATTGTTCATCGCCCGATAGCCCATTTGCGCCAGCTTGGGGTTGATGAATTCAAAGTTGATGCTGACACTGAAGAGCCAGCGTAAGAAAGCAAAGGTCCCCATTTGCGGATCAGGGGGTTGGATGGTGGCCAGAACGCGCTGTTTTTCCTGAAAAATCAGGTTCAAAAGATAGCGGTACAGATCGGCCTTGTCTTCAAAATATTGGTAGAAACTACCTTTGGCAATACCAGCCTCGGCTACTATCCGGGAGATAGAAGCGTTCTGATAGTCGTGGTGGGCAAATTCTTCAATTGCCAGGTCCAGAATGCGTTGGCGTTTTTCTTCTGGGAGATTAAAGAATGTCTCTTTCGGCATAATTTTGGCTCTTTGGGAATTCAGCGGTGGACACCAGCTTTAGGGGCTGGGTTTGTGACTTCCCAGTCATGTGACTGACCAGTCATATGACCAATCGGTCACATTCTAGCAAATTTCGCGGCCGCGGTCAACTGTTGGCTCTTTGGAAATTAGGGCATGGTTCAGGTCAGCTTTACAAATTTGTAGGACGATTTGGTAAATCGTCTCGCGGGCGATTTACCAAATCGCCCTACAAAGTGTTAAGCACCGTTTGCCGACTTTTGAACCACGCCGAAATTAGGGCGATTGCCTACTCGGATTTCCCCCACCCCTAATCCTGCCCCCAGGGGCGGGGAACTTTTAAGAGCCGTTTTTCGCGGGCGAATGCCGCGAAAAACGGCTCAAATTGGTTTTTTCCCCTTCAGGCCAGGAATTGTTAGGGTGCTGGGTTCATGGGGGTGAGTATGCAATCGCCCTGTCTTTGAAAATTCAGGGGGTTAACATCAACTGTAGGGGCTGGCCTTGCGCCCGCCCCGTGTGGGGCAACCACAAGGACTGCCCGTACCCCACAAAATCCCCAAGACCCAAACTATTTTCCTGGCTTGAAACGGGAAAAGGGGGCTTCTCAACTTTTCGGGGGATTTGGGAGGTAGAGCCTGCGGCCGCTGACTATCTCATACATCCCCCCTTCAATAAAATAAGGGTCTTTGGGAATTCAGGGGGTTGACACTAGATGTACGGGCGGGCCTTGTGCCTGCCCAGTGGGGGGCAACCACAAGGGTTGCCCGTACCCCACGAAACCCCAAAGAACCTAAAATAAGTGCCAGGGGGTAAATCCGGGGGCAGTTCCAGGTGGTATGGGTCGGTGAAGCGTTGGCCGGGGAGCCATTTGGGAATCCCCAGATGAGTGGGGTGGAACCACCGAGCGGCGTGTAGTCGAGTGGCTGAAGCAGTTCAACTAAACTGCTACCTGAGCTTGGGGAAGGTAACACGAGACTTCGGCAATGTCTGGAAGCGTTGCCAACCGCGCCAAATAACGGTAACATCCGTTTCTCCATCACCTGCGCGACTCAGGAAACGTGACTTCTCAATATTTCGGGGGAAACGTAGCCTGCGCTTGTCAAAGGCGGTTGGTTTCGAGAAGCTCAACCAACGTCACCGCCCTTTAATGTTCAAGTTATGGGTCTTTGGGATTTCGCGGGGTACGGGCAACCCTTGTTGCCCCACACTGGGCAGGCACAAGGCCAGCCCCTACATTTGGTGCCAACCCCCTGAATTCCCAAAGAGTTCAAGTCATTAATCGTCAATCCTAAGTGAACATCTAAAAATAACTTCCCGGTTTAGACCTGACAGGTTTTCGGAAACCTGTCAGGTCTGCGCGGAACTTATTCTTGGACGATTACTAAGTGGTTCAATTTACGCCAACATCTTAAGGAGTTGCCCTAATGGAAACGCCTCTGACCCCGATGGAATTTGCCCGTCGCGCCCGTCGCCTGTATGGCAACCGGGAAGCAGTTGTAGATGGTGATTTACGCTTGACCTATGAGCAGTTTTTTGACCGCTGTGATCGCTGGTCGGCCGTTTTACAGAAGGCGGGCATTCAACCCGGTGACCGGGTAGCCTACATCGCCCCCAACACCCATGCCCAACTGGAGTCATTTTATGCCGTGCCACAGATAGGGGCGGTGATTGTGCCGATCAATTATCGGCTGACGGCGGATGATTTTGCTTACATTATTAATCACAGTGGGGCGCGGATCGTGTGTGCCCATTCTGATTATCTGGAAGCGGTAGACACTGTTCGGGAGCAGTTGCCCCAGGTGGAGCAGTTTGTGGCCTTAGAAGGGAGTCGGGATGGATGGGTGGATTATGAGGCAGAGATCGCGGCCGCGTCGCCCACCTTCACTTACCCTACCATCAATGAGGGAGACCTGCTCGCCATTAACTACACCAGTGGCACAACTGCCCGCCCCAAAGGGGTAATGATCACCCACCGCAATGCCTACATGAATATTGTGGGCACCATTGCTCACCAGCCTCTCTCCCCCAAAGACCGCTACCTCTGGACATTGCCCATGTTCCACGCCAATGGCTGGACCTTTGTCTGGATTGTGACAGCACGGGGAGCCACCCATGTTTGCCTGCGCCGGGTCGAGCCGCGCACCATTTTTGCTCTGATTGAGCAAGAGAACATCTCGATCTTCTGTGCCGCGCCGACGGTACTGATAGGTATCGCCAACAGCCCGGCGGAGTTGCAGAAAGGGGCCAGACGGGGGGTCAAACTGTTTACGGCGGGGGCACCGCCCGCGGCCGCGACCATCGAGCGCATTGAAGGCGAACTAGGCTGGGAACTGACCCAGGTGTACGGTCTTACCGAGACGGCCCCCTTCATCACCATCTGCGAAGAACGGCCTGAACATGCTCATCTTTCCCTGCAAGAGCGGGCCATCATCAAGGCCCGGCAAGGAGTGGAATTAATCACCTCCGGTGAACTACTCGTGGTGGATGAAGAAGGAAACGAAGTCTCCCATGATGGGATGACGTTGGGCGAAATCGTCGTACGGGGGAATGTGGTGATGAAAGGATATTTTAATGATCCCGAAGCCACAGCCAGAGCGTTGCGCGGTGGCTGGTTCCACACCGGTGATGCCGCTGTCGTTCACGCTGATGGCTACGCTGAAATCCGGGATCGCATCAAAGATGTCATTATTAGCGGCGGCGAAAATATCTCCTCCGTGGAAGTGGAAGGGGTGTTGTTGCGTCATCCGGCGATACAGGAAGTGGCGATTGTGGGTATGCCACATGAAAAATGGGGCGAGGCCCCGCACGCTTTTGTCGTGTTACGCCCTGGCGCGGCCGCGACCGAAGTCGAGATTCGTCAGTTTGCCCGTGATCACCTGGCTCATTTCAAGGCCCCGCAATGGGTTTCCTTTGTCACCGAACTGCCTAAAACAGCCACGGGGAAAATCCAGAAATACGTGTTGCGTGGCGGCCGCACGGCCATTGCGACGCAATAGTTGACTCCACTGAAAAAAGGTCAAAACAGTTAAAAGCCCGGTTTCTGACTAATCTAACCGTCGCTTCCAGAGAGAAAGAAACCGGGCTTTTTGTAGTAAACTCATAGTTGAATCATAAAGAAGAGGGTATAGGGTTAGAAATCGTTTGACCTTTCTCGTCTTTGCCATCTAAGAACCACAATTTACATTCTGGCATCAACTCCAGAATGATGCATCATCCTATAAAATGGTGTAGCACAGCCTGAAAAGGCTGTGCTTTTTTGGGCCGTGGTAGCAAGGATAATTGTAGAAAAATGGTAAGCGTCCAGTTCCTCTGGGGAGAAAGCCTTCCGAAAGTTTCGGGATAGACGTTGACCAGTGGAACAAACCTTTGGAAGGCTGAATGGTTACAGAAAAAGATTTTGGCTGTACGGGCAACCCTTGCGGTTGCCCCACACGGGGGCAGGCACAAAGCCAGCCCGTACATCTGGTGTCAACCCCCTGAATTCCCAAAGAGCCAGATAGATTTAACCGGACAGTGCAGGGATCGGGTGTTATGGGGAAGTCCGCCTGGCATCAGTTATTTCAAAACGGGTTTACGTACCCAGGCCACCCACTTGCCAATTTTACCGGGGCCACTTTCTGTCACAACTTCGCGTAGGTCAGGGTAGAGCCTGACGATCTGAAATTCACGGAGCAATTCGCCAATATCGGTCTCGTCACAGAAATGATGAGGCAAAAAGCCGTCTACATCTTCTGCGTTACGCTCGTCTACGAAGGTGTTGGGTTCAACCTCGGCTACCTGTCCCGCGGCCGCTAACTCACGCAATGTTTGATAAGTCAGGGTATCGGTACTGGGAAAATCCACCAGGAACAAACCGCCCGGCTTCAGCACCCGCCACACCTCCGCCAACGTTTGCATGATACCCGCCCGCAGGTGATGATGAATGGTTGAGGTGGAGAAGGCCGCGTCGAAGGTGGCATCGGGCCAGGGCAGGGTGGTCATATCGGAAACGCGACCATCAAAAGGGATATTTTGGCCCGCGGCCGCGTCTTGTGTCACCTTCACCCCGGTTGGCGAGATGTCCGTCCCCGCCATCTGGAAGCCGCGCCCCCCTAAATAGATCGCATGCCGCCCCACGCCACAGCCTACATCCAAGATGCGGCCGCCGGGCACAACGGTTTCGGCCCACGCCACCACCGAGTCATTCGGTGAGGCAAAACTACGAAAACGGGGCGGCAGGTCTTCCATGCGCCATATTTCTTCCCATCCGGCCCTATCAAGCGGGTTGTACTGGAATTCACTCATCATTCTTACTCCTTTGCTGTAATCAAGGGTTTTCCAAACTCATACATCTACATTTCCCCCACCCCTAACCCCGCCCCAGGGGCGGGGAACTTTCTAAAGGGTATTTTTCGAGGGCATTCGCCCTCGAAAAATACCCAAAATGGGGTTCCCCTTCCCGCCGGGAAGGGGGTTAGGGGAATGGGGCTGATCAACAACAATATACTCATGGCTTGGGAAAGGCCCTGCTGTCACAGATGTTTTTGTGGCTCTTTCGGAATTCGTGGGGTGCGGCTAGATGTAGGATCTGGCCTTGTGCCCGCCCCGCCGAGGGCAACCACAAGGGTTGCCCCTACAGATGGTGTCAACCCCCTGAAATCCCCAAGACCCGTTTTTGTTTTATACCCAAATGCAGATTAGCATAAAGTCGGTCGCGCTATCACCTGCCAGACGCTACAATTAGCGTGACAAAATGAGGGGAGAAACGATGCGTACCTTTGGTAAATGGCTGAAACAGCAACGAACGGCATCAGGGCGGACACAGCAAGAATTGGCGCAACAGGTCGGTTGTTCTGCCGCGCTTCTGCGTAAAATCGAGGCCGGGGAGAGACGCCCTTCCTGGCAGATTGCGTCGCTCCTGCTCTACGCGCTACAAATTCCCGAAACAGAACATCCGGCTTTTCTGCAATTGGCCCGCACCCATGTAGCGGAACTCACAACCGGAGCGCAGGAAACCTCTCTGCCTCGGCCCTTAAGCCCCCTCACCTCCCGCGAAAACGACATTCTGGCTCTTATCGTGCAAGGTTTACCGGATGCGGCTATTGCCCAACGCCTGTCTTTGCAGAGCAGTACAGTGCGTTGGTATGTCAAACAAATTTATAGCAAGTTCGCCGTTCACCGCCGCGACGAGTTGATCCGGCAGGTGATAGAATCGGGGTTGTTTACGCGGCCGCAAACCTCATTACTGTCATCTACCCCATCCCATCACCCTGGCCTGCCCACTGGGTTGGTCACATTCTTACACGGCGATATTGTCGGGTTTGTGAGCCAATGGCAAGAAGCCCCGGATGTGATGCGTGAGGCGTTGGCCCGGCATGATGCGTTGCTGGGTCCCCTGCTCACGCAGTACAACGGACGGCTATTTAACGTCAGTGGGGACTCTTTTTTGGCGGCTTTTGCGGAACCGGGAGCGGCGTTGCTCGCGGCCGCGACCATCCAACACCGCCTCGCCTCACAAGCCTGGTTTCCCTTACCCCCACACTGGCTCAAACTTACCTTGCACCATGGCCCGGCGGAACTCCGCAACGACAGCGACTACCTGCCCAATGAAACGTTGATGCAGTTAGTACGGATGAGCAGTCTGACCCAGGGGGGACAAATTTTGTTGTCAGGGGAGATGGCCGAAGCGGTGCGGGGTAATTTGCCCGTGGGCGTGCAGTTAGAAGATCGTGGGGAACACACCTTGCCGGAACGCCAACAGATGGTGCGGGTGTTTCAGGTCGCGGCCGCTCCCCGATAAAACAAAAACGGCCACGTTCAGGATAAACCCAAACGCGGCCGCACATCGGACTACTGTCTACTGACTACTTCCTCAAATTTTTCTCTTGCGGCTCCGATGGGAGTAACACCAGCAGTCCAATCATGCCCATATTTGTAAAAAGGAGCGGGGACATAAAGGGTGCTCCCCTCAGAAACCGCTCCGTAACAATCAGACTCTCGCTGGTGAGATCCGCCCGGATGTGCAAAATGGTGCCTACCAGTCCAACAGCCATTAGCAGAAGCATGGTTCCCAGGTAAATGAGTAACTCCTGTCGGGGCAGAGGTTCGCTGAGGAAAGCGCATACGACCGCAACGACCGTTCCCAACACCCCGACAACCACCGGCAACATTAACCAGGGATTTGACCAGGGATGGCGGGCGTGATCCAGCACACTGCTGATCAAAGCCATGAGAATGCCCAGGCCTGTGAGTAAGAAGTATGCCCGTGTTTTACTATAAGGCATTTGGAGCCGAAAGCCTGCGGGCAGGTGCAACAGGCCACTGCCTACAGGCGATTCTTCCCAGGCCGCGCTCAACCCCATCACGCCAATGCCCGCAAAGGCAAACGGGGCGAGAAACGGCGGTGCCCAGATGAGCAAGGAAAGCGTGATTTGTTGGCCGGGGGGAGCCGTAGGTAAGATGCCGCGCATGAAGTGAAAATACGCGCCGAGAACACCCACCACCATGCTGGCACTAAAAACGAGTGTGGCTAACCACGCGGCCGCGATCCGTCGTCGTAGGGCGATTAAACCCGCCACCAGAAGCAGTATCCCGGCAACGGGGCCAAACAGGATAGGAACCCATTCCCGTGCCGTCAACGTTTGGTTGGCATCATGCGCCAGATAAGTGTCTAACCCTAACATCATCTCATTAAACGCCACCATCAACAACACCGCCTGATCCCGTGTCACCGGCAACCGCCACTGCGCTACACGTGGGGATAAGATGTGCAGATAGTTATTTGTCAGTTCCGCCATTGTTACAACCTCATTGTTCGTAGCCGGTAGGTTTCTCCCCCCTTCCCTCTGGGATCGAAGGGGGATGGGTCTTCAGTCCAAACCTACCAATCTGTTGCCGCTAACAAAATGTCACTTTATGACCGTGGTAAGTATATAGAGCTTAAGATAATGATTTTGGGTACGGGCTGGCCTTGTGCCCGCCCTGCCACGGGAGGGCAACCACGAGGATTGCCCGTACCACCAAAATCTTTTTCTTGAAAACTATAGTAAGCGTTCAGTTATCCCGCCCGGCGGTCAAACCGCCGGGCTAAACATACCAGGCCCTGCGGGCTAAAACCCCAGGCCAGCGGCCTTTGTAACCATAGCCCGGTCGTTTTACGTCCGGGCGGGTCTGGCGGATGGATTTATATGACTGAACGTTTACCCTTTCTAAATCCGTTGAAGTAACCACAACGTAACATCTCTTGCTTACTGATCTGCCGTTGGCGGCGGCGTGTACTCAATCGGTGATAAACCCGCTTCTTCTAGCAAAATGTTAGCTTCTGTGAGTAACTCCGCTCGTGCTTTCAACATCTCATACGCGCCATGCCATTGGGTGTAATCTGGCCCTTGCATCCAACCGCCAAATTTGGCGGTGCGTCCCCAGTGATGCCAGAGTTCATAGTAGACATAATCTACCGGCTGATCAAACGGGGCGGCCGTCACCAGATTGTTCTCCTTCAAAACGGCCCATATCTCATCACTCTCAATGACCAACGAGTTGACAGACTCGACCAAGGCATCACCATCGGCATAAAACTCAGTCAGGAAATTCTGATTGTGGCATTCACCACAAACGCTTTGCATCCGTAGCTGATTTTCTTGCCAGACGGGGCGACGGGCACTGATGGGGGCCGCCAGATACCAGGTCAACCGGTCGCCTACGTCGTGCGTGGTGGCGGCGGAACCAAAACCACTTATGTGACAGGTGGCACAGGTCGGGGCGGGGAAATCTACGGCGGTTAATGTGCCCGGTTCGGCCTCCCAATGCCAATTGTCACCACCAGTAGCGTAGGCAATGCCATGGGGCGACTCCTGGTAAATTTCCCATTGGGGATGATCGGGGCCGATATGGCAGGCGTTGCAGGTTTCCGGCTTGCGGACCTGTTCCAGGCTGAACTCGTGGCGCAGGTGGCAATCCTGGCACTGCCCCACCGAGCCATCGGCAGCGGGTTGGCCGACGTTGTGGCAGGTTTCGCAGGCGAAGCGGGTAATGGCTGGGCCTTCCAGGGCGTGTAGAGAATTGCGTGCTTTATCCGGGCTGTCGAGTAAGAAGCCGCCTTCGGGAATGGCCTGATACATGGCGAATTGTTCTTCGGTCAGTGTGTCGGTTCCGGCATAAGCGACATAGGCTGGTAACGCATGGCGGCTCTGGTTGAATTGAGCCACCTCGGCTTCGTGACAATCTTGACACATAGCGGTTGTCGGTTGGTTAAGGACATATGTCCCTTCGTGCTCAACCGCGCCGGGGTAATCGGCTGAGACTTCATGACAGTCGCGGCAGGTTACTTCTGCGGCCGCCATGGTGCTGTGGCCATATTGTTCGACGATGCCAGGGGTGTTGCGAGCATGACAGACCACACATTCATCATCGCTGTTGGCTAAGACGTTGATGGGAGCCGCGTTCGCGGCCGCGTCTGACCCCGCATTCCCAATGGCCATGATCACAACGATCAGCCCCAAAACGACAATAAGAACCACAACGCTCCAAATCAAAGAACGAGGAAACCTGTTTGTTTGTGTCATAAATGCTCCTTTTGGCAACTACTAACTCATCGTTCAGAAATAACGTGGGTGGCGCGGTCAGGAGACCAGCACAGCAAATCGCTAAGTTAAAAACGAATGATTACTAAGCTTGTTATTCGTTTGGGTGCCAATTTCCTCACCGATAACAGTCAACACCTCATTCAGGAACTCATCCAGAGGTAGATGATAAATATGAACTGCCTCCGCGAGGGTGTAATACGGGGCCAACACACACCCTACGCAGGCCATTTTGTAGGCATAAAAAACACGTGCCGCACGCGGCCAGGTTTTCAAAATCAGTTCTACCGTCATGGCGGCCAGTTCCGCTTTATCGTTCATCAGATGTATCCTTGTCTGCCACTTGTTTAGGGTAAGCGCTGTTACCTTAAGGAAAAAAGGTAAGCCCGGATATTGATGAAGTCTTCATCGCGCAACGCCGGGTTGCCCCCATTGGCGGGCATCTCTACACCGGTCGTGTTAGCCGGATCACTTGGAGAGCGGCCTGTTTTGACAAATTCCAGGAACTGCTCTTCATTCATACCACCTACGTAGGTGCTGGTGACTAAATCTTTGCTCAGGCCAGGTAGGCCACGGGCATCTGTGCCATGACAGGAGGAACAACTCCCGATAAAAACCTGCTCACCGGCCACTGGATCACCGGGTACGACAGGGATCGCGACTTTTTTGCTACCGTTCGCGGCCGCGTTCTCACTACACGCCCCCACCAATCCCGTCATTACCCATACTAATAACACAAGTCCAAAACGTTTCACGATTCTCTTCCCCTTTAAAAGGAAACCTTACACGTAAGCGTTCAATTACCCCGCCTGGCGGTCAAACCACCGGGCTAAACAGACCTATAGTTTGTCAGAGAAGTGGGGGGTTGTCTTTGCGCTGGCGCAAAGAAGTGAGGCGGTTTAAGACTGGGGTTTCGAGCCAGAGGACAAAGTTTGTAGGGTCTTTGGGAATTCAGGGGGTTGACACCAGATGTACGGGCTGGCCTTGTGCCTGCCCCGTGTGGGGCAACCACAAGGGTTGCCCGTACCCCACGAAATCCTGAAGACCCAGTTTGTATACAGTTAGGAGAGATTTTTGAAGGATGCGGGTTCACAGTGAGTCATGCCCACTCTCTGTTGCCCTTGTCGGGCTAAAATCCGCCAGTTTGTTTCCTGACCTTTTCGTTTACATCATCCAATGTAGCTAATTTTTGCGCGTAGTGACAGGTCAGATCAAGGCAATAGAGCAGATAGCAGTCAGCGTTATCGGGATATACAAAAAAGCCTGGCACCCCCAACGGCTGAGACAATGCCAGAGGATGGGAACGCGGCCGCAGACTCTGATACTCGCATTGATTGATACCGGGTCGGTGGGTAGAAGGCCCTCACCCCCAGCCCCTCTCCCGCAACAGGAGAGGGGAGTGAGCAGTTCCCTCTCCGGCTCTTTGGGAATTGAGGGTGGTTGACACCAGATGTACGGGCTGGCCTTGTGCCTGCCCGGTGTGGGGCAACCACAAGGGTTGCCCGTACCCCGCGAAACCCTAAAGAACCCCCTCTCCTACAACAGGAGGGGGAGGGAGCAGTTCCCTCTCCTACAACAGGAGGGGGAGGGAGCAGTTCCCTCTCCTACAACAGGAGGGGGAGGGAGCAGTTCCCTCTCCTACAACAGGAGGGGGAGGGAGCAGTTCCCTCTCCCTGGGGAGAGGGGTAGGGTGAGGGGTTTTAGTATAACTACACACGTCCTCGAGATCTGAGCTTACCGAAGCCCGGCTCCGCCTTCGACAAGCTCAGGCATCGCTGTCCCCGACCTGTATAGATATAAATGGGTCTTGGGGGTTTCAGGGGGTTGCCCGTACCCCGCGAAATCCTCAAGAACCATCACGTTTTCTGCGCCACCACCAGGCCGCTGTCGCCAGGGCCAACCATCCGACCCAGGCCAGCCCAAAGGGCAGGTGGTTCACCGGGCGCACGCCCCAGGCTTGTAAGGTGATAGCGGTAGGCCCACCTTGCTGTACCATCAGTTGAATGGTATCGGTGATGGTGTTACCGAGGGTGTCGGTCATCGCGGCCGCGACCGTCACCGTTCCTGTCACCGTGGGCGTCCAATTGGTAGCCCACGTTGTATCCGTAATCCCCACACCCGGCACAATCGTGCCCACCACCATGCCATCCACCCGCACCACAATCGTCTGAATCTGGTTTAGATCATACGCGCCGCCATTGATCGTCGTGGCGACACCGGAGGTCACCGGGGAAAGATTGCCCGGTGTCAGGATGGCGATGCTGTCGCTGTTGGGTGAGGGGGCTGGTGTCACATTGACCGTGGTGCAATGCCCCACCGTGTCACAGGCGGTGAAATCACGGCTGATTTCATGTCCCGCCACGCGGCAGGTGGCCGTGACGTTGTAGGTCATGCCATCATACGGCAACAAAACATTGTTGTAGGTCAGGTTTACCAGTTCATTCGCGCCACACGGTTGGGTATAGCGGCTTTCATCCAGGATGAAATCGCTGAAGGTGAAGGTGTATTGGGTTTGGGACGCACTACCCCCGCCGCTGTGTTGGCCGACGGCTGTCACAACCGGGTTTTGCGTGTCCAGCACCCCACTCCAGATGATCCCCTCGTGGCTCACATTGCCGAAGTTGTCGGTACTCCGCAGATGCAGGTTGTACAGCCCTTCCACGTTAGCCGGGATGGTGTAGCTCCAGGAACCGTTGCTGATCGCGGCCGCGCTCCAGGTCGTGAGTGGTGCGAACGGGGTTGTACCCGTGAAGTCGAACAGTTCCCGCCCAATTTCCACACTTTGCACCCCGGCGACGTCACTTTGGGCCAGGGCGAATATCTCGGCATCGCTGAGGGCGCGGTCATAAACGCCCACTTCATCCATTTGCCCATCAAACGTTTCCGTACCGCTACTCAGGAACATGTTTTGCAACGGGATGGCTGTGTGATTAATCTCGCCCACAACATCCAGAGTGCCAACCTCAATACCGTTACGATAAAGGCGCATCGTCTGACCGTCATACGTCCCGGCGATATGTTGCCATACCCCAGCCGTCATGATATTCGAGACAAAAATGCGCTGTAGCGTGCCATCAAGCCGCATGTAGAAGTGCAGGCGTTGGTTATCAATGCGCAGGACAGCCGTTTCGTTGCCCAGGGTGACAAAACGATCTACAGCGGTGGTGATGACATCGGGTTTAACCCAAAGGGCCAGCGTCAGGGCATTTTCCTCAAATGGGGTGTTGGTTCCGGTATAAGTGGAGAGCGTATCGTTGACGCCATCAAAGTCGAGGGCCTGACCGAAGCGGCCGCTACTGACAACCGTCGGGCAGTTGGTGCAGTTCAGATGAACACCGTTGGCACTGCTGTCATAGAAAATGGACGAACCAACCCCTTCTTCAAAGGCGAAATGGGCGGCTTCCCCAGCCCAATCGGCCTGGTCGCTGACGTTGCCGCTCAGGGTGAGGGTGGTGGAGATCACCTGGGCATCTACTTCCCAGCTATCGAAGGTGGCTTTGGGTGGCCGCTCATCAAAGCGGATCGTGCCCAGCGTCATCAAGGAGACATTGCCCACGTGGTCGGCTAAGGTAATGCGGACGGCGTAGGTTCCCTGCGGCCGCGCCCCCTCCATCCTATAATTCACACTCCAACTCGTCCCCGTAACCGTCGCCTGCTGTTCCCCTTCACCGATGAGGCCATTGGCCGCATCCAGCAGTTCTACCAGTACCGTATTCGTGACCACGCCACTCCCGGCTACGGCGGGCGTCGTGTTCAGGTTGGGATCACTCAACGTACCAGAGAGGTTCACCGTCCAGTTCAGCCGCTCGTCGTCCTGCGCCGCCAGCGTCGCCCACTGCCCGGTAAAACTGCCGCTGGCGGTGGGGGATGTGCCATCCACGTACAGGGTGTAAACCGGACTCAGCGTTTCGTTGCCCACCGCATCTACCACCCGGAACTGCATCTCGTATTGGCCTTCGCCGCCCAGCGTGGAACTGTCAAAGCTGGGACACCAGGCCGCGCCGTCTACGCCATTGTCCTGGCATTGTTGCGCCCCCGCCCAGGTGAAACTGCTGGCCCCCGGCCCTTTCAGGCCAAAATCTACCAGAGCCACCGATGAGGTGGGATCTGTGGTAGCGACGGCCAGTTGGATGTAGCCATCGGCCCAGTAAGCCCCATCGGAAAGCAGTTCGACGGTGGGGTTGTCGGTGTCTACAGTGATGTAAGAGGTGGCCCGATCCCGATACCAGCGGATTTCGCGCAGGTAGATGCTGTAAAGTTCGGCTTCGCTGAGGGCGCGTTGGTAGGCGGCCAATTCGTCCATCTGGCCGTCAAAGAGGTACCGGGCTTCGTTGGTGTTGTTGTTCGTGCCCCCGATTTTGAGCGTGTCACCGCTGTTGTCGGCGTTGTTGGTGCGGTAGTTGACCGTGCCGGTGGCGTCTACGCCATCAATGTAAATTTTGCCGGTTCCGGTCGTGCCACTGCCGTTGTAATCCCAGACCACCACCACATAATGCCAGTAACCATCGTTGACGGCGGTGTTACTACGGATGTAGTTGTTGCCCCAGCCAACGAAAGTCGGTTGGCCGGTACTATCCAGGTAAAACGCCTTTTCGCCTCGTTCCCAACTGTTGTCCCCGTCGGATTTGACCAGGATGCCGGTGTTGACGGCGGTGGTGTTGATCCAGGCGGCAATGGTGAAGTCGGCGACCAGGCTGAAAGGGACGGTGGTATCGGTGACGGTGACATAACCTGTGCCGTCGAATAACGCGCCATTGGCGATGCGGCCGCTGGTTCCCGGCGCAGGGTTGGGTTGGTAGATGGGGGTGCTGTCCACCGTCCAGTTCAGGGTGATGGAGTTGCCGCCACTGGTGAAGGTCTGGTTGGATGTGCCGGGTGTGGTGACATTGAGAGCCACGGAGCCAAGCGTCGCGGCCGCGCTGTTCGCCACCACCCCCACCGCCAATGTCTGTTGCCCGCACAAAATGGTGCTGATGTCCGGCCCCAACGATTCGCCGCTGGTGCGGTTTAGCTCATCCAACACCCGCTCCCCGTCCAGACTCACAAAAACCTCGCTGGGGTTGGTCGCCAGGCTGTTGATGGTCAGGCTGTTCAGCGTCAGTTCGGCGCAGGTTTGGGTAGTGGGTTGGCCCACATACCCATTCACGGAGTTATCCACGAAGGTGGTGGCATCACTGTCTTCATCGAACTCGAAGCGGATGACCGGGGCGGATTCAGTGTAGAGGGCCAGAACTGCGGCCGCGCTCAAGGTCGTATCGTAAAAGCGCAGATCATCCAGGTACCCTTCCAGGAAATCCTGCCCCTGGCGATTGCCGCCGATGTACAGGGTGGCGATGTCGTCCAACCATTGATTTGTTCCCGTGGCTTCTTCCACACCGTTGATATAAATCCGGGTGATGTTACTGCTGTCTATGGTAATGACCAGATGGAACCATTCAGCACGGGGTAACTCCAACGCGGTTTGCATGGTTGAGGTGCGGTACGTTTCCAACAGGTTCATATCCAGATGGAAAGTGCGCGAACTGCCGCCATAAACGGCATCTACAATCGTGCCCCGTTTGGCATTGATCCAGACAGAGAGGGAGCGGATGTCTGGCCCGCTGGTGTAAATATCGTTGGTATCTACCACCAGATAATCATCCAGGCCGTCAAAGTAGACCGCCCGATCCACCTGCCCGCGCAGGCCCGCCGTGGGGCAGGATGTGCCCGTACACGTGGCCTCGCGGTTCTGCGTGTTGTAAGGGATCAGATTGTCAAAAACCGTACTGCCCGGTGTTTCTTCAAAGGGAATGAAGAGGCGCAAATTGCTGGCGTAGGGGTCTACCACCGGGTAATCAATTTGGGCCTGGAGCACCAGGGCCGCTTCCACTTCCTGATCAAATTGGTGTTGGCTGGTGGTGGCGTAGGGGCTGACCTCAGCCGTGCCGCTCACTTCCAGGTTGGTCAACGCGGCCGCGGCGAAGGTCTCAAACAAGGCGGGAATATCAATGGCGGGCCAGGTGCTGTTCAGCAACATCTGGATACCGGCTTCATCTGCGGCCGCGGGCAGAATCACCAGTTCATCCAGGTAGCCGCTAAAGTAGCGGTTGGTCAGGGTTTTGTGCCGTCCCAGGGTCATCTCCCCATCGCTGGTTTCCATCGTTCTGGCCTGGGCCGCTTCCAGATTGCCGTCCAGGTAAAGGCGTAAGGTCGTGCCATCATAAGTGACGGCGGCATGATGCCAGGCGTTGGGGGTGACATTCGTGGTACCGAGCAGAAGGGAGCCGCCCAGGAATGTGCCGATGACCCCGGTGCTGTCTAACTGGAGCCAGCTTCGGCCGGTTCCTGTGCCATCAAGCTGTTGCAAGATGACCGGGCTGTTGCTGGTACTGGTGACATTGAACCAGATAGCGGCGGTCAGGTTGGTGGTACTGGGATCCAGCACCGTGCCGAGGTCGAGGTAGTTTTCTACCCCGTCGAAGCTGACCCCTTGATCGAAGCGGCCGCTTACCTTAGCCGGGCAGATGAAGACATCATCACACGCGGCCGCGCGGTAATCATTAGCCAGGTTTTGATACCCAAAGTTGGTTGAGGGGGGATCGAAGGTGTGATTCGCTACCAGAAGGCTCATATCATCCAGACTGCCCTCAAACGCATTCAGGCCATCCGTGCTGTTGCCGATGCGGCCCGGCCCGATGGTGAAGTTGTGATTGCCACAACTGCTACTGATGTAATAGTTGCGGCGGCTGTCGAACACGCCGTTAAAGTACAGGTCGGAGTCGTAGTAGCAGTTGCCGCTTTGCCAATATTCCCGGTAGGTGATGCTGATCTGGACCCATTGGCCGGTGGGGACGGCCCCGGTGCTGGTGTGGGTGCCGAGGGAGCGCGCGGCCGCGAACCGGCCACTGCTGTTGATGGAGAAGTCGAGATGGCCGTTGGTAGTGCTGTCGAAAATGGTGTTCGTGCCGCTGAAAGCCGGGTTCAGGTTGACCCAGAAGGACAGGGTGGTGTTTTCACTGCCGGAACTGCCCGGTTGGGTCAGATAATCATCCACACCATCGAAAGTTACGGCGCGGCCGCTGTGTCCCCCGGTGCTTCCCGTTAAGGTGGGGCAGGTAGGTGGGCTACAGGTGGCATGGTTAGAATTACTCTGGCTATCGTAGAAAACCGTGCCATCATAATCAATCAACTCATCCAACGCGAAGAGGAAGCGGGGCGTTTCGTCGGTGTAGTAACTGCCATTGCGAACATCGGCTATGGCATTAAAACTGGTGCCGCCGTTACTGCCATCATCCAGGGCAGAGTCATAATAAACCAGTTCATCAATGCGCCCATCAAACGGCTGGGTTCCGGCCATGTTGTTGCCCAGACGCCCCGGCCCCAGCACCACCGAAGGGTAACTCCCCGATGTGTTCAGCCCGGCGTTGATGAAGATGTTGCCTTCATTGTGGGAAACATGCACCCATTGGTTCAGGTTGCCACTAAAAGAGTAATTACTGATAAAGGTCGTATCGCCGATCACCTCAAAAACGAGGTTGCCGGTGCTGTTGAGGTAAACATCCATTGCCCCGGTGGCGGTGCTGTCCGTGTCCAGAATCATGGCTTGCTGACCGCTGGCGGGCAGGCTTTCCACGTAGAGCCAGAAATTCAGGCTAAAGTGCTGTTGGTTGCGGACATCTACCCCCGGCAGGGTCACATAATCGTCCAGGCCATCAAAGGCGATGCCGTTGCTGATGGCGCCGTCAATCCCGGCGGTGGGGCAGGTTCCATCATCCACACACCAGATGTTGTTTTCTTCGCCCAGGGCGTTGGTGAAGTAGGCAATGCGCTGTTCCGGCTCGAAGCCCAGGGCCACGGTGGGCCAGGCGAGGTCGGGTTCGACATAGGTGGTAGCAGCGGAGAGGAAACCGGCGGCGGTGGTGCTGGACGTATTGGTGACGGTAGCCTGATAGGTTAGCTCAGTGCCGGGGGGGACGATGAGGTCGTTGATGTTGTAACGGCCATACACCATGTCCAGCACTTCATCGGCAGCCAATGCTTTGTCCAGTACAACAATTTCATCCAGGGAGCCATTGAAATAGTTGGGGGCCTCACCAAAGTTGGGGCGGCCAATTTTTACGGTGTGCGCGGCCGCGTCGGCCCGGTTGGCGATGTAGTTGGTACTTCCGGCGGTCACATTCACCCCATCCACATACATCCGGCCCGTGCCCGCCGTGCCACTGCCGCTGTAATCCCAGACCACCATCACATGATGCCACTGCCCATCGTTGACGGCCTGGGTACTCTGAATGTAACCGTTGCCAAAACCCACGAAGGTGGGGCGGCCAAGATTATTCAGGTAGAAGCTCTTTTCGTAAATTTCCCAGGTGGTGTCGCTGTCGTTTTTGCTGACGATGGCCTGGGCATTTGTGCTGGTGGTTTTGACCCAGGCCCCGATGCTGAAGTCGCCGGTAGCCAGGGGGGTAATGCCAGAGCCGGTGTCGAGGTAGTCGTTGGTAGAGAACGCGGCCGCGTACCCATACCGCCCCGTCTGCTCCAGCGTCGGGCAGGCACTTGCCACCGTGTCACAGGTCGCCGTATTCCCGGCCCCCGACCCATCAAAAAATGTCTCCACCCCCAATGATTCTTCAAATTGGGTCAACAACAACAGGTTCGTCTCTTCCCCCACCTCCAGGTTATTAAACTGCACCAGATTGCTGACGGACGAAGGATCAGAGGCTACCTGCGGATGGAAACCAAAGAGGAACTCTTCCAGATCATTCAGCGTGTCTTCGTCGGCGTCGGCACTGTTCGGATCAGACCAGGCCCGGGTGAGCCAGCTTTGGCCGTTGTTTTCATACACCACCAGCCAGCCCGTTTTGGTTTCCAGGTAATCATTCAGCCCATCACTATCACTATCGGCGGCGAACGGGTTGGTTCCGTATACCAGTTCCTGGGCATCATTCAGCCCGTCCCGGTCGCCATCTCCCTCTTCGGCATCCAGGCCATAGAGGATTTCGTAATAGTCCGACAACCCATCCCCATCGCTGTCAAATTCATCGCTGTCCGGATCGGTTCCCGCCAATGTCGTCAGGCCATCGTTGTCAATATCTACCTGATCCGGCAGTTGGTTATCCCAATCCATCTGCACAAAATCCCGCAAACTACCCGGTAACACATCGTAGACCATCTCCTGCCCCATATTGATATGGGAAGAGCCGCTGAACTTATACCAGGTGCAATCGGTGGGAATCCCGGCAAATTCCCAACAGCCCTGGTACGGGGCGATATACGCCTCGGTCACATAAAATTCGCCGTCCAGCGATTGATCAATGCCCGTGCCCAGTCGGCTCAAGGGAATGGTAATGCTGATGACATCCGAGGCGCGGGCTTCGTCCCCATCTACAGCCACCCATTCGCCTACCATCTCCCCCTGCACCAGACCACTGTGCTGATCATCCTCGTCATCCTGAGCGAAATAACGGAACACCGTCCTGTCTTCCAGGTCGGAGAAGGAGTAATCGTTGTCGTAGCGCAAGGTGTTGGTGACGGCGAGGCTGAAGATGAAGCTGTTGCCTATGGTGAACCCCAAATCATCGTTGGCAAACGCCATGCTGGTCAGGTCAAGGTTCAACCGGTCGGAATCGTCCAGGTTTTTGATGAGGTAATAGACCCCATACAGGGTATCGGCGATGGCTTCGGTGAGGAGTTGGGTTGGCCCTTTGGCCCCAAACAGGGCAAACAGGGCGTCAAACAAGACGAGGATCAAGACGATTATCCCCAGGCCAATGAGGTCCAGAATCAAATAGATGAAGAGGACGATGGTGGAAGCGATGGCCAGCGCCAGGGTGTAACCCAGCGCAATCCCGGTCAACCCTTTGGTCAGGATCATGATTCCCACCACGCCCCAGGTGACAATCGTGCCGATGATGAAACCGATTACCCCCACACCCTGGAACCAACGTCCGGCGGATAGGGCTTTGATGACAATCGAAACGGCCCCGACAACCCCTTGCACCGCTTTGATGATAGCCAGAATGGCATTGATGATGTAGAAGGTGGAGACAATGATGGTGACAAGGCTTAAGATTTTGACGCCAAGCTGGACATACGTTTCGTTCCCGGTGATCAGACCGGCTACGATGTAAGCAATGGCGATAACGGCCAGAAGAATCGTCAGGATGGCGATCTTGTTCGCACTCAGCCCGCCCTGGTTAAACCGGGTGAACTGATAACCGTCATCGGCCGTAGATTGGATGCTATTTTTGAAATAGGCCCAAATCCCGGTTTCGGTGGCTTCTACCGAAATTTTCTTGGCGGCGTAGACAAGGGCGAATTCGGTGGCGATGGTAGCGGCTCCCCAACCGCTATTGACAGGGATCAAGGGGTCGAGGTCCACTTCAGGGATGGCGACCGAGGGTTCCCAGGCGATTGTGCCATCTACGGCAATAACCGCTTGAGCACCGGCATAGAGAGAGGCGTAGTAACTTTGCGCCCAGATCAGTTTACCTTCGGCTTCGTCCGCGGCCGCTTGACTGCTATCCGTCGCCTGGAAATAACTGTCGGTCGCCAACGCTTCGTTGAGGTACTCCAGGTATTGCTCGGCCTCGTAATTTTGCCAGGCCCCATCCACATAATCGTAAGACGCCCAACTGAGCGACGCCTGCAACTGAAGGGGGACGCTACCAGAGGATAAATCCATCACCAGCCCATTGCTGATGTCGCCAGTGAAGGAATCAAGGTTAAGGGCGCGGCTGGAATGTTCTTGAGCCACCAAAATGGTGGGCACGGTGGCGCTGGCATAAGGGGTGAAGATGGTATCCAGGATGTTGACCGTTTCGGTCATCATGATGTAGGCGGTGAACCCCTGGTGCTCGTAGCTGAAGGTGTCTACCTCGGTGTAGTCGAGGTCCCAGGCGGTGAGGTTGCTGGACAGGTTGGCAATGGTGACATCCCGTTGGCCGTTACCAACGCAGGAACCGTTGCTGAGGGTGTCACAATCGCGGCCGCGTAAAAACGTATTGCCCAAATTCCAACTCGCGCCCCACAACTGCGCGTCAAACCCCAGGTCGTCGTCGGTGGCCGGGTTTTCGTACAGCAAAGCCACATCCAGGCCATGCTCCTCGCTGGCATTAAGACCGGTCAGCGTCCAGCTTTCATCGTAACTGTGAATCACCGTCACCGTATCCTGCCGGGCGCAGGTTGTTTCGTCATCATCCGCGTTGATACACTCATCGGTGAGCATCTGCACCAGCCAGACGACCCGGTATTGGTGGGCGTTGCCCCAACTGGCCTGACCGGGTTCGTAGATGAGGCGGGTGGTGTACCCGACCGGCTTATCATTTTCATCCGTCACCAGGGAAAGCGGCACATAAGCCACCAAATCCCCCGTCGCCAGGTCGAGATCATCCAGCGACATGCTGTACGGTTCGGTCACATCTGTATCCAACCAGTCATCTATCGCCACACCCAGGGTGCGCGAGGTTCCAGCGTAGGTGCTGTTGACGGGCAGGTTGGCGTAATGCCCACTGCTGTACGGCATGATGATTTCCAACATGGGAACCAGGCGGATGTCGCCGTTGGCGGCGTTGGCGTCGTCGCTCTGGTAGGTGCTGTTGCTGGTACTGGCCCAGGTGGTGTCCAGATGGCGTTGGATTTGTCCTTCGTCATCTTGGGGCCAATCGAGGACGTGGTAGTAATAGTTCAGGTGATCGTTGGTGGTTGGTTTTAGTTGGATGTCCAACAAAATCGGCGCACCAACGGTGAAATTGTTGAGGCTGAGCAGAAACGGGTTGTCGTTGGTGTAGGTTTCGGGGCTGGCGTAACCGGGCGAGAGGTCGTCGGCGTCGGGCACACCGTCGCCGTCGTTGTCCTCATCGAACACATTGGGCGCACCATCGCCGTCGCTGTCGGGGCACGCGGCCGCTAACCCATTATCTATCAGGCTCAAATCACATTCGCCGGAGTCCACCAGCCCATCTTCGTTGCTATCCTCGTTGATGGGGTCGAGATACCAGGTTTGCCCGGCGTAGGTGAACCCCTGGATTTCCAGCGTATCGGTGATGCTGTCGCCATCGGTGTCGGCGGAGGTGGGGTAGGTGTTGAGGAAGTTGACTTCGGTGGCGTCATCCAGGCCATCCCCGTCGCTATCGGTGGGATCGGTCACGCCCGCGCAATATTCGGAGCTGTTGTAAGCGGGCGAACCGACGGTGAAGGCGCAGGTTCCCCAATAATCTTCGTCCTCGTCGCTCAGGTCGTCGGCGTCGCTGTCGGTGGTGGCAAGAAGCGAGTTTGCGAGTGGCGAGTTTGCGAGTGGCGAGTTTGCGAGTGGCAGGCCGTTCGCGGGTAACTGTTCACTGCTCACTGCTAACTGCTTACTATCTTCAGTGGATTTCGCGGCCGCGAACGGGTCTACATGGGGGTTCCAATTCGTTACCTTGCCCGCATCCGCGAGGGCCTGCCGTTCCTCAGCTTCGGCTTGCCGCGCTTTTTGCGCCGCTTGATCCGCCCTCAGCCGGGCCAGAAAACTTTGCCCCTGATGCCCTTGCAGGAGCGGTGAGAACAGCATAGAAAGAATGACGAAGCCAATCACGGCATTATAAAATGGCCGGGTGCGCCAGTAGCGCAGACTCAGATAAACGAGGAGAAAGGCCAGGGGGAGAAGTTGCAGAGCGGGTAAAGCGGCCTGGACAGCCGGTTGCCATTGGGAGAGGCGATAGCTGGCCCAGGTGGCCGGGTCCGTCCAGAAGGGAACGGTGGCCTGCCCCAGTTGGGCCAGATCGAAGTCGAAATAGTTGTTGGTGATCGCGGCCGCGACCCGTTCCCCTTCTTTGGGCTGATCTGGCAATTCCACCCGGATGATTAACTGCGCCGGTAAACCCGCCTCATTGACCCACAGTTCCCCCTGCCCGGTCATCCGTTGATACGTGTCTGGTGGAGCCAGTTCCATCCCGGCGGGGCGTGCCCCATATTTTTCGTAATACGCTTCCATCTCGGCCAGCATATAGCGGGCAAACGCCGGACCATCCATCTCAAAGGTGTAATGGCTATAGGTAAGGCTCAACCCCTCGAAATCGCGGCTTTCCGTGCCGGTGCTCTGGATGTTGGTGGCCCCCGCCAGAAAACCGAGGGGATCACCCCCCGGCGCAAAGGCATCGGCCACGTTGTCCATCTCTTGCCATTCGCCCTGGCCGCGACGGCCATAGGTTTGCCCGTCTTCGACTTTGACGGTGAGGCCGCGTTGGGGATCAAAACTGCCATCGTCCCATAGGGTGAGGTTGAGGGTGGCCGCGGCCGCGTCCACATTGCCCTCAATCGCCAACCGATCCTGGCGCGGGGGACGCCCGGCATTGGCTACCGAGGGGGCCGGGTAGACGGTTTGATCAATGAGGGAGCGGTAGCTGTAGCGGCCGCTGGCACGAGCCAAAGACCACGCCTGTTCAACCGCTTCTTGGGGGGAGAGAGGGGCGGCACGGCTGGTTTGCGGCAAGCCGAGAAGGATGTTTAGAAAAATAACGAAAATGAACAGAGCAAGCCCGTAGTAACGCCACTTTTTCATGCAATTTACCTCAATGAGTCTAACAGACTGTCGGAAAAAGAAATTTGGACATGGATATTTACAGCTTTTACTCCTGCATTGCTTTGTTAGGCATTGGGGTATCTTCTCAATGTTCCGGGGGAAACGTGGCCTGAACTTGCCGAAGGCCGTTGGTTTCGCCAGGCTCAACCAATGTCACCGCGCTTTATGGAGAAGATACGTATTTTGAATGTTAGGTAGCAGAATGTACTGTAGCCCTCCGACCTCACGTAAGCGTTCAGTTATCCCGCCCGGCGGTTTGACCCCCGGGCGGGATAACTGAACGCTTACCCAAAATGACACAATATAGCCTCTGGACTGAACGGTTACGGCCTCACGACTCTGGATCAAATCCGAATACTCGAAGCTCCTGATCACAGCGACACGCTTTCGCCATACGTGCGGCCCATGCGATGGCCTCCTTACTTGAAGGCAGTTCAAGTACAGTGAATCCACCATTGAGCGCAGGCGCCCACGGGTAGCCTCCCTCGGCAACTGAGCCATTGGCCGAAACTAGAATGGGCGGTACTGTTTCATCAATACCACCGGCGAAAACGTAGACGCCCGCTTCCTTTGTTTCGCGTATCACGGCGCGAGCGTCTTGACCTACCGCCTCCCACTCACTGTCGGGTACATTCATTGCCGCACTGGGGAATGAAATTAGATACTTTGACATGATCTTCTTTCTCCAAGAATTTTATGGTTAGTGATACAGGCCATGCCTAACTATGTACGTCAGAAATCGGATTTTTCGGCATGGTTCAGGTTAGCTTTACAGATTTGTCGGATGATTTGCCCACTCGTCCGACAAATTTGTAAGTCGCTCTGAACCATGCCATTTTTTGTATAGATGGGCAGAAAATCAGCTCCGAATAACCCGAATTGACGCGAATTATAATTATCCCATTTGTGCTAATTCCTACAATTCGGGGCAAAAACCTCTTTTGCTCTGGCGGGTTCCGATTAAAATCGGTGATAAACGATAAAGCCAGTTACTATCCTGACGAATTATCATGATATTGCAATGTTCAATTAGTACCAGTTGGTAAGTTTTAAGGCTGGCAAGAGGCAAGTAGGACTAATATCCTACTCCCAACCCCAGGTGTGGACCCTTTTTTAGGGACAAGGGTATCTTCGTGATATTTTGGGGAAAACGTGGCCTCAGCTTGTCTCGGGCCGTTGGTTGCGACCGTCTCACCTAATGGTCTCGTGCTTTATTGAGGCCACCCGGCCGTAAAATGGGCCGGGCTATGGTTACGCAGGCCGTTGGCCTGCTGTTTTAGCCCGTAGGGCCTGGACTGGGCTATGGGTTAGGCCATTTTTCGAGCGTGCTTTGGGCGGGCATCGGTTTTAACCGTTGGTCAAATTGAGAATTGCTGATAGAACACCTTACTTTGAGGCAGGGTGATGTTTTTTGGTATACTGGCGCAGTTCAAACCCCCAACCCCATTCATCTAGGAGTAAAATGCCAACAAAGAAGAGTAGTATACAAGTGACGGAGGAAACACCCGGCAATACGCAATTGGCCGGGGTGTCGAAGTCTGTCGCATCTTCACTTATTAAGGTGGTCGTCAAGACTGAGGGCAAAGACGCAACGGCGGGCAAAAGTTATACCCTTAATCTCGACGAGGCGATGCTCCTTAAGGATGCGCGGCCGCATGTCGCCGCCGACTTGGGGCTTGACAATGGCTGGAGCTTTCTGGCCGATGACACCCTGTTAGCCACCAGTGCCGAATCCGCACTGACCATTGGCGAACTCATCCAAAAAACCGGTGGTAAACTCGAACTTCGCCGCGAGAAGCCCGAGGCTGAACGTGAGTTAGAAGAGGCTTCCGCGACGCTGGAGCGGGACAAGGGTGTACGTGACAAACTTGAGGAGAAGCGTAAAGCGGAAGAGAAGGAGCTACGCGAGCATATCAAGCTGACCAAAGACGCATTGACCGCCTTGCAAACGACATTGGCGACACCCAACGATCTCATCAATGCCGACGACGTTAAGGTCATTTTCGCCACGCTCAAGAATGCCGAATCAATGGCCAGGTGGGGTGGTAGCACCAACGAATCATTGCGTGAACTCGAGCCAAACCAGATCGAAAAGATTGTCCGCTCCCTCGGTCTGCCGCGCACCGCCAGCCGTGCGCCGGGTGATGGTTCGTTTTTACTCAACGAATTCGTCGCCCGTCTGCGTGCCGATAAGGGCGTTGACCCCATCCAACGTATTGCCCAGGCCCATGTGATTGCCGTCAATGAAATTGACACTCGTGTTGAGTCGTTTCAAGAAGAGTGGCAAAAGAAGGCTTGCGAAGCAGGTTTTTCCCAGATTTCCGCCGAACTATCCATCGCTTACAAAAGCCCCGCCTTCAAAGGCTCCGCATCGGCCAACTATGGCAAATCCACCCAAAACGAATCGGTTGCGGACGAGAAGAGTGAGATTGTTTATATGGTGGGCATTCAAGAGGTACGTAAGGCACGGGTTGTCATCCCCGCCGAGATGATTGTCCTCAGCCCGATGGTAGAAGACCAATTCGCTATCGCCAGCCGGGCGGGAGCACATGCGCTCCGGCCGTTATTTGAACGGCACGGCTACTTTGTGATTACCGAGTACACCCTGGGCGGCAAACTTTACACATCGGAGACGGAGAAGAAAAGTGGCTCTGCCGCCGAACAGGCGAGCAAATTCCAGAAAAGCTGGGGAGTGGCGGTTGATGCCACTGGCTGGGGAGCGCAGGTGCAGGGGGGTGTCGCTTCCAAGAGTGGGGAAAGCACGAGCCAGAAACAGCAGGACACCCGGCAAAGCTCTAGCTTCCATCTTTCGGCCAAGGGGGGCAATGTCACCGACCGTCACGATCCTTCCAAATGGATTGCCTCACTGAAACCGGAAAATTGGGAAGTGATTGCCTATGGTCGCCTCATCCCCATCTACGAATTTCTGCGTGACGCCGGGGTGCGCGAGGCGTGCCGCAAAGCTGTTCAGGATTTTGCTAAGATAAATGAAGATCAGCAAGCGGCAATGATGAACGCCGAGAAGCGGATGGCCCTGGCCCGCTGGGCGGTGATGAGTCGTGGGGTAGCGGATCGCACGGCAAAAGTACAACAAGACCCGTCTGATAGAGGGGCTGGCAAATATTTCCGGGATCAGCCTTGCCACGTAAGTAGTAATTGGGTGGATGTGCCAGAGGGGATGTATTTTAAGGGGGCACAACTCAAGGTTGATAATGGTTGGCTTAAAATTGGCTTATTGGTGACGGATGATGAGCAGAACAATGAGGCTGAAGTGATGTCCCCTGTGGGGCAGGAAGCGGGGGATGTGTCTGATTACAAACTGGGTGATGAGGGGATTTACTTTGATAAGACACCCCTGTTTATTCCGCCCCAGCAACGGATTATCGGGCTACGGCTACGGCGACTAGAAAATCCATCTAACCGGGTGGGGCTGGAGTTGAAGCTGGCCGACCTTGATGGCAATCTCAAAGGGAAACTTGTCAACAGTGATAACAATGAGCATTATGATCACGCACGGGATTGCCGACCGAGTGCGTCACCGACGACGTTTCCGGATAGTCATATGGTCGCGGGCATCCGTCTGGAAAACACGGGTGAAGGAACGTATGGTTTTGTGATATTCACACTCCCGGGTGTGTGATTGTTTGAGTTTAGGGCGTGGTTCAGGTCAGCTTTACAAATCAAGGAACTCGTGCAACTCTGTATCACTGGTAGTATGGCCGACAACGGCCATTTATACGCGGCGATTCTGGCGGCCTTTACGGTGCGGAAGGATTAACAAAGAGAGGGACACAGAGATTTACAGAGGACGCACAGAGGACACGGAGTTTTGAATCTGGTTCGTAGTAACGACTTTAGTTGTCCAGTGCTGGACTGCTAAAGCAGTTACTACGAACTTTAAACCTGCTACGGAGTTCTTGAGAGGTATAGTAAGACAAACCGGCGCATGATTGGCACAACGCGGCCGCGCCCTGCCACACCTCCCGCTCATTCATAATCTCTTCCCCACACACAGCACAATTCACCCGCACCCCTGGCCGACTCACAATCTGGCTGATGGGGGTGTTCAACTGTACCGGCTGGATGGTCAACAACTCTTCATCGGGCATCTGCTGGTAGCCGACCAGTTGGGCGAAATAATGGCGCGTTTCCGCCGGGGCATAGCGCCACGCCTTCTCCCGTACATCCAACTGTGGAGCCACCCGGATGGCCTGTTCCGTCTTGACATCCACAAACACAGCCGCCACCTTGCCGTAATCCACCACCTTGAGGGTGCGATGCCCTACCGTACAGCCGGTGGCCACTTCCAGCCCATCGGCAAAACAGCCATCTGTTTCCAGGATGACCAATAGCCGTTTGTCGGTGCGAGGAGTGATGAGATTGAGCGCGGCCGCGGCCGCCAACCCCACCCTTGCTCCCAACACCTGCCGGGGACACAAATGGTGATGCCGAGAGGCGGATTCATTGAGGATGGTTTCCAGGTGGTTCATACTCTACTCCAATCAAACGTGTTGCGTGTTGCGTATCTACGAATTGGCCCGAAGTTTACTTTTCCCCTTCGGGCCAATTCGTGGCAAAACCTTGGGCTTATGCCTGCCTGGCAGGCTGTCGGAGAAAGAAATTTGGACACGGATGAGTTTGCTGAAAACGGTTTAGGCTCTTTGGGAATTCAGGGGGTTGACGCCAGTTGTAGGGGCAATCCTTGTGGTTGCCTTCGTCTGGGTAGGCACAAGGCCAGCCCCCACCGTACCAATCACCCCGCGAAATCCCCAAGGCCCATTACTTTGAGTGTAAGTCCTAACCTCTTAGCTCTGACTTGTTCAGGAGGGAAGAAACACAGATAAAACTCACCCCCGTGTTCCCCCATTCATGTTTAATTCCAGGCTGGCGTGGACTCTGCTTGGGAGTAGGAAAAACTCGAAGCCAGAAAAATGCTCGAAAATGCCGCAGAATTCCACGCGTCAGGTGCATGCTTTGTTAGCCCGCTCTTGATTTTACACGACACCTCCCACTAATTTCACGAGTTTATGACTTGGAAGGGAAAGAACTACAAACGATGGTAAATCTAATTTTTTCCAAAAAGAAAATTCTTCAACTACATTGAACTTGTTGACAAAAAGAGTAATTACTGTTCCATGAGCAACAACCACAATGTTTTTATCTGGATATTCAAACTCAATAGAACTTAATGCTTTTGAAAATCGTGCTAAGGATTGGCTTGCTGTTTCCTTACCAAAAACTAGATCTTCGGGTTTATCGAAAAACTCTTTTACCTTGTTTTCAAACTCTCTTTTTTCAAGCAATCCAATATTTGTTCGGTCGTGTTCCTCTAAACCATTAACCACGCTAAAAGGCTTATTGAATCTCTCGGCGATTATTTGCGCCGTTTCAATCGCTTTTGGCTCGATACTCGAAATTATTACATCAGGTAAAAAAGGTTCTAATATCTTAGCCAGTGCCACACATCTTATTTGACCAGATTGAGAAAGTTTCCATTCTTTTGCGGGAACAGTCGAAACAATCTCAGGAACAGAATGTTTGACAAGAATAATATTCTTCAAAAGATACCTGTGTAAACGGATCAGAATTCAGGACTTGAAGGGGCGTGCCAACGGTTGGCGTTACCTGCGCTGGGGCGGGGACGGCGAAGCCGTCCAGCCAGAAAAATGACAAGGCGTGTGAAACTGCCTGGGATGTGCGCAGAATCCCCAGCGTCAGGTGCACGCTTTGTTGGCTGGCGTTTTGGTTTACCAACTACTCAATCTTTTTATGAGACCATAAACTTAACACTAACATTGTAAAGGAAAATACTGCAAGTGGCAGATTTCCAATTGCGCCTGGAGCAGTTCCTGCGGTTTCAATTGTCTTGTACGCTGGTATGTAAGTAGCTCGCATGAGGTATTCAAACAAACTGAGTAAATATAGTATTGGAATCATTGAGCGATAACGAATAGCGGCAACAAGATAAATTATTCCGATGATTAACTGAGATAAACCCCACAAAGCAAACATTCCAATAATGGTTGAAGCCGCAGAATCGGAATAATTCTCTAATGGGATAGTGGCGATAGATTGTGCGCCACCATCTGATGAAAATATATGATGTTGACTTCGCCAGAGTGTCAGGGCTGTAAGCAAATAAAAGCCCCAAAGTGCAATTTTCGAGCCTGAGAATTCATTGGTGATTTGGCGAGGTAATAAATTACTCAAAGCAGTCTTAATCATTTTACAAAAATTCTCCCATACGGATTTGCTTTACACGAAGCCAGCCAACGCTCCGCTTCACCCGCTTGGGGGTGGGTTGAGATCACTTTTGGGATCAGAACCACCTTCGGGATGCCGTAAGTTCATATTAACCGGCTGAATCCCCCCAAGTCGGCGTGCAAGCGGTGGTTAGCTGGCTTTTGTTATGCAAGTTACCTGATTTTCTTCAACAACCAGTCTGTAAGACCAGAATCCACTACCATCTTGGATAGTTTAGTTGGTAAAACCAATTCTATATCATCAGGATATTGGCTGGATTGATACTCCGTTAGTTGTTTGTCTGGGCTATGCACTACAAAGTACAGTTTCCGAAAACTGCCATGAGAAAAATTTTGAGCATATTCATCAAATTCACTCGCCGTTGCCTGAGATTTTATTTGAACTTGGTACAAATCACCAGTTATTGGCTCTTCGAGTTCGATATCAGAATACTTCATAGTTTCACCAATAACACTTACGCGTCGCCAACCAGCGTTACGAAAAAGTAAATCCACCAATATTTCAAAATCTTTCCAATGCAGTTTTCTTATACCTTCTTGGACTTGTGTTATCAGATTCTCTTTAGCTTGTATTATTGCGGTGTAGGCTTGGCTTGGTTGGCTATTTATCATCCTCTTCAAATCGTCTACATCCCTCACACTGCATATCGTTCCTTGAAATCTCTGTACTTTCGAGATACTGCCAGGAATTTGAGTGATGAATAAACGATTACCTTTGATGTCGTGATTGAACCATTCCCCCAGCAGAAAACGATAACGGGATATTTTGTCTTCATAAACGACAGGGTCACCAAGTTTGCCCCACCATAATTGGCTGGCATGAAATGTAATCCAAATGTCATTTGATGTGGACTCAACAAAGGTTTGCAATGCGTTTATATCCATCGTTGCCGCGCCTTTGTTTTTATAGTCAACCCTCGATTGGAGCTTACTTTTGAGAGATTGCCATTCCTTTCCGTTTATCTCTACAATCGTCAAACCATCAAACCCAATTCGAGCCTTGCTCTGACTTATGGCGGCTTCTTCGTATTTTCCACCTGAACCGAGTTTTATGTAATAGGCATTCGTAAATTCTACTGGGTCCATATCTCACTCTTTAGAGCGTGTCTGCAACGTGCCAGCTAACTAGGTATTACCACGCCAGTCTTGCGTGGTAATCTTTTGCCGGGAATGTTATCACGCATTCTCCAGTGTGAAAACAGTGGATTTTGGGTCATTACCAGGCCAATTGTAGCGGGGTAATACGCTGTTTTAGAGGGATTACCACGCTACGAAGGGATAGAAAGATGCAAGTGTGGCAATCGGTACGGTGCTCGCGGCCGCAACTCCACCCCGGTTCTCTATCAATGAGCGAGGGAAGGGGGATACGCGGCCGCACCCCATCAATCCAGTGCCGCCATTCCCTCAGCGTGTCACCCAGCCCCCACAAACCGGGAATACCTGCCCCACAAAACAATCGGCGGCATCACTGCACAGATAAGCGACAAGCGCCGCATCTTCCCGCGCCGAAACGAGACGGCCTGGCGGCACTTCGCGCTGTAGCCGCTCCGGAAAGCGGGGGTTTTCTTGAGTTACCTGCCAATTGCCTCACAGTGTTTTATCCCTGTGGTTTTTTGAAAATAAAATAATTATAAATACAAAGACCTAGAGTCAATATTAGCATGAGAGTATCAATAGCAGAGGCTTTCGCTCCAATTACATTCCAACGATTGCGAAAGGCAAATGTGATGACATCTAGCAGAAACATAGAGACAAAAGTAGCCACTGAAAAATAAAATGCTATCTCTTTTCTCATCAACATTAATAACAGCGTAGCTATGCCGCCAAAGACATTTATAGTCCAAAATATAAGCAGAACTAAAGGATAATTTGCAAAATAATCAATAACGGCTTGATTGTAACGAAGATATTCAAAATAACCTTGATTATGGCTAACCGTCATAATGTAATCATATACAGCAATTCCATAAAGAAATAGAAACAACGCAACTATTAGAAGTAGATGCCAACTATATCGAATATTCTTTTCTTTAATGCTCATTGCAGTTACCTGTTATCTGACTTATTTCTAGTCACGACTTTTGAAGACCTGACTGTTTATGTTTTCTCAGCTAGAAAGCAGACTGAATTTTGCTTCACTTGGATAGAAAGATGCAAGTGTGGCAATCGGTAGGGTGTTCGCGGCCGCAACCCCCACCCCGGTTCTCTGTCAATGAGCGAGGGAACGGGACACGCGGCCGCAACCCATCAATCTAGTGCAGCCATTCC
>JAGNBF010000004.1:0-48703 GCA_018004935.1 Chloroflexota bacterium | reverse complement strand
GGATAGAAAGATGCAAGTGTGGCAATCGGTAGGGTGTTCGCGGCCGCAACCCCCACCCCGGTTCTCTGTCAATGAGCGAGGGAACGGGACACGCGGCCGCAACCCATCAATCTAGTGCAGCCATTCCCTCAGCGTGTCACCCATCCCCCACAAACCGGGAAAACCTGCCCCACAAAACAATCGGCAGCATCACTGCACAGATAAGCGACAAGCGCCGCATCTTCCCGCGCCGAAACGAGACGGCCTAGCGGCACTTCGCGCTGTAGCCGCTCCTGAAAGCGGGGATTTTGCTGAACATCTGCCGGGAAATAGGTGGGGTTGTCCACGAAATTCTGGGCGATGGCGTTGACTTTGATGTTGTGGGGGGCAAGTTCTACCCCAATCGCCTGCACGTAGGCGAGTTGTGCCCCCCGTGCCGCACTGTAGGTTGATGTCCGGCGTATGCCGCGCAGGGCAGAAGCACTCCCGATGACGATGATCTTACCGCGGCCGCGTTCCCTCATCTGGGGCACAATCGCCCGCACCAGCCGGGGCAACGGATCAACCAGGACGGCAAAAGTCTGCTCCCACTCATCGTCCGTCACGTCAACGGCGTGGGTGGTGGGGGCGGGCAGGGCCAGGTTGGCGACCAGGATGTCCACTTCACCTGCGGCGGCGATCAGGTTCGCGGCCGCGTTCCGTTCCACCAAAGAGTCGTTACTGGCAATCACTTCCGCCCCCTGTTCGGTTAGCAGTTCACAAAGCATTGGCCCCATGAACTCACCCGCTTGTGTGACCAGGATTCGTTTACCGTGCAGATTTCCAGACATATGTTTGACCTCGGTATGGATTAGGGAAGGGAGAAACCCCTCTTATTCTGAGTATATCCACGTTTTGTGGGAGACCTGACAGGTTTTAGGGCCTGGTTCAAAAGTCCGCAAGCTGTGCTTAACACTTTGTAGGGCGATTTGGTAAATCGCCCACGAGACGATTTACCAAATCGTCCTACAAATTTGTAAAGCTGACCTGAACCATGCCGGTTTTAGAAACCTGTCAGGTCTGTGCCCCACGATTTATGGGTATATGCTCTTATTCTAATCCCCTTGAGTTTTCACCACCAATAATGTTATGCTAAAGCTGTTGTTCTAACGTCCTATAGCGTTCAAGAAAATATTGTGGGTTCGTAGCAATGACTTTAGTCGTCCAATGCTGGACTGCTAAAGCAGTTACGACGAACCAGACTCAGAATGATTTTCTGAATGTCTATAAAACGCAGGTCAGGTGTGCCATGAAAAGCGAACCATCTAACCTGTTCACCCTACTGACCCATACGGCTGATGGAGCTTTTGTGGTGGGTGAAAATCAGCGGGTTCTTTTTTGGAACGCGGCCGCGCAAGAACTTCTAGGCTACACCGCGTCCGAAGTCCTGGGCCGCCCCTGTTGCAATATCCTACAGGGCCAGGACGATCAAGGTTGCCCCTTCTGTCGTTTACAATGCCAGGTCGTCATCAGGGCGGAAGCCGACCAGACCGTCCCTGGCTTCGATCTCTGGGTGCAAACCAGTACCGGCCAACGATGTTGGGTCAACTTGAGCATCCTCACCTTACCCCAGGAACAAAAATCCCCCCTCGTTGTACATCTCCTACGCGATGCCAGCCAAAAGAAACGGCAGGAAGAAGCCCTGGCCCAGGTTTCTGCGGCCCTGTCTCTCCTGCAAACGCCTGCCCCGGTCAACAATATCGTCACAGAGCTGTGGCAGGCAGTCACCCCCCCCGATGATATTGAACTGAGTGACCGTGAACGTGAAGTCCTCACCCTGTTGGCACAAGGGTTAAACACCAACACCATCGCCGACGCCTTAACCATCAGCAACACCACCGCCCGCAACCACATCCAAAACATCCTCAGCAAACTCCATGTCCACAGTCGGCTCCAGGCCGTTCTTTATGCCCTGCAACATCACCTGATCGAAGCCGAACCTGATCAATTGTGAAATTCCGCACAAATGATGCAACTACATTACCCGGGTGATGTAGTTGTATCTTTCTTGCGCCCCCTGCTCCATCGTAAACTGTATCAAAGTGGGAACCGTTCGTTGTAGCCATCCACGCGGCCGCATCCCCCGGATTTCTGGCCCAGGTGTAGGAGGTGCAACTTGACCCTATTCGCCCCTGAAACTGAGCAGGCCACCATTCCCCCCTTACCGCCTGCCCCTATCGCTGACTTACAATTTTTGGAAGAAGTGAGCGCGGCTACCGCCGGAGTCTCCCGGCTGGAGATGTGTATCCAATGTGGCACTTGCGGCGGCTCCTGCCCCGTATCGGCTGACATGGATCATACCCCGCGCCAGCTCTTCGCCATGATCCGGGCCGGTATGCGCGAGGAAGCCTTGAGCAGTAATACCCCCTGGATTTGTGTCTCCTGTTATCACTGTGTTGTGCGCTGCCCCCAAAACGTCCACATCACCGATGTCATGTACACCCTCAAGAGCATGGCCATTCAGGCGAAGTTATATCAGGACGCCACAGCCCCAGACTTCGCCCGCACCTTTGTACAACTGGTCGAAAATTATGGCCGTAGCTTTGAATTGGGGCTGGCAACACGCCATTATCTTCGCCATTTTCCCCTGCGTGTACCAGGGCTGGCCCCGTTAGGGCTGGGTATGTTGAGCCGGGGACGGATGGACCTCACGCCCACCCGCATTGAGGGCGTCCATGAACTCAGAGCGATCCTGGCCCGCGCCAGGGAACTGGAGGCGACGCCATGAAATATCTGCTTTATCCCGGTTGTTCGATGGAACGTGTCTCCCGATCCTACCTCGATTCCATGATGGCGATCTGCGAACCGCTCGGCCTGGATTTGGAAGAAGTGCATGATTGGAACTGCTGTGGGGCCACGGAATATGTGGCGATTAGTCTGGTTCCGGCTTATGCCCTCATTGCGAGGAACCTGGCGTTAGCGGCCGCACAAGCCAATGGCTCCCATACCCTGATCGCACCGTGTAGTGCCTGCTATGTCAATCTCAGCAAAGCCGATCATTACATGCAGGAAAGTTCAACCCTGAACCAAAAAGTGAACGGTGCGCTGGCGGCGGGTGGGCTGTCTTACGATCCCGGTTCACTGGAGATTCGCCACCTGCTGGATGTCATCGTGCATGATCTGGATGAGCGTGTTATCCGGGAGCATGTGGTGAAACCGCTCAATGGGTTACGCATCGCCCCCTATTACGGCTGTATGTTGCCGCGCCCCGACTATGAGCACCGCTGGAGCAATCCCGAGTACCCCAATGAGCTAGATCATCTGCTGAAAATGTTGGGGGCCGAGGTGATTGATTTCCCGCTCAAGACCCATTGCTGTGGCGGGCACATGACGCAGATCAGCCCCCCAACGGCTTATGAACTGATACGACGGTTGCTCCACGCGGCCGCAGAATATCACGCCGACATGCTCGTCACCCTCTGCCCCATGTGCCAGTTGAACCTGGACGCCTACCAAAACGACACCAATCGTCACTTTGGCACCCACTACAACATGCCAGTGCTATTCTTCACCCAGCTCATGGGGCTGGCCTTTGGTCTGGAGCCGGAGCGGTTGGGGATTGGCCGCGAGATGGTGGATGCACGCCCAGCCCTGGCTCGTTTGCGTGAACCGGTGGCAGAGGCCGCGGCCGCGCCCGTTGCCCACAAACCCCGCCGCGCCAAAGAAGCCCTGCCCATGCCCCGTATGCCCGAACATGAGGAGGTGCGCCCATGACGGTGCCAAACTCATCTCCCCAGGCCCCAGAAGAACGGATCGGCGTTTATGTCTGCCACTGCGGCAGTAACATCGCCGGAACCGTCAACGTCGCCGAGGTCGCCCAATGGGCCGCCGGTCGGCTCAAACATCGCGGCGTCGTCATCGCCCGCGACTACAAATTTATGTGCTCCAGCCTCGGCCAGGAGATGATCGAAGAGGACATCCGCCAGTTGGGGCTGACACGTGTTGTCGTCGCCGCCTGTTCACCCCACCTGCACGAACAAACTTTTCGCATCGCCTGCCAGCGGGCCGGTCTCAACCCGTACCTGTGCGAACTGGTCTCCATCCGGGAGCAGGTTTCCTGGGTGCATACCGACAAAGCGGCCGCGACCGAAAAAGCCAAAACAGTCGTTTCCGGGGGTATCGAGCGGGTGCGGCAACATGAACCATTAGAACCCCTGCACGTCCCTATTCACCCCGCCACCCTGGTCGTCGGGGGCGGCATCGCCGGTATCCAGGCGGCCCTGGAAATTGCCGACAGCGGCTTCCCGGTCTACCTGGTCGAGCGTGAGCCGTCCATCGGCGGCCACATGGCCCAATTCGACAAAACCTTCCCCACCCTGGACTGCGCCGCCTGCATCCTGACGCCGCGCATGGTTTCCGCCGGAACCCATCCCCATATTACCCTGCTCACCTGGAGCGAGGTCACACGGGTGGATGGTTATGTGGGTAACTTCACGGTGACGGTGCGCCAGAAAGCCCGTTACGTGAACACCGATCTGTGTACCGGCTGTGGCATCTGCCAGGAAAAATGCCCGCAGAAGGTGGTGGATGAGGAGTACGAAGCGGGATTGGGGTATCGCAAGGCGATTTACACCCCCTTCGCCCAGGCTGTGCCCAAGTACCCGGTGCTGGATCGTGAAAATTGCACCTACTTCAAAAAAGGGACTTGCCGCGCCTGTGAAAAATTCTGTTCCATCGGCGCGATTGATTTCACGCAAGAGGATCAATTTATCACCTTCCAGGTCGGCAACATCATCCTGGCGACCGGCTACGATTTGTTCGATGCGCGGCGTGTGCCGCAATATGGGTATGGTCGTCTGGCTAATGTGTTTACCAATCTGGAGTTTGAGCGGCTCTCGAATGCGGCTGGCCCTACCTCTGGCAAAATCGTCCTGCGTGATGGGGTTACGGAACCGCGCTCGGTGGGCATCATTCATTGTGTGGGGAGCCGCGACCGCAACTACAACAACTATTGCTCGGTCATCTGCTGTATGCAGAGCCTGAAATTTGCCCATCTGGTCAAGGAGCGCACGGGCGCCACGGTCTACAACTTTTACATTGACATGCGGACACCGGCCAAAGCGTATGATGAGTTTTACCAGCGGGTGCTAGAAGAAGGGACGTTGTTTGTCCGCGGCCGCGTCGCCGAAGTCACCGATGCGGCCCGTCTGGCCGGTGAAGAGGGCAAAATCATCATTCAGGTTGAGGACACATTGGCCGGTAAACAGCGGCGTATCCCGGTGGATATGGTCATCCTCTCGGCGGGCCTGGAACCACGCCATGATGCGAAGGAGTTGGCGCGGCTGTTCGGTATCTCGTGCAGTGCCGATGGTTGGTTTATCGAACGGCATCCCAAGTTGGACCCGGTAGCCACGATGACGGAAGGCATTTTTATTGCCGGATGTGTGCAGGGGCCGAAGGATATTCCCAACAGTGTGGCCCAGGGCGCGGCCGCGGCCGCGCGGGTTCTCAGCCGCATTCAGCAAAAAGAGATTGCTCTGGAGCCGGTTCGGGCCAGCATCACCAGCGAAAAATGCTCCGGCTGTCGCATCTGCAACAACCTGTGCCCGTTCAACGCCATCCTCTTCCACGAGGATCAGCAGGTTTCCGAAATTAACCCGGCCCTGTGCCAGGGGTGCGGAACCTGTGTGGCGGCCTGCCCCGCCGGAGCGATTAGCGGCACCGTATTCAGCAACGACCAGATCATGGCCCAAATCGAAGGTTTGCTGTTACTCAATCTGACAAATGGCAAAAAACTAACGCCGGTGGCCGTGCCCGCCTGACAAAGTTGGAGGCAGATCATGGAAGGAACATTCGAGCCAGTCATCATTGGCTTCACCTGCAACTGGTGTAGTTATCGCGCCGCCGACCTGGCCGGTACGGCCCGGATGAAATACCCGCCCAACATTCGCCTCATCCGGCTGATGTGTTCGGGGCGTTTAGACCCGGCCTTTGTGCTGAAAGCCTTAGCCAACGGGGCCGATGGCGTCTTAATCACCGGCTGTCATCCCGGCGAATGCCATTACCTGGAGCAAAATTACAAAGCGTTGCGGCGCTTCTTGCTCCTGCGGCGCACTTTAACCCAAATGGGGCTAGAACCGCAACGGATCAAACTGGTCTGGGCCAGCGCGGCCGAAGGGGTCAGGCTCACTGAGGAAATCACGACAATGGTGGAGGAAATCCGTGCGCTTGGCCCGCTAAACTGGGGTGCTAACACCTATACCAATGGGAACGCAACGCTCACTCCTCTGCCCTCACTCCTGGAGGTGCCCGCATGAACGAGAACGGCAAACCCAAATTCGCCATGTATTGGGCGGCCGCCTGTGGTGGTTGTGAGATCGCCGTCTTGAACATCCACGAGAAAATTTTGGCTGTGGATGCCAATTTTGAGGTGGTTTTCTGGCCGGTGGCGATGGATGCCAAGTATGCAGATGTGGAAGCCATGCCCGATGGCTCCATCACCTTGTGTTTGTTTAATGGCTCTATCCGCAACAGCGAAAATGAGCACATGGCCCGGCTTTTGCGGCGCAAAGCTCAGATTTTGGTGGCGTTTGGCTCGTGTGCCTGTGAGGGGTGTATCCCGGCCCTGGCGAACCTGTCCACCCGCGAGGCCATCTTTGATACGGTTTATGCTGGCCCTTCGACGGAAAATCCACAGGGATTGCGGCCGCGGGACAGCTACACCGTCCCCGAAGGCGAACTCCACATTCCGGCGTTCTATCCCATCATCCGCACCCTGGATCAGGTGGTTCCCGTGGATTATTACATCCCCGGCTGTCCCCCCGAAGCGAAACAGATCGGGGCGGTGATTGATGTGGTGATCGCCGTTTTGCAGGGCAAAGCCACCTTGCCACCCCCCGGCACGGTTCTGGGGGCAGGCCACTCCACCGTCTGCGAGGAATGTCTGCGCCAACGGCATGAGAAAAAGATCAACGCCTTTGTGCGTATACAAGAGATTCAACCCGATCCTGCCCTTTGTCTCCTGGAGCAAGGCATTTTGTGCAATGGCCCGGCCACCCGTAGCGGTTGCGGGGCGCTGTGCCCATTGGCGGGTGCGCCCTGTGTCGGTTGTTACGGCCCGGCCGATGGCGTTGTGGATTACGGCGCAAAGCTAATGAGTGCCGTCGCTTCGGTCATAGACAGCAACGACCCCAACGAAATCGAACGCATCCTGGACGGCATTCCCGACCCGGCGGGCATGTTCTACCGTTTCAACCTGGCCGGTTCATTGTTGCACCGGGGAAATCCGTCTGGAGGGAATCATCGGTTGTCATAAAAGGAGTAGGCCATGAAGGAACTTCGGACAGAGATTGAAATTCAAGCATCCCCTGAACAAGTCTGGCAGATTTTGACGGATTTGGACAAATATCCTGAATGGAATCCCTTTATTCACCATGCGTCCGGAAAGGCACAAGTAGGTGAAAAAGTAGATATTACTTTCCAGTCAGGCTCAAAAGAAATGACCCTGCATTGCCAAGTCTTGGCAGTGACGCCCAGTAAAGAGTTATGCTGGAAATATCATGTCATTCACCCCAGCCTTTTCAGGGGAGAACATCACTTCACCATTGAACCAATGGGGAGTAATCAAGTTCGCTTCATTGACCGCGAGGTGTTCAATGGGTTGTTCGTTCCTTTACAGGCAAAAGACATTGATACTCATTCAAAGCTCGGTTTTGAAGCCATGGACAAAGCCCTTAAGGCGAGAGCAGAAGCAATTAATTAGGGTTCGCTCAAAATCAACTTGGGTGAGGAGATGAGCATTTCAGCTTGTCAGCTTTTGTGCTGACCGGCTGACTAGCTGACCGGCTATTTCCGAAGGAGTTAAGCCATGCCACGCATCACGATTGATCCTATTACGCGGCTGGAAGGTCACGGCAAAATTGAGATTTTCCTGGATGATGCGGGAGAGGTTGCCAACACCTACTTTCAAATTCCCGAACTGCGTGGCTTTGAGCGCTTTTGCGTGGGCCGCCCGGTCGAGGAAATGCCCATTCTGACCAATCGCATCTGTGGTGTCTGCCCGGAAGCGCATCATATGGCGGCCGCGAAAGCCGCCGATGCCGTTTATCACGTTGACCCGCCCCCCACCGCCAAAAAGTTGCGCGAACTGCTCTACAGTGCCTTCTACGTCACCGATCATGCCACCCATTTTTATGCGTTGGGTGGCCCGGACTTCATCATGGGGCCAGACGCGCCGGTAGCCGAGCGGAACATCCTGGGCGTCATTCACAAAGTGGGGCTGGAAGTCGCCAGCCAGGTGATCCAGGCCCGCAAGGCTGGTCACACCGTCATCGAGATGATCGGGGGGCGGCAGGTTCATCCCTGCACGGCCATTCCCGGCGGGCTGACCAAAGGGATCAGTGAGGCACAACGGCAGGAAATCGAAAAGTTGGGGCGCTGGGCGGTAGATTTCGCCCGCTTTAGCCTTAAGTTGTTCAATGATGTCGTGCTCAAAAATCCGCAATACCTGGAGATGATTTTGGGGGACACCTACGCTGATCGCACGTATTACATTGGTCTGGTGGATGAGCAAAATCAGGTGAACTTTTATGATGGCAAAGTCAGTGTGATGTCGCCAGATGGGGAGCGCATCGGCAAGTATGCGCCGGATGAATACCCGGAATGGATCAGTGAGCGGGTGGAGCCGTGGACCTACCTGAAGTTTCCTTACCTCAAGAAAGTGGGGTGGAAGGGGTTTGTGGATGGCCGGGATTCGGGGGTGTATTGTGCTACGCCGCTATCGCGCCTGAATGCGGCGGATCGGATGGCGACGCCGCTGGCGCAAGAGGAGTATGAACGGTTTTATGAATCGTTCTTTGAGGCGGATGATGCCCGTTATGCCAGTACGACGGACCGGAAAGTCGTGCATTATCGGCTGGCGACCCATTGGGCGCGGCTGATTGAGATGTTGTATGCGGCGGAGCGGTGGGTGGAACTGGCAACAGACCCGGAGATCACCTCGGATCAGTTCCGCACCGTGCCGACGGCGAAACCGACTGAGGGGATTGGGATTGTGGAGGCCCCGCGTGGGACGTTGACCCATCATTATTGGACGGACGAACGCGGCCGCGTTACCCGCGTCAATCTCATCGTCGGTACAACCAACAACTACGCCCCCATCAGCATGTCTATCAAAAAAGCGGCCCAGAGCCTCATCCACAAAGGCACAGTCATCACCGAAGGGTTGCTGAACCGGGTGGAGATGGCGTTCCGGGCTTATGATCCCTGCTTTG
The DNA here is from genome assembly GCA_018004935.1 of Chloroflexota bacterium. Classification (GTDB taxonomy): domain Bacteria; phylum Chloroflexota; class Anaerolineae; order Promineifilales; family Promineifilaceae; genus Trichofilum. Next base: position 39,473 of record JAGNBF010000004.1, on the reverse strand, counting down.
GCTGTGCTACCCATTCATTACCCGGCCACATGCCACTCGAAGTTGTCATCCGCGATCCGGCGGGGGACATCGTGCAACGGCTCAGTCGCGGCGTGAATGATTAGGCGACAAACGATGAAAACATTGATCTTGGGGTTGGGCAATCCGATTTTGGGGGATGATGGGGTGGGGCTACTCATTGCCGGTCTGGTTGGCAAACAACTGCCACCGAATATGTTGATTGAAGTTGGGCAGGAGACGTGTGGTGGTTTGCGCCTGATGGAACGCCTGGCCGGTTTTGACAAGGCGATCATTGTGGATGCAATTCACACCGGCACACATCCGCCGGGAACACTCCATCACCTTAAACTTAACGACATCAATACCCAACATTCGGCGTCTGTGCATGATGTCAATCTGCCGACCGCTATTCAGCTCGGCAAAACCATCGGTATCAAAATGCCTGATGATATTCGGATTATTGCCATTGAGGCAGAAAACACGCTTGATTTTGTCGAGGGGTGTTCCCCGGATGTCGCGGCCGCAGTCCCCCAGGCTGTAAAAGCGGTGCTGTCCGAGTTAAGTGCGTAGGAGTTGCCCATGGGCGGGATGCGCACCAAGAAGGATGAAAACAGCGAGTAGATTGCGGCCGCACTGGCCTCTCAAGAGAACCCCCCGGTAGCCTGGAACGGTAGTAACTGGCTGGTAATGTTTGAAAGTTATACCATCGCCAGGTTCTATTATCAAACATCATTGGCCTTTGTGCGGGTCAGTGCGGCGGGGCAACCGCTGAATATCGTTGACCCCAATGTCAAGACCACGATAAGCGGTGGAACTAGGGAACGATAAACAACGGTTTCGGTGGGCAATGTATCAAGCTGGGAGCCGTGTGAGGAGCAGGGGACGGAGATGAACAGGTGGGAGGGGATGCGGCCGCGGGAAATCACCACATGGGTAAAGCCAAAAGGGAAAAAAACTCAACCTTATCTACCAGAGCAGACGAAGGGCGCATCCAGACCAAAATTTGAAGCTGGGGATTAAGCTGGACTGGCGATGGATTCGAGGCTGAAATGCAGGTCAGCGGTGATCAGGTTATGGGCCGGGTCGTAGAAGGTGGTGAGAGGGAGAGGGGGGAAAGTAGCGCGGCCGCGGGCATCCAGCATAACCTTTTCTTGATAATCGCCCCAATTCAAGCTGGCATTTAGTGAGGGGAGAGACGAATCTTCATCTAATGGCATAACTGTCAATGAAGGGGCATAGCCACCTTCTTCGTTCACGGTTGCTTCTAAAATAATTTCCACGTTCAAGTGACCTATTTTCACATGATCACGCAATAACAAGCCCCAATCACTTTCATACCAATCATCTTCTCCCCGGTAAGACATTTCTGGTTTTGACAAAAGATGCTGTATCTGCCTGCTCGTTTGTTTCCAGGTAGTACGCCATTCCTGTTTTGAATTTTGCTCAATAATAGGTTTCGTTTTTGTCTTATGGAGAAAACTCAAATCGCGGCGCGGCGGGCCGGGTAAGGGGGTGAGTGTTCCAGCCTTGCTATGCTCTATCAAATCAAGTGCATCCAAGAAATGCTCTCGTAACTTTTGATTAGTCTGTAACTTGCTATAAAACGTGGGGTAACGAACTGCAATATCAATTCCTTGATAAGCCGCAGATACCATGAATGAAAGCATCGCCATATCCTCTGGAGCCGGGATTTCAGACTGACCTGATGGCAGGGCCATCAACCTTTCTTGCCACCCTGTACTACGGCTCGGCTTATTTTTTGCCAAACCTTCATCCATATATACCCTTAACCTCCCAAAATCTTTCCCAGTTTGTGCTTTGCTTGCCAATGCAACTTGTCCACGTAACGATAACTAGAACCAATCGCCTGAGCAATTTCCTGTGACGAAAGCTCCCCATAATAGCGCAACCAAACCACCTGGCGCATTTTAGGATTTTTTAACTGCTGAATAGCCTGATTGAGCACATCGGCTTCTTCCTGAGAGGATACATGATGTTCAATGCCGTCCCCACCAGTTTTTAGGGGTCTCTCATTTTTCAGGGCTTGAGCCAGCTTTTTTTCAAGCTCTTGTTGTCTCTTCCAAATTTCTGTTTGATTACAGCATGTATAAATAACAATTTGTTGGAGCCAGGCATCCAGATCCGTGTCATAGGTAAAATGAGCTTGTAAGATAGCAACCGCCGCTTCACTGGCATAATCTTGAGCTATTTTTTGTGTTTCTTTCCCGGGATGTAATCCTTTACGCACAAGAAAATGATAAGCCCATTGCTCTATTTTCACTGCCAGAAGTTCCCATACATCATCTGACCTTACCTGTTGTATTTGAAAAACACAGTCATGCCATTTTAAATAACCCTCTACGATCAACCAGACATAATCACTAATAGTTTTAGTTGAATCTCCTTCCAGAAAATGATCCAGCCGTTCCTTCACCCTATTGGCCTCGACAATTGGGCGAATCTGGTTGGCAAACAATACGCCATGTTTTTGGGCTACAGCTTCAAGAGCACGGTTCACCTCTTCCATAAATTCCTGCCGATCCATCTTCACGTCAACCTCCTCAACTCCAGGCGACAAATTTTTAAGGGTTCTTTGGAATTTTACAGGGCAAATTGGCACATCTGGTAGCAATCATTTTAAAAACATCTCTACCTTCTCTACTTTAGATGTTAGCCCAATGAACTCCCGTAGAGCCTATATTCAGATAAGACCAAACAAAACCACTCCAGTCATGATCGTGGAGCTAATAACTCCATTTGAGGTGAAAAGAACAAGGGACTGGATGGCACGGATAATAAACGGGCGAATTATAAGAGGGAAAAGCGAAAAGAAACAAGAAAAAACAGAATCCGATATTCCTAGTAAGCGTGGGTAAGAAAACAGGAGCAAAGGCTATAAATAATCAATGGATGATGGAAAAAGCGTTCCAGCGCACACGCCTGCTGATGGACACCAAATAATAATCTTTAGTACCAAAAATGACTAAAAGGGAAAGATTTCTGTTTTTAACGGGCATAAGTAATTCTGTATGAGGTTGCACGCCACCCCGGGCTAATTTCAAATGCTTGCTAATACAGGGAGTGAACCAATGAATGAAATGACTCCAGATGAAGTGATGACTGTCAAAGAAGTAGCAGACTACCTGCGTTTGGCTGAATCAACGGTATACCGATTGGTGAAGAAAGGTTCACTACCGGGACGGAAACTGGGAGGAAATTGGCGCTTTTCGCGGAAAGGGCTAGATAAATGGCTGGCTGAAACCAAAATAGAACAAAACATGCTCCTACCAAGTAAACAGGGATAACTTATTCAGGTTAAGCCAACCGGTAGTTTTTGTACATGCATTATACAAATCACCAATGATAGGTAATGTAACAATGAAAAATCAAAAAGGTCGAATGATCTTCGGCATACTCTTCTTGACACTGCTGGTTTCTTTTTTGCCTGGGCTAGCTCAATCAGCCGATGATTTGCGCCGACCTATAGATATGATGGTGGTTTTAGATAATTCTTGCAGTATGTTTCCTGTTGGGGTAGCTCCAGAGGATGTTTGTTATTCGCCCCCGGGAAATGATGCTGGTAACCTGCGGATTCATGGGACAAATCTCTTTTTGTCTGCATTAGGGCAAGGTGAAACAAATGAGAGTGAATATCAGGTAGGGATTATTGAATTTGGTGATACGGCAAGAGTGATTGCTCCGTTGCAGCCATTGACTGATACAACAAGAGGGAATTGGGCTCGTATCATTGCTGCTCCTGCTCCCATACCCTATACAGATATGGCTGAAGCATTAACTCTTGCATATGAGACTTTACGAACTTCACCAAACCGTAGACCCACAAATTTACCCGCGGTTGTTTTGATTACTGATGGCATTCCCGATAAGTCAGATTTTAGCGGTGTAGATCCCCTATCTGATTCCCGAACTGAAATTGGTCAGATAGTCGAAAACAATCCCGATATACCTTTATTCATTATGCTTTTGAAGGGTAATGAAGGGGGGGATTATATAACGCTGTACGATGAATACATAAATTTTTGGCAAGACATACGAAACGAAAACGATCAGATTTTTGTTTACTTGATTGAAGATGCCGCACAAATTGATGAAACATACAATGAGATTATTTCTCAGTTGCAAAATACAGCCTCCACACCTGGCTTGCCAGTGGCCCCAGGTGAACCGTTAAAAGTTTTTGTCGGTCAATATGTGCAACGCCTGGTAATCAAAATTGACCACGGAGCTGATCTTTCTTTACCACGAGGAAATGTGTTAATTACTGATCCCAAAGGAAATGCCATATCAGATAGTGATATTGGGGTAGATCACTATAACGATCCGGCTAATCCCTGGGAAACAATTGTTGTTAGTTCGGAAAGATTAGATTGGGACAGTAATGGGGATGGGGTTTTTGATTTGAAAGATGATTTTTGGCAAATTGAGTCTGATAAACCGGTTTCCGTCTTTATTGATTTGCGAGATGCTTATCGGTTCAATTTTTTAGAACCAGAAGTTACCTTGGTAGATGTAGGCGTTCCCAATGTTTACCTGGCGCTTAATCGTCAATCACCAGTTAAAAGTTTAATAATTCGGTTTAACCTGCTGGATAAGAACAACAACATAATTTTTGACCCTCAACCACTCACAGGCAAAGTATTACATCCTGATGGTAGTGAGTCTGAATTACGTATTCCTAGTGATATTGTTCCCGATGGAAGCGGGACTTATCAGATTCTTTATGACTATGCCAGTACATATACTGGTTCTTTGGAAGGCATAAATCGTTTCACTTTTGTTCTTGAGGCCGGTGCTTCTGAAATTAGAGGCGGCTCAACCGAATCTCCACTAGTTACTTATAGCCCAATCGCTACATCGCGGCTGTTTGTAGATGTGGGGCGGGGGGCGTACATCGATCAGGTGACTCCCATAACTTGTGCGACCGGACAGGTTACTGAGATTGAAGTGAACATTGGGGATTATGAATACAGTGACCCGACAACAATGCGGGTGCGCCTTTTTGACGGATCGCAGGAAATTCTGTTGGGTGAAATTGCCACAGGTACTTTTAGTGCTGATGTAACAGATTTATGTGTACCGTTATTGGCAAGTTTAACCTGTTCAACGGGAGCCGATGCGTCATGGATAGTAAGTTTAGTTGCACAAACGTTAGAAGGATATCCTGTTCAATCGCAGCAAAATGTTGTCGCGCAGATACAGGCGCCCCCCTGTACCGCCACTCCTACTCCTTCTCCAACTGCTACTCTTGTGCCAACACCAACCCCTACGCCAACCCCTACCCCTATTCCTGATAGTGATCAAGATGGTGGTAACGATTTGGTTGATCAATGTGTAAATGTACCTGGAATTGCTGGGCTTGATTGGTGTCCTATACCATGGTGGGTTTGGGTTGTATTGGCGTTACTCGCATTGAGTTTTGGAGCCTTTTTAGTTTTTTACTTGATTCCATTCATCAATGTCCGGATGAACAAACCACCCAAAGCTTCTTTGGAGGTAAAAAGGGGTGGAAAATTGGAACCCAGCCGCAATTTACAGCAGGCAGGAATAGATAAACGCAAACGAGAGATCACGATTGGAAGTGATAAAAAGGCGGTGGTTCAAGTGGCGGGTTTAAAGCCATTTGAGTATGTGGTTACACGGGAAAGTACAGGCCGTGTCAGGGTTTACAAGACCGATGATAAGGGGAAGGCGATTGGAACTGGGGGGAGAAATGTTTCTTCGGAACAAAAAGAAGAATTTACTACAAGTAACGATGATGTTGTTTTGATAGTGAGCGTTGCTGAGCAGAAAACAGGCTCATCTGGGGCACCCAGACCTACGAGACCTACAAAACCTACTGGAAGAAATTGATCTAAGATTTGGAGGATACCAAGATGCCGAAACGAATGTTAGCGATTGGTGTAGGAGGGTCCGGTAAGGCGGCCCTGACGGTACTGAAAGAACGTCTGATCGAAACCTACGGGCAGACGCCGGATAATGTGGTGTTGTTGTCTTTGGATACGGATGATCTTCGTGAAGTGGATAAATTCGCCGGTGTTCGGCTTGAACCACAGTTTGATAAACGAGGAAGAGAACCAGAATTCAGGCATGTGGTTAGCCCGCCCGGCATTACGATGGATACGATTTTTGCTGATATTGCCAGCGGCCGCACCGCCCCCTATATGTACTGGATGGAAAAAGAAAAACTGGAACGTATCCTGACCCAAACAGAACGTGACATTCGTGGTGGTGCTCAACAACGTCGCCCCATCGGTCGGACTGCCTTATACCAGAAATGGTCTTCCCCGGTTTATGATTCAATCGAGGCGGCGATACGTCGTATGTATGGAAATCCGGATGATGACGATCGCCCCGTTGATACGGTTGACATTGAAAAGAGCAAACGGATGGTCTTCATTATTGGCTCTGTGGCCGGTGGAACAGGCTCTGGCTTTTTTATTGATGTAGCCAATCTGGTGCGTCATGCTATTCATTCTAACAATAACTGGCAGTCCATAGATGTATCCGGAATCATCGTGTTACCTGATGCGTTCAGCTCGTACACCAGTACGATGGACGATCCCACGAATCTCAAACCCAATTCTTATGCCGCGCTTCGTGAATTGGATCGCTTTAATCGTGTCCACAGCAATCAATTCCCCTACATGATTCGTTATGGCTTAGATATTCGCTCCATCACCTGGAGTACGAATCAGCCTATGGATCATGTTTATCTTGTAGATACGGCCAGCCGTAGTGCCAGTTCGGATACAGCATTAACAGGTAATCCCATGCGGGGTGTATTTCCGGCTGTGGCTGATTTTGTGATGGCTCATGTTGATCAAAGTCTGGGCGATGCCTTAGCCACGTTGCGTTCCAATGCCGGTTTACATTACGACAAAGGTGAAGGCTGGATTTATAGTGGCTTTAATGTGATGACCTATATTTTCCCGGTAGCCGATGTGATCGAGAGTTTTACCTATCGGTTTTTGCAAGAGATGTTGGGAGAACAATTCCTGCCTCTCAAAGATAAAAAAGAAGAAGGTCAACTGGAGCAAATGGCTCTCAAAGAATCAGATCGTGTCTTCTCCCAAAATAGCATCGGAGAACGAGTAAACCCAGGGCTAATTCAAAAAGCAATTGCCGCCACACGTCGTGTAGAGCCAGAACGCCCAGCCATGGATTGGCAAGGACTTTTTGGCATGATTGCCTTATCTGATAGTGCCTTTGCTCAAGATTACCAGGATTTAGACCAATCACTGGCATACCTTTCCGGCAATATGATCCCTTCGGGAGATGGAGATTATAAGAAGGAAGTTTATGGTGAAGGGTATGTCCGTTTGTCGAATTTTGGTGAGCAATTCATGGATGATTTTTTGGGACCACAACTTGATCCCGATGATGAAAACTCCCGTTTGGGTGGCGAATGGGACAAGATTTTGGCCCCTTATCGTGATGCGTTGGTCTTACGATTTTCTGAAGCCCTTGATGGGGCTTTATTGGACATTCTTAATCGCCGTAATCCCGAAACCAAACTACTGGAGCCAGCCCGTCTGCCCTATGCGCGACGTGTTGTGGCAACGCTAAAAAACCGTCTCGTAAAATTTCGCGTTTTGTTGGAAGAGAGATATCGCGAGGTTGGGTTAGATGGACGTATTCGCCAGACGAGTGAAGAAGTACGCGATTGCATAACCTGGATGCAAAACACCAAGGATCAACGTAAACCTCTTTTTGGTAAAGCGGATGCGATCAAGGCGCAAGAAGCTTATGTGGGCGCTTTTGTGCATAGAATGGAATTGGTGTTGCACCAACGGATATTTAGAACCGTGTTGGATATTTTAGATGCTTTGGGAGCGGCCGACCAAGACAAAGATGGCAATTTGAGTATTGTGGATCGGGTGGCACTGGAATTAGAAAACTGGCAGGCTACCTTTACTGAAGTGCAAGGAATCGTACGGAAATGGGAACAACAGCATAACGACAACCGCGAAGCCAAGAAACGCGTTCGGGTGCGTCGTTATCTGACAGATGATGAGTTTGAGAAACAACTTTATCAACAACGGGCCCATTGGGGTACGGTTTATCCTCGCGTCATGGGGCAGGTTCGTGGGCAACGGGGGATGAACTGGCAACGAACCGATGACACCGAGTCATTGCAATACAAGCTAATTACTACCTGGGGGGAAGAGGCCAAAGGTGCCAAAGAAATTGCCGAGAAGTTTTTTGTCGGTGTGAAAGACCTGTTCCAGGTGGTACGCCAAAGTGTTACGGCCGCAGACCGGATCGGTCAAATGTTTACATCCTCTTCACATTTTGTCAACATCTCGCAACAGATTGTGGAGCCATTTTTACGCTATAACCCGGCGGGTAATGGTAAGGAAATGTTCCACGAGCGGTATGTGTCATTCAATGTGGGGAAAGCAACGGATCAGGCTCGTAAGTTCCTGAGTGAAGCCGGTACAACCTTAGGGGATAACGGCTTCAATGTAGATAACCGGGCTGAAAGTTTAGTCGCTTGTACGGTTGTTGAGGTAGCACGGGGTGTAGCGTTAAAAGCAGTGGATCAATTTGTGGCTTGTGAACCGGATTATCGAACCAAGCTCTTTAAGGGACGGGAAAGTATCCATCTCTTTCCAGAAGAGCAGGTAGCCACTGATTATGAAGGACGAATTGAAGGATTAGGTGATCCTAACAACCGGCAACGACCTTTATCCCCTCAAGTTGTTGTTACCATGAGTAATGAAACTATTATCAAGGCCTTTACGCTGGCCTGTGGTTATGGGTTGATAAAAGATGGCTCTTTCTTTGATCCGGATACAGGGGCCGAAACGACAGAGATTATTCTCACCTTAATGGTAAATGGTAACAAACGGGAATTGCCTTTGAGTCAAAGCCGTGTTGTGCGGGAAATTGATCCCCGTTTTACAGATGTTGGGGCGGGCGATCAGATTGCTCGTTTATATCTGAACGCTTTACAAAACTTCAACCTGAAGGTGATCGAAAAGCAGGGAGTGGCTACACAAATGGTTGCCACTTTGGTAGATACACTTAATCGTCGCGGTGTTTCATTAGGGCATATTCAAAATCCATTCACGGTTCGTTTGCGCGATATAAACCAGGCGATTCGTGATTTGACGGAACAACTTGGGCCAACAGATGAGGAACAACCAGATATCCGTAGACGTGAAGCAGTGAATGCCCAGAATAGATTGAAACGATATTTGCTTCCATTTCTAGAAAATAAGGTCAGTATGTTTGAAACAAGCCCTTCGTCGGCGGTGGTGGATATGGGAACGGTTATGCACCTTATTTTGCAGGAAGAGATTCGAGAACTGAATCGGAAATCGGAAGGGGTTGCTGTGTAAGAGCAGGAGTGAGCGATGAGCCAGAGCCTGGAAGTTAAACGCGGATTGGTTATAAGTAGACCAGGGGAACCCGCTTATGGGGTTGCCCAATCGGCTAATGGACAGTATACGGCCGTTGTTACAGACAATGGTTTACTTCTCTTTGATACCAGTGGCAAAGTGCTTTTGCGCTACCCACCGCAGGCTTGGCCCATGCATCTGGTTGTAGGATCCGCTAATTTTTCGTATCTCCTTGTGGGCGCGCGTCGCGGGGCTGTTACACGTTTGAACCTGGAACGAGAAGGAGAAGGTTTCTCGTTCCAGGAACAAGTGTTGTATTTTGCTGATAATGACCTGAACACGATTTCCCTTGCTGAACAAGGCGAATTATTGGGGATTGGTCACTATGGGTCAGCCTTAGCGGTTGCCAATATTCAGGGAGATATTGTTTGGCAACGGCATTCGGATAACGGTAATGCAACGGATGGTTCTAATTGGTCAGTTGGATTTGATGAAGCGGGTCATCATCTGTATATAGCCAGTGCCGGATCCGGGACCAACCGATTGGTTGTGTTGGATGCGCTGAGTGGAGAATGGCAAAATGGTCGTTCCTTCAAAGGGCGTATTACACGTTTTGCCGTTTTCCCCAAAAAGGCAGGTATTGCCATTGTCTTCAACGATGGGTACAGCTATTGGCTACAGGCTTATAGTGCCGATCTGACGGATCTTTTGTGGGAAGTTGAGTATGGCGAACCGGTGACCGCTTTGGCGGCGGATCGGAGTCGCCATCTTTTAGCGATAGCCAGTGGCTATCAGGGTGATGTTTCTGTGTTAGACACGGAAACTGGACGGGTGTTGACTGAACCGGTAGCGGTTCAATCCTATGTTAATGATCTGGCAATGAGCAAAGGGAGTTCGATCGCGGCCGCAACCGAAGATGGCACTCTCTTCTTCCTCAACTACCAGGCGCACAGTTTGTTTTAACGAGGGTTTCATGAAATTTCAGCCTGACGAAACCATTACGCTGGGTAATTATCAATACACCATTCAGCGTCGCTTAGGACAAGGGGCTATTACTGATGCCTATCAGGCCATCCCCCTTCTAAACGAAGGTGATACACCACCCGTTGTTATCAAAACACCGGTTAATGATGAACCCGACATCATTACACAAGTAAAACGTGAAATTGAAGCCCTGGATATTCTTAATCGGGGTGAAATGCCTGCGTTCTGGGCAACGACGACAGATTTATCAGAACGATTGCAATTAGCACAAGAGACAGCCTCCCGACGTCTGATTATTGTTAATTTGGACAGTGGCTTACTCAGTACCGACCAACCCTACATTGTCCAGGAATTTGCCCCACCCGAATTTGATCGCTTTGATATTCGTGAACGTTCTGATGAGATACGGATGCTCACGGTAGTTCATGCTCTGAGCCGTGCCCTGGCTCTGGCGCACCAAAATGGTTTGGCCTTCAAAGATTTTGAACCCCAAACAAAAGGGGATCGCCTCCGTGTGCGGTGGTTGGATGAAGCGCAAACGGAGTTGGAATTTAAAGTAACCGACTGGAATATTACCGGAACAGCCGCCGATTTCTCTCAAGACCTCATTCTCTTTGGTGGTCATCTTTATTATCTTCTATTGGGGCACTACCTCATCCTTAATAACAATGAACCACCGGCCAATCTCAGTTTAGGCATCGAAGGCAATTGGAACAAACTCAGTATAGGGAGCCGCCAGATTATCCAACGGTTGCTCCATCGTGATCCCAAACGTCGTTATCACAGTGCCGCCGATTTGGAAGCAGATTTGAGCTGGTGGTTGACAACCGTACAACAAAGCATTGCCCATAATGCGTCGAGTCGCCTCAATGATCGCCTGAACAATGCTCAAATTAGCGGTAATCAAGAACGTGTCTTAGCCATTGCCGACCTGGCATTGGCCCTTTCCCTGCCCGAATCGTCTCGCGGTATCTTTCAGTTCTACCGGGATAAAGCGGAAGAAAAAATCAAAAATGAAGTGCAGTTCCCTATCAGTGCCGCTATCAGTGAATTGTCACGCGGGGGGACGGGCGGATTTACCCAGGCGATTAATGGCTTTCAAAAAGCGTTGGCCCAGCATGATAGCCGGAGTGAAGTGGCTCAATTAGCTCGCCGCTACCTTTATCTGGCTCAAGCGGGCCTTATACTGACACAGGAAATGGGGGATATCAGCTCTGCTCCGGTTTGGGGGGATCTGAATCGAGCCAACAACGCCTTGCGCCAGTCGCAGTGGTATGAAGCCGATACTGCCTTGATTCAGGCTAAAAACAGAGACCCAATTGTTTCCACCTGTAAACCGGTCAACGATATGTTGGCTCTGGCCCTGGCCGGGAAAAAAGTAAACGATGCCGTAAAACAGCTTGAACTAGCCCGCTCGCGGCCCGCTGAAGCGGCCCGCTCTGATTGGACACATTCTGAACAGCAGAAGTTAATCCAGGTGGAAAAAGCGGTTGCCTTATTGAAGGAAGCGCAAGAACAGGCCCCCGACGAGCCGGAAATTGCTGACCTCTATCAGCGTGAACTAACCCAATTAGAACGTCGCCAAACCTTTCTCCAAAAATACCAGGATACCGATCAGTTGCTGAATACGGCTGAAGCGGCCTGGGAAGAAGGCAAAAGGGCCGAAAGCTCTGCGTACTGGTCGGACGCGGCCGCTGCCTATCAACAAACGGTTGATCGCCTGAATGAAGCATTTCATCTTTGGGATGAAATTTTGCAGGTTGATACGGCCCAAAGTCGTGCCCTCCACCTGAAGGACAAATACCGGGAGCGACAGGAAAGTAGCCGGAAACGGTTGCAGGATGTGCGGGGTAAAGCCGAAGCGTTGCGCCAAACAACAGAAGCCGTTCAAGAAGCCCAACAACTGCTCCAGAACGGACATTATGATCAGGCTTTGCCTCAGGCACGCCGTGCCAACAGCTTGTCTCCGGATGACGAGAGGACGAAGGTTTTGTTGGATGAAGCGGAAATCGGGAACCGCCTGCTTGAATCGGCATATCTTCAATTGACCACTGCCCAACAAAACCAGGCCGCCCGTCGTTTGGGTGAGGCCCGTGATCTGGTGACACAACTTTTGGGATGGGATCGCCGACCTTTTGCGGAACTGGCGACTACGCATTTGCCCGGCATGAAGGTTGCCCCCATTATTTCGTCACGCCTTTTTGTTCAGAAAGATACCCTGAAGCAGGAGCTAGAGACGCTACGACAGACGTTAAGTGGTGCTATTCTCCAACAGCAACAAGAAGAGCAACGGCGTAACACTCTGAATCAGCAATTGCAAGAATATCGCGATCAAGAGCTCGTCGAAGACATCATTAGCGTTTTAGAAGCTGAACAGGCGCAAAGATCACTCTCATTTGAGGAGCAAGACCTGCTTGATTGGGCCAGGCAAAAAGTAGAGGATTTTCAACAGGTAGAATCTACTCTGGTTAGTGATGCACTTACCTTTGAACAGATACGGGCAGATTCACAACGTTTAGGCAATGAACAGGGGCCACGTTCCAGAGCCTATCGCAGTCGGTTAGCCACCGCCTGGATTAGCCTGGTGAAACAACTATCCCTTGATAAGGTAGCCGATTTGCAGGAGGTGGTACGCCGGTTGCAGGAAGGTGGGCGGCTCTTTGTGGATAGTCAGGAGATGCGCTTGAGCCTCGGCCAGGCTCAGCAAATGATCAACATTGCTGAAGCTCTGGTGGAGCCAGGGCAAGAATGGCCGGATACCCCTCCCAACTGGATGATGAATACGGCCAACCTGAATGCCACCTTGTTACGGTGGGCCGGGCAAGATGACGGGTTGTTAAAGTTAAGAACGACACCCAATTGGTCGCAGTTGACGTTGCTGGCCGACCAGTGGACTAAAAACCTCATTGATTATCTGGTGGCTTTACTACAACCTTCCCTGGAGACATCACGCCGTCTCAGTCAGGAAAAACAGGATTTTCAGGCGGCGCAAAAAGAAGCGCAACATATTTGGGAGCAGATACCGGCGGATTTGCAAAATTTATTGCCAGCGGATGTGGGCAAAGAAGGGTTTGCCCGGTTGTTACCGGCTCTCACACGCCGCCTTACGGCGGATGAACAGTTTATGGCTGTTTTGGATCGCCTCAACCGGGCCGGGAAAGACGCGCTGACCTTTGCCGAAGCGGTTCAGGAAGTCGCGACGGTAGATGTACAAGAACAAGATCGTCATGTCGCGGTAGCTGATTTACAAACACGATTAGCGGATTGGCAGAAAGGCAAAACCTGGGAAACCCAGACACTGTCCACCCCAATTGATGAAAATGAGTACGCCCAGGTAATAAATGCCCTCTTTGAAGCCATAAATGAAATAGATAGTGGCGAGAAGTTAAGCCCACAAACAAAGGCTGAGTTGAGTGCCAAACTCCGTGCCTTACGTACCGCTTTGAAAAATCGGGCGGAAACTGTTTACGAGACGTTAGTAGAAAAACTGGTGGTGAGTGGTAAAGCCGTGTTAAGTCAATCCGATAGTGAGATACAACCTTTCCTGGGTTTATACGCGCAGGCGCGCTGGATTCAAGCCGCTCATTACCCGTATGGATCGGGCCAGGATGAGGCCCCACAAACCACAAACACCCCTGATCCTATCGCCACAAGTTTATTGGATAAATTATGGCAACAAGCTGTCAAAAAATTCAGTCAATCTGAAAAACCGGGTGAATCGTTAGCGCGTCGTGGTCGTGACCTGGCTGAAACCGAGGCTATTTTGAAAAAGGTTAGCCAACTCGTTGACGAGGTGATCAGTCGTCGTATGCCCACCGGATTGCCTGCGGTTGTTTTGGAAGTGGTCAAGTTGCCGGTAGACCGGGAGCAGCTTAACAAATTTGCTGACGTGGTGGTTAAGTTTAAGGGCTGGGCTGACTACGATTTGGAAACGGGACAGCGCACCGACCCGGAGGGGGGCGAATCCGAGAAAGATGAACCCAAAACAGATACAGATGGGGGGCGGAAGTACCGCCCGTCGCGGGTCGCGGCCGCACAGGAAACGATCCTGGCGGTACAAGAGAGCCTGCCTGCTGTGCCCACAGAGGTGACACAACCGGGACTGTCTGAAGAAATCGAGCGGCTCAAAGCGTGTCTACAGACTTTACAGAACGCTTATGAGACATATCGCCAGACCCCACCCCAACCAATGGCCGGGTTGTCGCAGCATCTGGCGCAGATTGACAAAAAATACCAGACGGACGATGGCCGTTGGGCGTGGTTGTTAGGGCCAGAGCAGGATATTGTGCGGCGTGGTTATGCTGATTTAAGGGCGGATTTGATTCAAAGCCTGGAAGAACAGCTACGGGCCGTTGTAACAAACGACCAGACGGCGGTGGCTTCGTTAGAGGCGTTTATTCGTGATGCGTCGCAGGCGGGTGAGAGTATTGTTCAGGCAGCGTATGAGGCCATAAGCCGGTTGTTGGGGGTAGGGGGAGCAAAAGTAGAAGACGGACAGACGCAGAATGGGAAAGGGCAAAAAACGCCCCCAAAAATAAGCGAAGGGGAAAGGGCTACGATTCGCCGATACTGCAAATATGTGAGGGTGGCTACCTTACCCTGGCTGAAAGAGAAACCGCCTTTGCCGGTGGCCCCGGAAATTGTGAAGACCTGGCAGAGCCTGCATGCCCTGGCCCAGGAAGTGGATAAGTCGCTGGGGGGATTATCACCAGAAGAAATCAGACGCCGTCGTATACGAAATACAGTAATAGGTGTACCTCTACTGGTTTTTCTATGCACAATCGTTTACGTTTTTGGGTTTTACCGCCCAGGAGTACAAGAGATAGAACGTTCCGGTACCGCTACGACTGAATATTTTGCATTGCTGACTCGTGAGGCTACACAGTCGGCTGGATTGAGTGGGAATGCTACTGCTGATGCCCAAGCTCTGGCAACACAGCAAGCCGCCCAAATGACTACCGCAGCCAGTGATGCGGCTTTGTTATTGACACAGAATGCAATAGCGGCTGGTGGGTTTAGTGCGGAAGCCACTCAAACGGCTCAGGCGAATGCGGCTATTGCAACAGCTAATAGTGTTCAAGGAACTGCTGTGGCTAATGCTTTTGCAACGGAGCAGGCGGCTACGGCTACGGCGTTGTATTTAGCTAACGAATGCCGTGACATTACCAGGTACACCTTTACAGTTAGTCCATCACCAATTTTGGTACCAAACCTGGATACAGTACAGGTTATTGGCGACTTGTCCAATCCTAACATCAGTGCCACCTGGCTGATTACTAACACCGGGACGACATGCCCCATGCAGAATTTGCAGCTTCTATATGAAGATGGAACGGTTTTTGCTCCGCTTCTGCTTCGATTTGACGATAACGACCGCATTGACTCGTTGCAACCAGGAGAATCAGCTCAGTTATCTATTTATTTCAGTGAAAACTTTGTGGATAACCCATCTTTTTATGGAACAGACATTGACTGGGAGTGGGTTGTTTTAGTGGATAACCCTGGCAACGCAGACGTGGGGTTTGAATTGTCGTTGCGGCAACATCCCCAACTGGTTTTGAAAGTCAACCGGTGGGTCATAGCCGTGACGCCGACACCAACACCTACCGCGACCTATACACCAACGCCAGTGCCACTAACACCTACCGATACACCAGTGCCACCAATATTAACGCCTGTACCACCGGTGCGACCGACAAACACCACTTCGCCGTAAAGGGTGACAATAATCATGTATAAATCAGTCTTTTACTCTACACGTATTCCTAACCTAACCCTTTCTATAGTGGGAGGGGTAACCGTCCTCTTAGTGCTATTTGCCAGTTTACATATCGGTAATCTCCAGGCGGCGCGTTCAGCTTCTCCGGATCCTGAGATTACGCAGATCACCATAACCCATAGCAATAGTATTAATTTATATGATCCTGCACCGGGGGCAGGCATTTCAAGAACTGTTTACTTTCGGGCACCCCAACCTGGTCTTGTCACCTTGACTATGTCAATCAGTGGGACGGCTCCTCTTACGTTCACGGCGGGGGCCGCTTTTGGCAATGGGGTGCGGACAATGACCAGCACAACCGCACCATGGGTACAGCCCGTCACCTACACGGTGCCTGCTCTAAGTGGCGATCAACTCAATGTCCCCTATGTGGTCACCAATACTCATCAATTGTCGTATCAAGTCAACTTGAGTTTTATCAAAGACACCATTGCACCAACAGCGATTATCACATCCCCACTAAGTTCTACCGCCATTACTTTTCCCGTCTCCTGGAATGGGAGTGATACCCTCTCCGGGGTAGCTACTTATGATGTGGCGTACAAGCGTAATGACCAGGCTACCTGGACAAGTTGGGTCGCGGGAACAACGAACACATCCGGCATATTTACAGGCGAACGGGGATACACTTATACCCTACGGGTGCAAGCACGTGACAGTGTAAGTAACGTCTCGCTGCCAGCTGAATCAGTGACGAGAATTGAGAATCTTCCTCCTCCCCCTGATGTCTACTTGCCTTTGATTTTAAACCATGCTCCAGTGCCTGCGGTTTCCTGGACATCAAACCCTGCCTCTCCGTTACGGAAACAAGGTATGACAGCGTTTACGAGGGATATCAGGCTGGTATTTAATTCTGCTACTCCACCCAGTCAAATGAAAATAAGGGAAACTGGGGCAGGAACCTGGGAAACTTACAATGCAAACCCACCCTGGCAATTAACAGATGGTAACGGGTTAAAAATATTAATCATAGATTTCAAATGGGCAGGTGGGCAGGTTGCCACTGTTCAGTTGGAAATCTATCTCCTGAAAAATGGTGACTTTCGTGATGGGATCGATACGGGATGGAATGTAACAGGTGGTACTTTGGGGGCATCCATCATCCCAAATAATAACCAGCCGTTCCTACGCCTGGGGTCAGATATTCATAACTGCTATAACGGCGTTCCATTCCCCACATCGGCCAAAGCTGAGCTTTTGTTGTCTGTGCCTTCCGCCCAGGGTTACAGGCTACGTTTTGAATATGTTGTGCATACCCAGGACAAGCTAGGGGGAACCAACAATGGCCTTTACGATTCCTTTGATGTGTATGTCAATTCTTCATTTAACCCACCCAACATTCTGCGGACAGGAAACGCCACCCAACCGGCAACCTGTTCTGGTTATTATGCGGTAGCCAGCCCGGAGGGTGGGTTCTCCTATCTGTTAAACAACTATGCCGGTCAGGACATTACGGTAAGTTTTGAGAACTGGAGTCGCTATGACGGCTATTACAACACCTATACAGATTTGAAGAAGGTATGGGTGGAAAAAGCACCATAAACTAAATTTTTAGGATTGTTGGCATGGTTCAAAAGTCGGCAAACGGTGCTTAACACTTTGTAGGGCGATTTGGTAAATCGCCCACTGGACGATTTACCAAAGGGTGTGTTTCAAATGAGTTAGAGGGGTAAGGCATCCCCAGAACCTGTCCTGAGCCTGCCGAAGGATGCCGACCCGTTCGCATCTGGGGATGCTCACTCCTCTTCTTTCAACTGAAATGAAACACACCTTTTACCAAATCGTCCTCCAGAGTTGTAAAGCTGATTTGAACCATGCCCAAAAAACTAAATTTGCGTTGTAGTGCGTTGAGGTTGGTTATTCATTAACTCCGAGGTTATTGTGAAACAACGAATGGTGATGGTGGTTGGTATTTTAGCCGTTACGTGTGCGGGGCTGGTTCTGTATGTGTTTGGCGTTTATCGCCCTGGCATACAGGATGCCGAACGTTCGGCTACGGCTACGGCTGAATATGGTGCTTTCCTGACTCGTAATAGTATTGAGTCGGCTGGATTCAGTGGTACTGCCACGGCTGACGCCCAGGTACTGGTCACACAACAGGCCGCTCAAATTGCCACAGCAACGAGTGATGCGGCTTTGTTCTTAACACAGAATGCCCAAACAGCCAGTGGTTTGAGTGCCGAAGCCACTCAAACGGCACAGGCGAATGCGGTTGCGGGAACAGCGATTAGTGTTCAAGCCACTTCTACGGCTAATGCTTTTGCAACGGAGCAGGCGGGTACGGCTACGGCGTTGTATTTAGCTAACGAATGCCGTGACATTACCCGGTACACCTTTACTGTCAGTCCATCGCCAACTTTGGTACCTAACCTGGGTACAGTGGTAATTCGTAATCAGTCTGAGCCTATCATCAGTGCCACCTGGATGATTACCAATACCGGGACGACATGCCCCATGCAGAATCTACAACTTTCATATGAAGATGGAACGGTCTTTGCTCCCCTGCTACTTCGGGTGGGTGACAATGTCCGCATTGATACATTGCCGCCGGGCGAATCGGCTCAGTTGACTATTTATTTTAGTGAAAACTTTGTGGATAACCCATCTTTGTATGGCACAGCCATTGATTGGGAGTGGGTTGTTTTAGTGGCCAACCCTGGCAATCTGGATGCGCCGTTTGAATTGTCGTTGCGACAACAACCCACACTGGCGTTGAATGTTAGCAGGTGGGTGATAGCCGTAACCCCAACACCAACACCAACACCAACCCCGACCCCAACCATACTACCTACAATTACTTCTGTACCGCCCACGATCTCCACTCCAACTCCGACTGAAATTCCGAGGAGTGCTATTCGGTAATAACGATAGCGGCAATTATTTTGAAGCAGAAATGAGGAGCGACGATGAGTAACCAGGAACGCCAAATTAGCCTCAATCAAGCCGAAAAGGCTTTAAGTGAACGCAGATTAGCTGAAGCCCGTCAACTGTACGAAAAGGTACAGCAACAATGGCCGGATGATCCTACCGCCCGGCAAAAAATGCTTGAATTGGAGCGGCTGGAAGCAGCTGATACCCAGATTCGCGAATTGCAGCAGCAAGCAGATGAGGCTTTGGCCACGCGCCAATACCGCAAGGCGCAAGGGCTTTATAGCCAGGCCTACAACCTGGCAGGGCAATACGGCATCCAGGCTCATCAACCAGACCTGGAGCGGAAACGTAACCAGGCCGTTTACCTGGAAACCTGGTTCGAGCGCATTAATGAAATTCAGCAACTGGTGCAACAGTTGGAACAGAAACAGCAATGGGATGCGGCCCTGGAGCAAATCGAAAAGCTCCTGCCACAGATTCCCCAGGATGGTGCTCTGACGGATCTGCGTGGAGAGGTAGAACAAACGCGCCGCCGCATTTACGAACAGTTAGGGGATGAACAAAAGTTCCGGCAAGCAAGGGAAGCGTTTGATAAAGGCTGTTTTAAGGAGGCGATTGAGTTGTACCAGAGTATTTCCTCTCAGTATGCTCAGTATCCTTTGGCGGTAGAAAGATTACGTAAGGCCGAGTTACAACAACGGAGTCTTGTGGAGCCAGCGTTAAATCGGGCAGAAGCGGCGTATCAGGAAGGCCGGTGGGGGGCCGCTTTTCAAGAATTAGAGGGATTACGTATCAATATTCCTGAAAACCCGGATTGGCGACAAAAGTGGTTACAAATCGGCGAACGGTATGGGTTACATCAGTTAGATGCCGGGCGTCAGGCCAATACGGATCGGGAATTTGAACAGGCACGCCGTCATTTTGAAGAGGCCCGTGACAAGGCGTTTAAGCGCATTTTAGAAGTGTATCCGACGTATGCAGAGGCACGGGCCTGGCATGATGAGGCGGATGATTTGATACAGATCGCGGCCGCGGAGAAACAAGCGGAAAAAGATTGGCGGGCGGGTAAGCGGCCAGATGCCCTTAGCGCGTTAGCGGGCGCCCAAAAACGGATTGAACATGCCAGGCAAGAGGGCCGAGAATATATCACCGTGGCTACAACCATCAATGCTATGGTTGCGGCCCTTCAAAGTGAAGTTGATCGGATTAATAAGGAAGCTGGTTATATCAAAGAAGGGGAACGTTTATTAGAGCAAAAACGACCGGACGCGGCCGCGGAACAGTTCCGTAGCGCCCTCAATGCGCTGTTACAGAGTACACAAAGGCAGGCGGTTGATGGTCTGAACCGGGCGGATGCCATTTTGCGCCAGTTTGAGGCGGATAAAAATAGTGGGCAGACAGCCACCGATCCACAGGATGCTGTGAGCCGATTGCAGGCGGCTTATGATGTTTGGCCTTCTGGCCCGGATATTGCTCGGTTGCTGGAAACTACTTTGGTGAAAGCCGCCCGTGCTATGCGGGATAAAAATCAAAATGATGCGGCCGCGCAATACGCTAATCAAGCCTTGGCGTTAAATCCGAAGAATCGGGAAGGCGAACGAATCTTGGTTGAGGGGGAACTGGAACCAGAAGTTACATCTACTTTGACTGAGACACAGAAGGGATTAGCCGATATCGAAAGACATGATGATATTCAGGCGAAAGATTTTGCGCCTCTCATAAACCGCCTGAACACCTTATTGGAAAAACTGGGTGCAGAACAACCTGTTCTTCGGCAAAGAGTTGAACCGGTTTTTCAGGACGTCCAAACCCAGCAAACGCGCTGGCAAGCTTACGAGGTTGCCTATAAAAAAGCGATAGAGATGCGGGACCAGGGTAGATGGCCCGAGACTGTGATGGAATTGGAAACCGCCTTGTCCCTCTTAGAAAAAACGCCAGCGAAACAGAATCAACTACTAAAAACCTGGCGTAGTGCTCGCGATGTTATCCAGAAGGAACAACCGCGCCTGGTGCAATTTCTTGAGGATGCCCACAAAGCGTATGGTGAGTCCCCCCAAACGGGTAAGTATGATACCCCTCTGACCATTCTGGAAAATGCAGCCAAAACATGGCAACGAATTGAGGAGCGTATCAACAAGGCTGAAGGGGGATACCCGGCTGATCTACTGGTTTTACAAACACAGATACAGACCTTACGCGATCGGGCTACCCTGGCTTACGATGCGGCCAGTAGCCCGGTGGCTCGTGATGGTTTGGTCAAAATCCAGGCGTATACCAAACGGCATGGGACAGATGCCGCGTTAACCGCGCTTGAACAAGACCTCATTGAACAGGTTAGGGGACAAATTCCGCAACTATTGGGTAAAGCGGAAGTCGCAGAACAGACGGGGGAAATTACCGAAGCCCTCGATCTTCTCCGTCAGGTTACTGTGTTAGAGCCAAATGACCAAAACATTCGGCGACAATATATCCGTCTCGAACAACGCAAACAGCTTGAGAAGCGACTTCAGGATGTGACCGCCGACTACCAGCGGAAGTTAAGTACCAATAGCTATAAAGATGCGGTGGCGGCGTTACGGCAGGGCATTGACATTTTCCTTGAGCCTGGAGCAGGATTACCAACAGAAGCTGAGAATGCTTTAAGAGCGTTATTACAAATCGCTAGTTACGAGGGGGGAACTGCATTTGCCGAAACTGGAAACTGGAGAGAGGCGCAGACATTGCTGACTCAGCTCAATAGTGTTGATAGCCCATTGGTGAAACGGGTTCTGGTTCTGGTTACACAATGGCTGGAAACGTCTCGTTCTTATGCGTTGCGCGGCGTCGTGGCCTCGACCGCTGTCATCGAAGACAAATTAACAGGACATCGTGCAGCACGTGTTCTTTTGAAAGAAGAACCCAATGATCCTGAAATCATAAGGCAAGTTACTGCGACCAAGCAAATGGTCATCAATCAGTTGAATGAGTCAGCAACTCACCGGCTGGAACGGGGGGCAAAAGCCTTAGAGGATGGCGATTTTGATAGTGCCCATAAAGAAGCAGAAAGTGTTGAAGCAAAGATCTATGGTCCCGTTGCTCACGAATTTGAAGGTTTTTTTTCTGGTGAAGAGATAGTTGCCCAAAACCAAAATAAAGCCACTGACATTATTGCAAAATCGGAAAAACTAAAAGAGAAAAATCAAAAGGCACAACCATTTTATGCGGCGGCACGTGACTTGTTTGCTCAGAACAAATTGAATGAGGCTCAACAAAAACTGGACCAGATAGGTGATGTGAGCGGGCTAACAAGCCTTGAAAAAGAAATTGCCCAATTACAGAAGCAGATCGCCACAGCCATTGAAGAAAATGTCCGACAGCAATTGAGTGATGAAATGACGGCGGCCCGGATTGATCTCAACCGCGTTTCGGATCGAGATGGGTTGCAAGAACGGCTGACCCAACTGCAAGCTTTTCCCAAGAAGGAGTTGAAACGTCTATCGAAAGAAGAACAAGACCGGTATAAAGACTTAGTTGATGAAGTCAAGGCACGCTTACAGGAATTAGATCAGGGTAAACAGTGGTACGAAGAAGGGAAAAAAGCGTTCGATGCGGGTGAATTCGCTACTGCCGTTACGAATCTGGGGCGTGCCCTCGAAAATGTACCCAGACATGACACCACCTTGCGGGTGACGATACAAAAATTACTTGATCAGGCCCAAGAACGAAGTCAGGTACAACGGGATCGGGCTGACAGTATGAAAAGAGCGAGTGACTTCTTGCATCAAGGTGATTTCTATAGAGCACGTCAGGAGTTACAACTGGCGCAAAGCATGGGTGAAGAGGTCAGATCTTTGCTTTATGCAGCCCAGGCTGGAATCGCCTTACAAAATGCTCAGGAAGCTTACAAGCAGAAAGATTGGGAAATCGCCGCTATCGATCTTGAAGACGCGTTAAGTTATGCCCAGGACAATCCGGATGCTGAAATCGTGCTTCGTGATATTCACCGTTTGCAAAAGCTGGTGGAACGACTCAAAGAAAAAGCCGTTAAAGAAACGGAAGAGGCCCGCCTAATAGCATTGGCTGAGGACGAGGCTCGCAAGGAACGAGAAGCGGCCGAGCGAGAAGCCGGCAAAGCCAGAGTTAAAGAAGAACAGGAGCGACGCCGGAAGTTAAGTTCATCTATTATTGCCGCCCGACGGGCGTTGGCTGAGCAAGATTTCGAGACAGCCCGGCAGAAAGTGGAGACTGTTCTGAGTGAAGATCCCACCTACGAAGACGCCTTAAAACTTGAGGATGAGATTCAACGTACCCGCACGGCTCAAAGTATGTTGAAAGAAGCGGAAACGGCCCGGCAGGCTCGTCATTATGCCCGTGCCCAATCTACCATCGAGTCGCTCCTCGAG
Source organism: Chloroflexota bacterium (assembly GCA_018004935.1). Lineage (GTDB taxonomy): Bacteria > Chloroflexota > Anaerolineae > Promineifilales > Promineifilaceae > Trichofilum. Next base: position 16,092 of record JAGNBF010000004.1, on the reverse strand, counting down.
ACTACCCTGCCTAACTATGCACCGGCCATCACGTTGTTAAAACAGATCCAGGATGAACGCCCCATTGCCGAGAAACTGCAAGCGGCTGAGAAGTTGGCCCGCAATCATCAATACCGTGAGGCAAGAGAAGTTGTTCAGGCCGTCGAGGGTGCTTCGCCGCAACAATTAGACAGCACCTATACCCTCATCAGCCAGTTGCAGTTAGATAGAGCCGAAAAGATGACTCGAAATGGGTTGTTTCAAGAAGCACGGCTCTTGGTGCAAAGTGTTGTGGGGGCAGACCCGGCCCAATTACAGCGGGTACAAACGCTAATTGCCGAGGAAGAGGCCAAGATTATTGAACCTATCGAACGGGAGTTTTTAGATGAGAACTACCGCGAAGCGTTAGAGCGATGTATAGGAGCCTTGTCCCAAACCAGTTCACCTGACATTCGCCAGAAACTAGAGACGCTTCAAGGACAGATTGTGGAACGTCGTGCCGCCAGAGAGATGGAACGGTTCCGCAAACTGATCAAGCAAGTACAAAGCCCGGCCGATCTGGACGATGTCATTGCGGGTTTAGGATGGTTGGTGACCCAGAAGCCACAACCAATTGCCACCACATACCGAGATATTCGCAAATTGTATTACGACACCCTGGCGCAACGATTGCGGGGGCGAATGCAACAAGCCGAAGCGATGTTAAAACAAGAACAAGTCGTGGAAGCCGTTAACCTGTTAGAGAGTATTGCCACCGAAGCAGATAACTTAATTGAAGAGGCCGGGGAACTCGGCTGGGAATTGAAGAAAATATCTGATCAAGCGACGCGTCGCCGGGAGAAGATTCAAGAAGAACAGGAGCAGCAGGAACGAGCGCAGGCGATGGCCAAGGGTCAGGCCTTGCTTGAAAAAGCGGAAACCTTGTTGAAAGAAGCAAAAACGCGGCTGGATCTAGATCGCGCCCGTCGTCTGACTGAAGATGCCCTGGCAATGCCCATGTTTAAGGAAAGCACGAGTGCCAAAGCCTTACATGACCAGACGAATGAAGCACTTTCCCTTTATGACAAGACAGAACAAGCCTTAAAACTCAGCCAGGAACAGGTAAATCTACGTCGCTTCGAACCGGCCGAAACGGCCCTGCGCCTGCCTTCCCATACGATTTCACCTTTGTTCCATGAAGCCTATAACCGGCAACGGGAGTTAGTCCGTCTGCTCCGTCAGGCGGAAAAAGCCCAATATGACAGGTTGTGGGGAGATGCCTTGAAACATTTCCTGACGGTCATCAAACAGGAGCCGAACCTGGCCTTGCTTCTGGAGAGTGATATCGAACGATGCAAGCGGCAGGTGATGGAGCGGGTGATTGCCGAAGCCCAGCAGGCATTGGAACTTGTGCCACCCGATTGGGAAAAAGCACGGGAAATATTAGATGATATGGAACAGGCGACCTGGTTTACCTCTACTTATGCGGCCCAGGCCAATGTATTACGAGCCAAAGCCCATAGTTTTGAATGGTTGGCTCAGGCCATCAACCAACTTAACTCTTCACGAGTTGATCTAGCACAGGTTCAGGTCGCTTTGCGGGAAGCACGGCGACGCCTGCCGGGCGAAGCGGACCAGGAATTGGGGTCATGGGAAAAGCTGTTAGAGGCCGCGGTGGCCTGGCAGGAACGACGTGACTGGCAAACAACTGTGACCATTTTGCAGGATCTCTATGGGCCAGCGGCAGAACTGCCTCTGGTGAAACAGTTGCAGGAAGATATAACACGTGCCAGAGCAGAGACGGCCAAGATCACCCAACTGGAACAAACCCTTATCCAGAAACAACAACAAATGGAAAAGGTGTTGGGAGAGGGCAATTATGATCAGGTTGTAGAGTCCATACGTCAGGCACAAGAGATAGAAGGCCAGCACGATGTGACGTTGATGATGAAACGAATTGCTCGGCGTCATTTGTTGGAACAGAGCCAAAACAGGCGAGCTATCAAACAGTATGGTGAAGCGATTCGTTTGGGCCAATATCTGGAGAAGTTGTTTCTGGATATGAATGACAGGGAGAATGAAACGGCTTTGTCGTATGCACGGGGGTTGTTTAGAGAGCGGCAAGAGCAGTTTGAAGCAGCCCTTAGTCAGGCATCTCAGGCAGTTGCCCGGTATGATGCAGTTGGAGCGGAACAGGGCATTCGGGAAGCTGAAACCATTGCCGCAGTGGGGCCAGGGGAAACGGCTAAATCAGATGAGCGACTATTGGAATTGCGGCAACAGTTAAACAACCTGGCCCATAAAGTAAGTCAGGCGGATAGTCAGTTAGCCGAGTACCGGCGGTATCGGCAGATGAAGGCGTGGGTGCAGGCCAGAGATGCATTACAGGCGGCAATGGGTCAGGCGGTGGGGTATGCGGCCGCGGACAAAGCCATCGGTGAGTTTCAGAATGTATTAGCAGAACAAGCCCAAGAGAAATTGAACCAAAGTGCCAATGACCCTCATGCTTATACGGATGCACTCCATTTCTGTGCTTTGGGTTTATCACTGAATGAAAGACACAATACCCTGATCGCCTTGCAACGCGAAGTGGGCGAAGGCCGTGACAAACGGTGGCAGAGTTTATTGGGGCAGATTCGCCTGAGTTTACAGGGCTGGGAGCTTGACAGTGCCAATCGTTACCTGGATCAAGCTGTGCAACTATTTGCGAGTCACGCCGTGCGTGAGCAAACGGGACGAAAACGACGACTGGAAGTATTGCAATTATCGGACTTTGCAGGCAGTCAGTTTGAGGAGCTACGCCAGTTAGCCCAAGAGTGGGATAAGAAAAATAGTCAGGTAGATGAGATTAAACGACTTATGGAGTTGGGACTAAATAAAGTTCGCAATCGAGATTACAACGGGGCTTCCGACTCCTTTGAAGAGATAAGAAGAAAAGCGTCTGATTTTGAGGAGGCCCGGCAATGGCAAGGTTATGCCAAGAATATGTATACGGTTGTGAAGCATGTGGCTGAAGATCGTTTTCAGCAGGCGTTGAATGTTCTTGAAACGACAGAACCTATTTTGAGAGTGGCGGCTAAGGCACTATTGCCTTCGGTTTTGGGTACTGTCTCACGGTTACAACAAGAGCGGCGGCAGGCCGTCTATGATGTGGTGCGCTTAAAAGGGCCGATTCAAGAGCTGATTGGTCTGACGAATCAGAAAGATAGCGCGGCCGCTAAAGCGGATTTTGCCAGCCTACAGCAAGCGGCGGAGCTTCGTAAAAGAATTTTGGCCCGGCGTAATGCTTTTGTCAGTTTTTATCAGGATCGGGCTACGCCACCGGAATCATTTGATCCCGGCCGCTCTGAGAATCTATCGGCTACTTCGCCTTTTGAGGAAGAAAGCCGTCCCAGAACATATACAGATAGAAGCACATCCCGGCCGGAAACTGCGGCTGATAGTAGACCTGGTGAGGATACAGTAGCAACGAAGCGGTTTGAGGAGCAGGGGGATGCGGCCGCGAAAAAGTATCAGCCAAGACTGGATGATACTCTCTTTGCTGAACCACAAAATACACCCACCAATACCCCCAACCCGGCTGATTTATCAGGTGGCAATAATGCGCCACCCAAACGCACCGCCGATACAGGTGCTACTGAACCTCACCATACACCAACAAACACACCCAAATCGGAAGATTCATCGAAGGGTAATAATGCGCCGCCCAAACGCACAACCGATACAGATAATGCCCAAAAAGATAAGCCTAAGCCCACGACTCCGCCGGAACCCGTCAAACCTCAAGCCGTTCCGGATACAACATCCACACCGGAAACTTTAGATGAAGACAATATAACTCCTATGGATTATGACGCGTACCGCTCAAGAACCTGGATGAATGATGAGGAAGGAGAATAAATATGTCATCGGATTATGAAGATGCGGAATTAATGGCTTTACAGAAAAGAGCCGCATTTGCTCAAGCATTAGAAGAAGGGCGCAATGCTCTAAATGGTAAAAGATATGCCGATGCTGTGACTGCGTTCAAGCGGGCCATTCAAGTTGATTCCGAACAAACTACTGCCCAGAATGGGTTATTAGATACGTTAGAGCGAGCCGGTCGAGATGCTTTATCTCAGCGCGATTTTTCTTCGGCTTTTCAATATTTTGATGAACTGGCTCTTGTAGATGAAGCAAAAGGTCGCGCCGGTAGAATTGACACCCTATATCAACAAGGTGAACACGCCCGCCAGGAACATAACTTCCCTCGTGCTAAAACACTGTTTGAGAAATTGGATGAGTTTGATCCCGGTAATGCCCAGGCACGTTCTGGTCTTATAGAGTTGCTGTATGAACAAGGCCAGGAAGCCGAAACCCAGGGTCAACGTCGTGAGGCTATTGGTTATTATCAAGCTTTATTGAGTCATGCACCGAATGATAGCGATGCCCAAATCAGAATAACCACGATTACCCGCCAGATCAGAATTCGGCGCACAATTTCGGTTGTCATCGGCATTTTGTTAATTCTGATTTTCTGTATAACAGCCTGGGCTTTAACCAGTGATTCTGTGCTCAAACCAGAATGGGCCTGTGTCGAGGGGGAAATCATCTGCACCCTGACACCAACCCTGACACCAACCTTTACACCAACGCATACCCCTACTCATACACCAACCTTTACACCAACGCATACCCCTACTCATACGCCAACCTTTACGCCCACCCCTACCAACACACCTACCAACACACCCACTTTTACACCTTCACCAACCGCCACTGCGGAACCTTATTTAGGGGTTATCAATAACAGCGGTTTAGGACATGTTTACCGTGAGGCAACTGGTAATGAAAGGGTTTCAATTCTAACCAGTGGGCAACAAGTATTTCTCTGTGCCCAAGCGGGTAGTCGTTATTTGGTAGCCAATGATTATTGTCATAGTACAACTCCCTTGGGGTGGATAGACACAGGTCTAGTTACTCGTGGCTTTCCAGGTTCGTTTCCCGAGGCTTTAACGACGCCTGGAGTGCCAACTCACACACCAGTACCATTATCTACAGCAACCCTTACACCATCTCCGTGAGGCAAGCCATGAATTTATATGCAGTGTTATCAGATATCCACGGCAACTACGAAGCGCTAAAAGCTGTGGAACAGGACACCCGCCAACAGGCTAAAAAGGCACAGGTGACGCAAGTTCAGTTTGTGTGTCTTGGCGACGTTGTAGACTATGGGCCTTGCCCCAATGAGTGTATGCAATGGGTTGTAGACAATGTAGAGCCAAACCTGTTCATCCGTGGTAACCACGATCAAGATGTGGTGACATCAGGCCCGCCCAGAACAATTCATTCGGATTTCTGGCCTATACACCTCTGGACAAGACATGTACTTGAGTTACGCTATCAGGAATTCCTCAGCACACATACACAATGGAAAAGTGTGGCTCCAGATGGATTAAAAGACTTCACATTGCTTCATGGCAGTTTATTTGGAGTAGAGGGTCGTATTGAATCTGATGGATCGGCCAGGACAAATCTGGAACACCTGAAAACATCTTATGGTTTGTTTGGACACACGCATTATCAAGGGTGTTTTTGTGATCAGGGAAAATTTGTAAGGGGAAAATATCAGGAATACTTCATGCACCTCACCCCTCCTGAAGATTACCGTATTGATACAGGCTTCCTGTCAAAAACCAATTGGCGACCACTCGCTCTTAACACCTGGCACCCTTTACCAACTGCACAACGCATGTTAATCAACCCGGGTAGTGTAGGACAGCCACGTCGTCATGCGAACCATAAAGATGCCACAACCGGTGAAGTACCCCACGATCCCAAAGCGGCTTATCTGTTGCTGGCCTTAAACGGCGATGGCCCTGGAAAATTTCAATTTCGCCGGGTGCCTTACGCGGTAGGGGAAACAGTTCAACAGTTACGCGAGATTCAATACCCAACGCCAACGAAAGTTAAATACGCCAGTATCGATCAGGATCGTGGCGAACATACCACTAAAGATCAAACCGATCCCTGGGAAAAGCTTCGCTATGTCCAGGAAAACATCCATGAGCTTTTACCAGACCTGATTGAAAGAACACTTATTCCCACCTTACTTGATGGACATTGAGCATTCTTATGTCACGGAAAATACTTCTTAAACTTGTCATGGTTATAGCATTATCTAGCAGTATGCTAGTTATATGGGTGCGTCTACTTTCTGCTGAAAAACCTGAAGCAGAATATCTGGTCTTGTTAATAGATAATAGTAGTAGCATGGATGATGCGGATACGGAACTAAGAAGAATACGGTTTACCCGATTCATAGTTTCTTACGCACAACAATTTTACCCTGACACTTATATGGGCGCAGTCACATTTGCAGGCAAACAAGAATTACCTAGAGTATCAGTTGCTCTTTCACCTGTAGCCACCTGGTCTAGAGCAGACTTTGACGAAATTCGTGAATATCGTGCAGGGCAAACAGGGACGGCTTTCGGCAAAGCGTTAGAGAAGGCCCAAGAACTCTTCTTTTCCACATGTTTGGATGAACATCCTTGCGAACCCGTAGATTGTGAAATAAACAACTGTCACATTATCTTATTTACTGATGGCGAATTCACTGATAGTGGCGAAACGAGTGCGGATGTCACGTCCACTATCCAAAATATTGAGGATAATGGTATAGAAGTTCTAGTTACCCTCTTTGATTATGAAGGTGGATGGGATTTGAACAAGACGACATGGGAGACAATAGGCGCAAGCGTGTTGCCTTTCAATCCTAAAACAGTTTCGGTTCAAGAATCCTACAGTCAGATTTTGCAATCAGTTCAACTGAGCGAGGCCATTGATAGACTATCAGTTTTGTCTATAAACCAACAAGGCAATTTGTCTATCGAAATACCCCCATACCTCAAATATGCAAAAGTTTTTTTGTTTTCAGACAGCCCGATCAGTGATACATGGACTTTACAACCAGATATTGCCAGTGACTACGAACGATGGTGGTTGACTCCTAATCCTGGCATTATTACAGGTAACATACAGGTAGCAGGGGTAATTACTGAATCACTGCTTTATTACTTGGTAGATACCAAGAATGTTGCTTCATTAGAATTTTATGCACAGGTTCAACCGGCTGTTCAGGAAGTTGGTAAACCAATTATTCTTTATGCCCAGTTTCAGACCGAGAATGGTGACATAATCTCGAATACATCCAATTTAGCTGTTCATATTCAATCTAGTCCAAAAGTCCCAGATGTTTGTCAGTTTAGAATAGACGGACATGGCATCTTTTCTTGTACTCTACCCGATCTAGAGGATGGTAAATACATAATTACGTTTACAGGAACTATTTCAAATTACTTCGAAATAGAAAAAATGTATGAGATTACAAAAACGGTATTAATTGGCCGCGTCCCCGTTTTGGATTTAACGGTAGCGTCGTATCAAACAGACGTGCTTTCGCAGACAGTTCCTTTTACAGTTACTGTTCACAATTTTTATACAATTCAGGGGGCTTACACTCCAACTATTCAGGTGGCTGAATCTGGACAGTTTTTATCTTTAATCCCAGGTGGCAATGGAGTGTTTCTGGGCTCAACGCAATTGTTCAGTGCAAATCCACTTACCTTCAAGGCACAATTACCCGAAGGGGTTACGAATGAGCAGCTATTGTTTGTGGCCCAAACAAAGGAAAAACAAATTGAATATGTCTACCATCCATATTTTTGGATCCAGAAGATGCCTATCACCGAGATACTAGAAAAGGAAATACCCGTAATCCCTGACGGAATATGGGGAGTATTCGGTATTTCATCTGTTCTGTTAGTGATTATGTTGATTCATTTCGTTTTCTTGAGAATAAAAGAAAGGAATAGATACAAATTAGTATTTCCAGAAAATGTTGACGAGGAATTTGTTGATCAAATGGTAGAAAAATTAAGGGGTTATGGATTTATGTGGCCGGAAATAAGTGCTTTTGGTAAAGAACTTGCAGATATATATGGGGAACATTTAGGTAGGGAGGAATAATATGCACAACCCGTTCTTAGATAACAAACAAACAAAACAGGTGGTTTGGAATCGGTTATTCGCAGATGCTGAAGAGAATGGCAATAGCAATGCGGCCTGTGCTATTTTCTATAGTGTGCTTGATTGGCACTATTGTATACCCACTAACACATTTAATCCAATAGATGTTTTTTGCAATAAAAACAACCAAAAACTCGTGTCTATGTACCCAATCGGCCTGGAATTTGTTGTAAAAAACTACTATGCAGAAAAGATAAAGAATGCAAAGCAAGGACAGAGATTAACTTTGCAAGTTTGGATTAGCTATCTTGATCTGTTAATGTGGGGGGTTACAGATCGGGTTACCAGCGTTACTCGTCAGGATAAGTTGAATGAAGTCCTGAGAATAGTTGACCAGGCTATTGCATGCTTGAAGGCTCTTAGTGAATACATCGAAACTCAACACCCTCAGTTGAATAATATATTGAGTAGGGAAATTCAGTTATGGATGGTAATCCGAAAAATGGGGGAACTCGCTAGAAATGCACGTAGTGATGCGTATCATGATCAGGTTCTATTTCTGACCAACGATGTTAATCTTACTTCTTTCCCAGAAGAAATAAAGGTTGTGTTTCAGTACTTGCTAAACAAGAGAGGTATAAGATTGTCAGGTGCTGTGTGTGCCAATGGTATCTTAACCTTTAACCAAGACAGTTTGTGTATAGCACTCGATAACTGGCCGTATGTAAAAAGGATTGTTTTCGAAACTATTCTTTTTTTGCGTATATGTTGAGAGCATACTTTTGAGATAGGTTGACTCCTTGAAGTATTTTTATTAAACCGGTGAATATAGTCATGGAAACAAAATCTACATCTACAATTGTTCTTGCAAAGCAGCTTGAACTTGTCCAATCTGACGTATGTTGGCGAAAGGGAGAGGTACAGATTGAGGTGTTATATGCGTTCACATCCAACGATATACAGCAGGTGAATATTTCCCTCGAACAAAACAGCGAGCAGAATACTTATGAAATAATCAGTGCCCAGGAGCATCTATTGAGAAAAAATGGTTCAGAAAACTCGAAATGTAGTTTTATAATACGCCCTAAACGAATAGGTACGATTCGGCTGAAATTCAAGCTCTGGTTATTAGATCTAGGACAAACAACACATGCCATTCGGACTGTAAATGTGCTTAACCCCTTTGGTCCAATCACACATTCTAGTGACTTACAGACTTGTCATGGTATTGATGTACTTCGGAAACAATCCTTGACTAAAGTTACAGAATACTTAAGGAATGATCAAAGTCACATGGTGTGGGTATATGCTCCCCCTCGCTTTGGCAAGACAGTGTTTTCCCGACAATTATTGAATAATCTTAGGCTATCACAAGCACTGCCTGTTATTTTTTTGGACCTTGCGAATAGTGATTTAAAACTTCGCTGGCAATTCTTTTCACAGATCGCAATAGGCCTGCACCAGACAAGTGACTTATACAAGAAAACCCTCAACAACCAAATCGGAGTACACGAAGATGACTACAGCGAACATGTGATTACTGCCCATATTGAGAAGTTGTTTCGGTTTGATTCTAGTTTTGCATTACCCCAGATGCTGGAAAACCCGTTTTATTTGATATTAGATGGGTTTTCGTCGCTCTTCGAAAAAGAGATGCCCCATTCGGAAATAATAGATGCTGTTTTTGAATTGATGCTTTCATTAAAAAATCAGGTAAGGCCAAAACCAATTAACCTAATTGTATTTGATGTTCTTCCTTTCAGGAAACGTTTACAAATGGCTGATTTAGATTTGTACGCCCAAAATTGGAATGCTAATTTAAAAGTCGTGCGTTTAGATGGTTTAAGTCTTGAAGAAACTAAAGATTTAGTTCTCAATAATTTTTCGCGTGGGTTTCCTGGATACATGCTAGCTGATACTGAAGTCCTGAGAACTTTTCATGACTATGTAGGAGGTCACCCGGAGCTGATTTGTATTGGTCTTCGCAGTACAGAGTGGTTATATGAATACAACCAACTTGGAAAGTTGAATGACATAGACACAAAAGGGTAAGCATTACAAAGTGGTGTAAAAAACTTAATAAGTCTTTACGAGAGAAATGGGCTGTTGACAGAGGATCTGAAAGGAAGCCTCAAAAAAGTTTGTAAGCTGTCTGGTAAATGGCTTCCAGATAGCAATCCAGCTCCTATTAAAAAAGAAAATGCTAAGATACTTGCTGAGTTGGGGCTTATACGGAAGTTTACCAAGGGATCTGTGGCGTATTCTTCTTTAGAAATATTTAGGGATTTTGACCATGCCTAACAATTTGATTATCAGCCTTGCAAGCTACAGAAAACCAGATAATGAGTTTGATATTGAGTTGTCATCTGATGGGGGTGGATGGGCACTTTTCTGGAAAACAATAGCTGGAAGGGGTCAAGCAGATCCCGGTCCTAAATATTATCTTGCGGAGATAATAGATGCCATCCCGGCCAATCAAGTTACGTTAAGAGTTTTGATTTTAGATTTATTCAGTTTTCTTGAGCAAGGCAACTGTTATGATTTAAATGATTTGAAAAGCCTGCTTGATGCTACAACCAATAACGCATGCGTAATCATAACGTCTTGGATCAGTATCGGAAATTATTGGAAAATTAAACATAATAAACAGTTAAACGAAGTTCTAGCGAAATTTGGGGCACCTAAGTTTGCCCCTCGGAATGGTATAAATGATACACATGGTGGATTTGAGCCAATCAAAACAGAATGGGACAGCATAAGAAGAGACGATTTGCCAGAAGATGGGTGTTCTGAAAAGAATCGGTATTGCCGTGAGGCTGTTTGCAAATCACTTGTTCTGAATGCTATTGTTGATGATTTGCAAAGCTGTGGAGCAACAAAGCTATTAAACTCTGTATCTAGGGGGGGACAACTAAAAAACACAGAAGCCACTGATATGCTTTTTGATATAGGCTTACTCAAGCGTGCTAAGGGGAAACCCTATATAACAGCCCAAATTCTTAAAGTTGCGATTCAGGAAAGGGATTTCTGGTGGAAGTTAACTCACAAGCATTGGAGAGGAATAGGTCGGTCTTTCATATTATGGTTGAATAGCTTGTGGAAGAACGACTTACTTTTGATATATGTTGCCTGGGCCTTGTTACTGCTTACATATTTGGGAGATTCACTTGTCTGGATGAAAGCAGGTGATGTTGGTTTGCATTGGCTACGTATCCTTAACATCTCTGTATTGATTGCTGTTTTGGGAATCAATTGGCAGGTAGTCAAATTAAATCCTCAATTCAGGACAGATAGTAATAATGGATTCATAAAATCTTCAGTGCCAACGGTAAGTTTTCTGCTTTTTTTCGTGTGCTTAGTGGTTTTGATGCTTCAGGTTCAAATCACAGAGTTTCCCAATCCCCGTGTAAAAAAAATATCGCATGATGATTGGCTATTCAGTGCCGACAAGGCTGAGATACTAATATATGTAGAGAGAAATTTCTCTTGTAATGCCTCAGTAGAAACACCAGAAAATGGGGGACTGGCATTTAATGGTTGTGCGATAGATAAGGATGGTGATATTTTGACTTGCTCTCTTGAAGCCAAGGGCAAACAAAGCGGAAATCCAAATGTGAAAATAAGTATTTTCTGTGGTGACGAAACTGTTGAAACAACTTTGCAAATACACCGTTTTATGATGCCTTTGGCCGTTAGAGAGCATTCTAACTTATGGCTTACATTCGCTGCGTTGATTCCTCTTGCACCTGCCCTATTAAAACGTGAGTATCCTTTTGATCTAGCGTTAAAAAAACCAAAAGAATTATTTTGCTTAGGAGTGTGTTTTCTGTTTATCTTTTTTGTTTTTTTTGGAATTCCAACTTAAAAGAGGAAAGTTATGTCTAGATATAAGGGTGAGCTAATTTTGCTGGTTTTGGCTGTTGTATCCCTAGGGCTTTGGGGTTTGGCGCGTACAGTGGGTGCACGAACATCTGTACAAGATGGAATCGTTCAGCGTGTGGCGCGGCCGGCAGTAGTTTTTTGGGGAGAAACTACAGATGTTGAGTTGCGGATGGATGCAGAAGAGTTGCCTGCACCGGTTACAACAACGGATATTTCGCCTGTGTATGCCGCTTTGGTGATAGATCGTTCCGGTAGTATGGCGGGACAACCGATTGTTGAAGCACGTAACGCCGCTTCTGATTTCGCAGACCTAATGAATCTGGACCCAGAACTGGAAATGGAAAGCGATGCCGTGGCTGTGGTTGCCTTCGATGATATAGCTGGATTGTTGATGCCCTTTGAGCAGGAACGTGGGCAGGTGATAGGGGCCATCCAGGGGATTCAAGATGGTGGAGGCACCGCGATTGATGCCGGGCTTGCGTTGGCTACCCAACAGTTTACAGTTGAATCCCCTCCTGCCGGAACGCAGTCATTAATCATTTTGCTTTCTGATGGTCAAAGTAATCCTAGTGCGGCTATTGCGGCCGCGGATCTCGCCAAAGGTCAAGGTATTCGCATTGTGACGGTGGCATTGGGAGATGCAGACCGGACCGTTCTCTCCCAAATTGCTTCTTCTGAGGCAGATGCTTATGAAGCCAGCGATCCTACAACCTTAATTGAAATTTATAGTGAAATTGCCGCAGGAATTGTGGGTAGTGCCGCCACAGACGTTACGTTGGTGGAGTACTACAACGATGAACGCTTTACTCTAGCCAGTAGCCTTTACCGGGCACAACAGGTTGGGAACGAAATTACCTGGAATTTGCCATTTGTGGGACAACGCGGCCGCACCGTTGGGTACATTTTAGAACCGCAGACATTGGGTTGGCATCAGGTAAGCCCCCAAGCAGGTCAGATAAGCCTGATTGATAGTTTAAACCAACCCCTTAACCAGGTGACACCTGATGGGCCTCGAGTTCTTGTTCTGTTTCCCGTATGGCTACTGTTTATTGCGCCTACGCTGGCCTTACTTTGGCTTTTGATCCGCGCCTTGCAGGGATTACGTCGTCCGAGTATTGGCCCGGTTGTACGTCCCGAAGGGCGTAAACGAGATATGCCTACAAAACCTATACGTAAGGAAGAGAAAGCGGGTGATAGTGGGCAAAACGTAACACACGGAAGATCTACGCGTCCACCTAAACGATAAATGAACGTGGTAGGAGGAAATACAACAATGCAAAAGAGTCAGCATGGTAGCCACATAATAAAACCCTTTGTTGGGGTAGGACTGTTATTGTTTCTAGGGTTGTTCATGTTAATAGGATTCTTGCCTGATTCCGTTTACGCACAGACTGTGGAACCTACACCAACGCCAACGCCAGCGTACATTCCTGGCCCCGTGTCTGATTCGATCACAAATCCATATCAACGACAGATTAGCCCTTCAACTTTGGTGGTTGGTCAAGATATTACTGCCAATATTCAACTGTCTGGATCTCAAAACCCATCATGCTGGGGTATTCCTGGGAAGCCGGTTGATGTCATGTTGGTATATGATATTTCGGCCAGTGCAGGAATTGGCCCAGGTTCCAATTGGGAAGCCACCTTTTTATTAACACAGGCTTTTTTGGATCAATTGGCTCGTCCCATTTATCAATCACCGACAGGGATACCAGAGTTGTCGCGTGTTGGCTTAGTTAGTAGCCGTATTGGGACATTAGGAGTTGAACCAATATTGGTACAGTCGCTGACGGAAGATTTTTCACTGTTGCGGAACCAGGCAACGGCTATCACACCTGGTGATGATACAAATTTAGCGGCGGGTTTACAGTTGGCGAGTGACGAGTTAGCAAAAGTGAAAAGCCCAACCCGTGAGCAGGCTATTGTGCTGATGTTACATGATAATGCGGGTTTCTTGGAAATGGAGACTGCGATAACGCAGTTTCAATCTCAAGGGATCCCAATCTACCTTATTATCAATAGCCTTAACATTCCTGTTGACTCACAACTTGATCTGGCAACGGCGGAGCAGTTAACAGACGACGACAAAATTTTTATTGATCCTACGCCTATAGAGATGTATGACTTATTTCTTTCGGTGACAGATGGAGATACGGATACGGCTGCGGCCGCGATTCAAGTCATTGAAGAATTAACACCAGCAGGTAATGCCCAAATCTTCAATGTTACTGGTTCTGGCGGACGAGTTGATGGTTCAAGGGTCATTTGGGATATTGGTCGCCTTCCCTTTGATGATTCGCTTGATCTTGAGTATGGATTTCGTTTACCTGGTAGTGATGCCGTAGGTATTAGTGGCGGTATTGTGTGGCTTGACTGTAATGGTTATCCGCACAGCACTGTAACATCTACACCAGTAGGCATGACTGCCGTTACAGAAGTTACAGCAACGCCAGAGATGATTAGTGCTCAACCAGAAACAGAACCACAACCCGTTACGAATGTTCCACCCATAACCGTAACCCCGGATGAGGTTGTAATACCAGGGGTAGATGTGCCAGATCTGCCAGATGTCCCTGCTGTACCTGTTTCTCCCGTTTCTCCTGTTTCTGGTCTGTTAGCGGCTTTCCCCTGGTGGATATTATTGATCCCCATCATCCTGCTTTTGCTCTGGCTTTTGTGGCGCTGGTGGCAAGGTAGGGGCCAGGTGCCTGCACCACCGACCATTCGCCCATTAAATAGACCTGAACCACGTGTCGATCCCAAAGGTATCAAACCTGTCAAACCACCTGTAGGAAGAGATGTGGCGCATGGCTGGGTTACTGAATCTTTCTCAGACCAATCTAACCGAACTCTTATTCTCCGTCACCAATCTTCAGCTGATGAACGAAACAACATGCAAATAATCCTACAGGTAGCTGATGACAAACAGACCATGGGTGATGCCAGGCTTTCCTTACGCAAATCTACACACCAAGACCAACGCACCGGACGAAGTCTTGAAACCATGCAAGCCCATCTCACCGAATGGAACCTACGTAACCAACGCGATTATCGTACCGGAGTAGGCAAACAAATGCTTGAGAAGTTTGAGCAATGGGCACGAGAGCAACAGGCAACAGAGATACTAATTCCTGCCAATTTGTTGAATGAGTCTGATTTGTTATCAGCACAAGGGTTTCAGGCACAAGGGGACAGTTGGGTCAAACCCTTGCGGTAAGGGAATGTAGGGAATGATGAACACTTGCGTTCCGAAAATTGCACCTTGCTTTGGCCTGCTACGGTTTCAGGTTTTCACTAATTCGTCACGTAGTAATGCGATGGCGGAAAACATGGTTGTTGGGTTGGTGGTCAATCTATGACGAGGTTGAATCATGTCATTCAAGTCACTCAAAGGCATTTTGCTAACAATCTTGTTTCTAGCCATCATATATTTTGCTTTTCCTGTTCAAGCGCAAGAAGGGGTTATAACGCCATCATCATTATCGCTTGAGTTAGAGCAAGGAAGCTGTACGGTTGAGACAATCAATGTGACAACGCCATCTGTTACAGCTCCAAAGTTGGACGTTGCTTTTCTTTTTGACATTACCGGCAGTATGGAGGGGTTGATTGATAGTGCTACATCAGGCGCAAACACCATCATGACGAATGTGCGTACACTAGTCCCTGATTCAAATTTTGCTGTTGGTACTTTTGGTGATTACGATGATCCCTATGCCTGGCAACAGGATGCAGATATTACGGCAAGCAATGGCGTTATCCAAACAGCATTGGATAATATTGTTACCGGTGGCGGTGGTGACTTTGAAGAGGCTTATTTGCGTGCTTTATATGAGTCCCAAAACTTTAGTTGGCGGGAAGATGCACGCCGGATAGTTATTATTTTTGGCGACTCAATCGCTCATGATCCTGATGCCGGGGTAGATGGTGTATTAGGAACCTCAGATGATTTAAGGCAAGACAATATCTTGCGTGATATAAGAAATTCTAACATTACCGTAATAGGAGTTTATACAGAAAGCGAGGTTGCGTTTTTCTATGAAGAAATTTCTGAGGCTACTGGTGGTCTTTCCTTTTTTCTAGCCGAAACGAGCGAGATTGCTGAAGTTGTAGGCACTTTGTTAGGAGAAGCAATTCGTAATACAGAAGGGCTAACGATTTCTGACACCGCACCTGAGGGGTCTTGGGTATCTCTGTCACCCGAACTGTATACAGGAGTGCCGCCTTCCACCACAAATAGTTTCG
>JAGNBF010000044.1:9050-59614 GCA_018004935.1 Chloroflexota bacterium | reverse complement strand
ATACTTACCACGGTCATAAAGTGACATTTTGTTAGCGGCAACAGATTGGTAGGTTTGGACTGAAGACCCATCCCCCTTCGATCCCAGAGGGAAGGGGGAGAAATCTACCGGCGCGGTTTAGCGAGCGGACGCTCGCTAAACCGCGCCGAAAGTAGTTCCCCGCCCCTGGGGGCGGGGTTAGGGGTGGGGGTGGCCTGGGATAAACCCAACACGACGATAAAGTGAGACGGCGACAGGGCGAAAAAATGTCAGATTATGCCCTTTGGCAATATATCTACGTTTTGTGGGAGACCTGACAGGTTTCTAAAACCTGTCAGGTCTGTGCCCCACGATTTATGGGTATACTCCAATTACCCCCTCTATTGGCATTCACGTTACAATTTGCTTTACTCCATAGCTCTTTCAATGTATCTATGCGGGTGCTCGTTCCATGCTCCGCGTGGAATGCCCCCTGCGACGCTCTTGTTGATTAAATTTTTAATCGGGTAATGAGTTGATTCGCCCATCCCCCCTGCCCCCGGGAAGGGGGGAATTCCAATGGGGCATTTTTCGGAGCGAATGCCCCGAAAAATGCCCCTTAGAAAAGTTCCCCGCCTCTGGGAACGGGGTTAGGGGCGGGGGGGATTCCATTACCCGATTAATTTTTTAAACTACAAAAGCGTAGAAATAAGTTCTGACACCTGTATAGATACCCTTCAATCGTGTTTACCCCTATCTGTATCATGTTGTAGAAGAGGAGATCAATATGAGTCGAGCCAATAAAGTCCTATTCAGTATACTGGGCATTTTAATCACCCTGGTGCTCATTGTAGCTATCGTCATTTATAGTAAAACCCGCCAACCCTTTCCCAAAGTGAGCGGAACAATTGAAGCCCCCGGTCTAGAAGATACCGTCGAAATTTACCGGGACGATTACGGCATCCCCCATATTTATGCCGCAAACGAACATGATTTGTTCTTTGCGCAAGGCTATGTCCATGCCCAAGATCGTTTCTGGCAAATGGAATGGTGGCGGCACATCGGTCAGGGGCGAGTATCCGAAATTGCGGGTGAAGGCACTGTCGAAATTGACAAATTTATCCGAACCATGGGCTGGAACCGCTTAGGTGCCAACGCCCTGGCCCATTTTGAGACAGAAGAGCCAGAATACATGGATATTCTGGAAGCGTACAGTGCAGGAGTTAACGCCTACATTGATGCCAACCGCGACGATCTTTCCCTCAATATGACCGTCCTGGGCCTGGTCAACGAACCATGGGAAATTGAACCGTGGACACCCCTCAACACCATCACCTGGGGGGTCGTCATGGCTGATGATCTAAGTGGTAACTGGGGGGACGAAGTGGATCGGGCTGAACTGATCCAGCAACTAGGCGAGGCCCAGGTGGCTACTTTGTTGCCGGGGTATGCCTATGGGGAACGCCCGGTTATGGTTCCTACGGATGCCATGCCTTATCTGAACAGTGACAACAATAATAACCCCACCAGCACCACTCGCATTGATTGGAACAACGTCCAGACCAGCATTATCGGTGCAGAACCCCCCAATGGGTTTGCGTTTGGTTCCGAAACCTTTGTCGGTAGCAATAACTGGGTTATCAGTGGCGAACATACCGAAACAGGCGAACCTCTCCTGGCCAATGACCCCCACCTGGGTATTCAGATGCCCTCCATCTGGTACGAAGCCGGGTTACATGCACCCGGCTGGGATGTTGTCGGTTTCTCCTTTGCGGGTGTGCCGGGGATCGTCGTCGGCCATAACAGTAATATTGCCTGGGGTGTCACCAATGTTGGGCCTGATACCCAAGACCTATACATTGAAAAAGTTAATCCCAACAACCCGCACCAATATGAGTTTATGGGTGAATGGCAGGAGATGACGGTTCATGAAGAGGTGATCAAGGTCAATGGGGGTGATGATATTGTGCTAGAAGTGCTGGAAACACAACACGGCCCCATCATCAGTGACCTTGTGGATGGCTCCAAAGATGTGTTGGCGATGCGCTGGACGGCTCAGGAACCATCTCGTGTGTTGCAATCCATCATCTTGCTGAATCAGGCAGAAAATTACGACGATTTCCGTCATGCCTTGCAGTATTGGGATTTGCCCGCGCAAAATGTGGTTTATGCCGACGTGGAAGGCAATATCGCTTACCAGATGCCTGGCCTGATACCGCTACGCCAAAATGGAGATGGGCAACTGCCCGTGCCGGGTTGGACAGGTGAATATGAATGGGAAGGTTGGGTCCCTTATGATGAGTTACCCCGCTTGTTTAACCCGGAATGGGGTTATATTGTCACGGCCAACCATGCTGTTGTGGATGAAGATTACCCCTACCTGCTCGCGCACGATTGGGCGGATGGGGATCGGGGGGAGCGGATCACCGACCTTATCCAGGAGGCCATTGAGGATGGAGGAATCTCGGTAGAAGATATCGCACGCATTCAAAGCGATAGTTATGCAATGTTGGCGGAAAGTTATCAACCGTTATTCCAGGGTTTGTCTAGTGACGATGCTCAGATTCAGGCAATGATTGAACGGATTCGGGGTTGGGATTTACAGGAGCGGCGCGAAAGTGTGCCGACAGCTTTGTTTGAGATTTTCTACATGAATCTGGTTAACCGTGTTCTCGCTGATGAAGTGGGTGAGGAGAATGTACGCTCGATTTACAGTGTTATTTTCTTCCACCAACTGGCAAAGCAACCCAGTGCCGCCTGGTGGGATGATGTGGACACCTCGCCGAAAGAAACACCCACAGATATTGTGCTCCTGGCTTTGGGAGATACGCAGACGTGGTTTGAGGAAAATGTGGGGGGAGATATCAATGAATGGACATGGGGAACGATTCATACGGCCACATTTGTGAGTGCTCCGTTGGGGCAAAGTGGCATTGGTGTGATAGAGAGTATCGTCAACCGGGGGCCGTTCCCGGCGGATGGCGGCCGCAGTATTGTTAATGCCAACGGTTGGAGTTGGAGCGAACCGGCCCATGTGACCGGTCATCCATCTATGCGTATGATTGTAGATTTTAGTGATTTTGATGCCAGCCAGGCGGTGATTCCCACCGGGCAAAGTGGACACCCTTATCACAAGCATTATGATGATATGATTGAATTGTGGTTGAATGGGCAATACCACCCCATGCTGTTTAGCCAGGAAGTAGTAGAGGACGCGGCCGCGGACTCTCTCACCCTTGAACCAGCGGACGAATAAACTCGCCCGCTGTCGTGAACGATCACCATCAAAAAAGCGAGGCAGTGACTGCCTCGCTTTTTTGATCTTACCGTCAGTTGATTCCGCTGAACGGTTACGCCAATGGTTCCTCTGGGGCCAGGGCTTCTTCAGGGGTGAGCAATTTTTCTACCTGATACCCCGCGGCCGCAACCGCCTGCCTCATTTCGCTCATCAGGGTAGTGATATTGACTTCCGCCAGCCGGGCCACACATTCCAACCACCAGAGTAATGAGGTCATAGATTCCCCATTAAACCAGAAAATATCGTTATACCGGTTCACTTGCAGATAAGCCCGCACATCGGCATCTTGTAGTAAGGCAAGCCATAACTCAGATTCGGCGGCCGCATCAGGCCGGGTAAACCAGCTTTGCCAGGTGATGAGCCATTTAAGGCGCTGAACGACGTGCGCGGCCGCACCGCCATCCAGCCCCATCCCTTGTAATGCTTCGACTAATACCTTGCCCAGAAGCCATTCATCTAACAAGGTACGACTGTGCGCGGCCGCGTCCTCTGCACCGACAACTTCCCCTAGGCGACGGACTAATACCCAGCCCAGAAGCGTGCCCCAGGTATCCGTCGTATCTGGTAAAAGAGGCAGAGGCTCCGGCGTGCGTTCCAGCAGGAATGTTCCTACACCTTTATCCTCTTCCGTCAACGGCGCATTGACCGCTGTTAACGACTCGCTGGTCTCGGCCAATAGCTCATTGGCTACGACCACCGGCGTACTGTGTGCCACGGACTCATCACTCAATCGGTAAATCGCTTCCCAATCGGCGCGTGTGGCCTGAGCAATCGCGGCCGCGTCATCGCTCGTGGTCATAACTCCGGCATAACTTTGTGCGGCCGCAAGAAATGCCGTCACCTCTGGCATCAGGTTGTCTAGCACCTGGGTGCGTTTCGCAGAGGTGCTGGCTTCATGAAGCCGACGGAATGTCTCGCCATTGGCCAGAGTGCGGAAGGGCATGTGTATCGGTTGTAAATGCCGTTCTCGCCATGCCAGTTCCACGCTGGGCACACCTTTCCCCCCCAACATCCAGGTCAGTTCGGCATAACCGGGGCCACTCACTTCCCGGAAATCCAGGAATACATGGCAACGATACGCCCCTAATTCAATCTCTAGCCCTTTTTGCACCAGCGCCTGACAATTCTGAATATGCTCCAGGCCGGTCACATGGTCACGGAAGATGAGGAAGGTTTCGGGATCGTCCGGCAAGGCCAACCCTTCGGCGAGGGTTTTCTGCACCAGGGTGCGGTCGTCTTCACCTGGCCCGGTTTTGATGGAATAAGCGGCAGAACGATGAACGCGGCCGCGGGCCGTGCCCCACTTGTTGTGGTACAAAACCAGACTCCGCTGGCTTCCCATACCATTGGAATAGGCAAACACATCCTCATTCACGCCACCCTCCACAGTGGCAAAGTCATAAAGCAGAAAATGTTCTGCCTCGGCAAACATGCGCCGCCGGTGGAGCAGGGGATAAATCTCTTTCTCGTGGCGTTGCAGGAGATACCAATTAGGCTGTTCCTCATAGTAAGCCCGCTTATACTCCATCCCATATTTTTCCGTGAATCCTTCTAATTGCCCGTGACCAAACATGGGCAACCCGGGCAAGGTCACTAACACCGTACAGACCCCAAAATATTTATCCCCACCGCCAAATTGTTCAATGGCTGTCTTTTCGTCCGGATTGTTCATGAAATTGACATAACGCTTGAGTACTTCCGGGTTAAACTCCAGTGTATTTTTCATCACCAGGCGATACTCAGCATTTTTCTCGTCCCGCATCATGTTCATAAAGGCACTGTTGTAAACACGGTGCATCCCCAACGTGCGCACAAAATACCCTTCCATCAGCCAAAAGGCTTCAGCCAGCAGGAGCGTGTCTGGTACTTCTTGAGCCACCCTGTCCACAACTTCGCGCCAGAACTCTTCGGGAATACGCTCATCAAACTGCTCTTTGGTCAGGCCAAACTCAGAGCGAGAAGGAATGGCTCCCCCTTGTCCCG
The DNA here is from genome assembly GCA_018004935.1 of Chloroflexota bacterium. GTDB lineage: Bacteria > Chloroflexota > Anaerolineae > Promineifilales > Promineifilaceae > Trichofilum. The sequence continues at coordinate 54,375 of JAGNBF010000044.1, read as the reverse complement.
GTTCCGGGAACCACAGCCGCTGAATATGCCGTTTTGCCAACGTCATGGCCGCATCAAAACGGATGATGGGAAAGAGACGGGCCACATGCAAAATGGTCTGGATAATGGCTTCGCGGGCTTCTGGATTCAGGTAATCAATTTGGGCCGTGTCGTTCCAGGGGAAGCTGGTACCATCATTGCCGTGATAGATGTATTGAGCATCTCCGGTCCAATGATCTATCCGCTTAAAAACAACGGCGGCATCGGAACGATCATAATAATGGTCTTCCAGGTAGACACCCACCCGGTCATTGGGGGAGAGGTTGGGGCCGTTGAAGGTGTAATTAGGATAAGGGGAGTAGGGTAGGCTGAGGAACCATTGGGGATGATTAATCACCCAATCGGAGTCCAGACCAAAATGGTTGGGAACCATGTCACAAGCGAAACGAATGCCGCGCCGCCACAGGCGGTCGCGTAAATTTTGGTAAGCGGGAGGCCCACCAAGCGCGGCCGCGATGTCATACCCCTTCAATGAATAAGCCGAAGCCACCGCATCTGGATTGCCACACAGGTGCTTAATCCGCTCCGAGGCAGTACTCCGCTCCCATACCCCAATGAGCCACAAACCGGTAAACCCTCCCTGTTGCAGAAAATCCAACTCCTCATCTGGCACCTGATCCAGTCGGGAAAGCGTCTGGTTATATTTTTTACTCAATTGATCCAACCAGACATAGGCATTTTTCGCCATAAGAATGGCGTTGGGCATCCAATCCAGGTCCGGGCTAAACTGTTCTGGCTCTTCCCCTAATGTATAAGCCGAGGTAGAGGAAGTACGACCTTCTTGTCCACTTTCTCCCATCCATGGGGCATTAAATTCAATGACTTGCGCGGGGCCAGGGCCACCCCAAAAGCGTGGCATTTCTTCTTCGGTTACGACATCCAGCCCCCGCAACAGGCGCACCTCATATTGCTCTAAAAAGGGTAGCCAGCGGCCGCGAATAAACTCCAGTTGGGCGGTTAAAGAATCAGGGGCAGTGAGGGTGGGCAAGCGCAAAAATTTAAACAGAGGCAGGGGGGCTTTGCCTAAAGGGGGTTGTGCTTCAAAAAACGCTTCCAGTGAACCCATCATCTCCCGGTAAACGGTGTTTTGCCCCAGGGTGGTATCATCGAAGAATTCATTGAAGGGCGCGGCCGCGGGGTTCATATTGGTCAACCAGAGCATCAACATTTCTTCCAGAGCCACATAGCGGTGACTATGCCCATTCGTTTCACCGGCCAGGTATTCCTCCACACTCATCTCGCCCTGGTAAACGGTCAGTGGGGGGAACTGATCAAGGAAGGCGGTAAGAGTGGCAGTGAACGCGGCCGCGCCAAACCGCTCTTCCAACCAGGCATAAGCATCTACCATCACATCCGCCTTCACCTCCCGCCGATACGTTTCCAACAGACTATGCAGGAGTTCATCCAACAGACCCAGGGCATTGATTTGACCCGCCTTGACAGCCTGTTCCGGAAAGCGGGCCAGATCCTTCTTTGCATTTATCATTTGGGCAAACTGACGCGCGGCCGCGATGTCGCTCAAAATGACATTACCGTTAAAGGCAAAGAGGGCCTTATCAAACTGATACTGATCACGTGCCTGACGTGAAACATGAAATTCCCAAGGGTATTGGTGTGTACTCATGGCTTACTCCAGTAAGAGTCATACAGTGACAAAAAAATAACGACTAACGCTGTTGTCTGAGCTTGCCGAAGCCCGCCATTGCCTTCGACAAGCTCAGACAACGGATGGGTATAGGCCTTAAACTGAACGCTTACTCTTTTTCTCTGGAAGCGACGGTTAAATTAGTCAGAAACCGGGCTTTTTGCAGTGGACTCACTATTGAATTTGCTGTGGCCAGTCTCCTGACCAAGCCACCAACATGTGACCGTGATGGGTATAACTGATCGGTTACTAATGGTAACACAATGACCAGTGATTGACAGATTTCACGGCAATCCTCAGTTTGCCCGTTTCGCGGATTTCACCCACGGTTTGGTATCAGACCCGGCATAGATGGGCCACAGGGCGATTTGCTGTGGCCGGTCTCCTGACCAGGCCACCTACGTTATTTCTGAACAATGACTTACCACGGTCATAAAGTGATATTTTGTTGGCGGCAACAGATTGGGTAGGTTTGGGCGGAAGACCCATCCCCCATCCCCTTCCCAGAGGGAAGGGGAGAAACCCACCGGCGCGGTTGGGGGCAAACGCCCCCAACCGCGCCGAAAAAAGTTCCCCGCCCCTGGGGGCGGGGTTAGGGGTGGAGGAAACCATCTTACCTGACTATTTTTTTAAACAACAAGAGGGAAGGGGAGAAACCCACCGGCGCGGTTGGGGGCAAACGCCCCCAACCGCGCCGAAAAAAGTTCCCCGCCCCTGGGGACGAGGTTAGGGGTGGGGGAAACCATCTTACCTGACTATTTTTTTAAACAACAAGAGGGAAGGGGAGAAACCCACCGGCGCGGTTGGGGGCAAACGCCCCCAACCGCGCCGAAAAAAGTTCCCCGCCCCTGGGGACGAGGTTAGGGGTGGGGGAAACCATCTTACCTGACTATTTTTTTAAACAACAAGAGGGAAGGGGAGAAACCCACCGGCGCGGTTGGGGGCAAACGCCCCCAACCGCGCCGAAAAAAGTTCCCCGCCCCTGGGGGCGGGGTTAGGGGTGGGGGAAATCCGAGTAGGCAATCGCCCCAGGCCACAGGGCAATTTGCCCCCAGTGAGGGCATGCCCATAATACATTCATGCCTTTCTCTAACCCAGACGTATTCGTATATGTCCTCGGTATCATGCAGGATGCCGGTTTACCCCATGTGGGCTGTCGGTGTGTTCGTTGCGCGGCCGCGTTTATTAACCCAGCCCTTGCCCAATACGCTACGGCTATCGCCATTGTAGATAGCCGCACCCTGCCCGCCCAGGTATGGCTGGTAGATGTGACTCCAGATGTACGTTATCAACTTAACTTATTGGCCCCCTGGCTTGGCTTTCATCCCCAAAGAGCCGCACGATTGCGGCCGCCAGATGGTATTTTTCTCACCCATGCGCACATGGGGCACGTCGGTGGCCTCAATCAGCTTGGCCCCGAAGGCATGTTTATCCAAAATGTGCCCATCTACGGCACACCCCCAATGCTGGATCTCCTATGGCAGGAAAATTTGCTCCGGCCCCTGCTATCAGCCTGTCACCCCAGGTCCCTCTTGCCAGATTATGCCCTCACCCTGGCTCCGGATCTCTCCATCACGCCCCTTCTCGTACCACACCGAGATGAAGCCCGGACGGGTACACTGGCTTTTCACATCCAGGGGCCACACAAATCACTCCTCTATCTGCCCGATATTGATCACTGGTCAGCGTGGCCGGAAGCCAGAACCACCATTGGCCAGGTGGATATGGCGCTATTGGATGCATCATTTTTTAGTGTAGATGAATTGGGGGGCAGGCCGCCGGTAGCCCACCCGCTGGTAGTAGAGACATTAGAGACATTTGCGGGAATCCCTACGCAAATAATCCTGACCCATTTTAACCACACAAATCCTCTATTGGATGAAGCCAGTGCGGCCCAACAGATGGTCGCGGCCGCGAGCATAACCCTTGCTTATACGGGACAACGGCTGGCGCTATAACAGGGACAACCCTTACGGGAATGGCGTCGGTGTAGGTGGGGGCAAGATCAGAACCGCTATGACTGCCTGAGCAATGTTTTCCTCTTCCGGGTCACCAATCGCCACAACCACCTGCGCGTTGCCACTATAGGTAAGGGGAATATTCAAGCTGGTTTCCCAATAACCAAAGGCATCTACCGTCGCACTGCCCTGAGCCAGGTTAACCCCATCCTCACGCAGGAGTGAAATCACCACCGTATTCTCAGCCGCATTGTAGGCCATACCCCAGAAGGTCCCATTTGTGCCCCCCACCAGTTCACTCTGCGGCAGTGGACTGAAAAGGTAAACGGCATAGGCTCCTTCTTCATTGGGTTTCTTCAACTCCAGGGGAATTTGAGCCTCGCGCCAGTTTTCGGCACCGGGAGCACCAAAGCGGGCAATGGCGCAGGCTGGCCCGGTGAGGGTGGTAGGAATGTAGAGGTATCCCTGCCAGTAACTACTACTGGAAACCCGGAAGCTGGTCGCGGCCGCTTCTGTCTGGCAATTATCCATGTAGAGGGCAATCTGTACCGTACCCGTAGGCTGGCTGGCATACCCATCAAAAAAGAGGTAATACCCCCCAACAGCTTTCATGTTGACGGTGGGATGGTACAGTTGCAAGTAACGAGGGTTCGCGGCCGCGTCGGCTCCAATCATCACCGACAACGTATCTATAGCCAGAATATCTCCGGCAATACTTCGCACCTGTGCCTGAAGTTGAGCCATACCAGTCATCGTGATAGGGATCGTTACATCTACCTGAAATGTGTTGTTCTCTACCGTGGCCAATTCTTCAGCCAGCAAATAACCGCCCACGCTCAGCAGTTGCACCACCAATGACTGATCCGCACTCACCTGCCCCAACCCACTGACATGAATGGTCGCGCCGGTCAACAGGGTAAGGTTTTCGGTCGGTGTGGTAATGTTGATCGCGGCCGCGCCGCCTGCCGATTCTCGGGTGGCAAAAACAGGGGTACTCGTCCAGGTAGGTTCAACAGTAGGCGCCACTAGCGCGGCCGCGCCAGTAGCTGATGGGGATGGAGGAACCATGGTAGGTTCCGAGGTAGGCAAAAAGGCCGTGGGAATGGGCGTGGGCAACCCGTCCGTATTGGTTTGCCTACAGGCCAATAATCCTCCCAACATCACCAACCCAACCAACCCCAAAGCCAAACGTCTTATCATATGCTTCATAAGCAAAATCCTCTCTTGGGCAGATGCCCATACCCCCTATTATTCTCTTGCGGTCTATCGTTACCTGATTTGTTTAGGAACGAAAATTAAATAACCTGCTTGCTAAGAGTGGCACGGTTAGAAGACCGACCACAGCAAATCGCCAAGTTATACTTACCACATATTTTCTCAATAAAGCGCGATGACGTTGGTTGAGCCTGTCGCAACCAACGTCCTTCGACAAGCTCAGGCCTCGTTTGCCCCGAAATATTGAGAAGATACCTTACCACGATCATAAAGTGACATCTTGTTGGCGGCCACAGTTTAGGTAGATTTGCAGTAATTCTCAATTTGGTTTGCTCTTGGCGTTTGCCGTTTTCTCGAGGGGGTGAACAGCCTGGAGTATATCCACGTTTTGTGGGAGACCTGCAGGTTTCTAAAACCTGTCAGGTCTGTGCCCCATGATTTATAGGTATACTCAACAGCCTGATTGTTCATTAAATTTTTAATCGGGTAACGCATTCATTGACCCCATCCCCCCTGCCCCCTTCCCGAGGGAAGGGGGGAATGCCCCTTAGAAAAGTTCCCCGCCCCTGGGGCGGGGTTAGGGGTGGGGATGGCCCCGGATAAACCCAACGCGGCGATAACGTGACCCGGCGACAAGACGAGAAAACCGCAGATTGTGCCCGTTGTCAGTATCGTTCCCTACCTTGCTGTGGCCGGTCTCCTGACCACGCCACCTAACTTATTTTAGGACGATTACCTATAGTTCCCCGCCGCATCTCTATTTCCCCGCCGCCACAAATCCGGCATAATCTAGCTGACAAATGAGGGATGACGCTGGTCTCGCGGCCGCGTGACAAAAAGCACTTTCCCGTTTTCCCTTTTTTTGTCATCATCAGAAAAACAGACTCTATTAACCAAAAAATTTACGGGGGAACCCAGGTAAGCCCACCTTACCTGAACCTCTCACAATGGCTAAATCATTGAGGCAACCTATGCGACGAACGATTGTCATTATCGGCATTGTGATTGTATTGATCGTGACCGGCTACTTTGTCATCCGACAACAGCAGGCTACCCAGGCGGCCCAGGCTATCGAAGTGGTACGGCGGGCCGAAATCGAAGTTGGAACCATCCAGGCAACAGTCAATGCGACCGGAGCCATTGAACCAGAAGCCCTGATTTCACTCAATTTTGGCCTGGCCGGTACCATCCAGGCAGTGAATGTCGTGCGCGGGCAAACCGTACAGGTTGGAGATATTCTGGCCACTCTCAACAGTGAAGAACTAGCCTTACAGGTAATTCAGGCCGAAAATTCTCTGACAATTCAAATGTTAACCTTGCAACAGCGGCTTAATGCCACCCCCAGTGAGGCAACTTTAGCCACGGCTCAGGCCGATATTAATGCGGCCACCGCCAATCACCAGGTCGCTGAGGCCAATCTGGCTCAGGCCCAGGCAGGCGTGTTACAAGCCCAGGCCCAACGGTCCCAACTGCTGGCCGGAGCGACCAATGCGGAGATCGCGGCCGCAGAAGCCGAAATCGCCGCTCGCACCGCCGAAATGGAAACGATTCAGGACAGTTATGATCGGATCATCGAATTTGGCGTCGGGGGAACGATTGAAGAACAAACGCGCTTTCAACTATTTGCCGCTCAGGAAGGGCTACGCGCCGCCCAATCCCGGCTGGCAGTCCTTCAGGCAGGTCCTCGCGCCGCCGACATTCAGGCGGCTGATGCGGCCATTGCCTCCGCCGAAGCCTCCGTATTAGCGGCAGAAGGAAACATTGCGGCCGCGCAAGCCAACATTGCCCGCGCCGAAGCCGCCTACCAACGCCTGCTCGACCCGCCCACCACTGAGGAAATTGCCATCTTAGAAGCTCAGGTAGAAAGTGCCCGCACCAGCCTGGCGCTGGCCCAGTTACGGCTAGAAGAATCACAAATCATTGCCCCAATGAGCGGCCGCGTGGCTTCCGTCCTCATCAACACCGGTGAGCAAGCCAGCCCCGGTGCCCCCGCCATCACCCTCGTCAACGAAGGGGCCTACCACATCACCGTCAATGTAGACGAAATTGATATTGACCAGATTACCCTGGGTCAGGATGTTGCGCTTACCCTGGATGCCCTCCCCGATCTGCCCGTGCGCGGAGCCATCAGCGAAATCGCCCCCACATCTACCAGTGCCATCGGCGGCGTCGTCACCTACCTCGTCACCATCAACATCACCGAGGTAGAGGAAGGCGTACAACTTCGCCCCGGCATGAGTGCCAACGCCTCCATCATTACCCAGGTCATCGAAAACGTCCTGGTTGTTCCGAATTGGGCTGTGCGCCTTGACCGAGAAACCGGGGCCGCCTTCGTCCAGGTAGAAGACAACACCGGGGCCATTGCCGAAATCACCATCGAAACAGGCTTACGCAACGAACAATTCAGCGAAGTCATCTCCGGTCTCTCCGCCGGAGATACAGTCGTCATTACCAACGAACGAGAAGCGTTTAGCCTCTTCGGTACAGGGGAATAAACCACCAGGGGATTGCGGCTTCAGGCAACAAGTCTGGGCCAATCAAAACCGCAACCCCCACTCCCCCATCATTGCTACATCTGGCGCAAAATCGGTTTTACGAAAACCAACAACTACTCTACAAATACACCATCTTATGACCACCAACGGCAAAAAACCCGTCATCACTATCGAAAACATGACCAAAGTGTATCACCTGGGCGAACACGAAGTTCGGGCACTGAATGGCGTCAGCCTGACCATTTACCAGGGGGACTTCGTTGCCATCATGGGGCCATCCGGCTCCGGCAAGTCCACGATGATGAACATGCTCGGCGCATTGGATAAACCTACCAGCGGCCACTACATCCTCGGGGGTGATGATGTCAGCCAACTCGACGACGACGCCCTGGCCGATATTCGCAACCGTAAAATTGGCTTCGTTTTCCAAAACTTCAACCTGCTCTCCCGCACTTCGGCCATCGAACAGGTTGAACTTCCCCTGGTGTATGCCGGGAAGGGGCAACGCCATCAGCGGGCGAAAATGGCCCTGGAAAAGGTGGGTCTCGGTGATCGCCTGGAGCATAAACCGAGTGAACTTTCCGGGGGCCAACAACAGCGTGTGGCCATTGCCCGCGCCCTGGTAAATGAGCCAGATATTATCCTGGCCGATGAACCCACCGGTAATCTGGACAGTAAATCAGGCACGGAAATCATGCGCATCTTCCAGGAACTCAACCGCGATCAGGGCATTACCGTCATCTTCGTTACCCATGATCCCTGGATTGCCCGTCACACCCGCCGCGTCATCACACTGGCAGATGGCCTTGTCTTGCGTGATGAAGAAGTCCCCGATCCCCTGATCGCCGGGCAATCCGAACGCCCATCCGACACTTTACTGCACTAAAGGTGAGCTATGAGCCTCTGGGAAAATGTACGCCTGGCTTTCCGAGCCTTACAGGCCAATAAATTACGGGCGACGTTGACGATGTTAGGCATCATTATCGGTGTAGCCGCCGTCATTACCCTGGTCTCAGTGGGCCAGGGAGTGCAGGCGTTTGTGGTGGGGGAGTTCCAGGGGTTGGGTAACAACCTGCTCTTTGTCTTTCCCGGTCAGTTTGATCAGAATGGGCCACGCCGCCGGGGAGGGCAGGGACTCACGGATGGCGATATGGAAGCTCTGGCCGATCCTTTGCGTGTACCTGATGTGGTTGCCGTAGTGCCTGAATATGGCCGTTCCGCTACAGTTACCCGGGGGGGGTATGATGCCCGCACCCAGATCACCGGGACGACGGTGGGGTTTCCCCCCATCCGCAACTTCTATCCGGCCGTGGGGCGCTTTTTTGATGAACAGGACATCGCTACAAATGCTCGTGTAGCGGTGATTGGTCAGACGGTGTACGAGAAACTATTTCCTGATGGAGAACCTCCTGTGGGTGAGGCCATTCGCATCAACAATGTCAACTTCCAGATTATCGGTCTGATGGAAGAAAAAGGTGGCTCTGGCTTCAATGATCAGGATAACTTGATTCTGGTACCTATTTCCACCGCCCAACGGCGACTCTTCCCTGCGCGTCGTGCGGATGGGCAGATGGCTATAGATTTGCTTTATGCCCAGGTTATTAACGAGAATCGGCAAGAGGCGGCTATTGTGCAGATGGAGCTGGTTCTACGTGAAACGCATGGGATCGCCTTTGATGAAGAAGATGATTTTACCGTGATTAGTCAGGCAGAATTGGTGAGTGCGTTTAGTGAGGTGACCAATGTGTTGACTATTTTTCTGGGGGTTATTGCCGGGATTTCTCTGCTGGTGGGGGGGATTGGCATTATGAATATTATGCTGGTTTCGGTACGGGAACGAACCCGTGAGATCGGCTTACGTAAAGCGGTGGGGGCTAAACGACGGGATATTTTATGGCAATTTCTGACAGAAGCGATGGTATTGGCCGTGTTGGGGGGGCTGATTGGTTTGATATTGGGGGCGGCGGGGGCTTTTCTCATTGCTACCTACTCTGAAACGCTACAACCAACGTTGGCCTGGGATTCTGTGGTACTGGCGATAGGGTTTTCGGCCTTGATTGGTCTGTTTTTTGGCATTTACCCGGCGACGCGCGCGGCCGCGCTCAGCCCGATTGATGCGTTACGTTATGAATAGGGCATCCCCTTTCAACGCACTCATCCGTATACAAACAAGTATGAAACTCCTCGAAAACATTCGCATTGCCCTAAAGGCCCTCCAGGCTAACAAACTGCGTGCCAGTCTGACCATGCTTGGTATCATGATTGGCGTGGCGGCTGTCATCACCTTACGTTCCATTGGTGATGGTGTCACTCGCTACATCGCGGATCAGTTCATTGGCCTGGGGACGAATCTTGTCTTTATCGTACCCACAGATGACCCTGATCGCAGTGATTCCTCATTAGCTCTGAGTGATGTAGACACCTTATCAGATCCGGCGTTGGTTCCGGGGGTTATTGGCGTGGCACCGGTGGTGTTTCGCCGGGCGGATGTGCAATATGGGGGCACGGTCTACGGTACAACGATGCGAGCCAGCACCCCAGATTATGGCCCGGTGCGTGACTATGAGGTGGTTCGCGGCCGCTTCATTGACGACACCGATTATAATGCCCGTTCCCGCGTGGTTGTTATTGGCCAGGATGTTGTCGAAAACACCTTCCCCGCCGATGTAGACCCTCTGGATATTGAAATCCGGGTCAACGATGTTCCTTTTCGCGTCATTGGCATTCTGGAAGAACAAGGGGGTGGCACCTTTGGCAGTGAAGATGATCTGATCATCGTGCCCCTAAGTACGGCTTCAGAGCGCCTGTTCAACAACCGCAGTCAGACCAGCGGCAGACAATTGGTAGATTTTATTCTGGTGCAGGGGGCAAACAGCGATGCGATTGCCGATATTGTCATTGATTCGGCCGAAGCCCTACGCCAGAGTCATAACATCAGTTTCCGGGACGAAGATGATTTCCTTATTTTGACTCAACAGGATTTCCTCAGTTCCTTTGGCGAAGTTACCCAGGTATTAACCTTATTTCTGGGGGCGATTGCTGGTATTTCACTCCTGGTAGGCGGGATTGGCATCATGAACATTATGCTCGTCTCGGTAACAGAGCGAACGAGGGAGATTGGTTTACGCAAAGCGGTGGGGGCGCGTTATCGTGATATTTTGGGCCAGTTTCTTACAGAGGCGGTAGTGATGGCCGTCTTGGGGGGTGGGCTGGGGATCATCCTGGGCTGGCTGGGGGCCATTGGCATTCACATTGCCGTACCCGATCTGGATACCAGTGTGACTCTGGAATCTATCGCTCTTGCGGTGGGTTTTTCTCTCGTGGTAGGATTATTCTTTGGTATTTATCCAGCCAGCCGTGCGGCCGCGCTCAATCCTATTGAGGCGTTACGCTTTGAGTAGGCACTATTGATATATAACCTCATCATCCCCTTCACTCAATCGGAGCAAGGCAGGTTGAACAAGAGCGTAACTCTTTTCAGGTACAACAATATCCTGAGTTTCTGTGTTGAAATTCGTGATTAAGACCTCTCGGTTGACAACTCGTTCTGAGCCATTTTTCTTTTGGTTCATTCCTGAAATAGTTTGTACAGAAACGATGTTGTAACCATCATACAATTTGTGCATTTCAGGAATATCATATGATGACAAAATCCATTTGCATTTTGCCTGAGCTAACCGATTTGCTAATCGACGGTGATCTTCCCAATCTTGCATATTGTGTTTATAGTTACAGCCGTTTTGAGGATAGGGGGGATCAATATACATAACCGTTCGCGCTTCGTCATATCGGTTGAGGCATTCTTCCCATGATAAATTTTCAATAATAACTGTCTTGAGACGTTCATAAACGGGTTCGAGCCGCTGACGCAAATGCTTCAGAGCCCCAATCAAGCGATTGCCATGACCCCCATCAGAGATGCTGGTTTGGAAACGGGGATAATCTAATTCACCACCCCAACCAGCCATAATAAGGTAGTAAAAACGATGGGCACGTGTAACATCTGCTAGAATTGCAGGATCTGTATTCGCCAGCCGTTCAAATTCGGCGCGTGAAACTAATTCCCACTCAAAAGAGGCAATCAGCTCTTCAGGTTTTTGTTTAAGGACACGGAAAAAATTGATTAGCTCCTGGTCAATATCATTGAGGACTTCTACTGGACTTGGTGGTTTACCAAACAGAACCCAGGCCCCACCAGCAAAGGGTTCCACATAACACGTATGAGCAGGAATTAGGGGAATGATATATTTGCGAAAGCGTGATTTGCCACCGACCCAACGAATAGGGCTATTAAGCATTTTGTAATTATCAGTTGTCATTGGTAAGCCTCGCCTGTCTCTATTAGAGACATTTTATCAGATTAACTCTATTCGTCAAGAAAAATCGTGGGCAAAGTATAGAACTAATGTTGCATATCAGGCAAGACGAATTCGGGTAAATATCATGGAACGATTTGGAGAAAAACTGCGTCAACTACGTCAATACCATCATGTTACTCTTGTATGGCTGGCAAATCAATTAGGGTATAGCACACATAGCTATATCAGCGAAGTGGAAGCAGGCCAGAAAATACCAACTGTGCATTTTGTTCTTAAAGTTGCCCGGTTATTTCAAGTAACAACGGATGAACTGATGAAAGATGAGATGGAAATCAAATTGAGCGACTCGACTATTGTAGATGCTTTATGACCATACCCTTTGTAGATCGTCCACCTACCGTCACAGAAGTTGAAGCGTTACGCCTTATTTTGAGTACCTATCAAGATGGTTCAGGAATGCTGGTAACTGAGGAAGGTAGTTTGCCAGGTTGGCGTGATTTTGAACGAGCAGTCGCGGCCGCCTTTAATGGCAAGGCGTTGGAAAGTAAATGGATTTATGATGTCCTTCTGCAAAAATCCAGCATTCGCTATGGCATTTCCTGCAAAATGCGCGAAACTTTACCGACTGTTGTCAAAACCGGACGCGTAACAATAGAATTATCTAATGCTTCAGGTGCATTTTGGGATGTTATCAAGACCAAAGGTTTAACTCAAGAAAATTATCAAACTCAAGCCGATGTCGTAGGGGCAACCATTCTAACAGTTGTAGAAAACTGGTATGCGAGCACAAGTATAGACAATAACAAGAGTTTCTACTTGGTATTGCAGTGGGATAGACGAAAAGGGTTTTATCAACTTTTTCAGTTTGCCCTCATGTTCCCTAAGCCTCAAGACCTCATCTGGCAAGTTTCAGGCAGGCGCTTAATTGGTCGCGATAGCACCGGGATTTTGTTTGAATGGTACGGCTTTTCCGGTGGGCAATTAAAATATTATCCTCTTGTAGAATCGGCGCTGTGGCACTCACCTGTTTTTTCATTAGAACCACTGCCTAACAATCTAGAATCCGGTCTACTCCGTAAAGCCGCTACTTATTTCCCCACACAATGGCGGAAAACACAAGCCTGAGAATTGTTTATGCACCTAGCTCTTAACGCCTACTTCTGGAATCGCCCTAACACTGGTAGCGGCCAATATACCCGCCAACTGGTTTATCACCTCAACCGGCTGATCTCTGATCTGGATATCACCCTCATTTACCCCCAAATCCCCGGCGAACCGGCAACCCTGGAGCAGGTTCCTCCCAGTGTGAAGGTAAAACCCATCCCTACCCGTTCCGGGCATGGGGGGAAAGTGTGGTTTGAGCAGGTGGGGTTTCCTCGTACCTGCAAACAAATAGGGGCGACGGTGGCTCATGTGCCTTACTGGGGATCCCCCCTTAGTGCGCCCATACCGGTAATTGTGACAGTGCATGATCTCACCACACTCCTGGTGCGCGAATACCGGCGTGGGTTGAAGGCCCGACTGTATACAGCCTTGGTCAGCGCGGCCGCACGCGGAGCCAGTCACGTTCTCACCGATTCCCAGGCCAGCAAACAAGACATCCTCACCCACCTGGCCTTGCCAGAAGACAAAGTAACGGTGGTTTACCTCGCGGCCGCGCCCCAATTCACCAGCCAACCCAACCTGATCCTCGACCGGGCCATTCGCCAGAAATACGACCTGCCCGACTTCTTCGCCCTTTATCTGGGCGGCTACGAAATCCACAAAAACGTCCTCACCTTACTCCAGGCGTACACTTATGTAGGACAGGCCCTGGGAACCGATTACCCCTTACTCCTGGCCGGGCGCAAACCAGACAAAACCAGCCCCAACTTCCCTGATTACGATGAGGTCATCCAACAAAGCGGCCTCCAACAGCATGTCCGTTGGATTGGCTACGTGGCGGAAGAGGACAAACCCTCGCTTTATCGGGAAACCAGTTGTTTTGTTTTCCCCAGCCGCCAGGAAGGATTTGGCCTGCCACCCTTAGAAGCGCTGGCCTGTGGCGTGCCCGTTGTTACCACTAATGCCAGCTCCCTGCCCGAAATTGTGGGCAGTGCCGCCTTCGCCGTAGACCCAAACGACGCCAGGGGTATGGCAGGGGCCATCATCTCTGTCCTGATCGAAGACAACCTGGCAGATGATCTGCGGAAACGTGGCCCGGTGCAGGCCCGGCAGTTTTCCTGGGAAAAAACAGCCACCGAAACCGTGTTAGTCTACGACGCGGCCGCGCTCTAACCCATATTACCCCCTGCATCTTTCGTCACATTACGTTAATCCTCTGCCGTGTGTTATACTTTATTCTATGGCGTTTTCTTTTACCAAACGTAACGACTAAAGTTCTCGAGGGCTGAGCTTGTCAAAGCCCTGTGTTGCCTTCGACAAGCTCAAGCAACGCTTAGTAGTTACTGCCAAACTAAATTTTAGGGAACCTGTAGGATTGTAAAATTGGGGAACCCCCCAAGAATTTAGCTCTCAGTCCTCACCACTCATCTGGACAGACCCATGAAACATTTTCTCAGCTTACTCGACTTTTCACCCGAAGAATTACAAAACTGGCTCAATCTAGCACATCGCCTCAAACAAGAATGGCGTACCGGGGGCAATCGGCCCATCCTCAAGGGCAAGAATCTGGCGCTGGTCTTTCAAAAACCATCACTTCGCACCCGTGTCTCCTTTGAAATAGGCATGGTTCATCTGGGAGGATACGCCTTCTACCTCTCTCCGGCAGAAATCAAAATGGGCGGCCGCGAAAGCACACCCGATGTGGCCCGTGTCCTTTCAGGCTATGTAGATGGCATCATGGCCAGAGTATTCGACCATCATCACATCTTACAATTAGCCGAGTATAGCCGCGTTCCCATCATCAATGGCCTCTCTGATTACAATCACCCGGCCCAGGCCTTTGCCGATCTATTTACTATCCAGGAATACAAAGGGCAATTACAAGGATTAAAACTGGCTTATGTGGGTGATGGCAACAACGTGGCCCGGTCCCTCTTATTTGGGGCCATGAAAATGGGAATGCACTTCGCGGCCGCATCCCCTGCTGGCTACACCCTCAGTGCTGAAGATTACCACCTGGCCCAATCCACCCGGACCCACGACTGGCAACAAATCGAATTCACTGACAAACCCGCCGAAGCCGTCCGGCAGGCAGACATCATCTATACCGATGTTTGGACCAGCATGGGGCAAGAAGAAGAAACCGCCGCCCGACTCAACGTATTCCCACCCTACCAGGTAAACCAGGAACTCGTCAGTCAGGCCAACGCCGATTGTCTGGTCATGCACTGCCTGCCCGCTCACCGGGGCGAAGAAATTACCGATGACGTAGCCGATGGCCCCCATTCCGTCCTGTTCCCCCAGGCCGAAAACCGCCTCCACGCCCAAAAAGCCATCCTGGTGCGTCTATTGGCCCCAGATTACAACGGCTAAGTTATATCCGCCCAGCACAACCAGAGATGGGGTACCCACCAAAAGTATCCCATCTAAAAACCAGGCATTTATTTCTGCACGGTAATAACTGGAGTTTAGAGCGAGAAAAGAGAGCAAGAGGAAATTACTCCGGAAAACCCTCTAGATCTGGCTCTGAACTCTAAACTCAAGTAATAAACCATTACCGTAAAAGTGAACGGGTGAGAAACCTTCACCCCACATCCATCATTCTTCATCATTCCGAGGTACTTCTGTGGCTCAAAATCGCGCTCGTTTTGAAGAGGCTCTGGAAAGAGGACATTCCTACGGTTGGGATCAACGTTGGGAAGAAGCCATTCGCGAATTTGAAAAGGCTCTAAAGGAGTTCAGTAATGAGCCAGCCCCTTATGCGGGCCTCGGAATGGCTTTTTATGAATTAAAACGGTATGAACCGGCCCTGGAAAACTACAAAAAAGCCGCCCGCCTATCTCAGGGTGACATCATGTATTTGCAGAGAGTCGCTCAATTACAGGAGCAACTCAAACGCCACAAAGATGCCGCCCAGACCTACCTGGCCATTGGCGAAGTCCAATTACGCCGTCGTCTACTTGAAGAAGCTGTTGAAAACTGGAATCGCGCCGTTTTTCTAGACGCAGATGCCCTACGCGGTCACCAACGTCTGGCCCAGGTCTTCCAGCGGCAAGGGGTCGTGCCTGCGGCAGTACGTGAATACCTGGCCATCGCCCGTATTTTGCAAAGCCAGGGAGAAGCAGACAAAGCCATGCAAGCCTGTCAGGCGGCCATGCAACTGGACTCTCGTGATGCCGACGTACTAACAGCTCTCGAACTCCTGCGGCAAGGCGAATCCCTGGCGGCCCATTTCTCCCGCGAGACACCATCCACCCCACCCAGCACTGGTCGGAACATGACCAGCTTTTTGGAAGAAGCCGTCCCCTCTGGCCCTAACGATGGTTCTAGCCCGGCTCAGGAAGCACAACGCATCGCTATGGAGCGGCTGGCCGAGGTATTTTTCGGGGATGATGACGAAGATGAAAGCCTGACGGCCACCATGAAAGATGCGCTTATTGTTCAGGCCCTGGATTTCCAGACCCGAGGAATGGCTAACGAAGCCATCAGTGCCTATGAAAAAGCCATCGAATCCGGAGCACGGGACATGGCGGTACATTACAATCTGGGCCTGCTTTACCAGGACAAATTGCGCTTTAGTGATGCTATTGCCCAGTTTGAAATCGCTGTTCAGGATACCGATTACCGCCTGGGAAGCCATTTTGCCCTGGGGGAATGTTACCGGGCACGGGGACATATTGAGAAAGCCCTGGAACATTTCGTCACAGTTTTGCGCATTGTAGACTTACGCACGGTAAAACGGGATCAGGCTGACCGGCTCATTGAGTTGTACGAAAACCTGACTCACAGTTTCCGCACCAAAGGGGAACCAGAACGGGCCACAGCTTTTGCCAATACCCTGGTTGAATTTCTCAGCCACAAAGGGTGGGAAGATAAGGTGAAGGAAGCCCGCCGTCGTCTGGATACCATTTCTTCTGATCGGACGATGATTTTGGGTGATATTATCACTGCCGGGTCAGAGCATGTGTTGGAATCGCTTTATCTGAGCCAGGAATATGCGAAACGGGGAATGTACAACGCGGCCGCAGAAGAAGCGTATCGCGCCATTCAACTATCACCCAGTTACCTACCCGCTCACCTGCAATTGGGCGATCTGCTCGTGCACCAAAAACGGAACGAAGCGGCCGCGCTCAAATACACCGCCATTGGCGACACCTTCCGGGCACGGGGGGATCTCAATGGAGCCATTCATGCCTATGAACGGGTCATTGAAATCGCCCCCCTCGATTTAGTCAGTCGGGCACGCCTTATAGACTTGCTCAAGTCTATGGGTGACTTTGACCGGGCGCTGGATAATTATCTCTCCATGGGCAACATGTATTATCAGTTAGCCCAGGTAGACAAAGCCAGAGCTACCTTTCAGGAAGCCCTCAACCTGGCCCAACGGGGCACACCGGAGAAAAATTGGAAATTGCGCATGCTCAATCAAGTCGCGGATATTGATATGCAACGACTGGATTGGCAACGCTCCTTGCTGAGCTATAAGGAGCTACGCCGCCTGGCTCCAGACGATGAGCGCATCGCGATTACCCTGATAGATCTGTACTATAAGGTAAACCAACCTAAGAGTGCGCTCAAAGAATTGAACGACTACATGATCCAACTGATTAAGGGGGGTAAGAGTGCGAAGGTAGTGGGAATTCTGGAAGACATGGTAAAACAGCGACCCAACGACCCCAATTTGAACGATATGCTGGCAAAGTTGTATGTGCAACAGAAGCGGCCGCAAAAAGCCATTGACTTGTTAGACCGTTTGGGGGAGTCCCAATTAGAAGCAGGTAGCATTGAACAGGCCGTTGCCACCATCGAAAAAATCCTTACCCTCAACCCGCAAAATTCGGCCAGCTATCGGCAACTAATTACCCAACTCCGGCAGAGTTTGGCTTAGAGATGGTTCAAGCCACCTTACTACGCCCCCCGCACAGGGTTCGCTTTGGAACAGATTAACTTTTATCTCAGTCAACTGACACTAGATAGCGTCATTGATATTCTTCTGGTAACCGTCGTCATTGTGGCGGTGTTGCGCGTTATCCGGGGCACCCGCGCCGTTCAACTTCTTCGTGGTATTGTTGCCTTCATCCTTATCGCCCTGGTCTTTGTTGTGGGCCTCTCCAATTTTTTACAGCTCCCAGCCCTGGGCTGGCTCATTGATCGCATTTTCCCGGTCATGTTATTGGCCATTCCCGTTATCTTTCAACCCGAATTGCGTCGTGCTCTAGAACGGCTCGGTGGAGCCAGTCGTTACCTGCGCTTCTGGCAACGGGATCAAAACACACCTATGGTCGTGGCTATTGCCCAGGCCTGCCTGCGTCTTTCACAGCGTCGGCATGGGGCACTTATCGTCCTGGAACAAGACACCGGATTGCAAGAATACATAGATACAGGGATTGTTCTGAATGCCGAACCATCACCGGAGCTGTTTCTGACTGTTTTCAACAAACATACAGAACTACATGATGGGGCGGTAATCGTGCGTGGGGATCGCGTCGCGGCCGCGGCCTGTGTCATGCCCCTCTCCACCAGTAGCCTCTCAGACCGGCAAATGGGGTTACGTCACCGCGCCGCCCTCGGCATCAGCGAAGTTAGCGATGCCGTCGTCGTCGTCGTCTCTGAAGAAACCGGCCAGGTCGCCATTGCCCACAACGGGCGTATCTTACGCCGTCAGGACCCGGCCCGCCTTGATGCCATCCTACAGGCCTTCCTGCAAAATCGCGGCAAACCCCTGATGGATGGGCGCTGACCGTTCACCGTTCACTGTTCACGAATGACTCTCCTGAAAAAGGGTTTTCACCGCCACAGAAATCGAGACCGTTTCCTTTTTTCAGTGAACTCACGAATTCATGCTACGTCGCTCCAACAACTTCCTGGCCGATTTCCTCACCATTTTGTTATCCCTGGTGTTAGCCATCATCATCTGGGTAACAGCCGTCCGTGAAAATAACCCATTTACCACCCGCACCCTGGAACTAACCGTTCAGCAACAGGGCCTTCCCGACAACGCCCTCGTTACTAATACTGTTCAGGAAGCTGTGCGCATTGAAATCAGCGGCCCATCAGCCACCCTCACTCAACTACGCCCCGAAGATTTCCACGCCGTCATAGAGCTGAGTCAACTTCCCTTTGGCGAATCAGCCGCCCCCATCCAAGTACAATTTGCCGCCGAAGATGTAACCCTACTCTCCCAATTCCCCGAAACTGCCGTCGTCATCCTGGAACGGCAAACCACTCGCGATATCCCTGTTATCGTCTCCTTAAGAGGCACCCCCGCTCGCGGCCACACCAGTGCTGACCCCATTAGTGATCCGTCTACCATCCAGATTTCCGGCCCCGCCGGACGCATCGAAGAAATCGCCGAAGCCCACGTCACCATTCTTCTCGAAGATGCCCGGGAAAGCTTAGTAGTTACCCGACGACCCCTATTTTATGATCAGCAAGGGAATGTCGTGGGCACCAATGGCCTCAGCCTCAGCGTCAATGAAATCAACATTACCATCGCCATCACCCAATTGGCCGACTTCGCCGAAAAACCTGTAGTTGTGAATTGGATAGGCGAACCAGATCCCGGCTATCGTTTACTGAACGTCACCAACGAACCCCGAAGCGTTCTCGTCACCGGCAGTCCCGAAGTCTTAAGCACCCTCGGAAGTCTGCAAACCGAACCCATAGATATCACCGGAGCCACCGAAACCATTAGCTTACAAGCCGCACTCATTCTACCTGATGGGGTAAATCTAGATGCAGTACAATCCATTCTGGTGGTCATTGAAATAGAACCCATCCTTACCAGCTCCGTTGTCCCCATCATGCCCGAAATTCGTGCCCTAGGCCCTGGCCTCACCGCTACCCTGAGCGTAGATACCGTACGCGTCATCCTTTATGGCCCCCTGCCGGTGCTAGATTCCCTCACCCCTACAGATGTACGCGTAACATTGGATTTGCTGGGGTTGGAATCAGGCACGCACAATATCACCCCCAATGTGGTCGTAACTGCCACCGGCCTGGAAGTCCGATCCACTCAACCCGCTTTTGTCACCGTGGTCATAACCGATGCCATCACCACCACCTTGCCCACAGAAAGCATGCTTCGTGATACAATCAGGCCAGTAAGTGCCCGTAATGTACCTGCGTTTAATCATTGGTTGACTTTCCCACCCGTTTTTCTGTCCATATTACGCAATACAGTTTACACACTTTATACTTAGTAATTATCCAAGAATAACTTCCGGTTTTGCTGTGGCCGGTCTCCTGACCGCGCCACCCAAGTTATTTTTAGACGCTCACTTAGTGAACATCTAAAAATAACTTCCCGATTTAGACCTGACAGGTTTCCGAAAACCTGTCAGGTCTGTGCGGAACTTATTTTTGGACGATTACTTAGTGGCAACTTCCCGATTTAGACCTGATAGATTTTCGGGTAAGCGTTCACTCGGGTTATATCAACGGATTAAAAAATAAACGGATTTTCCAGAGGTCGTCTTTAATCCGTTCCTTATTTCACAAATCAACCTATCCAATCATCAAATCACCCTATGTTTATCCTCTCGCACAACACCAAATGGGCAAAGATAGGGTGAACCAATTCTGAGGCAAATCATGAGTCGTAAACCATTGGTCGCTCTTGTAGGGCGTCCCAATGTGGGTAAATCTACATTGTTTAATCGTATCGTCGGGCGGCGGATGGCTGTCGTATCCGATGTGGCCGGAACAACCCGGGATCGGCTTTATACCGAAGCGGAATGGAATGGTGTTCACTTCATGTTAGTAGATACAGGCGGTATCGAACTGCTTGCTGGCTGGCATACTGAACCCCTCTCTGAAGATTCCGAACGTTTCTTACCCCTTATTCGCCAGCAGGCAGAAATCGCCATTCAGGATGCCGATGTTATTGTACAGGTGGTAGATGGACAGGCTGGTATTACCGCCGCTGACCGGGAAGTAGGGATAATTTTACGCCGTGCCCAAAAGCCGGTGATTGTGGCGGCTAACAAACTGGAATCCAGCAAAATGACTGATACGGCCTATGAGTTTTATGAGTTAGGCCTGGGTGAAGTGTTTGCTATTTCTTCTTTGCATGGCACCGGCACCGGTGATCTTCTAGATGCTATGGTGGAATTTTTACCTCCATCCATGGCAGAAGAGGATGATCCTTCGATCAAGGTCGCGATTTTGGGGCGGCCCAATGTGGGTAAATCTACCCTGGTGAACAAGTTGTTAGGAGAAGAACGGGTAATTGTTAGCCCAATTGCCGGAACGACTCGCGATGCTATTGACACCAAATTGCGGGCACATGAGCAAGATTTTACCTTGATAGATACCGCTGGTATTCGGCGGCGGGGCAAGATTGACCCAGGTGTGGAAAAATATAGTGTTCTACGTGCGGTAAAAGCCCTAGACCGGGCGGATGTGGCTCTGCTTCTGGTTAACGCTGAAGAGGGGGTGACAGCTCAAGATTTGCATGTGGGCGGTATGCTTCAGGAGCAACCTTCGGCAGGGGTTATTTTGCTGGTGAATAAATGGGATGCGATAGAAAAAGATACGCATTCGATGCATGCCTTTACAGAAATAATGCGTCGTGAGTTTAATTTTTTACCTTATGCGCCATTACTGTTTATTTCGGCGGAGACGGGGCAACGGGTGAGTAAAATTTTGCCGCTGGTGTTAGAGGTTCATGCGGCGCGACACCAACGGATTGCAACCGGTGATTTGAATCGGTGGTTGCGGGAAACTTTGGAAGCCCATCCCCCGACTCAACGTGCGGGCACGCCGCTCAAGTTTTATTATGCCACGCAGGTGGGTATTGCTCCCCCCACGTTTGTCTTCTTTGTGAACCGACCGGAATGGATTCATTTTGGTTATGAGCGGTACATGGAGAACCGGTTGCGTGAAGCATTTCCTTTCACAGGTACACCGGTAAGATTGCTTTTCCGAGGGCGGGAGAAAGAACACGAAGGATAGAGACCAATATTTGAGTCCACTGAAAAAAGGTCAAAACAGTTAAAAGCCCGGTTTCTTTTTCTCTGGAAGCGACGGTTAAATTAGTCAGGAACCGGGCTTTTTGCAGTAGACTCATATTTAGGGTGTATATAAAAATAACGTCTTAGTTTAGACCTGAGAGGTTTCGGAAAATCTGTCAGGTCTGGTTTGTAGGGTGTAGCGTTTTTTGATGAGGGGTCACCGCTCAGAAATAACGGGGGTAGCGCGGTCAGGAGACTGGTCACAACAAATTCAAAAGTTATTTGCGGGCGAACCTTTAGGGGTTGAGGCGCTACGCAATGCGGTAGTTTAGCTATGGCGGCACGGAAGAGGCGACGACAACAACCTAAGATTTTGGCAGTCGTCAATCGCAAGGGTGGTGTGGCGAAAACGACAACGGCCATTAACCTGGCGCATGGGTTATCGCGCCGGTTGTTGTTGCGTGTATCCCCTGAGGATGTAGACAAGATTGAGGAAAAAGACCGTCTGGTGTCGTTTCAGGACACGACTATGTTTGTGCGGGGTCATGTGTTACTTGTTGACCTGGATCCCCAAGGCCATTGTTCACGAGGATTAGGGGTTGATGTGGGGATGGCAGATATTGGTGAGGTGTTGTTAGGGCGACAAACGCTGAGCGAGGCAGTTATTTCGGCGGACCGTGCGGAAGCGGGATATCCACGGCCTAATTTGTGGTTATTGCCTTCCTCAGATAACCTGGAGTTGGCCAAGCAGGCGTTGTTACAGAGGAGTTTGCAGGATGGGGGGCAATATAACATCGCGGCCGCGCTCTTGCGCCGTCTGGCCCAGGCTATAGACCGGTTTGCTTATATTATTTTGGATTGTCCCCCTAACCTGGATGCCTTTACCCAGGCTATTTACCATTTTGCGGAGGCGGCTATTGTGCCGGTCAAACCAGATTATTTTAGTATGGTTGGCATTACCCAACATGTGGCTAACATTCGGGAATCACAAATGAAAGGCATTGATATTGCCATTCATACGATTGTGCCCACAATGATGGTCCCCCGGCAAAATCTAGACCAGGAAATGTTAGATTCGTTGCTTGAAGTTTATGGCAAAGCGGTTGCCGAACCAATCCCGCGCAGTCAGATGGTGGCCGAAGCGCCAGCTTATCATCTGACAATTTTTGAGTATGATCCCAAGGGGGAAAATGCGGCAACTGTGGCGTATCAGAAGTTAGTGGATAGGGTGTATTATGGCTAAACGGAAAATTAATAACCCGCTGGATGATTTACCGGCCTTTGACCCGGAAGGGTTGGCGGTGATGACTCCGGCAGAAACAACCCCGGCAGGTCCGGCAACAATTGTATTTGGAGAACGGGACGCGGCCGCGAACCGGGAGCCGTTTGAGGTATTGGAAGCCAGAATTCAACAAGAATCAAAAGCGGCTATGCAATTGCTGGACCAGATCAAAGAGCAGGCCAACCGGCAAATTGACAGTTTGCAACGGGAACGGGATATTCTCCAGGCTGAATTGTCGCGCGAACGAGACAGTAAAAATGCCCTGGAGCGGCAAATTGCCCGTTTGCAGGTTCAGGTTGAGCAGGCGCAACGCCTGGAACTTATGCTGGCTGAGGAGCGCTCTAGCCGTATGAGCCTGGAAAAGCAGGTGTCTCGCATTGAAACTGAACTCCAAATGACAAAAAAGTTAGAACAGCAACTCAGTGAAGAAAGATCTGCCCGGATAAACTTACAATCACGGGCCGCGGCCGCGGAAGCCAAAGCCGCTAAATTTGAAGGGGAACTTCAGGCGCGGCAAGATCAGAAAACATCTCGTTCTTTCTTGGATCGGCTTCGCGGAGGTTAGTCAGCCCCATGTCTATTCGCTTTCGTAAATCCATCAAAATATTACCCGGTGTTCGCCTCAACCTGAGTAAATCAGGGTTGAGTGTGACATTGGGAGGAAGATTGCTCTCTTTTAATTTGGGTAAAAGAGGTACGTATGCCAATGTGGACCTGCCGGGCAGTGGGCTGACTTACCGCACCCGGTTGGGGGGCAGTAAGGTGAAGGGAGTCCGTGATGATGTGACGCTGGGGTTGAATGAGGACGGAACGTTGAGCCTGATGGATGATGGGGGCGATCTGTTACCAGAGCAGGATGCGGCCGCGTACAGAAAGGCCCATAAAAAAGAAATTGTCACGTGGTTGGAAGAAAGTTGCGGCCGCGTCAACAACGAAACCCTCGCCCTCATCCATTTCCATCGGGCAACCCCCGCTCCCACCACCCCCAAACCTCCTGAAGCCGATCCCCAAATTACCCTGGCCAAACACATCGAAGCCATCCCCTGGCCTCGTGAAACGAATGTCTCTTTTGACTTTGGCAATACAGGCGATACGGTCTGGCTGGATGTAGACTTGCCGGAAATCGAAGATATGCCTACCGCCCAGGCCACCGTCAACAAAAGCACCCTACGCCTCGTTTTTAAAGAACGCTCCGCTACTCAGCGGCGCAAAGAATACCAGACTCACATTCACGCCGTGGCCTTTCGTCTGGCTGGCGAACTCTTTGCCGCCATGCCTGCGCTCAACAGCATCGTTTTATCGGCCTATTCCCAACGCACCAATCTCCGCACCGGGCAAATCAGTGACGATTATCTGCTGAGCGTTCGCACCACACGGGAGCAATGGCAACAAATCAACTTTGCCAACTTAGACGCCATTGATGTGGTTGCGGCCTTTGATCTGTTCACCGTGCGTCGCCAAATGAGCAAAGGGGGTGAATTTACCCCCATTGAGCCATTTACCCCCTGAAATCCTGCAAACCCCGGAATTCAAGGGGGGTGACACCTGGTCAAATTGATTTGACCAGAACAATAACCCACCCACAAAATACATCTATAACCAGAGGTTGGCTCCCAAACGCCAAAATGACAATGGAATACAGCGATTACCAGCACATCCTCTTTGAAAAACGCCCACACCATATTTTATGGCTAACCCTAAACCGCCCAGAGCTATTAAATGCCGCCAATGCTCGTCTGCACACCGAATTGGTCGAAATCTGGAAAACCATTGATCGGGATCCGGAAGTGGCGGTTGTTGTTATTACTGGGGCCGGGCGTGCCTTTTCGGCGGGCGGGGATTTACAGCTTGTAGAGAATGCTTACCGCAATTATGACGAAATTTGCCGCATTCTAGATGAAGCACGAGACCTGGTATACAACATTCTGCATTGCTCTAAACCTATTGTATCGGCCATCAATGGCCCAGCAGTAGGGGCTGGCCTGGTGGTTGCCTTATTGGCAGATATCAGTATTGCCGCTGAAAGTGCCCGGTTGGCGGATGGACATGTGCGAATGGGGGTAGCCGCAGGGGATCATGCGGCCATTATTTGGCCGCTGTTATGTGGGATGGCCAAATCAAAGTATTACCTGATGACCAGTGATTTTGTCAGCGGCCGCGAAGCCGAACAGATGAATCTAGTTAGTTTATGTGTACCCGATGATCAATTATTGGACAAGGCAATGGCGGTAGCAACCAATCTGGCAACCGGGCCACGGAATGCCATCAAATTCACCAAACGCGCCTTAAATCAATGGCTACTCCAGGCCGCGCCCATTTTTGATCACTCACTGGCTTTGGAAATGTTGGGGTTCTTCTCTGAGGATATGGTCGCGGGGGTCGAAGGTCTACGGCGCAAACAAAAAGCTACCTTCCCTTCTAATCATGACAGGGCTGAGAATTCGTAGTCACTTAGCAATCGTTCGCCATTAACTTAGCGCTTTGCTGTGGCCGGTCTCCTGACCGCGCCACCCAGATTATTTTTGGACGATTACTTAAACCCTTATCCTTACGCCACATTAGCGTTTTTCGGCATGGTTGAGGTCAACTGTAACCGTTCAAATGGCACCATATAGTCTCTGAACTGAACAGTTACGATCAACTTTACAAAAGGGAACCCAGCCCCTCGTCCTTATGGTTCGTAAAAATATAACTTCCCGGTTTAGTCCTGACAGGTTTCCGAAAACCTGTCAGGGCTTGACGGAACTTAATTTTTTACAGGCCCTTAGTTATGAATAACGGCTTCTACAGCTTCCGCGGCCGCGCTCTCTACAGTTCTTGAGCCTTCTATAACGGCATAAGCCGCGTTATTGAGAGCGGTAATAACAGTCTGCGTTGCGGCCGCGGGCAAGGGTGCGGCCAATTCCAATTGCGTCTGCAAAAAACGGACATAGCCAGGCTCCACCGTCCAAAAGGCAAAGGCAGAACGACGTGCCGGTAATTGCGCCGCTACCATCGTCCAGTTACCCATAGTCGCATCACGTGAAAGCCAGCTAATCAGCTCCACCGCCAACGCCTGCCGTGTCGGATCGGGTGTAGTAACAGCCCAAACCCAAGCCTCTACCAGAGGCATTAACGGTTCGTCAGGCCCAGGAACCATCGTGTATTGGCTATCTGGCACAAAAGCCCGGTTATCCAAAAAATGGCGCACCCCAATAGGGATGACATTCACCATACCTGTTTGGAACATTTGCCAGGTATCAGCACTGGTGGTCAAGTTATCACTTTCCGACAACAACACACCGGTTTGGCGTCCCTGTTGTAGGAACATTAAAGCCTGCACCAGGGGTTCTAATTGTAAATTGGGTTGACCGGCAACATTGGTTAACTCCCCACCCAAAGCCAGATATAGTTGTAACATGAACCGCGAGCCGGAATCGTCGCCCGCAGGAAAAACAAAGGTGCTATTTTCCTGGTTTATCATAGCTGTCCAGGTAATGGGAAACGTTGTGGTAATAGCAGTGCTATCATAAGCTATATGCTCCACACCAACGAGAGTAAAGGGATAACCCATCAGCACATTATTGACACGGCTCAGATTCGCGGCCGCGGGATACAAATCACTCACCATCTCTGGGGCAATCAAACTATCAAGCGGGTAAATCAACCCCTCCTGTGCCGCCATCTCCAATTGATTCGCTGGGAGTAACACCACATCCGGCAAAATCGAAGCGGCAACAGAACGTCCTGTTCGTAAATAATTCAAAATACTCCCCTGTCCCACAATCGTTTTCAACTGCACATCAAACATCAACTCTGGATGCAATGATTGGAAGGCTTCTAATTGCTCCACCAATACGGCCCCACCACGCACCTCACTGCGAGGCGAAATTTCCTCAGTTGTCCAGAGACGCAAACTCATCGGCGTGGGGCTGGCCTCAACAACCGTGATAATTGTTCCAACAGGGGTTAATACCAGGGAAGTAGCCGCAGGAGAAAGTGCAGAGGGTGTTGGAGACTCAGTAACCTGGGGGGTTGCCTGGGGCAAAAGGCCACAGGCAGTTAATAGTCCCAAAATAAATAGACCAAGAGGGAGAGCTAGTTTCCGCATAGGGCAAGTATAGATCAAACTGATCTTACGTCGAATTCCATTTTAAAGGGAGCAAAATAAGGGGCAAAGTCCCCATTTTGCCCCCTTTAGAAAGTTTCTCACCCTTAGTAATAACTTAGCGGTTTGCTGTGGCCAGTCTCCTGACCGCGCCACCTATCTTATTTCCGAACGATTACTTAGAGGGTGTGTTTCATTTCAGTTGAGAGGAAGAAAATAAGTTCTTTGGGGTTTCGTGGGGTACGGGCAACCCTTGTGGTTGCCCCAGACGGGGCAGGCACAAGGCCAGCCCGTACATCTCTGTCAATCCCCTGAATTCCCAAAGGCTCATTATTCAACTCATTTGAAACACACCCTTACTTAGTGAACATCTAAAAATAACTTCCCGATTTAGACCTGACAGGTTTTCGGAAACCTGTCAGGTCTGTGCGGAACTTATTTTTGGACGATTACTTAGATCCCAGGCTGGAAAAACCGAGCAAGCTATCGCTCGCCTCTTTTCCAAAATTCCGTTTATCTGAACAGCAATTGCTTCCGTCGTTGGCGGCGCCGTTGATACAACCAAAGTACAAACAACATCAAAGCAATCACCATTAAGACAGCCAGCAACGGGATAAGCAATGCGAGAAGGGACATCAAAAAAGCCAGCACATCTTCCACAATACTGACAATCCAATTACCCGTCCCGGCTGTTGTCGCCGTAACAGCCGGACGAATAACCGTTTTAGTCGCATGAACCCCACCCGCCAGCAATAACCCGGCCCCCAAAGCCACGAACGGATTCATTTCTGTGACAATCTGGGCATTAGCGGCAAACAAAACAGCCCCAGCCGCTGGCCGAATAAAGGTTTGAATCAAATCATTAATCGTGTCAGCGGCAGGAATTTTATCTACCGTCATTTCAATGAGTAACAGAACGACCAGAATGGCGATAGCCCAACCACTACCAATGATATTATACGGTTCAGCCAGCTTGAGCAGTTGCAAGCGTGTGGCTACCGCTACCATAAGCAGGGGAATATAGGCATTGAGGCCCGCGCTACTAGATAGCCCAAAAGCGGCGCTGATACCAGCAATGGCTTCAATCATAATTTTTTCCCTCCAGCATAAACATGATTTTTCATATGGCTCAATACGTAGACGCTCAGGCTAAGTTGTTCGTCACCAAACAAAAACTCCTCTACGAATTCGTAGAGGAGTTATCTTAAATATCTATAAGGTCTATATGGCATACCTTGAGACCTGAACAGATAACAGGTGAGGGAAAGAGGCAATCCGCTCAAACTCCTAACATCTGAACAATGGCGTCACCATAAAACCAGCCGCCTACCAACATAAGACAGCAACAACATAAAAGTACCGCTACCACAGCCACAATAACAATTGTGCGCGAATTACCACCTTGTTGAGATTGCATTGTATTTCTCCTGAATCTGCTAAGACCCGGCCTTTACTCTTGGCCGGGTCTTCTGCTAAAACAAACCCACTCAACTTACTTATCTTTTTGCATGGCAGACCAGATCGCCCCACCAACAGCCCCCAGGATAAAGCCGAAAATAACAGCACCACAACAACTTCCTATAAGCGTTCCGGTACTACCGGCAATGGCATCAGCAATTTCCAAACCATTAACCAAAGCCAGGACAAGCACCATGATGGAATTAAGGATTCCATAAGCAATACCTGCTACCACACCAGAAATGCCACCACCCAGAGCCGCCTGTTACAATGTTTCTCTGCCTGGGGTAAAGAAACCATATAAAGCACCTGTGGCTACAGGAATCAAAAAACCACCACAACAAAGAAATATGGAAGAGATGATCCCTACCGCAGGTAGGGCGTACGTGAGGCCATTCCCTAAAACGGCAAGAATGCCGTTAACGATGGCTCCGATCGCGGCCGCTTTCAGTACACTTTGCATATTCATGTTCATATCCGAATTCTCCTATAGGGTGAAATTCTGTCCAAAAATAGCCTGTTTCCTGAGTAATCAGATAACAGGGAAGCAACAATGAGGGACAACAGTTCACGTCAGGCCGGGAAATCCTGTCCAGGTTCCGGTCAATTGGAAACGCACAAAAGCAATCAGACTGATTTGCCCCACCGCCAGTACCAGACCAATGATGAGGGGAATAGTTGCCTGCCGCCACGTCATCATACGCGCATCACGACGGGTAACAATCAGGAGAATCATAGTATTAAGCGTCATAATGGTTATGAGTAAACCAGCGGCACTGGCAAGCCCCAATACGTACAAGATAACGGGTTGGTTGCTGAAAATAAGAAGCGCGGCCGCGAGTACTACAACAACCAAATCGAACAACTCACGCCAGGAACCAATGGCAGGTTGCCATACCTGCTCATGCCAAAGAGTCTGTGCCAGAGCCGGGAAAACAAAAGCCCCCATCGCCAAGCCTGTACCCAAACCGGTTAATAAGCGTAACCAGTTCTGCGGTGTATACAAATGGGGAACATCAGGAAAAAAGTGGGAGTAGGAGTTTAGACCATCAATCCCCATAAGAGCGACCAGCCCTACCAGGCTCAGCATAATCTTAAAGGGAGGCAATTGTGACCAGCGCCAACGCCCTGCCAGAAATAGAACGACAAAGGTCAGCATGACCCCCAGATACATACCCGTACAGCGAGCACAGAGAGGAAACTGGCGACCACCAATCGTAAATGAGCGATCGGTAATACGATGGCAGAAAGCGTATCCAGCCACATCTGCCCCCCCCAACAACATACTACCTGCCAGCCTCTCCGGATTGGTAATTGTATAAAATCCCATCACTACCAAAGTTAGCATGACAATACCTGCCACCAACCAGCGCCGATTTTGCGGTTTCTGCCAGGGAAGGGCTAACATTGAGTCGTTCATGCTGTACAGGCATCTCCATCAAATGAAAAAGGGTATGAATAGAAGGTGAGTCCCGCAACGTTGCGAATATTACCACAAATTGGCATTACGTCGTATCACTGCTACACAAGATGTTCTAAAAGTGACATACACCCGACACAAGGGAAGAATTTGACAGCAAGACAGCGTTTCGGTAGAATTCACACACCTTTACAGGAAACGCCGGGATAGCTCAGTTGGTAGAGCACTGCACTGAAAATGCAGGTGTCCCCAGTTCAAGTCTGGGTCCTGGCACTGCAAGCAAACAAGTTGTAAAAACCCAAAAGTTTGCTACAATTGCATATGGTATGCGGGTGTAGTTCAGCGGTAGAACGTCTCCTTGCCAAGGAGAAGGCCGTGAGTTCGAATCTCATCGCCCGCTCTTCATAAAAAAGCAGGCCAAAAGCCTGCTTTTCCTTTCCCCCCTGGCGACGTAGCCAAGTGGTAAGGCAGAGGTCTGCAAAACCTTTATCCACCGGTTCGAATCCGGTCGTCGCCTCTAAAAAGCCCTGACTAAGTCAGGGCTTTTTTTATTGGCATGGTCCGCTTGACAGGTATTATGCTATATCTATACTGCCAAAGATAAGCATTCAGTCATATAAATTTATCCACCAGACCCGCCCGGACATAAAACGACCGGGCTATGGTTACAAAGGCCGCTGGCCTGGGGTTTTAGCCCGCAAAGCTCCGTATGTTTAGCCCCGTAGTTTGACCACCGGGCGGGATAACTGAACGCTTACTGCCAAAGGACATAATCTGACATTTTCCTAGCAGTTTGTCGGAGAAGGCCCAAAAGCCTGCTAGAGGGTGGCGTTTACTGTAAGTTATTTATACTTACCACGGTCATAAAGTGACATTTTGTTAGAGGCAACAGATTGGTAGGTTTGGACTGAAGACCCATCCCCCTTCGATCCCAGAGGGAAGGGGGGAAACCCAACACGACGATAAAGTGAGATGGCGACAGGGCGAAAAAATGTCAGCTTATGCCCTTTGACAGTATAATTCCCGTTCCATAGTATCGGTGATCAGAGGGAGTTCACCACAGTCTCTCCCGCAAAACAGGTCAAGGGGTGATCATAAAGAAAGCTTGCCTGTACCGATGTACCTGGCGAAAGATTAAGGGTGTGGGGTTGCCAACTTTGTATAATGGTGCCATCTTGCAAAGCGACCCGGTACAGGTGAGCAATGCCCATGAATTGCCGGGAAAGAATATGACCATTGCCTGCGGCCGCGGCCGCAATCGTGACATCATCTGGCCGCAAACTCACCTCCACTGAAGTTCCCACCCCCAACCGCATTATCTGCGGCAGTACCCCTAGAACCGTCACTACACCTCGTTCTGTGACGATACCAGGGAGGAAGCTAGTTTCACCAACAAATGATGCAACAAAGCGGCTTTGAGGCTGATGAAAGACCCTTTCAGGCGTATCAACCTGCTCAATATGCCCTTGGTGCATCACAGCCACCTGATCGCCAATAAACAACGCCTCTTCTTGATCGTGGGTCACAAAAATAGCCGTCGCCTCCGTCTGTTTGAGCAAAGAACGGATTTCGGTGCGTACCTGTTTACGCAAAGTGTAATCCAGATTAGAAAATGGCTCGTCTAGCAATAAAACAGCTGGCTCCGGAGCCAGGGCACGAGCCAAGGCCACACGCTGTTGTTGGCCCCCAGAGAGTTCATGGGGCATGGTACTCCCTAACCCCTCAAGCCCCACAAAGGCTAACATATCAAGTGTACGTTGGGTTGCGGCCGCGTCTCGCCCCAACCCAAAAGCCACATTCTGCGCGACATTTAAATGAGGGAAAATGGCATAATCCTGAAACACCATCCCTACTCGCCGTTTTTCGGGTGGCAAGTGACGCCCTTCATCGGCTACTACCAAACCAGCAATTTCGATGCGGCCACTGTCTAATGTTTCAAACCCGGCTATGGCACGCAGGGTTGTCGTTTTCCCACAACCACTTGGTCCCACCAAAGCTAGAATTGCACCAGCGGTTACATTCAAATAGACATTCCGCACGACTTTTTTGTCGGCAAAGGATTTATATAATCCCTGGCAACTGACTTTCTTTTCTCCTGTCATACTACATCCTTGGGCATCATTAAGGGAAAATATGCAACAAATCATTGCGATAAACTTTATTGCCTTAAAGATAACCAAACTTGTTTGTCCCCAATAAACCATTTAAGATATGATCTCATCACGTCGCCACCTATTTTGCTAATGGAGAATTGCCCATGACGCCCAGTGCGGCCATGCGAGAATATCTGGCAGAAATTTATCGTCTACAAGAAAATTCGCCAACTGTCAATACAACAAGTCTGGCTGAACGCCTGAACGTCTCTGCACCAGCCATACCCCGCATGTTACGCCGATTGAAAAGTGCTGGCTATGTTAAGCATGTCCCCTACCAGGGAGTAGAGTTAACAGAGCTTGGTCGCCAGGAAGCTCTGCGTGAAATTCGGCGGCATCGCATTCTAGAAGTTTTCCTGGTCAACGTTATGGGGTTTACCTGGGATGAGGCCCACGAACATGCCGAATCCTTAGGGCAGGGGCTAAATGATGCGTTGACAGAGCGTATGGCCTACATGGCTCACCATCCTACCCGCTGTCCCCATGGTGAACCTATCCCCGATAAGAACGGGCAAGTGGCTGAACTAGATGACATGGGGTTAATTAATTTGGGGATTGGTTTTAAAGGGATCATCAGCCGGGTACGTACCCACGAGCCGGAAAAATTGAAATATTTTGCCTCTCTCGGTGTTGTGCCTAATGTCGAATTTGAAATCACCGGGCGTGCGCCATTTAACGGACCCATGAGGTTACGCCTGGGTCGAGATGAGATTGTATTGGGTATGGAATTGGTGAAAGCCCTGTGGGTAGCTTCTCCCCAGTAACCACCGCAAGAAAAAGCACACGCAGGGCGTTTGTCAGGGAAACAAACGCCGTGTTTTAACCTCGGTAACCGCATCAACCCGGTAGCCATACAGTTTAGCCGGGCGCCCCTCTCCATCACGTTTCATCTTATTCGTGTCCTGCAAAATTTCAGCCGAGAGGATTTTGCGTCGAAAATTTCGTTTATCCAATTTTTCATCCAAAATAATTTCATACGCTTTTTGCAGTTCGGATAGAGTGAAGACATCTGGCAGGAGTTGGAAACCTACTGTGGTATATTCTAATTTGTACCGCAACCTGGTAAGGGCATACTGAATAATCTCTAGATGATCAAAGGCCAATTCTGGCAATTTCTTCATAGAATACCAGCGGGCATTTTCATCTAATTCCCGAATGGTGGCATAGGGGAGAAGGGCAAAATAGGCCACGGTGATAACACGTGTGCGTGGATCCCGCCCAGGCTCACCAAAAGTAAAAAGCTGTTCCAGGTACACATCCGTCACACCGGTTTCTTCATCTAACTTGCGTGCGGCCGCGGCCGCTAATGACTCCTCTATATATACAAAACCACCAGGTATACCCCACAATCCTAAAAATGGTGGGCGGTGACGTTGCACCAATAGAACCTTCAAATCATCCTCAAGCAAAGAAAAAATAACCACATCAACCGTTACGGCTGGTCGTTCTTTCAGGGGGGGTAAAAACCCTTCGCTCATGTCAATAAACCCTTAACAAAAAGTCCCTCGCTACAAAGCCAGGGACTCTTTCTTCTTATACTTTATCTGTTTTCAACCTTATACAGGTTAACCTGCATAACCGGCATTTACACGTCGGTTTTTATTCCCTGATTAAGGTATCAAATCACCTGAAGGTGAGAGAGGTGGAACACCCGGCGTAGGCACTTCACTAATAGCAGGGTATTCACGGAATTCCCCTTGTTCAGGAATCGTGACGCCACTTTGTTCTACCATTTGCGGCAGACTAACACTAGTCGTTACATAAACGGTTTCATCACCTTGGGCGCGTAAAGCCAGATCAATATGAATGCCCGTTTCCAATGCCCATTTCAATACCAGGGCATCTTGAGCCGTCATACTCATCACTACCAGGTCAGGAAAAGCCTCAGTGCGGGGCCGAATGGGCGTGGGAGTAGGCAAAGGCGAATCAGGGCTAAGGCCAACTATATTCGCATCATTGCCCCGTGCGGCCACACGCGGATCATCCCAGGTGCCTATCCACAAAACTTCCGCCTGCTGAATCGTCAATTGTGTTACGGCCCGGTTATAAATGATGAATTCCCCATCCGATAAGCCACCGGGTATGATAAAGCCGATTTTGTTGATCTCAGGGATAAATTCCAGACGACCATTCACTGTATCTTCAAAAAGAAAGGCTGTGCCATTCAATAGGGCGTCGGGATCAACAATAGCGAGTTGGTTAGGTAAAGCGCTTTGAAACTCCTCATCCACCCGTTGCAACACCAGGGTCATCATGACATCTATTTTGTCACCTGGACGCATGGCATACCCAATACCAGTGTATGGATCGATGGGAAAAGCTACGGCTACGTTGCCCCGGTTTACATACAGGGAAAGGTCGGACCCAGAAGCAGTAAGATCGGTGGGGTTGAGAGCTAACATCGAAGTAAGAATAGCCTGCCCAGGGGCAATTTCCGTGCCCACAATGACGCCTTCTAATTCTTCCGGGTTACTAAATGTGTAATTTGCCCGTACTGCCACATTGTCTTCAGGACGAAATTCCACAGTCAACAAATCCTGAGAAATTCGATCTCCTGGTCGCAGGCGCACACGGGCTACCAGAACTTCAACAAAGCGTAGCTCTGGTGTAGCTGTAGGGAGAGGCAATCCAGGCTCTGCCTGGGGGGTGCCTTCGTTTTGAGTGGTAGCAGTATCACCATTATTGGCATTGCCGCCATTGAATAATGTTAGCCCGCCAAAGTTTGACACGACCAGAACGACAGCAACTGCGCCAACTAGCAGAATTAAAAAAAGGATAAGAAAGATTCGTAAACGCATGGTCAAATCCTTTCTACAGGGATGGCTGTCATGGTCTATTGTTCGCCTGATGCGCCTGTATCGGTTTCCCCAGGTTGTCCCCCACTATTATCTTCAGCGGGAGGAACTAAAATGGTGTAATTAAAATTGGGAGGGACTTCAATGTTGAACCGTTCTAGCAAATAGCCCAGTTCAACATTAGTAATCTGATACAACTGACCATCATTAACGCCTCTTAAAGCATAGTCCACGTCGGCACCATGTTCTACGGCGTACTTAAGCAATAGGAGTTGCTGGGGTGGCAAAGCGATAACCAAAACAGAGGGTGGCTCAGGGGTTGGTGTGAGGGTTGCTTCTATCCCTTCAGGCGTTTGTTGGGCCTGTGCGGGGTCAAGCGTGGGTGTAGGAGGTGCAGGGGGTTGTGGGGGTTCCCACGGTCCCACCTGAATAACTTTGGCGTTTTGGATAATAAAGGAAACAGGTACGGGTTGCTGATCCACACTGGGCGCAACATGGGCAATGTCCCCGCTTGACAAAACCTCAAAGCGACCATAAGGGTCTATGATGAAAACGGTGCGTGCACCTTGACTGGCTTCGCCGGTGGTGTCGCCTTCACCTGTTGGATCTTCGCCGCCGGTTGTTGTGCCAAACATGACAAACGCGGCCGCGTTCGGCAACAACGTCTGAAATTCTTCATCTATTTCCGCAAAGACCAAAGAGAACATTACATCAATAGTGTCCCCAGTATCCAGACCATACGCCACACTCGATAGGCGATCCATGGGAATGGCCATGGCTTCATAACCCGCCGGAATGTAAGACGAGGGACCTGTATCTTCTCGCCCAATATCACGAGGATCATCCACCAGAACATCACGAGTTAAGGTTTGCCCCTGGAAAATATCCGTCCGGGCGTACAGGCCCACGGCTTCCTCAATCGTAGTGATGATATTTGTCCCCACTTCCGAAGCCAGGCGCATTTCTGTCGCCAATTCAGCCTCAGTCATTTGCCAGCCCCGAGGCACTGTTTGAATGGAAATAACCACCTCAATCAGTTGCAATTCTTCGGGTGCAATCGTGACAATTAAGGGTGTGGGGGTGCCGCTGATATTAGCGTCTGCCTGGGGCGTTGGGGTATCGGCAACTCCACTACCTGATTGGAGAAACCAAACCACAATGATGATGGATAGGAGACACAGCGCGACAATAATTAAAACAAGGGCAAGGGTGCGACGACCTCTCATAGACGTATTCCCTTTCTATCTCTGGTTGCCTGGGCGATCAGTCGGATAGGTGACTCTTGGTGTCACAGTGCCACTAATGGTACGACTGGATAAATAATATGTCAAGTCAACACCTATGATAACATGCTCTATCGCTGGGGCAAGGGTGCATCAGTCAGGAGTTGCCACCAAGCTTGCCAGGGTTGAGCCTGGAGGGCGGGATCTGGAGTTGGTGTGGGCATGGGCGTGGGGTCGGGCACAGCGGCCACAGGCATAATGACCACCCGTTTTTCACCGTTCTGTACATACCCCCCTTCACCACGGGCATAGGCGGCTATATAGGCATCACTTTGCACGTAACTGAGGGTGGCTTGTAATTCTACCTGGCGGGTCATCTCGGCAGTGAGTTCTTGCTGTAATGCTTCTTCCCCTGATCCCACCACACGTCCTGCCTGTGCCCGCCGATTCAGGTCTAAGGCGATGATGAGACCAGCCAGTACCGCTAGTAATACCAAAATTTGGGGGAGTGTGAGTAGGGGGCGTTGACGAAACAGTTTTTGGGTCATAATCATCTTGGGCATCAAGCATTTTTTATTGCTGACAACTGCCCTGTCCTATGCCTTACAACCCATAGGAGTTGACATATTCTTGACGCAATCGCTATCATCTTAACGATAATTATCTAATAAGTCAACATAAAGCGTCAAACCAAAGTCATGTCATGCGGGGAAATACAACCAAAAGTTTCTATGTTTCATTGAAGAATAGGAATTTTATTTTTATGGCTGTTTTTGAGGATATGGTTATCTTGTCGTGTAAGCGTTCAGTCACGGGCGAAAATGTAGGGTGATTTGGTAAAGGGTGTGTTTCATTTCGGTTGAGAGGAAGAAAATAATTAATCGGTGAATTCGTGAATTGTTGAATGATTAACCAGGGGAATCCACTCGGCGGGCAAAATTGGGGGTTTCACCTCCGATTTTGCCCGCCTTAAAAAAACTCCCCACCCCTGGGGGCGGGGTTGGGGGTGGGGGAACGCCACATAGGCAATCGCCCTAGAGCGTCTACCGCTTCATGAACAGTTCAACAATTAGTTATTCAACTCATTTGAAACACACCCTTTGGTAAATCGCCTGGTGGTTTTCCAGGAAGCGTTATCACGGTAACCAAAGATAAAATAGTTCTTCCAGAGAGCGACCGGCGGACTGTTCCATAACACGTTGGAACTCTTCTTGGCTAGCGGTACCACCCCCATATTCAGCAAAATACTGTTTTAGCCCAGCAAAGAAGGCTTCATCACCCATAGTGGTTCGTAGATCGTGGACGAAGACCGCGGCCGCGTAGTAACTGTTATACCCCAAAAAATCGGCAGGCAAGGGGGGGGCCAGTCGTGGCTCAACAGGGCTGGTAGGGACACGCCAATTGGTGACCGAAATTTCTAATTGTTCCGGGTTATTACGGGTGAGCCACATAAGCGAAATATAGGTGGCAAACCCTTCATTGCGCCAGATATCGGCCCAAGATTCCAGGCTGACCCAATTACCAAACCACATATGCGCCAGTTCATGAACGACGGTGGCTTCATTCAGGGTGTTTGTGGAAAGTAAGGCCATCGTCTGGGTTTCCATGGACATCCGTGGTATATCAGCCATGACGTAACCAAAGGTATCGAATGGGTAAGGGCCAAAATAATTGACCATCCAATCTAATGCTGGCCCGACAATCGGGTCTACTTTAGCCATAAAATCGGCTTGTTTTTCGGGGAATACGTAATGACGCAAGGGAATACCATTGGGCGAACGGCTATCCAGGCGAATGTAATTCCCCACCGCAATGACAGCCAGGTAAGTGGCCATGGGGTAATTGTGCTCCCAAAAAAAGGTATTCGCGGCCGCGCCGTTACCCATTATGGCCGACTTTGTTTCTACCAGGTTACCATTCGCTACCCCGGTTAAGCCCATCGGGACTGTGAGTTCAAAACGAAAAGTGGCCTTATCCCGTGGGTGATCATTAGCCGGGAACCAGTAGCGAGCTCCATCAGGTTGGGAAATTGCCCACAAATGAGTCGGGTTAATAAAATTAAGTCCGATACGTGTAACTTTGTCTCCCAGATAGGGTGACGGGCGATTCACCGGTGTACCACTGTAAGCAACCGTAATGGTAAAGGTTTTATTGATTGCCATCGTAAAGGGCAGACGAATAATCAATTTGCTCCCCAGGCGGCTGAAGGCGGCGGCGGTTCCATCTACACCCACAGCGGTCACCTGAAAACCGACAAAATCCAGAGACATTTCGCCCAGATTATCTACTGTGCTAATGGCCTGAATGGTAGTAGACCCCTGGATTTCGGGGTTGGCTGGGTCAAGGGTCAGGCGAATGGTGTAATGCTGAGCCAGATACCCGGTATTGCCAAGTTCGGGAATGTAATTATCTCCAATGGTGGGTTCACCCGCGGCCGCGTTTCCTACAATTGGGGGTAATGTCGGCAAAATTTGGGCGGTGGCCTCACCATTAGCCAGATTGGCATGCAAAGTAGGCGTGGGCGGAACCGTTGCCCGGGCAATAGAAGAAGGGACAATGAGGGTATCAGGATCGCGGCCGCAGGCCACCCCCCACCACAAACAGACCAGACCGAGCACTCCCCAGCGTAAGCACCATTTCATTGTTTGCCTCCACCGTGCTTGCATTTTATTTTTCTTCCCGTAATACTAATAAAGTGTGAGGCCCTAACCGGGACAAGCCAGAACCAAAAGAAGAAACACAGATGTGAAAATCTGCGTCATCTGTGCATTGTTAGCAAATGAGGTTATATGCTCAGCAAAAACAATCACAAACCGCGTATTCGCCCCCTTGATTTTCAGCCCGTTTGGCACAAAGGGCAACAGATGTGGCTTCTACGTGATCCGCAACAACTAAGCGAATACCAGCTTATCTTTCCCCCTCTTCTGGCGCAAATGCTTGTTTACTGTGATGGCACCTCTACCCTGACCGAGATTCAAACCGCTCTCAGCACTGATGCCGGTTTTCCCGTTCCCTTACACCACCTTGAAGATGCTTTAGCGCAATTGGATGAGGCATGCCTCCTAGAAAATGAGCGGTTTTGGACAGCACGAAAGCAAGCCTTAAGCCAATATCGTGCCCAACCCCATCGTCCCCCAGCATTGGCCGGTCTGAGTTACCCCGCCGACCCGGAAGAGCTAGATTTTCTTTTTGCTGAATATGGGGCCTCAGATAATCTCAATGGCTGGCGCTCATGGTCAGGACGAGGCATTATCTCACCACATATTGATTATCAACGAGGAGGGCCGGTTTACGCTAAAGTCTGGCGGCGGGCACAACCCGCTGTGGCTGAAGCAGACATTGTTTTGATGTTTGGGACGGATCACAATGGCGGTTTAGGCACCATTACCCTTACGGAAAAGGCGTATGCAACACCCTACGGGGTTTTACCGACAGATAAAGAGATGGTGCAACGAATCGCGGCCGCGATAGGCCCTGAACACGCCTTCGCCCTGGAACTGAACCACCGGCAAGAACACGCCATCGAGCTTTCGGCAGTGTGGCTTCATCACACCTATCGCCAATTGGGCCTGGAACCCCGGCCCATGATTCCCATCCTCTGCGGCTCCTTCCACCATTTTGTCACCCATGGCTCCCATCCCTCCCAGGATCCTCAAATGAATAGCCTCATAAACGTTCTCAAAGAGGCAACACAAGGAAAACGAGTGCTGGCTATCGCCTCCGTAGACCTGGCTCATGTTGGTCCTAACTTTGGCGACCCCTTCCCCATGGACAAACCTCGCCGTCAAGCCATCCGAGAGAGCGATCAGCGGCTTATGGCCGCCACACGCGCCGGTCAGGCTGATATTTTTTACCAGGAAATCGCCCAGGTGCGAGATCAAAATCGTATTTGTGGT
The DNA here is from genome assembly GCA_018004935.1 of Chloroflexota bacterium. Lineage (GTDB taxonomy): Bacteria > Chloroflexota > Anaerolineae > Promineifilales > Promineifilaceae > Trichofilum. The sequence goes on along the minus strand of JAGNBF010000044.1, from coordinate 14,332 downwards.
TTCTCCTCTATCTACCTCATGCTCCGCTTTTTGGAAAATCACCAGGGTCAGGAAATTGCTTACGCTCATTGTCCCGCTGATGATCAAGATAATTCGCTCGTCTCTATCTGTGGTCTTTTATTGGATTGAAACTGCCCTTTCTCGCTTCCTGTAAGTAATCATTTGGGCCTCTATATCCTTTCCCTTTCCCTCCATTTCCCAAATTTATCCCACATTGTCTCTTGACAGAACCTCAGTTTTGTTGTATTGTTGCAACAATCAAATTGTTGTACTATCCCGCACTTTCATCCTGAACATGAGCAAGGAACAGTTAATAGACAACTACGCCGACGTTGATGAAGTAGGCGACCGACTCCACATCCATCCGGAGTCAGTCCGTCGGCTAATTCGGCGGGGCAAATTACCAGCCATTAAGTTTGGCAACAAATGGCTGGTGGATAGGGTCTTCCTGGAGCAGTTTGCCAGTGCTTATGACCCCCGCCCTGGCAACAAAGCCACCTTATTGTGAACCAGAACCCTATCGAAATGAGAGATTAGCCTTATGCAACGCATTCCCGAATTTGAAAACTTTGCCCATATCAAAGTTGTTGGTGTTGGCGGTGGTGGCAGTAATGCGGTCAATCGTATGATCGAAGCTGGCATCAACAGCGTCGAATTTGTCGCCATCAATACCGACAACCAGGCTTTACTCCTCTCTAACGCCCCCACTCGGGTGCGTATTGGGGATAAGTCCACTCGTGGACTGGGGTCTGGGGGCAATCCGGAAAAAGGGGAAAAAGCCGCTAACGAGTCTGTGGAAGAGTTGTATGAGGTGTTAAAAGGCGCAGACATGGTGTTCATCACTGCGGGTATGGGTGGTGGCACAGGCACAGGCGCGGCTCCAGTCGTAGCCAAAGTAGCTCGTGAACAGGGATCCCTCACCATTGGTGTGGTGACTCGGCCCTTCTTATTTGAAGGATCAAAACGTTCTCAGGCGGCCGAACTCGGCATTGAACGGCTCAAAGAGCATGTGGATACCCTGATCATTATTCCTAATGACCGCCTGCTAGAGTTGACGGACAAACGGATGAGTCTGACTGATTCCTTCCGTATGGCCGATGATGTGTTACGTCAGGGCATTCAAGGTATCAGTGAGTTAATTACGGTTCCAGGGCTAATAAACCTGGACTTTGCGGATGTGCGCTCAATTATGTCTGAAGGTGGGGCCGCGCTGATGGCTGTAGGCCAGGCTTCCGGGGATGACCGGGCACGGCTGGCGGCCGAACAAGCAATTAGCTCCCGTCTGTTAGATGTGACCATTGATGGTGCACGCGGTATTTTGTTTAACGTAACGGGTGGCTCGAATATGAGCCTCTTTGAGGTGAACCAGGCGGCCGCGATCATTCGGGAAACGGCCCATCCTGATGCTAACCTCATTTTTGGGGCCGTTGTTGATGACAGTATGGGTGATGAGATGCGGATTACGGTCATCGCCACAGGGTTTGAACGGAATCAATCACGGCGACAGGTGTTGCAACAGTATAATAACCGGCCACAGGAATATACGCGGCCGCAAACCCCCAGCACACCACCCCCACCTACCCGCCAGATGGCTGATGTAACTCCGCCGACTCCCCCGGCACGCCAGGAACCGGTGTCACCTAAATTCTCACCGCAAAACCTGGACATCCCGGCCTTTTTACGACGACGATAACCCCTTCCCTTGTTTTCTCTGCCTGAGTGACTTTGGTTGCTCAACAATTCCATCCTCTCTGCAAGAACACCCCCTGACCAGCAGGGGGTGTTCGTTTTTAGGGTCATGCCCCTATCTTCTCCACATTTCAGGATAAAGAAACCAGCGAAAGGGCTAAACTGTGCCCCTGGTGAAAGATGCGGCTGGGCGCAGGTCCCCCAATATCACCCCCTTTTTACCTGCGCCCGGGAAATTTAGCTGTTATGCCGGTTGTGGTTTTTACGACAGACAAATAAGAACGATCCAGTTATTCTGCTGATGCTGTAACTATAGCCTTAAGATTAGGGCTTACGCGCTGTGGCCGGTGTCCCCACCGAAGTCTAACGAGCACGGTCAGGAGAGCGGCTCAAGCAATTGTGTAAATTTTGATTTATTGTCTGTGCCACCAACACCGTTCTCGTTGGCTTGCACTCTAACATCATTATGCGTTACAACAATTCGGGCAACCCTTCATCTCCTCAACCTGTTCCTCCACCCATTGTGCGAGTATGGGAATCGCGGCCGCAAGCCGCCACGCCTGTTAATGAACAACCCACCCAATACTGGTCTCCGGATATGGCCTCTGCCCCAGCCGCTCAGGTTACGCCCGACCGGTTCTGGCGACGTTTTATAGTGGTCATGTTTCTGGTCGCCTTCTTGGCCCTGGGGGGAGCAGTGGTCAGCACCTATGCCCTGTTTGACCAAAGCCAGACCATCTTCCCCGCCGTCTCGGCGGTGGGCGTTAACCTGGGAGGGCTTACCCAGGCAGAAGCGGAAGTCGCCCTCACGCAGGTGGTCCAGACGGCCAACATTCAGGTGCTGGCGGGTCAGACTTTGCGCCCAATCTCTTTAGCGGAATTGGGTTATGCCCTGGATACCCCAGCCATAGCGGCCGAGGCGTACCAACGCGGCCGCATCCGGAGCGAATGGCGAGAATTACCTCTCGCCTTTTTACTGGGTCTGGAAGTGTCGCCACGCTGGCAGTTCAGGGAAACAATCGCCTATGCTACCCTAATCGCACTGGCCTCAGAAGCTTATCAGCCACCCATTCCCCCGGATCTCATATACGCTTCCGGGCAGGTGCAAATGACGCCGGGACAACCGGGAAGCAAATTGGATGTGAACGCGGCGCTGGTTTGGTTAGGGCAACAATCGCCTGCTACCCTGGCGGGGCAGACTATCACCCTACCCATGCTCCCGGAAGAACCAGATATGGCCGGAGCGCAGGCTCAGGTCGCGGCCGCCAATCAACATCTCAGTCAGACGCTGACGGTTTCGGCTTACGATGCTATTTTGGATGAGCATCTCACCTGGCGTATTCCCCCGGCTATCTGGAACCAATGGGTTATGGCCCGGCGCGTCTCCGATACCCCCACCGGTTTTGTTTTCTCGCTAGCCAGCAATGCAGTACAGGATTATTTTCTGCTACAAGAGGGGAATTTAGCGGCAACACAATATCTTAAAGCCAGCGACGCGGCCGCGACTCTATTAGCCGCTTATGACAATGGACAATGGGAAACCACCATTCGTATCTACCACCCGGAACGGGAGCATGTGGTGCAATCAGGTGAAACCCTTTCCAGCATTGCCGAGGCGTATGGTCTCCCTTATCCCTGGTTAGAACAGGCCAACCCTGGTCTTAGTGGGCTTTATCCCGGCCAAAGTATCATGGTGCCATCAGCGGATGTTTTCCTCCCTTTACCGGTGATCGAAAACAAACGGATTATCATCAGCATCAGTGAGCAGAAAATGTGGGCTTATGAAGATGGTATCTTGAAGTGGGAATGGGCAGTCAGCACTGGCATTGCCGAAAGTCCAACATCATCAGGGGTTTACCAGATACAAACACATGTAGACAATGCCTACGCCGGAAACTGGGATTTGTGGATGCCCTATTTCATGGGTATTTATCGCCCTGTGCCGACCTCAGATTTTATGAATGGCTTTCATGGCTTTCCCACCCGGGGCAGTTCTCAGTTGTTGTGGACGAATAGCCTGGGCCACCCGGTAACGTATGGTTGTGTTTTAGTGAGCAATGACAACGCGGCCGCGCTCTACAGTTGGGCAGAAGAGGGAACTGTTGTCGAAATCCAGCCTTAAACAGTTTAGGAACGAGAATAAAATAACCTACGAAACTGCTGTGGCCGGTCTCCTCACCGGGCCACTCTTAGCAAGCAGGTTATTTAATTCTCATTCCTTAGGCGCAAAAGCGCCGGGAAGGGCAAAATCCATACAGATGCCCATGTTTTTTGGGCGACCTGACAAGTTTTCGACACCTGTCAGGTCTGATGCTTTCACTACAAAAATCTTTTGCGTTTCTGGCAATTCAGGGAGTTGACACCAGATGTACGGGTTGGCCTTGTGCCTGCCCCGTATGGGGCCACCACAAGGATTGCCCGCACCCCGCGAAATCCCCAAGACCCAATCTTTTTTCCTTACATTGCCTGCGTTCCCTCGTGTAACAGCTTCATATCGGCATCTATCATCATCCGCACCAATTCTTGAAACCCAACGGTAGGTTCCCACCCCAACTTACTACCGGCTTTACTGGGATCCCCAACCAACAGATCTACTTCCGCCGGGCGCATGAACTGCGGATCTTGTACCACATAATCGTGCCAATCTAGATTGACATAACCGAAGGCTTCTTGCAAAAATTCCTCAACCGAATGAGTGTCGCCGGTAGAAATGACAAAATCATCCGGCTCATCCTTTTGGAGCATGAGCCACATGGCTTTGACATAATCACCCGCAAACCCCCAATCCCGCCGGGAATCCAGATTACCGAGGCGTAATTCATTGGCCAGTCCCAGTTTGATCTTCGCTACCGCATGGGTAATTTTACGGGTGACAAATTCCAGACCCCGGCGCGGCGACTCATGGTTAAACAATATGCCGCTAGTAGCATGCAAGTTGTAACTTTCCCGGTAATTAACGGTAATCCAGTGGCCATACACCTTGGCTACCCCATATGGGCTACGGGGATAAAAAGGGGTACTCTCTTTTTGGGGGACTTCCTGTACTTTGCCAAACATCTCACTGGAGCTGGCCTGGTAAAAGCGGGCTTGCGGGCAAATCATCCGCATGGCATCGAGCAGACGCGTTACTCCCAGAGCGGTGGCCTCACCGGTGAAAACGGGTTGGCTCCAGGATGTCTGTACGAAGGATTGTGCGGCCAGATTATAAATTTCATCTGGCTTGTGTTCTTCTAGAATACGCATCAGGGAAACCTGATCGAGCATATCACCGGAGGCAAGGATGATTTTGTCTTGAATATGTTCAATACGGTGAAAGTTAATGGTGCTGGTACGGCGCACCATGCCGATGACCTCATAACCCTGGCTCAATAAAAGTTCGGCCAGATAGGAACCATCTTGTCCGGTAATGCCGGTAATAAATGCCTTGGGCATAAATTCTCCTGTAAAAATAGCCACTGATGAAGGGAACACGGATAGGAAGAAACACGGATGGGAATGAAAAGGTGTGGCGTCATTTTCATCCTTCTTGGTGTGCCGCAGGCTAAGGGGGTACCCCGGTTTAGACCTGACATGCTTTCGGAAACCTGTCAGGT